>CAYHCO010000052.1:0-18453 GCA_964355105.1 uncultured Porphyromonadaceae bacterium
TAGATACACAATGATTTCAAAGAACTTTTAAATATTTTTAATGGACACTAGTGATATCAATTCTCAAATTGGCAAATTGTCGAATTGGTAAATTGTGGAATTGCCAAATTGTCGAATTCCCGATGGATTCCTGACTTGATGGCTTGTAAGGGAAATGAGGAGCCCTGACACCTTGGCCAAACCAGCCAGGGCCGATGAAAACCCGGGCTTCATCCCAGATGTTCTGTTCGATCAGCGAGGTAAACAGGGTAGGGCCACCCTCAATCAGTATCGATTGAATATTCCGCATGTATAAGTCGGCCAGTATTTGCTGCCAGGTTGGCTCGACAGAAGATATTTTCTTAAACTCCAGATTTTGCCTGTCTGGTTGGTCCTGATAGGTGTAAACCAGGGTGGGGATGGTTCCGTCTAATATCGAAAAATTTCTCTTCCCTTCAAATGAACCGACAAGAACGCCAGAGCGGTCAATTGTTATGCGCAACGGATTATTCCCCGACCAGGCCCTGACATTCAGACTGGGATTGTCGAGCTGTACGGTTCCGGAACCGGCCAGGATGGCCTGTTCTTCGGTTCTCCATTTATGAACCAGGCGACGGCAGGTTTCATCGGTAATCCAGGTTGGACCGTTACCCCCGGTTTGAGCGCGGTCCGAATCCACAAATCCGTCGGCCGACTGTGCCCATTTCAAGATCAGATAAGGTCTTTTTTTCTCGTGGAAAGTATTGAACCGACGGTTTAACCATCGTGATTCCGCTTCCATGATTCCCGTAATCACCTCGACACCTTTGCTCCTCAGCCGTTCGATGCCACCGCCGGCTGCCGCGTTCGAATCTGATTGGCCAATAACCACCCTACCGAACCCTTTCTCAAGAATAAGATCGGTGCATGGGGGCGTTTTTCCATGATGATTGCAAGGCTCAAGGTTAACATATAACGTGGAATCCTTCAGCAACGAATGATCACTGACCTGGCTTACCGCTTCGACTTCCGCATGCGGTTTTCCAAAACCCGTATGGTAGCCTTCGCCAATGATCCGGTCGTTATGAACGATCACGGCACCTACCAAGGGATTCGGAGCTGTCACACCCAACCCGTTGGATGCCAGCTCCAGGCACCGCTGCATATAAGCTTTATGCATCTCAGTCATGGGGCCAAAGATAGCAGAATCACCCTTTCAAACTTCCCGGTAAATCTCTACTTTTATTGTCTGTCAAAGAAAAAACCCTTCACCATGACTAAAAATGTATTAATCCTCATTTGCATGACCGTTTTAGGTTTTTCATCCTTCCGGTACGAGCGCGTAAAAGAGCCCGATCCGAACAATCCGTTTTTTTCGAAGTATTCCACGCATTTTGGAGTGCCTCCTTTTGATAAGATATCCAACGCACATTTTGTTCCCGCCTTTGAGGAGGGGATGCTGCAGCAAAAACGAGAGGTCGATGCAATAGTGAATAATGCCAAAAAGCCGACCTTCGAAAATACGGTAAGGGCACTTGACCAGAGCGGTGAGCTCCTGACCCGTGTCAGTGCGGTTTTTGGCGGGTTGAGTTCCGCCAATACCAACGACGAATTGCAGAAGATCCAGCTGGAAATGTCGCCGAAACTGGCTGCTCACAGCGATGAGATCAACCTGAATTCAAAACTCTTTGAACGGATCAAGGTGATCTATGAAAATCGGGATAAACTGAAACTCACTGAAGAAGAGAGCTATATCCTTGAAAACGAATACAAGGAATTTGTCAGGAACGGAGCAAACCTGCCGCCTGAAAAGAAGGAGATCCTTAAAGCCCTGAATCAGGAACTTTCATTGCTTGCGGTGAAATTCGGCCAGAATGTGCTCGCAGAAACGAATTCGTTTAAAATGGTTGTGGATAATCCCGCCGATCTGAAGGGGTTGCCACAATCCTCCATGGATGCCGCTGCCCAAACGGCTAAAGCCGCCGGACTGGAGGGCAAATGGGTATTCACCGCCCAGAAGCCCAGCTGGATACCTTTCCTTCAGTATGCAGAGAACCGCGATCTGAAAAAGCAATTGTATGGGGGATGGCTGGAACGTGGAAATCATGGGAACGATAAGGATAATAAAGCGATCCTGGCTAAAATGATGAGCCTGAGGGCTAAAAAAGCCCAGTTGCTCGGGTATCCCACCCATGCTGATATGGTTATGGAATCCAGGATGGCGAAGAATGCCACAAACGTAATGGATCTTTTAGACAAGGTCTGGGCTCCGGCACTGAAAGCGGCAAAGAACGACCGCGATCAGATCCAGCAGATGGTGAAGAGGGATGGTGCCAATTTTAAAATCGAGAGCAGCGACTGGTGGATGTATACCGAGAAGATCCGGAAAGAGAAATATAACCTCGATGAGAATGAGCTCCGGCCTTATTTCAAAATCGCAAATGTTCAGAAGGGAGCCTTTGATGTGGCCAACAAGTTGTATGGCATAACCTTTAGTGAAATTAAAGACATCCCTAAACCGCATGCTGAAGCGATGGCCTTTGAGGTTAAGGAAGCCGACGGAACTCACCTGGGCGTATTGTACCAGGATTTCCATCCCAGATCCAGTAAAAGGCAGGGAGCCTGGTGCGGAGGCTATCGCAGCCATTCGGTGGAAAATGGGGTTGAAATCAGACCCGTGGTTACGATGGTATGCAATTTCACCCGTCCCAGTGGCGATCAGCCGGCATTGTTAAGTCTGGATGAGGCATCCACCCTGTTTCATGAATTCGGACATGCACTGGATAATCTCTTCTCGAGAAAAACCATGAAATCATCCTACCGTGCCCGGGATTTCGTTGAACTGCCGAGCCAGATCATGGAGCATTGGGCAACTGAACCTGAAGTGCTGAAATCCTACGCGCTGCATTATAAAACTGGCCAACCCATTCCGGATCAATTGATCGAAAAGATGGAGAAAACAAGCAAGTTTAATCAGGGATTCACTTCTGTAGAGTTTCTGTCGGCCTGTTACCTCGATATGGCTTATCATATGCAGAAAGATACCGTACCGGTCGATGTAGCCGCTTTTGAGAAAAAACTCTTTGCAAAGATCGGACTGATACCGGAAATTGAACCCCGTTACCACAGCTGGTATTTTACACATATCACCGGCGGCTATGATGCCGGATATTACAGTTATGAATGGTCGGCAGTGTTAGATAACGATGCTTTCGAGGCTTTCAGGGAAAAAGGCATTTTCGATCAGGCCACTGCCGCTTCGTTCCGGAAAAATATTCTGGAAAAGAACGGTACCGCCGATCCGATGGATATGTTCGTGAAGTTCCGAGGTCGGCAGCCCGACATCACCCCGCTCATGCGGAACCGGGGATTCCTTAATTAGATAATGAGATATGCCGAAACATATAAGGTGCTAGCGGAGTCTCTTCAGGGGCTGTGCCCCGACCGTGAGATCGATTCCATCGGCAGACTGGTGCTGGAACACCTCACCGGCTTGACCTGGGTGAAGATCCGACTTAACGGCGACAATGAGCTTACCGAGCATCAGGTTGAACTTTTACAGAGTATCATCCTCCGGCTCCGGACCTATGAACCTGTTCAATACATACTGGGCGAAACGGAATTCTATGGACTGAAGCTGCGGGTTCGCAAAGGGGTGCTGATTCCCAGGGGTGAGACGGAAGAGCTGGTGCAGTGGATACTTCAGGAATTCGCGGTAAGGAAGGGGGTCCCGGCTTTCGCCGGGATGACAGAAAAGGGCTTGGAGCCAGGGCTGCCGTCTGATTCCCCGGCTTTCGCCGGGATAACAAAAAAAGATGTAATAGATAATAAGCGGATTAGAATATTGGATATCGGTTGCGGGAGTGGTGCGATCGCCGTTGCGCTGGCTAAAAATTTTCCAGATTCTGAGGTAATCGCTTCTGATATCTCAGAGGATGCATTGCAGGTGACTCGTGAGAATGCCGAACTCAACAAGGTCGATTTGTCAACAGCTTTCCTCGACATCCTTGGCTCCAAGCCCTTTTCTGTCATCCCGACGAAAGTCGGGACCCCGTCCCAAACCGCGAAAACCTTTGATATCATTGTCTCAAATCCCCCCTATGTTCCTCTCTCTGAGATGACCGCGATGGACCGGCATGTGGTTGAATTTGAGCCTGAAACGGCTCTTTTTGTGCCGGATGCGAATCCATTGTTGTTTTATGAGGCAATAGCTGAATTTGCTGCTACAAATCTGAACCCCGGAGGTGAGGTTTTCGTAGAAATACACGACAGGCTGGGGGAGAAAACGGCAGCAGTTTTTCATAAATGGTTCCCTAATGTTGAACTTCGTAAGGATATTCACGGCAAGGACCGTATGATCAGGGCTTATCATGGATAAAATTCAGGCACTCAGCAAGGCAATGGCGCTCTGTTCCCGCGCGGAATACAGCGAAGCGTCCATTCGGGGTAAACTTAAATACTGGGATGCGGTACCGGAAGATATCGATACCATAATCGACCAGCTGATCCGGGAAAAGTTCATCGATGATCTTAGATACGCCAATGCCTATGTTAAGGACAAGGTGCGCCTCAATCATTGGGGGCGCATCAAGATTAGATACATGTTGTCGATGGAAAGGCTGAAGCATTCTGTTATCGATCAGGCTCTTGCCGAAATAGATGAGGATTTTTATGCCGAAACGCTGAAGGATCTGCTACAGAAAAAGTCACGTGAATTGAAAGGCGAATCCATCGCTCAGGCTAAAAAACAGAAACTCCTCAAATTTGCCCAGTCCAGGGGATTTGAAGTTGATCTTGCCCTGCGGATTCTGAAGGAACTGATCTGAGCCAGTCCTCGCCATTCTGACCGGCCCTATTTTTTCGTCAGCTTATCCAGTTCCTCTTTCGCACCGGTATTCTTGGGGTTGATTTCCAGCGCCTTCCTGTAATTGATAATCGCCAGGTCTTTTTGCGCGTTCTGCAAATAGGAATCTGCAAGAAATTGAAAGGCATACTCTGAATCCGGATAGATGAGTGTGTATAATTTGCAGATTTCAATGGCTTCCTTAAAGTTAGTGCTTCCGTAATAGCTGCTTGCCAGATTGTGCATCTCATTTCTGTCGAGAATCTTAAAGGAAGGATCGGCTTCAAGCCTCTTCCGGTAAAATTCGGCCGCAGCTATTCCTCCTGAAGATTTCAGAAGGGTGTTGAATTTTGATTTATCTAAATAGTTAAAAACGCACGTGTTGAAGGCCTCGGGCTGTTCCCATGGAACTAGATGCCCTGCGTTAGTGATAATTTCCCGTTTGGCATTTGGGATTCCTGCTTCGATTACTCCCGCATGTGAATGAACATCAGGGATATCATATTCGCCAATGATTACCAGTGCGGGAATCTTTATTTCGGAAAGGAATTTTACTGCCGGCTTTTCATAAGGGAGGATTAAATTGGTTCTTGCCCCTTTTGCATTTTGCAAATTGGCCTCCATCAGCTTATTAAGTTTTTCTTTCGCACTTTTGTTTTCCGGATAAATCGTATAAGGATCATCATTTACAAAGTATCGGATATACTTTGCCGGGTCAGAGAAAGAAGCAGCAATGGAAGGGGTAAGGTGCCCGCCCCGGTTAAACATATGACTGCTGTAACCATAACCGCTGACAACAGCTCCGACTAAAACAAGAGCGGTAACCTTTTCGGGGTATTTCAGTGTAAAATCTATTGCCAGACCGCCGCCGGCCGACATACCAAAAAGGATCGCCTTATCAATCTTCAATTGAAGGAAAATCTGGTTCAGATCCTCGATGTTCGAAAATCGGGCTTCGGGAGCAGATGAATGTCCATAACCCCGGCGATCATAACGGACGACATGGTAATTCCTGGCCAGAACAGCGAACTGGCCATCCCAAACGGCGCTGTGAACCATACCGTCATGAATCAGGATAAGGTTCTCGCCAGTACCCCCGGATTCAAAGTAAATCTTTCCTTTGTCAACGTTAATAAACCCTGCAGGATTGGTGGCTTTATCATCGCTAATGGGTTCCTGGGCAATGTTGCTTGTTATTGGGATAAGAAGCAGCAAAAAGTTTAGTACTTGCTTTTTCATTGCTAATCAACCTAATACACTTTCTTTCTTAATGTTTAATCAATTTCATGCTTCTCGTTCCACTTTGTGAGCCGGTGACCGATATAATATAGGTACCTGAAGATAAAGAAACATTTTCGAAGTTAAGAGGAAATTCCATATACAAACCAACCATCGGACCTTGATAGCGAGGGTATAAGGTTCTGCCGTTAAGGTCTATGATTCTGATATACAAGTGTTCCCAAGGTATTGCTTTCACAGCGATGCGGGTATTTGTCCCAGATCCGATAACGGATAACGAGGATTGGTTAATCATATAATTTCTCATTTCATATAGGTTGTTGATGATGTTAGCTGAATCGATAAAATTCATGCACCTCATGCTCAGATCGGCCAGTTCTTCAGTTAGATAATCTGAGCCAGGCCCATTGAAGGGGATCAACTTAATCTTTTTCCCGTCCTGCCAAAGCCGATCTGCAAAGGCTTCAACCTGAGGATAATATGGGTCAGTGAGGCTTGATGCTACAGCAAGTGGTTTCTTTAGTCCGGACCATTCGGCTGGGTTAAATGAGTTTATCTCAGGATTAATGGAAAATGCTCCTTTCACCGGAAAATTTCCGTTTAGAGTGCCTTTCATTAACGGTTGTCCCTGGCAACCAGCCCCCATCAGGTATATTCGGCTTGTGTCGACAGAAAATCGGGTGCAGGCATATCCAATGATCTCATTTACCTGAGAGGGATTAGAAAACTCATAACCGGGCTGAGATGCCTTGGGGAAATCCGGCGTGAGAATTATTGTTTTACGACTTTCGGATACCGGTATCAGATGGTCCCGGAATGATCTGTTCAGTTTTAAATCGCCGGCACCCGGAAATGCAATCAATAATTCGTAGGTTTCAGATTCATCGTAGCCATCAGGAAGGAAAAGCCCGGTATTTATCGTCCCCCCGGAATAATTCAGATAAGTGTCCATCCTGCCGGAAGGATGATTCTCGTACCAGCGAATTTCATTGCCACCGTCACCCCCAGCGATCACATCCACGTCAAGATCTCCGTCGATATCCCCGGCAAATGCCATCCAGGGTTCCTTCATTCCAGTATCAATAGCGTGCTTTGTCCACTTGGTCGCTTTTCCGTCGGTATTTTCATACCAAACAACCTGATTTGATGAAAATCCGGTGGATACAATATCAAGATCGCCGTCGAGATCAATATCGACCCCTTCACCCACACAGGACGTATTCAGTAGATTATCAACAACATGGATGATCCAAAGGGAGAAATCGGATCCGGTATTTTCCCACCAGCTCAATGATCCCTCCAAATATCCCCAACCGATAATGTCCGGTTTCCCATCCTGGTTAAGATCTGTAATGTCCACCCGGTGAGCTCCGTTGTAACCGGTGATCAGGTCAAAGGGCTGCCACTGGACCGGACTTCCTCCCATGTTTTTCCAGATGGTGATCTTGTCGCCATCAAAGGCAGCGCCGATAATGTCCGCCTTCCCGTCACCGTCGAGGTCGCAACCCGCCACCGAACGTGAGCCACCGAATGTATTGGAGATTTGCTGTCGGGGCCAGGTTACCACACCTGGGCCTGGGTTGTGAAATAACAGGACTTCATTATTGGTCACCGCAGATACCAATACATCCTGATATCCATCGTCATCCATATCGTAAGTGTAAAGTTCATGGGCGTTGCCGCATTGAGTGCTGATTATGTTCTTTTGCCAGGTCAGATTTCCCAGATTCCGGTACCAAACTAAACTGTTGTCGTCCCAGGATGTTCCCAGCAGGTCGGTTTTGCCATCTTTATCGATATCGCCAACCGCTACGGACAGGCACCCTTTAAGATTTGCATCTATAGTGTGTGACGCCCATTTCACGGGCTTGCCACCCTGATTTTCATAAAAGAAAAAACCTGATACTCCTGATCCTGCCAATATATCGAGGTCACCGTCCTGATCTGCATCCACCAGCGCAAGTCCCGCCGACCGGGTAAATGGTTTGGCAACTTCAAATTTTCCGAAAGTAGTCTGAGAGATTCCCGGATTAGCCAGATTTGCGGCAACTGCTATAATTGCCAGCCATTTGCAGGTAGTATTCATTTCGATAGGTTATAAACAAACAATGAATTATCGTGCCTGACATAAAGTCTGCCATTATGAATTACAGGTTGGGCAAAATGTTCTTTGTTGCCACCTTCCACCTTGAATGATCCGACAATCTCGATACTGGTTTCCGTAGGTTTAAGAAGGGAAAAGTTGCCCTGCCAATCGTAGGAGTATATCATATTATCGGCAGAAATGAGAACGAAAATGCCATTACCAAAAGTTTGTGAAAAAAGAGTCGCACCCGTATTCCAGTCGGTGCAGTATATTCTGTTTTTCATGCCCGGACCGTAAAGCCGGTCGCCTAAAAGGACGCCCTCACTATGGACGCAGTACAAATCGGGGTTTCTCCATACCACCTCAGAACTAAAACCGTTGTCGGCAACTTTAAGCATTACGCAACCAGTGCTTTCACCGTCAAGGCCCAGCAGATACCCGTCATGATAAATCGGAGTCCTGTGGCTGGATTCACTCACCTCCTGCTTGTCATATTTCCAGGCTAATTCACCTGTCTCAGCATCAATGGCAACAAAAGATTTGCCTGGTTGATTGATGAAGAATTTCCTGCCTCCTCGCTCAATCAACACGGGGGTACAATATGAGCTTCCCTCGCCATTGCCTTTGCTCTGCCAGATGAGCTCTCCGGTTTTTCTGTTTAATGCCACCACGTTCTGGTCTTCTCCTGCCGGGGTGCAGATCAATCGGTCACCTTCAATGATCAGGTTATCAGCAAAGCCCCAGTTCCTGTTCTTTCCATGGTATTCTGTCAGTAAATCTTTTTCCCAGATTATTTTGCCATCCCTGGAATCAAAGCAATACAAGACTCCGAATCCATTTATTACATAACCGGATCCATCGTATAGGGTTGGCGTTGATCTGATACCGGGAAAATTAACCATCCAGTCCTTTCCCAGTGCGTTCTTCCATAACAGGGTTCCTTTATGGTTAAAACTGAAAATATAGCTGATGCTGTCAATGGTGCCGACTGTAAAAATAGCTTCAGAAGTTACTGCTGCCGAAGAAAATCCGGAGCCCAGACTATCGTACCTCCACACCAATTCCGGCCCTCCTGCCGGCCATGAGGAGAGCAGGTTCTTTTCATGATAAATCCCATCCCGGTCAGGACCCCTCCAACCCGTAGGAGGCTCTTTCAAAATGCCGAGGGTGGAAGTTTCACCCTTACCCTGTGCCCGGACCTCAAAAATAGAGCAGACCAGTAAAATAATGGTTGCAGCAATAATAAGTGGTGCCTTCATAACCTATCGATTTATTGAATCAATAGTCGAAAGGTATAATGAGTGAAAAATTAACTGACGGGCTGTTTAACCGTTGGTGGTTTTGGCTTTACGGATAACTCTAAAGCCTGTTCATGTGAGTAAGAAAAAGGTCCCTTCTGGTTCGGGAGATCGGAACCTGCGATCCGTCAACCATTTCTATGGCTCCGCCATCTGCCCTGATGTATTTTTTCACATGCTCCAGGTTAACAAGATGGGAGTTGTGTGATCTGAAGAAATTGCGATCATTCAAAAGGTCCTGATATTCCTTCAGATTTTTCGAAACAAGAATCTTTCTTTTTCCGGTCAGGTAAAACCATGAATAGCTCCTGTCAGCCTCAATCCTGATGATTTCTTGCGTGCTCAGGTATTCCATGCCTTCCGAAGTTGGAATGGCCAGCTTGGCCGGCGAGGCAGTGTTCAGGTTTTCAAGCAGAGTTTCAAAATTCCGGTTTGGTAATGATGGCGAAGACCGCTTTTCTGTAACCTTTTCAATAGCCACAATAAACTCGTTGATATTGATCGGCTTAAGTATGTAATCAACCGCGCTGAATTTGATAGCTTTTATGGCATAATGGTTGAAAGCGGTGATAAATATGACATCAAATGTTTTTTCAGGAAACTGGGCCAACAGATCGAATCCACTGCCATGAGGCATTTCTACATCGAGCAGAACCAGATCAGGATTGCTCTCCCTGATAACTTTAATTCCATCCATTGCATTATTGGCAGTGCCGATAACAGATAATGCAGGACAGTATTCGCGGATGATGGAATGAATGAAATTCACTGCATCCATCTCATCATCAATGATTACAGTTTTCAACTTTGCTTTCATGTCAATATCGGAATATGAATTTCAACGCGGGTCCCTTTGGCCACTCCATCGCTATCCTTCAAATCGGTAAAAACCGTTTTGAGACTCTTGCCATAAAATTCATTCACAAGCTTAAGCCTCGATTCAGTAATCCTCGTCCCCAGAGAATTATGGTTGTGCTGCTTTTTCAGATTGATTTCCCTTGACGCTTCCCTGCCAATCCCATTGTCCTCAATGATACATGAAAGATAATCCACCTCGAGCGACAGGCTTATGGTAACCAATCCCTTGCCTTCCCGGAGCATCAGACCATGGCCGATGGCATTTTCCACATAAGGCTGGATCAGCATGGTCGGTATCTTGTACATCAATGGGTCAATTTCTTCATCGACAACGATTTGATAATCGAACTTGTCCCTGAACCTGATCGATTCCAGCTCAAGGTATAGCTGAAGAGCATCGATTTCATCGCGTATAGGAATGGCCGTATGCTGAGAGTTCTCCAGAATCTTCCGCATGAGGTTGGCAAATTTGGTCAGGTAATTATTTGTTGCCAGCTTGTCATGCTTATACATGTAATACTGGATGGAATTCAGTGTGTTAAATATGAAATGGGGATTCATCTGCTGGCGAAGGTTGGCTTGGGTTACTTCAAGAATCTTCTGGTCCATCTCACTGATCTTCCGCCTGGCTTTCAGTTTCGACTGCCGGAGCAGAAGGAGCCCGATTGTAACCGAAAGCAACAGGAATCCGCCGAACCCGTATATCAGCAATCGTTGGTTATTGATCTTGAAGGAAAGAAGCTGCAATTCCTTTTCCTTACTGTCAGTATCGAACTTCGCCCTGGCCTTCGCTAGTCCTTCCGAATAATTTTGGCTTCCGAGGGAATCGCTGTACTGCTTGAAGTTCAATTGATATTCATAAGCATTTTTGTAATCTCCTGTGGCCGCTGCCATCAGACTCATGTCCTTATTTATCCAGGATAGCGTGTACCAGTCCTTGTTCAGTTCCGCGTACTCGAGTCCTTTTTTCCACGCAGCCATCGCTTTTGGAAACTCCTCTTTATCGCGGTAAATGGTCCCCATATTTCCATAGCAATTGCTTATGGTAGAGTATCTTTTGATGGGAAGGCTGAATTTTAACGACTCTTCGTAATAATGGAGCGAGGAATCCAACTGTTTCTCCAGATAAAAATTCCAACCCAGATTGGTCAGCGCATAGGATATGCGAGTCGAGTCGGCCAGTTTATTGGATAATTCAAGATCCTGTCTGAAAAACTTATCGGCAAGGCCGAAGTCGCGGCTGTAGGTGAGCCTGGCTTTTCCCAACCGTGCACAGGAAATCTCGGCAGCCGAAAGGTCATCCTCCTGATTGGCAAAATCAAGCATTTGCTCCAGCGACCGGATGGCTTCGGAGTACTTGTTGCCGACTTCGTAGATATCCGCCAGGGCCAGACAACTCCATGGAATTAAACCTTTCAGGTTGTGGAATTTGGCAAATTCAATATTCTTCTCGAGAACTTCAATGCCTGTACTGAATTGCCCGGTTGACTGGCAGGTTTTGGCAAAAAACAAAGCAAGCTTGCCCTGAGCCACCTTTCCGATTTCGCCGGGTGGGGTTTTCATCGCTTCGGCAGCCGACTGATAGGCTTCTCCATAATTACTGTTTTTATAGGCAACTAACGCATTTGCCCATTTAAGTAACAGGGTCGGTTCAGTTTTTTCTTTTTTGGCAAGTTGGTAAGCCGATGCGAGTATAGAATCGGTTATAAGTGTAGCGGGCCCACTTTCAAGCATTTGAAGAACTTCCCTGGCCATCGTATTCAGCTGCACGGTGTCAGGAGTAAAAACAGGCTTACCTGATAGCAGGTGGCACGAAATGATCATTGTGATCAGAAGCATGCTAAAGGCCCGCCATGATTTCTTAATTTTCATTTCCTGCAGTTGATTCAGCTTACCGCAAAGATATAAAAGAGGGTTAAGGAATTATTGTGCTTTTTGCCAATGGTACAGCACGGTCAACCAATGGGGCTTTTCAATGATCAATGGGCTTTTTGGGGATCAGGGATAATTCATTAAAATTGTATAGGAGATTAAACCCCATACCCCATAGCCGGTTCCCGGATGAAAGCCAGGGCCAATTTTGAATCTTGAATCTTAAACCCGAAACCTGATACCCCCTATGTCCTTCTATCTCTCCATCCGCCCCTGGTACGATCAAATCTTTCCGTTTACACCGGCCCAGCTCGATTTTGTTCTTTCCTACGGAAGCGATCCGGGCCTTTCCATTGTCGATGTCGGTTGCGGCACCGGCAGTCTGATAGTGGCTCTTGCGGAAACATTCCGGTCAACCGCCGGATTGGACCCCGATGAAAGCATGCTTGAATCGGCCCGGATGAAAGCTCTGGCTAAGCCCGTGGGAACCTGGTTCCTGGAAGCGGGCATGCTTGATCTGGAAAGGGAACTGACTCCCGGGTCGGTCGATCGGCTAATCTGCTTCGGGAATACAGTCCCCCACCTTGCCGATAAGGCTGAGGTGGCTGAGTTTGCGCGGCAAGCCCGCACCGTTCTGAAACCCGATGGACTGATATTAATCCAGATTATCAATTATGACCGGATTCTCGATCAGCATCTCGACAGCCTGCCGACAATCGAAAACGATGAATGCCAGTTTATCCGTAAATATCAGTATACCGAAAATCCAACACATATCAGGTTCCAAACGCAACTGACCCTTAAAAATTCCGGACAGACGATCGAAAACGACGTACCCCTGATCGCGTTGCGTCCTGCTGACCTGCGGTCGGTTCTGGAGGAGGCCGGCTTCGGGTCCGTTGAGGAGTTCGGAGGCTTCAGAAAGGAACCTCTGTCAGCCCAATCACAACCGTACATAATTATAGCACAAGTCAAGAAATAATTCAATCCTGATGAAATACGCACTAACCATTATCTTCTGTTCTCTGACCTTCTCATTGTTCGCCCAAACAGGCTCACCAGGCCTCACGGCAAATCTGAATATCAATCTCAAAGAGGTTAAGTCACCGGTGCAAAAGGGACTCTCCGGTATATTCATGGAGGAGATCAGCCATGCTTTCGATGGTGGTATCTATGCCGAACTCGTTCAGAACCGGAGTTTCGAAGAAGGCATAGTGCCTCCCGGGATGAAAATCTTCAGGAATGAGGACAAATCTCTTCGTATGGAACTGGAATCGCTTCCTGCCGGAGTTCCGGAAAAGGCTTGGCCCATGCCGTGGCCCTGGAACGGCAACTGCGGCTGGGATACCTCCCGCGACTTCATCGGCTGGAGCCTGGTGAATGCGGAGGGTTCAGCCTCAACCTGGAAACTCACGCCCGAATATCCTATGAATCAGGCTTCTCAGCTTTCGTGTGAGATCTCCTTAATAGGTTCCGACCGCCAATCTGCAAATACCTCCCTCATCAACAGCGGCTACTGGGGAATGAATATCGTAAAAGACAATTCCTATGACCTGATGTTTTATTTACGACCTTTTGCCTTCAAGGGAACCATAACTGCCTCACTGGAATCGATAGCGGGCGCAAAACTGGGCAGCTGGACGTTCGAACCGGTAAAAAAGGCAAAGTCCTGGCAGAAATATTCTGCAAAAATTACCGCGACCGGCAGCGATTCGACAGCCAGGCTGGTGCTGAATTTCCAGGGATCAGGCATCTTTCAGGTTGATTGGGTCTCGCTTTTTCCGCCCACTTTCCGGAATACCCCAAACGGCCTGAGGCCCGATCTGGCCAATTATCTGGCCGATTTGAAACCCGACTTTATCCGTTATCCCGGTGGATGTTATGTGGAGGGATTGTCGTGGCAATCAGCACCCGACTGGCGTAAAATGGTGGTGCCGCCAGAACAGAGGCCGGGCATGTGGGGATACTGGAAATACCGGTCGACCGATGGTTTCGGATATCATGAATTCCTTCAGTTCTGCGAACAGATAGGTGCCAAAGGAATGTATGTCGCTTTTGCCGGAATGACTGTTCACCCGGAAAACAACTGGCCGATCGACAATCTCGACACCCTCATTCAGCAAACACTCGACGCCATTGAATATGCCATTGGTCCGGTGGATTCCCGATGGGGCTCCCAACGGGCAAAAATGGGCCATCCGGCAACTTTTCCACTGAAATACGTCGAGATCGGCAACGAGCATTATGCGGCTGTGTACGGCGATTATTATGCTAAATTCCGGTCGGCCATCAAGGCAAAATACCCGGATATCGTGGTGTTGATGAGTATGTACTGGAGCGGCATCAACCGTCCGGCGATCGCCAGGGCCGGGGAAAACAACATCGACCGTATAGATGAGCATGCCTACAGGGAAGCCAACTGGATCCGGACCCATTTTGATTATTTCGACAAGTACAAACGCACCCCCTGGGATATCTATGTAGGGGAATACGCATCCCAAAGGGGCCGGGGCGACTGGTATTGCGACATGGGCGATGCGGTTTTTCTGATGGGAATGGAAAAGAACGGCGACCTGGTGAAAATGGCCAGTTATGCACCGCTTTTCTGCAATGTCAATGATCGCAGCTGGGAGGTCAACCTGATCGAATTCAATGCTTCATCGAGTTATGCCCGGGCATCCTATTATGTCCAAAAAGTGTTCAATGAAACCCGTCCGGATATTAATCTGGGCCTCACTGCCGATATTTCTCCCAAACCCGATACCCTGAAACCCCTTCTGGGCGGCAGGATTGGTCTGGGCTCCTGGAATACCCAGACAGAATTTAAGAACCTCGAAGTGCTGGATGAGAATGGCAAACTTTTGTTCCGCGACAATTTTCAGCATACCGGTCAGTGGGAGAAGCCTGTGGAGGGAAGCTGGAAGTTCGAGGGCGGAGTACTCAAGCAGACCGATCCCGAAAAAGCTGCTGCCCGCATGTTCCTGAAATCCATTAAGCTGACTACCGGGGAAATTCGCGTTAAAGCCAGGCGTACCGGCGGATCGGAAGGATTTCTGGTATTCCTGAATGTTGAGAACAGCGATCGGTTTTTGTTTGCCAATTATGGAGCGGCCGGGAATTCGTTTTCCGAAATGCAGGCTTGGGGAGCTCCCGAAGGTTATGCGTATAAATCAGTCAAGAGTACGCGCGGTGCCATCGAGGATAACCGCTGGTACGACTTGCGGATCGTGGTTGGACTGAATCAGGCCGATATGTATCTTGATGGCAAACTAATCTCGTCCGCCAGGCTGGTACCCATGGAATCGGTATTCTCGATTGCCGGTTACGACAAGAAAAATCAGATGCTGGTGGTAAAAATGGTCAATTATAATTCATCACCCGTCAAAACCGATATCCGCTTGAACGGAGCTTCTTCTATAGGTAAAAATGGCCGGCATATCATCATCCGTTCAGATGGTCTGACGGATGAGAACAATTTTAAAAATCCTGTTAAGATCGTTCCGGCTGAAATGGAATTGAACAATTGCTCCGATAATTTCCCGGTTACTGTGCCCGGACATTCGGTTAACGTATTTCTCATCCCGGTTATAATTGCTAATTTGTGATCCAACTCATTCAACCTGTCATCATGAAAAAAGTCCTGACCACCTGCCTGCTGTTAATCTTGCTTTTGCAGGGCTATTCCGCATATTCTCAGGTTACTGCGGTGAAAGTGGGGAGTCGTATCGATGTGAGCATCAACGCAAACCTGTTCACCCAATATGTTTTTTCGGATGACGAAAAGTACCCATTCTTCTTTCCGGTGAACGGTCCATCAGGGTTTAGTGTTACCTCGATGAGAAACAGCCTCTATCCGCATCACAGTTCCCTATTTTTTGGATGCGACCGGGTAAACGGCGGTAATTACTGGCAGGAGGGCCTGGAGCGGGGCCGTATAAATACTGTTCGGGCCGAAATTATCAAGTCGGGCGCTGACAGTGTTGTCATCGAAAATGAGTGCATCTGGAGCAGGCCTGGTGCCGAATCACCCATCCGCGATGTTCGGACCATCACTATAACAGCACCTGCGAAAGACCGTTTCCAGATCGATTTCGATATCCGTCTGGATATGCTTATGGATGTAAAAATCGAAAAAACAAACCACTCCTTCTTCAGTGCCCGCATGGCGCCTGACCTGTCGGTTGTCAATGGAGGTACTGCTGTTAATGCCGAAGGCAACAGCGGCGAGACTGGCGATAACGGAACTTTTGGAAAGAAATCCCCGTGGATGGACTGCTGGGGTACCCGCAACGGAAAAGCCGAAGGGATGGCAATACTGCAGCACCCGGCAAACGCCTGGTATCCTTCGCCGTGGTTTACACGTGACTACGGATTCTTCTCGCCAACTCCGATGTATTGGCCGGCGGATGAAAAGGTGGGTACCATGTTTAAAAAGGGTGATTCCCTGCATATGCGCTACCGGGTGATCATCCATAGCGGTGACACGAAAACCGCCGATATCGCAAGAGAGTTTAAGAAATTTGCAAAAAGCTAAATATCTGAATATGAAAAAAATATTGTATTTCGTGGCAGCTGGCTCGGTTATCTTAACATTAGGATTGCAGGATGCAAACGGGCAGAAAAAAGCAGGGCCGGTTTTTGTAGACGGTATGACAACGGTAGTGCCGGAGTTCAACAATCCTGCCGATTGGATCATCCATGACCTGTGGGTCGAAACTACGTTCGATACCGATGGCGACGGCAAGCTGGATCGGATGCATGTCGACGTTACCCGGCCGAAACAAACGGAAACCGAAGGATTGAAACTTCCGGTGGTTTATGAATCGAGTCCGTATTTTGCAGGCACCGGAACTGCAGATCTGCAATATTTCTGGAACCCTCGCCAGGAGCTGAATACCGTACCTGTGCCGCGCAAGAAATTCCCACCTATCCGTCCCCGCATCGAACGTCCTGTAATATCCAAGGCCCAGGTGGGCCGCTGGGTTCCGCAGGGATATATCGTAGTGCATTCTGAATCTCCGGGAACCGGACTCTCACAAGGTTGCCCGACTGTAGGGGGCGATAATGAATCGCTGGCCCCGAAAGCGGTGATCGACTGGCTGAACGGACGGGCAAAAGGTTATACCACCCCCGACGGCAACGAGGAGGTAAAAGCTTACTGGACAACCGGGAAAGTTGCCATGACCGGAACTTCGTATGATGGCACCCTGCCATTGGCAGCAGCTACCACAGGTGTTGAAGGTCTTGAAGTGATTATCCCGATAGCTCCAAACACATCTTATTACCATTATTACCGGACTAACGGTCTGATCAGGCACCCCGGCGGTTGGCTAGGTGAGGATATCGATGTATTGTACGATTTTATTCATAGTCAGCCGGAAAATTGCGCCTATTGCGATTCAGTGGTCAAGGACGGAGAAATGGCCAGAGGACAGGACCGGGTGAAAGGCGACTATAATGATTTCTGGGCCGGAAGGGACTACCTGAATGATCTGGGCCCTATGAAAGCCGCTATGCT
Source organism: uncultured Porphyromonadaceae bacterium (assembly GCA_964355105.1). GTDB lineage: Bacteria > Bacteroidota > Bacteroidia > Bacteroidales > UBA12481 > UBA12481. The sequence continues at coordinate 17,673 of CAYHCO010000052.1, forward strand.
GATGGCACACGGATTCAATGACTGGAATGTGGTTCCCGAACACAGCCTGCGTATTTACAACGCTGTGAAGGCCAAAGGTCTTCCCACAAAGATTTACTATCACCAGGGCGGTCACGGTGGCGAACCTCCGTTCGAGATGATGAACAAATGGTTTGCTCACTTCCTGTACGGAGTCCAGAACGATGCACTGGAGGGGCCAAAAGCCTATATCGTTCGTGAAAACGATGACAACGGAAAACCAACACCCTACGCTGACTATCCAAATCCGGACGCTGCTCCCGTGAAATTTTACCTGAAGGCAGGATCGCCCAAAGCAGGCGAACTGTCGACTGAAAAGCTTCCAAAGCAAGGCAAGGAATCTTTTACGGACAATGTCTCCTTTACAGGGACCATCCTGGCGCAGGCGGAATGGACCACGCACCGTTTGATGTATCTGACCCCGGTATTGAAGGAGCCTGTTCATCTTTCCGGTACTTCTGTGATCACGATTAAACTGGCTTGCAGCAAACCCGCAGCTAACCTTTCTGTATGGATGGTTGAACTTCCCTGGTCGGCTGGCAGAAACGCGAAGATCACCGACAATTTAATTACCCGCGGGTGGGCCGATCCGCAAAATTATCGCTCCCTATCAGAAAGCGAACCTCTCGTGCCGGGCAAGTTTTATGAGATGACCTTCAATCTCGAGCCTGATGATCAGATTATTCCGGCAGGCAAACAGATAGGCCTGATGATCTTTTCCAGCGACCGTGATTTTACGCTTTGGCCCGAGCCGGGAACCGAA
>CAYHCO010000052.1:18553-21513 GCA_964355105.1 uncultured Porphyromonadaceae bacterium
AAGGTGGTGAGGCTGCCGTAGATCCTTGTTATATATTGCTCAAGATCAACCTTTTCCTCGTCAGTAAGGTTGCTGGCATTGATCAGCTGTTCCATGACACGCACACGATCGCGTATCATGACTATCTTATGAAAGAAAGTCTCGATCGGAACTTCCTTTTCTTTTAATGATTTGTCGCCCGGGTAGAGGACCATTTTCCCACCAGTCCATTTCTGGCCGAGCGGCACCGTTTGCTGAACGTCGCTGAAACGGGTCAGTACCCGGATCAGGCTCTTTTCCATATCTTCATAGGAAGTCAGGTCGTCAGGAGTTTCAACCGCTTCAATAACGTCCAATCCTTCATAATCCCGCTTGATCAGCTTGACTCCATACTCGATAAATCCGATCTCGTAGGCGTCGGAACGAACCTGAACAATAACTCCCTTACCCATTTGCGGGTGCTTCACCCTCGAGCCGATACCCAAAACTTCTGACATGTCTCTGATGTATTTTTGCAATAAATGTAAAACAAATCGCTTATTTTGACGATTATCATTAAAATTGAAATCATGAATACCACAAATATACCCACCCTGAAAATAGGAAATCTCGAGATCAGCCCACCCATAATTCAGGGAGGAATGGGCGTGCGGGTTTCAGGGTCCCAACTGGCATCGGCAGTTGCCAATGCAGGCTGTGCAGGCATAATTGCGAGTGTTGGGTTAGGTATGTATGAAGATGCAAAAGCCTCCCTTTTCGTTGAACTCAACAATGATGCCCTGAGATCCGAGATCAGGAAGGCGCGCGCCCAGTCCAACGGGGTCATCGGAGTTAACGTGATGGTGGTTCTGTCGAACTACGAGGAACTGGTCAGGATTTGTGTGGAGGAGAAGGTCGACATGATTATTTGCGGATCCGGACTTCCCATGGATCTTCCGAAGCTGACCGCAGGCTCGGATATCAAGCTGATTCCCATTGTTTCATCAGCCAGGGCTTTTAATATTATTTACCGGAAGTGGAAGCAGAATTATAACCGGGTGCCGGATGCCGTAATTCTCGAAGGTCCGCTGGCTGGCGGGCATCTGGGATTTTCCTACCAGGAAGTTAATACCGGAACGGCCCGGCCGCTTGAAGAATTGGTTTCTGAACTGGTAGATTACGTAAATACGGTTGAGGAAGATATTCCGGTGATTGCAGCCGGTGGTATCTGGGACGGGTATGATATCGCGCGGTTTCTGAAATTGGGAGCTTCCGGTGTGCAGATGGCTACCCGGTTTGTGGTTACCCATGAATGCGATGTCCACGATGATTTTAAAAAGGCTTACCTGACCGCTACCAAAGACGATATCGCCATTATTAACAGTCCGGTGGGTCTACCCGGGCGCGTAATCCGCAATGAGTTTACTGTCAGGGCCATGAATGGCGATACTATCCCCTTTAAATGTCCCCACCATTGCCTGCGGTCGTGTAATCCTAAAACAGCACCTTACTGTATAGCCAAGGTGCTTGCCGATGCCTCAAAAGGGAAATTGCTCGAATCTTTCGTGTTTGCTGGCGAAAATGCCTGGAGATGCACGGAGATTGTGTCGGTGCAGGAGCTGGTCGATACCCTTACCAATGAGTTGCAGGACGCTCTGAATAAGTAATCAGGCCGGAATCAACGGGGTTTCATGGACGGCTGACCGGTGGCTTCCAAAACATTCCACCAAAGTTCGCCGTTGATGTCGATCTTTTTCTGCTTGGCCACAGCAACTGGTATTGGCAGCAGGGTAAATTCGTTGTTCCAGTGACCGGCAACAAAATCCGTTTTCCCAGCCATAACTGCATGTACAGCATTTTGGGCCAGCAAACTGCAGAATTTGCTGTCATTGGCATTTGCGGGTGCACTGCGGATAATGTAACTTGGATCTATGTAACGCAGCGCAAAGGGGAAATTATCAGCCTTGAATTTCTCGGAGATCTTGTCCTTCAGATACAATCCGATATCCTTCAATTTAATATTGCCCGACGGATCTTTTTCCATTGCTTCACCTTTGAAGAAATCCTGACCCGCCCCCTCGGCAACGACAACGAGGGCGTGATGCCTGGTTGCCAGGCGCTGACGCAGGACTTCGATGAATCCGTCTTCTTCATAAAGTGAAAAGGTCATTTCAGGAACCAGCACAAAATTCACCTCCTGTATTGACAGTGCCGCATGAGCAGCAATGAAACCGGAGTTCCGGCCCATTAATTTAACCAGTGCAATCCCGTTGTAAGCACCGGAAGCTTCATTGTGAGCATTCCGGATTACCTCGTTAGCAATGGTAAATGCAGTTTCAAAGCCGAAGGATTTATCTATGAGGTTGATGTCATTGTCAATAGTTTTCGGAATTCCCGCAACGGCGATCTTCAATCCCCGCCTGGTTATCTCTTCATGAATGGCGTGTGCACCCCGGAGGGTTCCGTCACCGCCAATGGTAAAAAGTATATTGATATTCATCATCTCCAGGGTATCAACCATCTTCGATACGTCCTGGTTCCCCCTGGATGAACCCAGGATCGATCCGCCGATATGATGAATCTGACTGACAACTTCTGGTGTAAGGTCGACAACCGGATGATCGATTTCGGGATTAAGTCCTTCATAACCATATTGAAAGCCGATAATATTCTTAACTCCGTATCGGTAATGAGCAGCCATTACGATGCTCCTGATCACGTTATTCAGACCCGGGCACAAACCTCCGCAGGTAACAATGCCAATCTTGGTTTTCGAGGGCTGGAAATAAACAAACTCACGTGGACCTGCTTTCTCGAATGAAATCGGGACCTGGCCATTTTCCTTGTATTCGTCAAATTTCAACAGCGAGGTTTCATACAGTACCCGGTCCTGATCGGTAACAAAGCCAAACATGGGTTTACAACGACCCTCCTCGTTCAGTGGTGATCGGCTGTTTGCCCGTCCCAGCTCCTTGATCTCAAAGTCGGCAGCTTTCATCAAT
>CAYHCO010000053.1:0-20216 GCA_964355105.1 uncultured Porphyromonadaceae bacterium
GTAATCTGTTTCTTCTCATCCTCCACATACGGGTCCATCAGCCAGAATTCGAGGTACTCCACGTTGGCCTCCTCGAAATCGTTGGTGGTCAGTTTCGTCATGATACCACCCCAACGGGTTTGAGGTGCACGCAGGAAGCCCAGGTTATCGAGACCGGCAGAAACCTGTGAAGGCCGGATATCGTAATTATAAGGTCCCCGTTCAGTCGGGTAGAAAGCCAGGTTCAGCACCTGGAGCGAAACCGGAATATTTTGTGGACTCTCCTTGTACGGGAATATTTCCTGTTCCTGGATCTCCCTGGTAAAGTGACTGTTCTGCTGTTCCTCGTTGTTAACGATATGGCTGGGCGTGGAAGAGTTGTTACGCAGGAATAGCGGGTCGACATGATACCAGGCCACCTTGGCGCGGTTAAACCCGTAACCCACATTGTTGCTCAGGTCAGCCTCAGGGAACAGTTCAGGCTGTCCTGAAGGTGTACTGGCCAGGACCCAGTTTTGACGCTGGTTATAAGGATAGCTGGTTTCGCTGCCTTCAAAATCGTCAACCAGAACTTCGCCTCCCTTGGAACCCGGAGCATTGATCACCCTGGAATGGCCCGGTATCAGGTCGGCAAATTCACCGTTGAAAGTGATTGTGGATTTTTCCTTAGTCTGGATGAGCGGGAGCTTATCGATAAACCGTGTGAGCCATGGTGCTTCCTTACGGTAATTGGCGTTCATGCCCCAGATGGTGTTCGAGATCGGAATATTGAGCATATCCACCTTGTTGGTCAGCGGCCTTTCGCTGAGGTGCAGGATGGTACCGCCGAGAGCGATATCCTTGTTAAACTTGTATTCCAGGTGCGTTCCGACCATCGATTTCGACTGCAGGGCGAAGTTCGACTGGTCTTCCAGCGATATCTTGATCGGGGATCCAGATTCCAGCAGACCCTGGTTGATGATCTTCACGGTACCCATCGTATAATCAACCGTATAGTCGGAATTCTCATTCAGCTTCATCCCGCCGGCCGTAACCAGTACGCTCCCCGGAGGGATATTCATGGCATTCAGACGGATCTCGGAGGTTGAGGTCGATTTGAATGATCCGCGCATGAGAAACTTGTTCTTTTCAGCAGTCTGCTTGGCTACCGTTTGCGTTTGCGTATACAGCTCCTCAAAAACGTATTGGTCGGCGATGGTCTTGTTGGCCGGATCGCCGCCCTCGATCTGTTTTCTCAGATAGGATCCGAACGGCTCGAGAACCGGGAAGATAATCCTTCCCTTGGTCGAGTTAACGGTGACCTGCTCAACAAAGTCGAACACCCCGTCGGGCTGCGGATCGAGCTGTGAATTAAGATTATCCAGATTAAGGACACTCAGCAATATCTTTCCGTTGATTGCTCCCTCCGGGATATAATTAATGGCATTACCCGTTTTGTCGTTCTGATAGAGCACGTCGAATACGAACTCTTCCTTATTCAGACGGCTGGCTCCGATGGAATAGATGTTCTTCATCATCAGGTTCCAGGTTGGCAACAGCGGAGTTTGGTTCGTTCCTTTCAACAACTTGAGAATCAGGGAAGGGGCATCGGATTGCAGGTCTTTGTTCATCTCCCCGGAGAATTCCCCAACGCGGTAAACCTCTCCTCCCACCGTGTATTCGTAGGCAACGGCAAGGATCTCATCTGAGGCAAGGTTCTGGTTTAATGAGATATACCCCAGCTTGGCGTTCAGCACAAACTCTTCGGAGGTAAGCCGGCGGGCGTTCTCAATCTTTTCATAATCCTGACCACCCAGGAAGCCGTAAGCGGCCAGCGGGGTGAGCACTCCGTTGACCTGACCGATATCGCGGATACCGGAATAGTTGTTTACCAGATTGGAATACAGGTCGTTGAGCTCATTTTTTGGATATCGTCCCGGACCAACATACTTGACAAAGTCGGGGTTAAAGATGTTGGTACCGGTGCCGTTAACACCTTCAGCAAGGTCCATGAAAGCTACCACGTTTCGTGATTCGCTGAAATTGCTGTTTTTGTTGGTCACCCATACTTCCACACGGGTGATGTTGATACCCGATTTGATGACCGGCATGCTTCGGAGAGCCTGGTCATATACATCCCTGAAATATTGTGCGAGGAAAAAGTGCTTGTTGGATTCATACTCATCGGCATGGATCTCGAATTCGTTGGCCACTCCCCCGCCCTGCACATCAATCGATTGGGTTTTGCCTTGCTGTTGCGAAAAGATGGTCGTCATGGTCAGTCGCCCGAACTGCATCTCCGTTTTGATACCGAAGAGACTCTGGCTACCGGTGATGAGGGATCCTGTGAGGGGCAGGCTCACATTACCGGCTTCCACCTTGCGGAGTATCTCATCGTCCTTACCGGTGTAGGCTATGCGCGTTTTATTCTCAAAATCGAACATTGCCTTGGTGTTGTATGTGATCCCCAGCTCCATCTTGTCGCCGATCTGGCCGGTGACGCTCATCTGGATCTCGTTATTGAAATCGAAGGTGGTATTTTTCCTCACCTTCTCGGGCAATGACGGGTTATCCGTTTTATTGATCTGCACCCCGAAGGTCAGCTCGGCCGATCCCTGGGGCTTGATGGATATCACGTTGGAGCCGAATATGCGGTCGAAAGCTTCACCGCCGATATACAATTTCGGTATCAGGCCTCCCTGCGACTGGAACTGTTCGCCTCCGACCCGCTGTTTCCAGTAATCCTTGACGGAACGGTTGAGGTCGTACTTCATGTACTGCTCAGGGCTCAGGTAAAAAGCATCGCCGAAATTTTTATCCCCCAGTTTCTGCTGAAATCTATAATCGTTCTTCTCCGGATCGAACTCGATGATCGAATTCATGTTTTTCGGATCTTTCAGATAGAGAGGCGATTGCGGAATGGTTGACACGCTGGGGAAAAACGGCGCATGCGGAATCGGGTAGCGCAGTGTCGTGTCGCGCTTGGTGGTATCGGCCGCCTGCTTGACTGCTGTGGCCGGTTTTTTTATCTGTGCAGAAAGGCTCCCCGGCAAGATCAGGAGGACAGCAACGATACTTGTTAGAATCAGTCTTTGAATCGATGGTCTATACTGCATAGAGATTCCGGTGAAGCAATTAAAGTTTTTTCAAGGCCAGCTTTACTAGTTCTTCGGCACCGTTTGACGGGTTTTCCTTAAGAATCTGATCCAGTACCTTTATCGATTCATTACGGCCGAAACCAAGCATAACCAAAGCAGATAACGCTTCATCCCTGGAGGTATTGCCCAGGTGGGTTAAAATACCGGTCGCTTCCTCTGTTTTTCCAATTTTATCTCTCAGATCAATGATCACACGCTGGGCAGTTTTTATTCCGACCCCCTTCACACTCTTCAGAACATTCACATTATCAGTCTGTACAGCTCTCCTGATATCCGGTGTTGTGAGGGATGAAAGCATCATCCTGGCCGTATTGGGCCCGATGCCGCTGACCGTAATCAGGAGCCGGAACATCTCACGCTCCTCTGCCGAGGCAAATCCGAAGATCACGTGTGAATCTTCGCGGATCACTTCTTCAGCCAGCAGGATCACCTGCTCTTTGCCACGAAGGGTGGCGTAAGTTTGCAGCGATATCTGCATGAGATACCCGATCCCGCTCTGGTCAACGACTGCCACGGCAGGGGTTAATTCAACAAGTTTTCCGGATATATACTCGTAAATTGCCATTACTCCGATAAAAATTTATTGTGCGCCGAGCGCGTTCTTCCTCAGTTCGCGGTTAGCCTTGCGACACTTGTATATGTCCACTGCCATATAGATGGCCTGACGCATGGAATCGGGACTGGCCTTATCCAGACCGGCAATTTCATAGGCTGTGCCATGGGCGGGTGAGGTACGTACAAACGGCAGACCGGCAGTGTAATTCACCCCGGTATCGAACGAGAGTGCCTTGAACGGGGCCAGGCCCTGATCATGGTACATGGCCAGAACGGCATCGAATTTCTGATACAGGCCTGAACCGAAATACCCGTCGGCTGCATAGGGTCCGAGAGCCATGATATTTTCCTGCCGGGCCATTTCGAGAGCCGGCTTAATGATTTCGATCTCTTCGTTGCCCAGCAAACCCTCATCGCCGGAATGCGGATTCAGTCCGAGAACGGCGATCCGCGGGGTGCCGATATCAAAATCCTTGCGGAGTGAATTGTCTAAAATGCGCAGCTTCGACAGCAATAATTCTACGGTTATTGCGCGCGGCACTTCCGACAGGGGCATATGACCCGTAGCGACGCCTACTTTCAGATATTCGCTCACCATCAGCATAAGAACTTCATCGGCGGCTAATTTTTCCTGCAGGTATTCGGTATGACCGGCAAAATTAAAATCCTTGCTCTGGATGGTATGCTTGTTGATCGGTGCGGTAACCAGCAGGTCGATCTGATGTTCAATCAGGTCGGCCACAGCCATTTCGAGGGAGATGAATGCTGCTTCCCCCGCATATCCCGATGCTTTGCCCAGCTCCACGCGGGCATTATCGTCGAGGCAGTTGATCAGGTTCGCCCTCCGGAGATTGGCTTCACGGGCGTTGGCTACGCTGTTCAGACTGAAGTTGGGTATATTCAGGGCTTTCCTGTGGTAAGCCAGTACTTTTGGCGATCCGTACACCACCGGTGTGCAGACATCGAGAATTCTCGGGTCCATCAACGCCTTGATGATCACTTCGTAACCGATGCCGTTGATGTCACCCTGGGTAATGCCTACCCGTATCCTGTGTTCCTCCATAATGTGTCCTTACAATTGGTAATGTTTCTTAATAAAATCGAGCAATAACCTTACGCCGGTGCCAGTCCCGCCAATGCCGCGGTAACTGTCGCGGGTGGGAAGGAAAGCGGTTCCGGCGATATCGATATGTATCCATGGATAGGCGGTGAACCGTTCGAGGAATTTGCCAGCCGTGATGGCACCGGCATGGCGCCCCCCGATATTTTTCACGTCGGCGATTTCCGATTCGATCAGCTTGGCATAGTCGTCCCAGAGAGGGAACCTGACCAGGCGTTCATGAACGGAAAAGCCAGCCTGCATGAGCTGGTTGAAAGTTTCTTCCGAAGCCGTGCCCATGACCACCGAGCCTTGCGAGCCGATTGCCACCTGGGCCGATCCGGTGAGTGTTGCCAGATCGATGACCAGATCCGGTTCATAACGTGAAGCGTAACTGAGAGCATCGGCCAGTATCAGCCGGCCCTCGGCATCACAGTTAAGAACTTCAACGGTAGTGTTGTTGTGCATCCTGATCACATCACCAGGAGCGTATGCATTCCCGTCGGGTCGGTTGTCCGTGGCCGGGATCAGTGCGATGGCATTTACGGGCAGGCCCTGACGTGCCATGGCGATCAGCGTTCCCGCGACGGCGGCGGCGCCGGCCATATCGCTTTTCATTTCATCCATGCTGCCGGCAGTAGGCTTGATACTCAAGCCACCGGTATCGAAAGTCACCCCTTTGCCAACCAGGATCAGGGGTTTTTCATTCACTGCATGCTCGGGTTCCCATTTCAGGATGATGAACCTCGGGGGGTCGATACTGCCGCGGTTAACAGCCAGCAAGCCTCCCATACGAAGGGATTCTATCTGTGTTTTATCCAGAATTTCAACTGAGATACCCGTTTCCAGACAGAGTGCGGTGAGATCATCACCAAGCTGGGGAGCGTTCAGATAGGAAACCGGCTCGTTCACCAGGTCGCGCGTCAGGTTCACCGATGTAACTGTTGCGTTCAGGCGCCTGATCATAGCGAGATCAGCGTTCAGTATACCCAACCGCTGAAAGGAGTACTTTTTCTCTTCGGGCTTGGAGTAATATTTCAGGAATTGGTAGTTGCTCAAGGCTATACCTTCGGCCAAAGCTTCAATGGAGGCCGGCTGGCCGCTCTGGTCGACGATCACCATTTCCTCCCATTTATTGCGGCAGGAGATTTCGTGGAGTTCAAAACCCATGGTTCTCCATCCCTCAATCAGTGCATCCCCTGATTTTGCGGGATCGGGGATCAGGGTCACATCGAAATGGCTGAAGCGGTTCACGATAATCATCCTCAGATGGTTATCGAGGCACAGACTGATATATTCCTTCTCTGCCGATGGCCATTCGTAAGCCCGCAGCTCATCGGCACTGGAAAATACCAGTATCCGGTTCTGAGTTGGCAGGATCAGATCGCAATTGTACAGTAACATAAGGGAATAACGGATTTACGGCCGTAAAGTTAAAAAAATCTGACCCAAACGGATGGGAGAGCCTGACAATTAGCCTAAATTGCGGCGGCAGAACGAAAGAAAGACGATGAATACAAGTGATTTACTGCAAAAGGCTTACACCGGCGAATGGCTTTCACGCGATGAGGCCATTTTTTTGTACCTGGATGCCGGTGATGGCGATTTGATGGAGACTGCTCACCGGATCAGGATGAAGCTGCATCCCGAAAAAGTGGTTACCTGGATCATCGACCGCAACGTGAACCTAACCAATGTTTGTGTTTCGTTCTGCAAATTCTGCAATTTCTGCCGGCGGGGTCAGGATGAGGATGCTTACATTACCACGCTGGATCAGTACCGTGAAAAGATCGATCACCTGTTCAGTCTGGGAGGACGCCAATTGCTGCTGCAGGGAGGCATGCACCCTACTCTCGGACTCGACTATTACACCACGCTTTTCAGAACCCTGAAGGAGGAATATCCTCAGCTTAAGCTCCATGCGCTCGGGCCGCCGGAGATCCACCACCTATCGAAATTAGAGCATACCGACTATGAAACTGTCCTCAACGAGCTGCGAAAGGCCGGTCTGGATTCCTTGCCCGGGGCCGGTGCGGAAATATTGGTCGACCGGGTACGCCGGATCGTATCGAAAGGCAAGTGCACCGCGGAGGAATGGCTGGAGGTGATGCGTGTTGCTCACCGTATTCATCTGCCCAGCTCGGCGACCATGATGTTTGGACATGCGGAAACTCTGGAAGAGCGTGTTGAGCACCTGTTCCGTATCCGCGACCTGCAGGCTGAGAAACCGGAGGGAAGCTTGGGATTCCTGAATTTTGTGCCGTGGCCGTTCATGGATGAGGGAACTGTTTTAAGAGACGAGATGAATATCCGCAATTCGGTGGATATCAGGCAATATATCAGGCTATTGGCCTTATCGAGGATTATTTTGACCAACATCAGCCATATACAGGCCTCCTGGCTGACGGTCGGCAAAACGGCCGGGCAGATCTGCCTGCATGCCGGGGCCGACGATTTTGGCTCGGTCATGATCGAGGAAAACGTGGTATCCGCTGCCGGAGCCCAGAACAAGATGGATGCGGCAGGGATGCAGGAAGCCATCCGGGAAGCGGGTTACACTCCCCGGCGCCGGAACCAGCTATTTCTGGAAGAGGCGGATGATGTCGTTCCCGTTAGAGTATAGAACGAGGGCCAGGAGCAGTACCATACCCACAATCTGGGCATATTCCATGAACTTTTCATTGGGCTTTTTGCCCGTGATGATCTCAAATCCAAGGAAGAATACGTGACCGCCGTCGAGGGCCGGAATCGGCAGGATATTCAGAACCGCGAGCATGATCGACAGCATGGCAGTCATATTCCAGAATTTATACCAGTCCCAGGCTGCCGGGAAAATGTTGCCGATGGCGATAAACCCGCCAAGTGATTTGTAGGCTTTAGTTTCCGGGTTAAAGATCATCTTGAGCTCTTTCAGGTAATTTGAAATCGTGGCAAAGCCGGTCTTGACGCCTGCCGGGAAAGCTGCGAAAAATCCGTACTTGATCTCCTTCATTTCGAAGAAGGAGGTAGGGTCTTTCGGATAGGCCCCGATTTTCCCGTCTTCGGGGATCAGCATTCGGAAGGCTATCGCGGTGCCGTTGCGATCGACATTGATATCCACAGAATCACCAGCATGTTTCTTGATTTCCATGAAGAACAGGTCAAAATAGGGCAGATCCATGCCATTGATCCCAACTATACGGTCATTGACCAGCATCCCTGAATTTTTAGCCGGGTAGCCGTCGGAGAACTTGTCCACTACAAACGGAAACGCATAATAAACGAACCCCTTTTTACCTTTTGATTTTCTGCTGGTCTCGATAAACTGACTGGTAAAATCAGATGGGATGGCGATGTCTAGTCTTTCCCCATTGCGCTCCACCTGAATGGTTTTGGCATTTTTGTATACGATTTCCGGAACAACGTTCTTGAAATCCTCAACTTCACGATTGTCGACCGTCAATATTTTATCGCCGTGTTTCAGTCCGATATTCAGAGCCAGTGAGTCACAGATGACCCCGTATTTCATGTTTTTGGTCGGGATATAACTCTCGCCCCAGGCAAACAGCATCATGGAATAGATCAGAAAAGCCAGGAGGACATTGAACATTACCCCGCCCAGCATGATGAGGAGCCGCTGTCCGGATGGTTTGGAGCGGAATTCCCAGGGTTGCGGGGGCAATTTCATCGCTTCCTTGTCCATGGATTCATCGATCATCCCTGAGATCTTGACATACCCGCCAAGTGGCACCCAGCCCACGCCGTACTCGGTGTCGCCCTTTTTAATCTTGAAAAGCGAGAACCACGGATTGAAGAAAAGGTAAAATTTCTCCACCCTTGTTTTAAACAGACGGGCAAAGGCGAAATGGCCCAGCTCATGAATGATCACGAGCAGCGAGAGACTCAGTAACAGTTGGGCGGCTTTTATCAGGACTACCATTGATGATTATTTTAGACTAATGTTAAAGCAATGGACCGGGCTTCCCGGTCGGATTCAATATATTCTGATAAACCGGCAACTGGCAAAAAAGTTGCCTTTTGGACGGTCTTTTCAATTATTCTTGTCATTCCGTAGAACCCCACCCTTTCGTTCAGGAAAGCCTCCACGGCGATTTCGTTGGCGGCGTTCATGATACAGGGCATATTCCCTCCGCGGCGCATGGCTTCCAGGGCGATGGCCAGGTTTGGAAACCTCACCGGATCCGGTGCTTCGAAAGTCAGGCTGGGATAATCGGTGAATTTGAATTTCGGGAACAGTCCGGTCAGCCTTTTTGGGTAACTCATCGCGTACAGGATCGGCAGGCGCATGTCGGGCAGGCCCAATTGTGCCTTGATGGATCCGTCGACAAATTGGACGAGTGAATGAACGATCGATTGCGGATGAACGATTACATCGATCTGTTCCGGACGAAGGTTAAACAGCCAGCGTGCTTCAATTACTTCGAGACCTTTATTCATGAGCGATGCAGAATCCACCGTGATTTTGGAGCCCATGTTCCAGGTGGGATGTTTGAGCGCATCGCTTGAAGTCACCTTTTCGAGGGCGGCTATATCCAGACTGCGGAACGGGCCTCCGGATGCGGTGATGTATATTTTGTCCACTTCCGCATGCTGTTCACCGGTAAAACACTGAAAGATAGCGCTGTGCTCCGAATCAACCGGAAGCAGGTCGACTTTGTTTTCTGCAGCCAGACGTGTTACCAGTTCACCGGCAACGACCAGCGTTTCCTTGTTTGCGAGGGCGATCTGCTTACCCGCTTTAATGGCTTCGATCACCGGTATGAGTCCGGCAAAACCGACCATGGCGGCCAGCACCATATCAACGCGATCGCCGGTTACCACTTCCTTGAGAGCCTCCTGACCGCCATAAACGGCGATCGGCAATCCTGCCAGGGCAGTTTTCACGGCTTCCAGGTGATGCTTGTCGGCAATGACAACTACGGATGGCAAGAAGCGGGCAGCCTGTTCGATCAGGAGTTTATAATTGGTTTTTGCTGTGAGCACTTCCACGGCAAAGTCCACCGGATGATTTGCGATCACCTCAAGAGTTTGCCTGCCTATAGAGCCGGTTGATCCCAGGATAGCGATCCGCTTCATCATTCGAATGCGATAAAATGTTCAGGATTGAGGGGCCTGCCGAGGTGCCACAATTCAAAATGCAGGTGTGGTCCTGAGGTGAGTTCACCCGTATTTCCGACCGTTGCAACCACTTCACCGGCCTTTACGCGGTCGCCCACCTTTTTAAACAGTTCCTTATTGTGTTTGTACGCTGAAACCAGGTTGTTGTCGTGCTGTATCTGAACGGTAAATCCCGTTTCAGTGGTAAAATCTGAAAGGATCACGGTTCCGTCGAGGACCGCCTTTATTCCCTGGTTGCTCGCGGTTGCGATATCCACCCCGTAATGGCGGTTGGCGTAATCGAAATGTGCCATAATCAGTCCACGAACAGGAGGGAAGAAATACAATTGGTTGAGGTTACGGTTTTCGGAGCTTGCGTTCTCGGGGTTGAGGTTAAACCGCTGGGCTTTTTCCACACTAATCCGCAGCAATGAATCTTCGGCTGAGCGGCTGTCTGATATCTGTTGGGTGGCAATTTTTGCCGCGCCCTCATCAGTACTGTGTGTTTTCGGCTCACCGCCGTTGATGATGGTAATCAGGTTTTCGATGAACTGATCTTTGAGTGACAGTTGATAATCCAGTGAATCCAGCCTGAGGGCATTCATACGAATCGAGCGTGTCATTTCCGCACGGGGGTATCCCGGAACCAGCTGTTTGAGCGGTGTCCAGATCACCAGCATAATGACGATCAGGGTATATATGGTGATGGAAACGGCCAGTGCATTGATGACGTTCATGCGTGAAAGCTTCATCTGCCAAACCTCCTCGAAGGATGTTTCGCGCATGATTACCAGGCGGTACTTGCTTTTTAATTTATGAACCAGCTTTTTTTTCGGCTCGGCCATGGGGACACGAATTGTTAATCGGGCAAAGATAGGAAGAAAGATCGGAAGACGAAGTGGGAGATCGAAGGACGAAGAAGAAGATCGGAAGACGAAAGAAAGATCGGAAAAGGTGTCATCGTTAGGAAAATTATATTATCTTTGTGACCGCAAACAATGCGGGGTGGAGCAGTTGGTAGCTCGTTGGGCTCATAACCCAAAGGTCACAGGTTCAAGTCCTGTCCCCGCTACAAAGAAAGCCCCCTGGATCAGATGATTCAGGGGGCTTTATCTTTTACAGTGCCTGATTCAGTGTCCGGCTTTCCGTTCCGGGAAAGAGTGTGACGATATAAAAGTTCCGCTACCACCAGAATATCACTCCTAATTTGCTCCAATTCGGAGATACCGATATCAGGGCAGCATCCAAGTATTTCCTCATCGGTCAAAGCACAGGGACTTCCGGGCAGAAGGGTCGCAATTGAATCATAGAGTCTTGCATCATCTTTTTTCATTTCAACGAAGGTAATTTTTACCCTCAAAATGTTAACGAGAGTAAATTTTAATTAATTTTACCCTCGTTATGAATACGAGTGTAAATCCTGCCCTTGAGATATGACTGAACATAACAGGATTAATCCCTTTAACGAATTGCCTCCGCTCCCTCCCAAAAAGGAAATAGAGACAAAACAGGTATTGCTTAAAACCATTTCCGCAAGCCGGGCTTTGGCCCAATTGAACGGAGCCATCGCCAACCTTCCCAATCCCGGACTGTTTCTTGATACCATTCATCTTCAGGAGGCAAAGGCAAGTTCGGAGATTGAGAACATTTTGACAACCCATGATGATCTTTACCAATCGGTTGTAGCGGAAAAACAATTTGACAGCCAGGCCACCAAAGAAGTCCTGAGTTATAAAGAAGCCCTTTGGCTTGGAATCGAGAGAATGGAAGCAAAACCCTTCATGACGACAAATCTGTGTATCGAAATCGTGCAGTGCATAAAAAAGAACACATCCGGAATTCGCACCGTGCCAGGAACCACATTGTCCAACGCAAAAGGAGAAATAATCTACACTCCTCCATCAGGCGAAACAGTAATCAGGGAAAAGCTGGCTGATCTTGAAAAATTCATCAATCAGGACAACTCCCTTGATCCTTTAATTAAAATGGCCCTCATGCATTATCAGTTTGAAGCCATTCATCCCTTTGCTGATGGCAATGGCAGAACCGGAAGGATACTTTTATTATTGTATCTGAAGATGGAGAAACTGCTTGATATACCAGCCATTTACCTAAGCGGGTACATCATCAAAAATAAGGCTGGATATTACAAAAGGCTCCGGAACGTTACGGAAAACGGGGATTGGGAAGGATTCATCCTGTATATGCTCGATATGGTTGAGACAACCGCGAACAGAGGATTGGCGCAATTAAAGGAAATCACGGCTTTAATGGAAGCCACCGCCGAAGACATAAAAGCCAAATTGCCCGGTGTTTATTCAAAAGACCTGATAGAAATCCTATTCCGGCTACCTTATACAAAAAGGAAGTTCCTGATCGAAGCCGGGGTAGGAAGTCCTAAAACAGTCGGTAATTACCTTATGTCACTTGAGAACAATGGATTTCTCAAATCTATCAGGGTCGGAAAGGAAAAACTCTATCTGAATCAGAAACTAATGGAAATCTTGAAAAGACAGACTGAATAGTATCGTGGTAGTCGATCAGGTCCTTTAAAATATGGTTAGATAATTGTAACGTACAGACTACAAGGAAAGCCCCCTGGATCATATGATTCAGGGGGCTTTTCATTTCGTGGCAAAATTCCACGCGGGTATTTCAGGATATGTTCAGCTTCCCGGGCAGTAAAATGCAAAAAGTACTGCCTTTGCCTTCACTTGAGGTAACTTCTAATTTTCCGTCCAGAAGCTGAATAAACTCGAGACAAACGAGCAGCCCCAGACCGGTTCCTTTTTCACCATCAGTGCCTAAACGACTTTGGGATTCATCGAGTTTGAAAAGTCTTTTTTGCATTTCCGTGCTCATGCCGATACCAGTGTCGGTAACGCAGCATCTGACCCGGTCATCGCGGAGTTCGGAGGTGAGTGTTATACGGCCTTCCTTGGGAGTAAACTTGATAGAATTAATGATCAGGTTTCTAAGGACAGTTTCTACCATGAACTGATCAGCAATAACCATATGACCTTCATCAATCTGATTAATTACCTCAAGTCTTTTGGTTGCAATCTGCACATTAAAGCCTTCGATGGCATGGTCGGCAAGCTGCTTTAAATTCAGCTCTCCGAGTTCCGCACTAATTGATTTTCGCTGCAATCGGCTCCAGTCTAGCAGGTTCGTCAATAATTCATAGGTGCTGGAGAGGCTCTCCTGCATCATGGCAATCATTTCCTTCTTTTCCTTATCCGGATATTCATCCCAGCCTTCAGCCAGCAATTCTGATAAACCCAGCAATGAATTAAAAGGTGATCGCAAATCGTGTGCAATAATCGAGAAGAAGCGATCCTTTGTTGCATTGGCTTCACGCAGATGGCTTTCAGATTCACGTAACTCAGATGTTTTCAGGTCGACCAGTCTGTTGAGTTCAGCCCGCTGTCTGACGAGGTATTTTGTTCTGATAATAATACCCAAAACGACCATCCCCATTACCATGACAATCAACAACAGCTTCATCGCAAAAGTTTGATAAAAATAGGGTCTCACTTTGATAATCAGCGGTTTCTCCATTTTTATCCATTCCGTTTCATTATTGCTGACCATCAGGTTGAGATGGTAGGTCCCGGGATCCATACCGGTAAAATGAATGGTTCTTTCCGTACCCCTGTCAATCCAGGCATCAGAGTTTTCAGGGATAGAATACCTGAAATGGTTTTTTTCGTCGAGGATAAAATCCATTCCGGTTACTTCAACCGAGAAATGCTCAATCCCCGGAGCAATTACGATTTTATTGGTGTAAGGAAGAACAGTATCCAGTTTCATGTCCACGTTGTAGGTTTTGCAACCGATGACGTTGGGTATGGGATCCGGGAATTTTATCGCCTGCATTTCAGCGCTCACCGCAACGACTCCGTTGGGCCCACCGAAATAAAGGGTTTCATCCGGCCCTATACAACCGGCTCCTTTGTTAAATTCCTTTCCGGGCAACCCGTGAAGTGTTCCAAAACTTTCCGTCACCTCCCTGTCAGGATCAATCCGAAATATTCCATCACCAGTGCTGCACCACAAATGGTTGTTTTTGTCAGCTACAATCGCCAGAATATTAGGGTCCGGCAGACCGTCTTTCCTGCTGAATGTCCTTTTCAGACCCTTCTCAGGATCGAATAAACTGAGACCTTTGTCGGTTCCAATCCAAAATCTCTTTTCCCGGTCGATTCCAAAACTGAATATCTTATCGCTGGGTAATTCTGCAAATCCATTTTCTTTAACAGCTCTGACAAACTTCCCTGATTCAGGCAGGAACTTAGCAAGGCCCCCGGTTGCTGATCCAACCCAGATGGTACCGCCAGGTTCTCTGACCAGACATTTAATGTCACCCGGGACAATCGAATTGGGATCATCACTATGTACGTAGCTCTCAACTAATTGTTCTTTCGCAAGGTCATAAATGATTATCCCGTTGCGGTGCCCGAGCAGGTACTTATTGCCCTCCAAATGGATTACATCAAAAATAAAACGGACATTATCTGTTCCGGCCGGTAGCTTTAAGCCGTCGAGATTGGGTGGACTGTGGATTTTGCCGGATTTCTTGTCAATGGTAAAAATAAAATCACCCTCCGTTCCGATAATCAGTTTATCAGTATTTCCCGACACCTCGCAAAAGGAATATCCAACAGTTTCGGGAATAAAAAAATCGATAGAACCGGTACGCTTGTTAATTCTGTTCAGCCCGTTGTATCCGCCGATAAATACCCAATCATTATCGGCATAAATAGACCGTATACTGATTAAATCCAACTTGAACCGACTCTTCAGTTTCCTGCTGAAAATTGTAAAATGATTGAATCCGGGATGGTGATAAGATAAGCCCTTCCCGTTGGTGCCGACCCAAAGGATTCTATTTTTCGCGAGATACAGATCATTGATCGTATTGTAGGCAATGCCGGTGATATCTTCCGTTGAAGACATCTTTTCAATCCGCTCTTGTTTAACATGGAATAGCAGTAACCCGCTCATCGTGGTAGCTACCCATATTGAATCAGGCCCCTGAAAAACAAGATCCGACACGAAACGGCGGTCATACTGGTTATTCTGAATATCATTATAGACCTTTGATTCACCAGTCTCGCGGTTAACTTTTTGGAAATAACTTCCGGCGGTGCCAACCCAAATATCAGGATATTGGCCGGGTACGATTTTCCAGGCATTATTAAAACTCAAATCATTGGTTGGATTTTTTATCCAGTGATGCCTGAGAATCCCTTTAACCGGATCAAAGAGGATTAATCCTTCCTTTTCCACTCCTACCCATAATTCTCCGCGATCCATCAATATATCATTGATCTTCAACAACTCACCCGGATTTTCAGCACTGTTTATCGGGTAAACACGTGTCTTTCCGGTTCTTAAATCCATGTGAAACAAACCAAAGTCATATGCTGCCGCCCAAAGGTCGTTGCCGTTTATTATAATCCGGTTAATTAATGCCCTGGACAGATCATTTCCCCGATCGTCAAAGAATTTGAATGTTTTGAATTTATTGGTTTTGATGCTGTAGCAAGCTATGCCGGAATCATGGGTTCCAATCCACAGATTATCCAGGGAATCGACTGCAAGACACTTAATATTGTCGGCCGGCAGGGAAGTTGAATCTTCTTCGGAGTGCAAAAAAATCGTGACATGTTTTCCCACCAGTCTGTTTAAACCGATATCGGTTCCAACCCAGATACTGCCTTTAGAGTCTTCGGTGATGGAGGTGATAATTCCTTGAGACAATCCGTCTTCAACGGATAGAGACCTGAATACCATAGAGGAGTTCTGTGAAAAACCTAATCCACAGAACATTAGAAATATAGTAATAAGCCCTATCCTGGATTTCAAGAAATTTCAAAGATTAATTGGTCCTGCGAACGATAAAAGTATTAAAAAACCCAGAGGGCTTACAATCGATTAACCGCCGTTCGTCAAAAAGTCTGATTTAGAGCTGACAGGTTTTAAAAACCTGTCAGCTCTGAATAACCTGTCAGCTCTAAGTTGCTGCTTATTTCTTTTTCCCTTGAATAGCCGGGGTCGGGTAATCCGGCGGAGTGATCTTGATTTCACCCTGCTGTTCCAACAGTTTAAGGGTTTCCTTCACAGCGCGCTCAAGCTGAGGATCCTGGCCTTTAGTCAAAGAAACAGCATCCTGACGGACCTCGATGTCCGGCGGAACTCCCACATTCTCAGCTACCCATTTCCTGTTGATCGGATCAAATACTGCGTTGTCAGGTGCGGTAACAGAACCTCCATCTATCAGGGCATAATGGACTGATGATTTCACCAATCCTCCCCAGGTGCGGGTTCCGATCAGCGGTCCGATCTTCTGCTGCCGGAAGACCCATGGGAAGAAGTCGCCGCCGGATCCCGACAATTCATTGATCAGCAAAACTTTAGGTCCAAGGATACCGGCCGGCAACCGGAACGGCGTACCGTTGGGCACTTCGTTCGTCAGGGCTGCCCTGAGCTTGCGGCCCATCAGATCGACCATATAATCATCCAGCAAACCGCCGCCGTTGAACCGTTCATCAATTACTGCGCCTTTCTTGTCCTGCTGGGCAAAGTAATAACGGTTGAAAGAAATGAACCCGCCGCCACCGGTATTGGGTACCCAGATGTAAGCGAGCTTTCCGTCGGACAGTTTATCCACCAGGCGCCTGTTGTCTTCCACCCAGGCACGCTGCCTCAGGTTGGATTCACTGCCGATGGGCTTGACCACCTCCTGCCAGGAACCGGTAAAATCAGGAGTCTTATTGATATTAATTGTTGTTTGCACATCCGCGGTACCTTCCAGGTATTGGTAAGGATCATCCTTGTCGGTGATTTCTTTTCCGTTAATGCCGACGAGGTAATATCCTTCCTGGACCTTGATACCCGGCCTGTCGAGCGGACTCGACAATTCAGGATTCCAGCTTTCCGTGGTATAGATGCGGCTTATTCTCCAGCGGTTGTTTTCAGCTACCAGATCCGCACCCAGCAGTCCAACCGGTGACCTCTCAACCTCAGGGTAATCGCCACCTCCTACAAAACTATGACCCACAGAGAGTTCGCCGTTAACCTGATCAAGTACATAGTTCAGGTCGGCCCGGTGTTTGACGAACGGAATCAGGGGAGCATATTTCTCGTGAACCTCATTCCAGTTCCGGCCATGCATGTTCGGATCGTAGAAATAGTCCTTTTCGTAGCGCCAGGTTTCTTCGAAGATCTGCTGCCATTCCTCCGAACGGTTCAGCTGGACCTTTAGGCTGATATTGACCGTTGTGCCATCGCTCCCACCGGGTGAGGCCGCATTCATGATTTTCCAGGCACCTCCTATCCTACCCAGCAGTTTGTTGCCATCGCTGGACACGGATAACTGGCTTGCGCCGGTCACGTATTCTTTTGCTTCGCGTTTTTCCAATGTAAATTTACTGATTACCAGACCACCTGCACCCGGTTTCTGTTCGGCCAGGAACAGGCTGCCGGCCGGGCCGGTTACCAGGAAGCGGTAATTGCCTTTCGACAGGGGCAGGGCTACCGTTCGTCTGTCGAGATTCTCAAAGTCGATCAGCACAGGTTCCGGTTCCTTGGCCTTGGCTTTGGTGGTATCCTTTTCGGATTTCGCGGCGGAAGGTTCTTCCTTGGCTTTCTTGGCTTCCGGCTCGGTCTTCTTTTCTCCGGCTACAGGTTCCTCATCACTGCGCGGCTTGAAAGGGGAAAGATCGTCCTTGCGGAGGTTGACCACGTAGGCCGCATAGATCGGCGAAGCGGTGATGGAACTGGTATTCGCCCATCCTGAACCCAGCGCTACATCGGTACTGGCCAGGAAATACATATGATGCCCGTCGCGATCCCATACCGGCGAGAAAGAATCGGCAAAGGAATTGGTTAAGGGGTGTATGCTGTTGTCTTTTGCCGACCACACCATAATCTGGCGGAAATTGTTCGGTCCGGTCTTCGAATACATGAGCCATTTGGAATCCGGCGACCAGGTAATTCCCATGCTACCGCGTTCGGTGTTTGTTCCACCCGTATCGGCAGTCATTATGGTACCGGCTTCAATATCAACTATCCGGATTCTCACATCATCATCTTCAAAGGCGATATACTTGCCGTCGGGCGACCAGGTAGGTTCCCAGGCCATTTTTGATTCACCGATTGATATGCTGCGCGGCTTCGACATCCCATCCTGCGAGGCAATCAGCAGGGCATACCCTTTTCCGTCAGCATCTGAAAACCAGGCTACCTCTTTCCCCTTGGGTGACCATAATGGCTCGCGATCGGCTGCGCCGGAAGAATGGGTGAGGTTTCGCGTATCCCCGTTTTCAGCGGGAACGGTAAAGATCTCACCACGTGCTTCGAGGATTACCCTTTTTCCCGTTGGCGAAAGGGAAACGGAAGTCGCATTTCTTGAAATATCTTCCCATTTGGTATCGGCCCATGGGAAATCGCCGGTAATGGTTATGTTCAGCTGTTTTGATTCGTTGGTTGCCAGGTCAAGGATATTCAGGTAACCGTCGCGCTCATAGGCGAGCTTGTTGCCGTAACCGTCAAGCCATTTGATGTCGGATCCGTTGAAGCGGGTGACCTGCTTCAGCTCGCCCGACTCCGGATTGTACGACCATATATTAGATGTCCAATCGCGGTCCGACAAGAAGTATATGGTTTTGCCCAGCCACAAAGGATGAAAATCGTAGGTGGACTCATTGGGCAGAAGTTTTTCACTCTGATCGGCCAAATTCAGGATCAGCAGGGCAGTATTCTGACCACCCCGGTAATGGCGCCATTCGCCGTCCCAACGGGATACCCGGTCGATGACTATCTGTTTGCCGTCGGGCGAAAAAGATCCGTCGGTAGACCACTGCTTAGTTAGTGGGGTGGAAGGTCCGCCTTCAGTTGAAACGGTCCACAGGCGTTCAAACGAAGAAGGGGCATTATCCCTTGATGTTGCGTAGAGCACCCGTTTCCCGTCGGGCGACCAGCCATGAACCTCGCAGGAGCTCGGATGCCAGGTTAACCGCTTCGGCGATCCTCCCTGGACGGGTACAATATATACTGCCTGATTCCCCGACCTGTTGGAATTAAACGCAATCCATTTCCCATCCGGAGAAAGGTGCGGGTTGCCTTCCACGGCCGGGGTGATGGTAAGTCGCAGGGTTACCTGATCGGCAAGGTTAGTCACCCAGATATCCCCACCATAGGCGAATGTGATCTGGTTAGAGCCTAATGAAGGCTGGCGCAGCAACCTGGTGCCCTGTGTGAAGGCCGAGGTTCCGGCGATTAAAAGGCCGGCTGCCAGCAATAAACTGTATAATGGTCTCGATTTTGCATTCATTATCTGTAATGATTTAATGATTGAATTCTATTGCGTGAAGACAATCAAAATTACTTTCTTTTTCGTATATTTAGGTAGGCGCCCGGCCGCATCAATGAAAGGTACGTATGATGAAAAATGCAATTTTAGGGACCGATCTTTCCCTAGCTTCCAACCGGATAGTTGAAAATTCGCAGATATTCAAGCTCTTTGGTATCGAAAGGATCGTGCTGGTATATGTATTGAACCTTCGGAGTTTCGAGGATCTCTCCGAGTACAATATGGATTCCGCGCAGGAAAAAATCGAAAATCAGAAAAAACAGCTCATCGGCATGGGCTATGAGGCTGATAGCAAGATACTCATGGGTGTTCCGGCGGCAGAGCTGATGCGGCAGGTAAAGATACAGGATGCCGGTCTGGTGATTATCGGTTCAAGGGGAAATACCTGGGCGAAGTCGACGTTGGGCGAAACCGCCTCGGAAGTTCTTCATCACATGAAGTGTCCGGTTCTGGTTACGGCATTCATTAATCATCAGGACGACAAGGAATTGGATGAAGAGAAAAAGGGTGATCTTCGCCATTTCGAGAAATATCTGAGGCAATTCAGGCAGAGGGCGCCAAAAATCGAGCTGGCGCAAAAGAACATCAACCAGCATGTTCTTCTCACCACTGATTTTTCTGATTTTTCAGAGAACGCTTTTCAATGGCTGAAGAGCCAGCTTGCCCCGATTCCAAAACTCACCCTCCTGCATATCCAGGATCTGGTGAGGATATCCCGGCATCTTGAAAACAAGCTGGAAGAGTTTAACCGGGTGGATACGGCACGTCTGGAAAAGCTGAAAGTAGAATTTAACCGTGTCCATCCGGAGACGGACATCCGGATTGTTCTGGATTACGGCATTCCCAAGGAGCTCATTCCGAAGTATATTAAAGAAAACAAGGTTACCCTCACCGTTATGGGCAGTCAGGGCCGTGGTTATGTGGGTGAATTTTTCCTGGGCAGTGTCAGTTTACGGGTTGCGCGGCATGC
>CAYHCO010000054.1:0-19849 GCA_964355105.1 uncultured Porphyromonadaceae bacterium
AGGTGCGTGAAAGACAAATAAATTTCGCGGTCAAATAAACATTTCATAAATTTATGTAGATGAACTTTTCATGTCGTCTAACAGTTAAATAATGATGTGTTTATGAAAACAAAACTTGCGTTTAACGCTGTTTTGACGATCATTGCTGCATTCATCCTTACCACCTGTTCAGAATACCTTGACTACGATTATGGTGGTGATGAAATTCCAGCAGATCTGAAAAACGTAACCATCGGCACTTTAAAACAATTTACTACTGCTACCATCGCTTCTTCAGGCGGCTCTCTAACAGTTACGGACCCCGGATCAAAAATCGACGGATTGAAAATCACTATCCCGGGAAACGCCTTTACTTCTGCCCAAACGATAACGGTTTCTGTTGCCGACATTACCAGCCATCAGCTGGGAGATAATTTTAAACCAATATCGCCACTGATTAACATCAACTGTCCGGGTGGTTATGCCAATGAATTAATGAGCGTAACCATCCCTGTAACCATCCCAGCCGGCAGTATCGCAATCGGATTTTTCCTGGATGCCGAAACTGGCAAGCTCGAGGGAATTCCCGTAGCCGAAGCCACAAATAATTCTATTACCCTTTTAACCCGCCACTTTTTGTCGGGGGATATGCTTCGTACTGGAGCCCCAAACCTTAAAAGCGGCACAGGCGTATTAAAAACCGGTGCCAATATAATTATCACCTCACTTGCGGAAAGCATGCTGAGGGGTTTGACAAGTATCTCGTCTGGATATAAGCCGGGCACCGACGACTGGGAATTCGTCAACAGGGGCTCTTTCATTGCTCCCGGTGGACACTGCGCCGGGCAGACTTTTACTTCCATGTGGTATTACTATGAGATGAAAGCAGCGGAAGGCGACCTTTTTGAAAAATTCAGTTACCTGGCGGGATATGACAAGGACAATGCACGGGGATACCGGTTCAGTTCTGTCGTTCAAAAGGATTTGGATTACGGCGGAACGCTTAACCATTTTCTTAGGGTGAATGTCGACCTGAATCCGGAAACTGACAAATTAAAAATGTACACTATAGCAGGAGCCATGCTGGTGACTGGCGAGCCACAGGCAATCGTGATTTACCGCATTAAAGATCATAAACCAGATGGTTCTCCCATCTATGGCGGACATGCCCTCATCTGTTACGCTGTCTCAATCAACGCAGGTAAGCTGTCTATAGCAGATCCCAACAAGCCGGGGTTGGAGCAGGAAATTACTTATGTGAATGATAAGTTCCAGCCATATATCGCTATGGCAAACGCCGAGGCAGCCTCCGATCCTTATCCTTTCATTTCCTACTCGGCCAAAACTGCTCACATCGAATGGAACAAAATCGGGCAAAGATATGCCGAGCTTCTCAATTTTACCATCGGTACCGTGGACCCCAATAAATTTCCTGAATATCATATCATGGTGAAAGGGAAGGTGGACAGGGAACTCACCGATAACTTTACCATCGATAGCGATACGCTGAGAACCGAAGTGGAGTTGCCCGATGCGTTTATGGCTTTTGAGGTCGACGGTAAACGCGTGGTCAGGCACGTCATGGTGAACGAAAGGGGGCAAACTATCAATACCTGGGATGGCGTCGGGAGCTATACAATTCTTAAGCCCGGTGTCAACATAATAGGGTTCGATATCTATGCAAAGAAAGAGGGAGCTGTCGATAAAGCTGGAAATCTGCGAAATTTGTTCGTTGATTTTAAATGGTATAGGATCAATTATATTCCATTGAAAATTACTCCTGACCCCCTTGAAGGGGAGCCTGACGTCGAATGTGAAATGGTGGCTGAAACCCAGGGATTTGCTCCAGCTGACGCAAAATATGTCTGGAGTTTTGGCGATGGCAGCGATCAGATTACTGTTGTTGGTGACAGTATTGCTAAACACACCTATAATTATGTCCGGAAATTTCCGGTTTCTGTTGAACTTTATGACGCGAATAATAATCTGCTGAGCAAGGCATCTTCCATTGCCGACATCCAGTTCAGGGATCATACGACAAGTTTTAATTTTAGACGGATATCCCCGATTTCGGGAATCGCCCAAGAACCCAAACCACGTCTTGATGTAACTATTCACGGAACTGCCCAGGGTGCTGGTGAAAATATTATTCTTGGTATTGATACACTAACATCTGATAACACAGAACTTCTCATACGCATAATCAATTCAAAAAAATCAGGAATAATCAAGGTTGATTTTACCTTTCAGGGCACCTTGAATCCGATCAAATCCATAACCACTTTTGGTTCTGGGAAAGACAAAACTACAAGGGTTAACACCTTTGATTTAACTACCATCGGGTATTATTATCGTTTACCTACAGATAGCCCTTTTGATCCTGACCGGGCAGGTTCCAGCGGCACCTATGAAGGGTTGGTGGCCGATCAGGGTAACAATCCAATTATTTATCTCCTTTTAGCGTGTGGGTACAGAACCGAGGTATTTGATTATGAAGGAAAGTTGATCTCTACCGATAATAGGCTATATTACGATGCCTGGTTTGTCGGACAAATCATTTTCGCTGTTCAATAGGATCGTTAATCTAGCATAATTATACATCAATTTATTTATTATACACATAAAGCCTGCTAAAGCGGGCTTTATGTGTATTTTTATTTGCATAATATTTCACCTATCCTTGCCAGGTTAGAAAGATTGGTGAAATAACGGGAGAAGAATATGTCATTACCACGGGCGCAGGGATTGTACGATCCTGCAAATGAACATGATAATTGCGGAATCGGATTCGTTGCGCATATAAGGGGCCAGAAATCGCACGATATTATTGAGCGTGGCCTGCAGGTTCTTGAAAATATGGATCATCTCGGTGCCACCGGCGCCGACAATAAAACCGGCGACGCAGCAGGTATACTCATCCAGATACCCGATCAGTATATCCGTGAAGTCCTAAATATCAGCGTTCCATATCCCGACCATCGACGACTGGCTGGAGCTAATCCGGGAGGTCGGCAGCGATAAACCGGGCACCGAGCTCGCTTACGGCGGCAAATCGGATTTCAATATCCTGCTCGGCGGTTTTGCCGCCTACCACCATTACGGCGAATACACGGAGTTCGAGCCCGACAGCCTGTACAAAGTCGCCTATTTCCTTACCGCCCCGGTGGGATCGCCCGTTCGCGTCCTCCAATACCGCCGGAACGAAACCACCGTTCAGTTCCGCGACGTCACCAACGAAGGCTACTATTCGGTAAGGTGCGTGAAAGACAAATAAATTTCGGGGTCAAAAAAACATTTCATAACTTTATTCGGATGAGAATTTAGGACTAACTATCACCTAATCTATGATGCAGTTATGAAAACCAAAGCTACCTACTTTGTTGTTTTTCTCATTCTGTTCTCCCTCCTGGTTGTCACTTGCTCAAAATACATTAACGTAACCTATGGCGACAATGGAATCACGGCAGATGTTAAAAACATTACCATTGGTACCTTAAAACAAGTTGCCTCGGGTTCCATCGGTACTTCTGGCGGAAGCCTCACGGTTTCAGGATCCGGAACCAAAATCGATGGACTGACAATCACAGTCCCCGACAGCGCATTTGGCTCAGCCCAAACCATCACGGTATCAGTTGCTGACATTACCGGCCATCAGTTGGGAGACAATTTTAAACCGATCTCCCCAATGATCAATGTCGTATGCGAAGGGGGATATTCCCGAAATTTAATGAGCATCACAATACCGGTAATTGTCCCTGACGGCGCCATTCCCATCGGGTTCTTTCTGGATGCTGAAACCGGCAAGCTCGAGGGAATTCCCGTAGTCGAGGCCACAAATAATTCCATAACCCTCTCCACCCGACATTTCTTATCGGGAAATATGCTGCGGGCTGAAACTCCCACACTTAAAGGCGGAAAGGGCTTCTTAAGTAAGGGTGCCAATATCATAATCACCTCACTCGCCGAAAGCATGCTGAGGGGTTTGACAAGTATCACCTCTGGATATAAGCCGGGCACCGATGACTGGGAATTCGTCAACCGGGGCTCTTTCATTGCTCCCGGGGGGCATTGTGCCGGGCAGACTTTTACTTCCATGTGGTATTATTATGAGATGAAAGCTGCGGAAGGGGATCTCTTCGAAAAATTCAGCAGATTGGCGGGCTACGACAAGGACAATGCCAGGGGATACCGGTTCAGTTCTGTCGTTCAGGAGGATTTGGATTTCGGTGGAACGCTTAACGATTTTCTATGGGCGAATGTCGACCTGAATCCGGAAACTGACAAATTGAAAATGTACACCATAGCTGGAGCCATGCTGGTGACTGGCGAGCCACAGGCAATCGGGATCTATCGAATTAAAGGTCATACGGCCGATGGTAAACCCACCTATGGCGGACATGCACTCGTTTGCTACGCTGCTTCAATCAGCGGGGGGAAGCTGTCAATTGCGGATCCTAATAAGCCGGGGCTCGTGCAAGAGATAGATTATGTAAATGATAAGTTTCAGCCTTATATAGCTATGGCAAATGCAGAAGCAGCCTCCGATCCTTATCCTTTCATCACTTATTCGGCCAAAACAGCACTTATAGAGTGGGACCAGATAGGCAGGCGATATGCCGAGCTGCTGAATTTTACCATCGGCACGGTAGGAGCCAATAAATTCCCGGAATATAAAATCATGGTTAAGGGGAAGGTGGACAAGGAACTGACCGATGATTTTTCCATCGTTAGTGATACGCTTAGAACCGAAGTTGAGTTACCCGATGCATATATGTATTTCGATGCCGACGGTAAACATGTGGTCAGGCACGTAATGGTTAACGAAAAAGGGCAAACGATCAATACCTGGGATGGCGTCGGGAGCTATACAATTCTTAAGCCCGGCGTCAACATAATAGGGTTCGATATCTATGCAAAGAGAAATGGAGTCGTTGATAGAAATGGAAATCTGCGAGATTTGTTCGTTGATTTTAAATGGTTTAATGTCAACTATATCCCGTTGGAAATCACTCCGAATCCATTGAAGGGCGTAATGTTGGTAGATTACACTTTTACTGCCAGAACCCGGGGGGGTGCACCGGCAAACGCGAAGTATGTGTGGGACTTTGGTGACGGGAGTGCCGAAGTCACAAAACTCAATGACAGCAGTGTGGTACACAAGTTTCCGGAAGATGCGGATTATGAAATCATGGTCACGCTTTACGACAACTCAACTAACCAAAAGATCTGTGAAGCATACTCAACGGCTGAAATAAAATCTGACATATTGAGTGAGCTTAAGAATTATAAGTATGCAAGCATTAAGTTCAGTGGCGATTTAATTATGAGCCAGCCTGAACATACCCCATCTCAAATCAGTGTGTACAACGATTTTGTTGAAGAAACCTCCTCGGATTACCCTGTTGTATGGGATGGAAAGAAGTTTAGCGTTGAATTCAGCTATGATGAATGGTCATGGGCATCAATGTCTGAACTTACTCAAAAGGGTACCATAAATGTTGAAATGTCGGAAAATGGTATGGAGGTCCTGAGCATCGTTGCAGAAATGAGCACTTCTGATGGTTCCCAGCATGATAGAACCACTATCTCAGCCATTAATATACCTTGGCATGACAATAGTACATACACTGGTGCCTTACCCCGATTTTTATTGACAGGTCCTGAGGTGCAGAGTCACATCAGAACCTTAACCTATTCAAACACATTCTCTGTTTGTGTTGGCTGTGAGATTGAAACTGTGACCTTACAAGGTGTTAACTACAATAATCAGGATAAACCACCTCAGTTGGAGTTTTGGTTCAGGGGGAAACGCGAATAGGATTGCTCGAAAAGGTATAATTATACATCAATTTAATTATTATACACATAAAGCCTGCTAAAGCGGGCTTTATGTGCATTTTATTATGCATAATATTTCACCTATCCTTGCCAGGTTAGAAAGATTGGTGAATTAACGGGAGAAGAGTATGTCATTACCACGAGCGCAGGGATTGTACGATCCTGCAAATGAACATGATAATTGCGGAATCGGATTCGTTGCGCATATTAGGGGCCAGAAATCACACGATATTATTGAGCGAGGACTGCAGGTCCTCGAAAATATGGATCATCGCGGTGCCACCGGTGCCGACAATAAAACCGGCGACGGAGCAGGTATACTCATTCAGATACCCGATCAGTATATTCGTGAAGTACTGAATGTCAGTGTTCCATCGCCGGGCCAATACGGTACCGGACTGATATTTCTCCCGCAAAATCGCGAAGAAGCCGCTCTTTGCCAGGATGTGCTGACGCGCTTGATCTTAGCGGAAGGTCTCGAACTCATCTGTTACCGCGATGTGCCTGTCGACAGCCGCGTGCCGGGTGAGATTGCACGGAAAACGGAACCTTATGTAGTTCAGGTGTTTGTCAAGGCAAACCTGGAGCAGGAAGGCCTGGAGCAGAAATTGTACCTGGTACGCAAGCAGGCTGAAAAGGAGATGCGGGAATCAAAGCTGAAACATCGTAGCGCATTTTACGTTCCAAGCCTCTCCACGAGAATTATTGTGTACAAGGGGATGCTCACTTCCGGCCAGCTGCGGGAGTATTACAAGGATCTCACCCACCCGAAATTCACCAGCGCCAGCGCTCTCGTCCACTCCCGCTTCAGCACCAACACTTTCCCCACCTGGGATCTGGCCCAGCCGTTCCGTATGGTGGCGCACAACGGCGAGATCAATACCATCAAAGGCAACCGTATGTTCATGCAGGCCCGCGAATCACTGCTGAAATCAGAAATCTTCGGCGACGACCTGAAAAAGCTGTTCCCGGTGATCGAACCCGACAAATCCGACTCGGCCTCGTTCGACAATACCCTCGAATTCCTGCACATGACCGGTCGTTCCATTCCCCATGCCCTCTGCATGATGATTCCCGAATCGTTCAACGAAAAGAACCCGATACCTGACAGCCTCAAGCTGTTCTACGAATACCATTCCACCATAATGGAGCCCTGGGATGGCCCCGCAGCCATGATGTTTTCCGACGGACGTTATATCGGTGGCACACTCGACCGCAACGGTCTGCGCCCATCCAGATACATTATTCTTAAAAATGACCTGATCGTGATGGCTTCCGAGGTGGGGGTGCAAACGTTCGATCCGCTGGAGGTCAAGGAGAAAGGCCGTTTGCGGCCGGGCAAGATCCTCCTGATCGATACGCAGCTGGGCGTCATCATTCCAGATAAAGAAGTGAAGGCCCAGCTCAGTTCGCGCAATCCTTACGGCAACTGGCTGAAAGAGAACCGTATGCTGATGGAGGATATCGCTGTCAAGCAGCGTGTAATGTCATCGCTCGGTGATCATTTCAATACCTGGTCGAAGATTTTCGGCTACTCCAAAGAAGATATGGAGGTGATCATCAAGCCGATGGCTGTGACGGGTGTCGAGCCCACAAGCTCCATGGGCAACGATGCCCCTTTGGCCTGTTTCTCGGAAAAGCCCCAGCGTTTCTTTAACTATTTCCGGCAGATATTCGCGCAGGTCACCAACCCGCCCATCGACTCCATCCGCGAGGGGCTGGTGATGTCGCTCACGAATTATATCGGGTCGCTCCATTCCAATATCCTCGATGAATCGCCGGCACACTGCAAACTGATAAAATTCGAGGATCCGATCATCACCAATACCGACCTGGGCAAGATCAAGGATCTCAAGCATGAGGTTTTTTCAAATAGCATTATCCCGATGGTTTTTCCGGTGGAGGAGGGGACTGAAGGCTTTAAAAAGGCTTTTGACGATTTGCTGAAGCAGGCTGAAAAGGCGGTCGATGATAAAAAGAATTTCATCATCCTGACCGACAGGGCAGTTTCCGAAACCCTGGCACCCATTCCATCGCTGCTTTGCGTGGCTGCCGTGCACCACCACCTGATTCAAACCCAGAAGCGCATGCAGATCGGCATTATCGTGGAAACTGGCGAAGCCCGCGAAGTGGCCCATTTTGCATTGCTTTTCGGATACGGTGCCAGCTCGGTCAACCCTTACCTGGCTTTCGCCGCTATTGATGAACTGATCCGGACGGGCGAAATCGATCTGCCCTATTCCGAGGCTCGTCACAATTATATCAAGTCGATCGACAAGGGTTTGCTCAAGATTATGTCAAAAATGGGCATCTCCACGCTGCGAAGCTATCAGGGGTGCCAGATGTTCGAGGCGCTGGGCGTAAGCGACGAGATCATTCAAAAATATTTTACCGGCACGGCATCGAAATTCGGAGGTATCGGGTTCGATGAGATCTGTCGGGAATCCCTGCTCTTTCACCGGGAGGCGTACGGCAGAAAAAAATCCGGCACTGCGCTGCCTTTCGAAAGTTCAGGCACCTACCATTACCGCAAGTACGGTGAATACCATGCCTGGAATCCCGAGACCGTCGCCCTGCTCCAATGGGCTGCGCGTACCAATGATTACAAGGTTTACAAGGAGTTCAGCCGCAAGGTTGATGCCGAAAACGCAAAACCCGCCTTTATTCGCGGATGTCTGCAATACAAGCGCAATCCCATAGATATCAGCAAGGTAGAGCCGGCCGAGAATATCATGAAACGGTTCGTGACGGGGGCCATGTCCTACGGCTCCATCAGCAAGGAAGCACATGAGGCTTTGGCCGTGGCCATGAACTCGATCGGTGGCCGGAGCAATACAGGCGAGGGCGGCGAAGATGCCGCACGCTTCAATACAGACAAGAGGAGTGCCATCAAGCAGGTGGCATCGGGCCGATTCGGGGTAACCAATAATTACCTGGTCAATGCCGATGAGCTGCAGATCAAGGTAGCCCAGGGCGCCAAGCCGGGCGAGGGGGGACAGTTGCCGGGATTCAAGGTGAACGGAATCATTGCCGGTTTGCGCCATTCTACGCCGGGTATTACGCTGATATCCCCGCCGCCGCATCACGATATTTATTCCATCGAGGATCTGGCGCAGCTGATTTACGATCTTAAAGTCACCAATCCGCGGGCAAAAGTCTCGGTTAAACTGGTGGCTGAGAATGGCGTGGGTACCATCGCCGCCGGCGTTGCCAAGGCTTTCTCCGACCTGATAACCATTTCAGGCTCCGAGGGTGGCACGGGTGCATCACCGGCCAGTTCCATAAAATATGCCGGACTGCCCATCGAACTGGGGATCGCTGAAGCGCAGCAGACTCTCGTCATGAATAATTTGCGTGGCCGGGTTAAATTGCAGGTCGACGGACAGCTCAAGACCGGTCGCGATGTGGTGATCCTGGGTCTGCTAGGCGGCGAGGAATTCGGCTTTGCCACATCGGCGCTCATCACCATGGGCTGCATCATGATGCGCAAATGCCATCTGAATACCTGTCCCGCCGGCATTGCCACCCAGGACGAAACGCTGCGCAAGCGCTTCACCGGGCGATCGCAGTATGTGATTAATTTCTTCCGGTTTATTGCCGAGGAGGTGCGTGAACACTTGGCTGAGCTTGGTTTTACCAGTTTCGATGATATTGTTGGCCGTTCCGACCTGCTCGGGCAAAATCCGGAGGTGGGCACCTGGAAAATGAAAAATGTCGATTTTTCACGGGTGCTGTATCAGCCCTGCGAAGCTCAAAAAAACGATATCCGCTATACCTTTCCGAATGTCAAGTCGATAGAAGACCATATGGATCACCAGCTCATCAAGGAAGCCGGCAAAGCCATCAAGAGCAAGGAGAAAGTTTGGCTGTCGCATACCATCGGCAATACCGACCGTACCACCGGAGCCATGCTCTCGGGCGAAATCTCGAGGCGATACGGCGAGGAGGGTCTGCCGAACAATACCATCATGGCCAATTTTACCGGTACGGCCGGTCAGAGTTTCGGCGCTTTCCTCGTGAAAGGGGTGAGCTTCAGGCTCGAAGGCCAGAGCAACGACTATATCGGCAAGGGTCTGTCCGGGGGCCGGATTATCGTGGTACCGCCCGAAGGATCAACCTTTAAGCCCGAAGAGAACATCATCATCGGGAACACCTCCTTTTACGGAGCCACTTCAGGCACCGCCTATATCCGCGGCGTGGCCGGTGAACGTTTTTGTGTACGGAATTCGGGCGCCCGGGCCGTTATCGAGGGTAGTGGCGACCACTGCTGCGAATACATGACGGGCGGCAGGGTGGTGGTGCTCGGAGCGACCGGAAGGAATTTCGCCGCCGGGATGAGTGGCGGCGTAGCCTACGTGCTGGATCTGGAAGGCAATTTCGAATATTTCTGCAACAAGGGACTGGTGGATCTCGGACCGGTGGAAGACAAAGCCGATATCGTGGAACTGCAGGACATGATCAATAAGCATCTGTTGTACACGCAGAGCGCGCTGGCCGGCAAGGTGCTCACCAACTGGGAAGAATACCTTCCGAAATTCGTCAAGGTGATCCCGTTCGAGTACAAGAAAGTGCTGGAAGAGATTAAGCTCCGGGAGTTGGAGCGAAAACTGCAATTAACCGACGACGACTCTTTCCGTCACGAATAACCCATACCTGATACCCATACCTGATACCCGACACCTGATACCCGATACCCAATTTAACATGGCAGACCCCAAAGGATTTATCAATATACGGCGCAAAGAAGGCGGCTATCGTCCGCTGAACGAGCGAATATATGATTTCGGCGAGGTGGAGCAAACGCTCGACGACAAGGACCGCATCGATCAGGCAGCGCGCTGCATGGACTGCGGCATACCATTTTGCCACTGGGGTTGCCCGGTCGGCAGCAAGATCCCCGAATGGCAGGACGCAGTATTTAAAGGCAACTGGAAGGAAGCGTACGACATCCTGCAATCCACCAATCCCTTCCCCGAATTTACCGGCAGGGTTTGCCCGGCACCGTGTGAGAAAGCCTGTGTGCTCAGCATCCATGATGAAACCGTCACCATACGTGAAAATGAATGCTCCACGGTGGAACACGCCTTTAACCTGGGCTTTGTGCAGCCCAGGATTCCCGCTGTCAGGACCGGAAAGAAAGTAGCAATTATCGGCTCGGGTCCGGCAGGACTAGCCGCTGCCGATCTGCTCAACCAGGCCGGACATGAAGTAACGGTATACGAAAAAGACAAATCTGCCGGCGGGCTCCTGCGTTACGGCATACCCGATTTCAAGCTGACCAAAACCGTGGTCGACCGTCGTTTGCAGGTGATGCGTGCCGAAGGCGTGCGGTTTGTCACGGGATGCACGGTGGGTGGTGACAGTGGAGGCGAGAAGGCAAATGATGAGGCGCCCAACAGTAAGCGGATCACTGGTGCTGAGTTAATTGCACAATACGATGCGGTTATCATTGCCATCGGAGCCGGCGAGCCCCGTGATCTGCCCGTTGAAGGCCGCGAACTCGGGGGCATTCATTTTGCGATGGATTTCCTGAAGCAGCAGAACATGCGCATTGCCCAGGAAGATGCTCCTCCACTGGGAAGCATTATTTCAGCCCATAACCGCAATGTGCTGGTTATCGGCGGCGGTGATACGGGGTCCGACTGTGTAGGCACGGCCATACGGCAGAAAGCCACCTCAGTTACCCAGATAGAGATTCTTCCGAAACCGCCTGAAAAGCGGTCTGAAAATAATCCCTGGCCGTGGTGGCCCGAAACGTTGCGCACCTCGAGTTCCCATCTCGAGGGCTGTGAGCGTCGCTGGAGCCTGGCCACCAAGTGCTTCATAGGTAAAAACGGATATGTCAGCCAGGTTGAGCTGGTCGGTGTGGAATGGACGACCAATGCCGATGGCCGTCGCGTTATGACCGAGATTCCGGGAACCAATGAAATCGTGAATGCCGGCCTGGTACTGTTGGCCATGGGCTTCACCCAACCGGTACACGCCGGCTTGCTGGACTCGCTGGGTGTGGAATACGATCAGCGCGGCAATGTGAAAGTGAATTCCGACAAGCAGACCTCCGTTTCCAAGGTCTTTGCCTGCGGCGATGCCGAGTCCGGAGCCAGTCTGGTTGTACGTGCCATTGAAGCTGCAAAAATTGCCGCCGCCAAGGTTGATTCTTTTCTGGGCCAGTAGCGTAAATTATTTATTTTGAAAACGTTAACTATTTGACTAACGTTTTCGATGTATTTGACCGGCATCAATTTTGTTTCCGTTTCGCCTCTCCTATTTCCCTAATTTTAAAATGGATGGTGGGATTATTTCCATTTTAGGGTGCAATCTGCATCTATACACTTTGGGAGCGTCCATACGATTCCAGGAGAACTGGCTAAGATCCTATTAAGTAAGCCGCACAAAAATCAAAACCTACGTTATGAAAGAAGAAAAACCAAGCCTGGTGCTCAACAAGAAAGTTGTTGCGCACCTGAACAACCTGGAAATGCATCATGTTAGGGGAGGGGATGGGGGAGATTGCGACGTAACTCGAACAGGATGTGGAAATGAGACTGATGTTAAAACAACTGTTGTTTTGGAGGATGCCGGCAAAATTCTGTTAAGCCTAATTCTCAAGGTTTGCTAAGTTAGAGACCTACTTAATGGGGGTGAGGAATAATTAATCTTTACCCCCATTTATCATCGATTTAACTATGAAATCAAGTTCTTCATCTCTGCCTTTTGAAATTCCCATTCCGTTTCTTTTATAGAATTGATCTATCCTTACGCCCACTTGCTGAGTCTTTTGACCATTAGGATATTGAATTCCTAATCCTGAAAAGTTAATTGCAATATTTCCGGGCAAAACAATTTCAGAAATATTTCCATCTGCGCCAGCTGTTCTATTCCCGACTGAATAAACATTTGGTAAAGACTGGAATGCCATACAGAGGAACTCGCCGCGACTAAAAGTATTATAATTCACTAAAAGAAATATTTTCTTATAAGTTGCCTTTCTATCTGTCCTTCTTGGATTTAGGAATAAATCCTTTGGGACACTGAATATGCCAGGGTTCGCAATTTTTGGATAATAATAAGAAGCGAATGAAATCTTTGTTTCTGCAAAAATGTCAGCTATCTGATTTAGTATCCAATTAGGATAGGATCGCAGGTCAATAATAATATAAGGTTTGTTATATTCCAATATCGAATTCTCAAATTCTATGCTATCTATTATATTTAAATCCAGGTATATGTATTCATCGCCGATTATTCTCCCTTTTCTGAACTTATAGTCTAAAAATCTGGTTTTATTTAAAATTGAAGAATGCTTTGTTGTAATTAGGAAATTGTATATGGAATCATTTCTCATAACCTGAACTTCCATTAAACGTTGCTCCTTTGTTTTAAGAAAATTCTTGGCACTGATATTTTTAATCCTTTCCAAGTTACATCCCAAGATATAAGATGAATCTTCCCTGAAATACTCGTCGAATCTTTTATTGTTGATTTTCTGTATAATATCTCCAAATTTAATGGGATTATTTAAAGCTATTTCATTTATCTCCGAAGCAATTAGCTTGTCATTAATATAGGACACGGCAAACGGCAATTGAAAGTATCCGTAATTCCTTTCAATTTGATAACTATTGACTTTCCCATGGGCATCTTTAATTATGGTTCCAAGTTTCAACAATAGTAAATGATAACCTAATTCATTTTCACAATTAATGAAATCAGAAATATTGGAAATCAATATTTGGTCCCAACTGGCCGGAATCATGTTTTTATAAGGATAAAAGAAATTAATTGCATTCCAGAATCTTGCCAGTGCAAGTAATCTTAATTCTACATCAGGAAATGTCGCAAGAAATTGTTTCTCATTGATGAATTCAGCTGCAAAGTTTCCCGGGTTATTCCTAACAAAGGGATTTGATGAGTCTCTGTCAAGATGGATGGTAAATAGGAGCCTTTTTCCATTCAATTTTGAAATATTTGTACTTGCAATTATCCAGCTATTTATTGAATCCAATTGTTTTGAGATTTCTGCATCGATTCCTTTTTTAGTTCCGATTTGGCTGTTCTTTTCTGCATAGGATAGTAGCTTTTCTATTGCTTTATTTAGGGTTGATTTATTGCCATTCTTTAAAATAGACTTGATGTCACTTTGGAATGCGGAATCCAACTTTGGAATGTTATTACGAAGAAATGGCGAATAATATTTCACAATTCCCCATGCTTTTATGTAATCAATACAAGAGCTATTGACTTGTTTCGCAATGAGGTTGATCGGACTCAATAATTGTAAGGCCAAAAATGGTCCAATTAGAAGTTTATAATTAATTATTTTCATAAAGTAAAAATGATGACCAGAAAATCGGATCGTGATATAGTTCTGAATTAATGAAATTTCGTTTTGAGTGAGCAAGCGATTGTCTGTAACTCTCGCCATTAATTAAATTGTTGTAGAAATCAAGGATAAAAATATGTGAAGGTTCATCATAGATCTTTGAAACTGTGCATATATAATTAGACACATATGGGTTGAGAATCGCATGAAAGAATGACACAAACCCGTCTGTTTTATTTACCAAATTTTTGTTAGATTCACAGGAATTTAATACAATTAATTCATTATTGAATGGTAGTGTTGAGATAACTGGGATGGATAAGGATAATTCATTTTCAAATGGATACAATTCCAGTTTGCTGAAATTCGAATATTTTCTGTTAATTCTACTATGTGTGGAAATATGCAAGATTTTTGCATTTAAGCAGCCTTTAATAAATGTTTCACTGGTTGCTTCTTTACCGAGATAGGCATTGGTTTTATATTTATTATTTGCTAAGAGTTGTTGTATTTCAATTATCTCGTTTATGCTTCCATTTAAGTTGTTCTTAATTGTGTCGTTAATTTCAAATGGTGCAATTCCGATAAAATCATATTTATAATCTCCTAATTTATTCAAATTTGAATAGTTCCGGTTTAGGAATGAGACCTTATAGCATAAATCGATACCTTCGATGAAATATTTCCCTTTCTTTAATTGCGGCCCTGTGCATCTAAGTGTTTCAAATGGTATTTCCATTATTATATCCGACGGAATAATTATCAAACTTGGTAAATCCTTGATTAAATCCGAGATTGGTTCAATTAGGGATTTCGAGATTGTTTTGCTTAATGATTCTGACAAATTCGAATCGATTGACTTTAGAGAGAATGGATACTGTTCAATGGCGTCCTTTAAAGAAAATTCGAAAGGTAGGCTATAACCAATAATCTGCTTTTGTGTTATTACGTGTATATATATTGAGTCCGTAGTCATATAATAATCTAAAAATGCATCCTCGTCTTTTAATTTTTGGCATTTAGAAAATATGGACGAAGAAAGGTCATTATAATAATTGGTAATATTTAGATATACAAGTTTTGATAGTTCTCTATTTTCACTTGCTTGCCTAATTGTATTATTGATAAGGGAATCTATTGTCAAGGTTCTATCGGATACAGAAATGTTACTATTCATAAAGAGTTTTTGCTGCAACTGGTAATAAATTTTATTCCCTCGAGCTTCATTTTCTCTGATTGAATCGGATTCTAGGTTTAGTACTTCTGATGGGAAATCCAGAAGAGATAAGCTTTTATAAGTTTCGGAAATTATTAATGTCTTTAAACTTTTAGACCCTTCAATTCCATCCAGAATATGTGCAGAAACCATCGATAGATCGAAAAATCTTTTATTCTTTTTTATGAGATTATTTGACGAAAATTTAGAATTGAGTTTTTCTAATTGAGATATTAATATGGAAATGGTATAGGGAAACAAATTGAATGAATCTAAGAGCACTGATTTGTCTCGTGTTTGGTTATATAAAAGTAGGTTTATCTCAATCCGATCCGCCTGAGTTATTAGGTAATCGGGAATTGAGTAAAAATCGTTGATATATTCTTGATTTGGCGGCCGTTTGTTTTTTTCAATCGCTAAATTGTTGTATCTGATTGCTGAATCTGATAGATGCTTCTTTACAAAGGAATAAGCTACATTATTCAACGATTGGATCAGATCGATCCTGTTATTTTGACTGCTTTTTTTTCTGATGTTGAGCGCCTTTTTATAATAGTATTGGCAAGTGTCATATGATTCTTGTTCTAAATATAGATTTCCAATATTGTTTATTTCAAATGCTGATTTTGTGTCGTTTGAAATGGAGTCATAAATGGCAGCGCTATTTAAAAGAAAAAATAAAGCCTTCTCGTATTGTTTCATTGATTGAAAAACCAAACCCAAATTATTGTACAGACTTGCTAGGTCTTCAAATTCCCCCAATTGAGTCTGAATAATAATCGCATTATCAAGATAATCTTGAGATTCCACCAACATTCCGGTTTTATAAAGGCAAAGGGCTATATTATTAAATAGTAACCCCTTATTTGCATCTGCAATGATTTTTGATGTGGTTGTCAGAGCTTCTGCCTGCCTGTAATAATCTAAGGCATTGTAGTAATCACCTTGTGCGTAATAGTTCCTTGCGATATTAAAAATTAAGTAAAACACAGTTTGATAATCACTAAGATCATACTTCAGAGTAATTTCTAATCCCTCCATAAGGTATTGTAACGAACTTTCGATGTTTTCATTGATTTGAGAAATGGAGCTCATGTATGATAGGGAGATTCCTATTTCTTTCCAAAGTTTGACCTCGTAATCAGTGTCTAAGGTCAGGGTTAAGAATTTATTGTATAATTCAAATGCTACCGGCAAGTTGTTGGCAGCGTAGCTGCGATTCGCTTCCAGGTATATTCGTTTTAATAAACCAGATATTGAATCAGGTTTGGCTGGATCGAAATTTTCCAGTTCGTATTTTGTCTTCATTTCATAGCTGACATGATACTGGGATATATTTCTTGAATCTGAACCAACATGAGAAATTAGCATTGAAGGGACAAATAGGCTCTGAATCAATAAAATCACCAGCAGTTTTGACATTGGATTCTGGGTTAGTGCCAGATCAATGTATGGACATATAATTGATATAGAGCTACATGTTATTACCGGTTGGTCAAATAGAGGAGGGATTGTTTTTTGTGGAGTAAGCTCTCTTTCTCCGGGGGCCTTTGGGAGGATGGAATTACGCAGGAAAGGATGGAAGACCCCCGGAAAAGTGAGCAGTAGCAGATGGGCTGCTACGATTTATATTAGGCAAACGATACCAACAAAAAACAAATAACGCGTACCTTAGTGTACATCTGTTAATACGGTTGCCTATGGAAAGGTTACCCCTGTTTGAGAAAAAAATTTTAAAAAGATTGGCCGAGGAACGCCTTGACGCTGTTGCTCAGGCACTTAAATTTCAAATTGAAAGGGAACCAGAGCCCGGTTTCATGACCGGACTGGCCGGACAAGCACTTTTTCTCTATTCTTATGGCCGTAGTTTCGGGATCTCCCGATGCGAAAACCTGGGTTTTCTTGCCCTCGAACGTGCCCTTGAAATGGTGAACAAAGGATTCTCCTGGCCGTCATTCGCCGCAGGTCTGGCAGGTATGAAATTTACACTTCAGTACCTTGCCCTCCGCGGATATATCACAGAGTCCGATGGAGCAGCACTCAATGAGGTTGATCCTTATCTCACTGATTTCGCCCGCCAACGCTTCGCCCAGGGTGATTACGATTTCCTGCATGGAGCCCTCGGAATGTTCCTGCACGAACAACGATATCCTCAAAATGACGCTGAAAAAACTGGCAAAGGTGCTGTCATCCCGGCGGAACCTGTCCCCGCGAAAGCGGGGAGCGGGACCCCGTCCCTGACCTCCTCACTCGCCAATCTGGCTTTCGAACCCTCCCCCGGATGCCTCGCTTGGACTTCACGCCATCCCCAGACCGGCACCCCCGAAATCAATCTCGGACTGGCCCACGGTTTGCCGTCGATCCTATGGATGCTCAGCCATCAGGAACCATCCGACGAACGCGATCGACTGCTGGAAGGAGGGGTGAATTTTTTGCTGTCATGCCGTATGCAGAATACACCGAACGGCTCGGTTTTCCCTCACCGGATGATCGACGGCAAACCCGATCAGCCCGGGCGGCTGGCCTGGTGCTACGGCGATCCCGGAGTAGGGGCCGCACTGTGGCAAACAGGTCTGAACAGTGACCGGCCCGACTGGCAGGCTGATGCTATCGGGATACTTCATAAAGCGGCTTCCCGTCGCGAAATGGAGTCTAACAGGGTGATGGATGCATGCCTTTGCCACGGGACTGCCGGACTGGCCCTGATCTTCTACAAAATGGCTATTCTCACCGGTCATGATGAATTTCTGGAGGCTGCCGCTCACTGGACACGCGCAACACTGGATCACGGACAGAAAGAAGGGGGCCAGTCGGAATACCTGTTCCTCACCACCGGCGATCATTACAGACCCTCCTACAGCCTGCTCGAGGGTATCACCGGCGTGGGCCTCTCCCTGCTGGCTCTTCTCGATGAGGATACCATGGGATGGGAACAGGGACTCATGCTCTGACCCTGAACGACATCCAAAGAAAAAGCCCCTTACCAACGCGGTAAGAGGCTCTTTTTATTTGTAAGTAAAGTGAGAGTTCTCAATAAAACTTGTTCCGCTTGTCAACAACCTTGGCATTCTTCTCCAATGCCGCAAATACCTGGTAGCCGGCACGTGAGGTGTACGACTGCTCGAGGCGGGTCTGACTTTCACTGCGGTTGGCCGCAACACCCGGCTCAATGATGTTGGTTACCTGGATCAGGTATACTCCGCCGGTGCCTTTGATCGGCTTGCTGATCTGGTTGAGCGGGGTATAAGTCATCGCTGCCGAAACAAATGGCTCCATACCTAAACCGGTGATGGTGTAAGAAGTGAAATAGGAGTTCGCGGCAGAGGCAACGTTTGAATTGAATTTCGGTGCAATGGCTTCAAGAGAATTGGAGGATTGTACAGCCTGGCTGGCCTGCGAAATCAACATTTCAGCTTTCTTGTCGTTGCGGACACTGTTTTCAACCTGTGCACGCACCTGCTCCAGCGGAGCAGTACCTTTTTCGCGGACTTCAGTGAGCTTGGCCAATACGAAACGCGGACCGTACTCCTTCAGGTCCGACAGGTCGCCTTTTTCAGCATCAAAAGCCCAACGGATGAGTTCGCGCGGGTTGTCGAGACCGGTGATGGCGGCATCGCCTTCACGCAGGTTAGTGGCAATGCGCTTATTCATGTTCTCCTTGGTGATGCCTTCCTCAAATTTGGTTCCGTTATCATAGGTGGAAGCAAATTTCGAAGCCAGGTTGTAAATATCCTGATAGGTCTTGTCGCTCGGTGTAATGGTGCGGTCGAGATAAGCTACCTGCACTTTTTTCGATGATGCGGCCTGATCAACAATCTTGATAACATGTACGCCGTAATCGGTGCGCAGCGTCAACAAATCGCCCTTCTTGCTGAAGAAGCATACTTTAGAGAATTCAGGAATCATCTTATCATTGGTAAACCATCCCAGGTCGCCGCCTCTGCTCTTGGTATCGTCAGTCCCGTATTGTGCTGCAAGCGTGGCGAAGTCCTGACCGCGCTCAACCAGACCCTTGATGCTGTCGGCAGTTTTCTGCGCTGCATCGAAATCGGTGTTGTTGACAGGCGGAATAAGTATGTGACTGGCTTTTACCGAGTCGGGCATTTCTTTCACATCGACAATACGTGCAAGTTTCCAGGTGAGGCCTTCCTGATACGGTCCGTAAACCATGCCCTTGTCAGCTGCCATAGCCCAGGCACCGATGGTTAAGCTAAGGTCGTTGGCGCCAAAATAGGCTTCCTTGAAGGTGGATTCAGCGGTGGCTGCAACATACTGGACAACATTTTCAATTCTTTCAAATTCAGGTTTCTGCTCGTTGATCCAATTGGCAACTGCATCCTTGTCTTCCTGCGAAGGAAGAATATCCCATACTACATAGGAAATGTCGCGCGATGCTTCCTGGTTGAATTTCTTGATGTTCTCCTGATAATATTTTTTAATCTCGGCATCGGTAACCTTAACCAGACTGTCCGGAGTAGTGGCGTAACGCATGG
>CAYHCO010000055.1:0-19500 GCA_964355105.1 uncultured Porphyromonadaceae bacterium
GTCAGGTATGTGCCGTCCGGGGCGTAGACGTTGACGCGCTTGGCCGTCGCGTCGACCACATAGATACGCCCGTTCGCGTCGACGTCGACGCCGAGCGGCTTGGCGAGGCGGCCGACCCCTTGGGTGCCGATTTCGGTGTACTTCTTGTTGACGAGATCGAATATCGCGACTTTTCGAGCGACGGTGTCGCCGACATAGATGCGCCCGTCCCGCGCCGCGACTCCGAACGGCTTATCCATGCCCTCGCCGCGCGTGGTCTTGCCGGTGGCGATACGCTGCAGCCACTCGGTCCTGGTCTCCTCCATGATGTCATTGCTGCCGGTGAGCGTCGCCTCGTAGTAGTAGCGCGGCTGCTCCGGGGGCTGCGGCCATACCAAAGCCAGCTGTGTTGGTGCCGGGGCCGCGCAGGCCGCCAGCATCCAGGCCGTCGCTGCAACGGCGGCCCAGCTTGCGGCCGGCTTCCACAGACGATTTTTTTCCTGCTTCAACTTCACCGCGAAGCAATTCGATTACCTTCTTTTCACCTACCTGGATGTATTCGGTACAAACATCTGTTGTGATGGTAAATCCCGGAGGAACCGGTACACCGATAAGGTTCATTTCGGCCAGGTTGGCACCCTTGCCACCCAGCAGATTTTTCATGTCGGCACGTCCTTCGGCTTTCTTGTCTCCAAAGGTGTAAACTCGTTTTACTGACATAGTCGATTATTTAAATTATGTATACTGATAGATTACTATTCTAAAAACGCCGCAAAAGTACACAAAATTCGTCAGGAAGAGATGCTAAAAATCAGGTCGGAATGTTAAAAATACACTTATGATTTTTTTGCCCGGGGATGAAAGTTATCCACCGTAACTTTCAGGAATTCACGATTCAAGTGAGTATAGATCTCGGTCGTTAGTATGGATTCGTGTCCTAGCATGTCCTGCACGGCGCGCAGATCGGCACCATTTTCAATCAAATGGGTGGCAAAGGAATGACGCAGCGTATGAGGACTCACCACCGAATGGATGCCTGCTTTCTCAGCCAAGGCCCTGACCAGGGTAAAGATCATCACTCTGGATAATCCATTGCCCCTGTTATTGATGAAAACGAGATCGTCATCCTTGCGGGCAATTTTCTGGTGAACACGCTCGTA
This sequence comes from uncultured Porphyromonadaceae bacterium, assembly GCA_964355105.1. GTDB lineage: Bacteria > Bacteroidota > Bacteroidia > Bacteroidales > UBA12481 > UBA12481. The sequence goes on from CAYHCO010000055.1 coordinate 1,140, forward strand.
AACGATGTACTGCTGCAATGCCCGCTTCGCCTGATCACCCAGCGGTATCAGCCTTTCCTTGCTCCCCTTGCCGGTAACCCTGATATAGCCATCCTGAAAAGAGAGGTGCGACACTTTCAACCCGATCAGCTCGGAAACCCTCAGCCCGCATCCATACAATACCTCGATAATGGCTTTATTCCGGTGCCCATGCTTGCCGCTGAGATCAATCGACCGGATCATCGCGTCGATCTGCGCAGCCGAAAGTATTTCAGGCAGGTTGCGGGGCAGACGCGGCGTTTCCAACAGGCTGGCCGGACTTTCGGGCATCAGGTTATCCATGACCAGAAACCTGAAATAACTTTTTATTCCGCTGATGATCCGGGCCTGGGAGCGGGCACCCAGACCGATCCCGTTGAGCCATAAAAGAAACTCCCTGAGATGATTCAGTGTTACCCCGGACGGTTGGAGGGTGGGGTAGGTCATGCCGAAAAATTGGTACAGTTTGGCAACATCTGCAAGATAACCTTCTATACTGTTGTCAGCCAACGACTTCTCCAGCCGTAAATGGGCCCTGAATGATTCACGGTATGGAAAACTGTCGGTCATGGATCGGCGTTGGAAGTCGAAATTAACCTCTTTTCCCGCTGGATTTAGTATTTTTGGACAAAATTATTCCTATGAAAATCCTGATCATGAACGGCCCAAACCTCAATTTGTTGGGGTCCAGGGAGAAGAGCATATACGGAAACCAGTCATTCGACGATTATCTGAAATTGCTGATTCCGGTTTTCGAAGGCTTTCAGATTGAGTATTTTCAGAGTAACCTGGAGGGAGAACTTATCGACAGGCTGCATGCGGCACCGGGAAAATATGACGGTATCGTGCTGAATGCCGGAGGATATACCCATACCTCGGTGGCTCTGGCCGATGCCATTGCAGCTATCAGCGTGCCAGTGGTGGAAGTGCATATCTCCAATCTGTTAAAACGCGAAGATTTCAGGCATAAATCAATCATTGGTGCTAATTGTATTGGTTCGATCATGGGTTTCGGACTCGATTCCTACCGCCTGGGAGTGGAAAGTTTAAGGGTCTTTTTAAATCTTCCAAAATCCTAGATTCATTTTATCATGCAAAAGAAACATACCAAGATAGTCGCTACCATATCGGATCAGAGATGTTCGCAGGACCATATACGTGAGCTGTTTGAGGCTGGCATGAACGTGGTCAGGCTGAACACAGCACATCAGAACCTGGAGGGGTCTAAAAAGGTTGTGGACGCCGTTCGCATGGTGTCGGATGAAATCGCCATCCTGATTGATACCAAAGGTCCTGAGATTCGCACAACAGTAGCCCGTGATCCGGTTGAAGTGATCGCAGGTGAAACAGTCGAAATTACCGGGGATCCCGATCTGGCCTGCATTCCGGGCAGGATCGCTGTAACTTACCCGAATTTCGCCAATGACCTTTCAATCGGTAACAGAATATTGGTTGACGACGGGGAAATCGAATTCGTTGTTGAGGAAAAGAATGGTAATTCGCTGGTGTGCCGGGTTTCCAATACCGGATTTATCAAGTCGAGGAAAAGCGTGAACGTTCCGGGTGTTCCGGTTAACCTGCCGTCGCTGAATGAAAAGGACAAAGATTATATCCGGTTTGCCATTGAGAATGATGTCGACTTTATCGCACATTCGTTTGTCCGCAGCAAGGAGGATGTTTTGGCTATCCAGGCTATCCTGAAGGAACATCAGTCGAAAATCAAGATAATAGCCAAGATCGAGAATCAGGAGGGAGTCGACAATATCGAAGAAATACTGAATCACGTTTACGGTATCATGGTTGCCCGCGGTGATCTGGGTATCGAAATTGCCGGCGAGAAGATTCCGGGCATCCAGAGAATGTTGATCAATGCCTCTATCAGACGTAAAAAGCCTGTTATCATTGCCACCCAGATGCTTCATACCATGATTGAGCACCCCAGGCCCACCCGGGCTGAAATCTCTGATGTGGCCAATGCCATTTATTCTGGGACTGATGCACTCATGCTGAGCGGCGAAACTGCTTATGGTCAATACCCGATTGAGGCGGTCAGCATGATGACCCGAATTGCACTGGAGGTGGAGAATTCGCGGGAAAGCCACGTGGCAGCCATCAGTTCGATCGACAATGAGATCGCTGCCTTTCTGGCAAATACGGCCTTTCATGCCTCTAAAAATTTGAATACCAGCGCGGTGGTGATTGATACACTAACCGGTCGTACCGGACGGTATATGGCTGCCTTCCGGAACAGGAACCCGGTATTTGCAGCCTGCTATTCTGTGAGAGTGATGCGTGAACTGGCCCTGTCTTACGGGATATATCCTTTTTACATGGATCCCAAGGAGAACACGGATACCTTTAAAAGATCAGTGGTGTCCTACCTGCTTGACCATGGCGAACTGGAGTCATCCGACCGTATTATTGTGGTAGGTGGATCATTCGGCCCCAGGAAGGGTGCATCGTTTATGGAAATAAGCAAGGTCTCGGATCTCCTGGTCAACTATAACCAGGGTGGTGCGCAGTGATTCAGAAAAGTTTTCCCGCCTTCTTTTTCAATTCCCTGAATATCCGGTTCTCCTCAATATTAACCAGCGCGCGATCGCGCATGATGACCTTGCCATCCACCACCACGGATTCAACATCGCTGGATTGCATGGCGTAAGCAATACTGTTGTAAGCATCGTAATGAGGATACCAGTGGGGCTGATCGGGATTGATAATCTGTAAATCCGCTTTTTTCCCCGCTTCCAGCGAGCCCAGCTCTTTATCCATTCGGTAGGCTTTTGCTCCGTTAATGGTTGCGATCCTGATCAGGTCCCTCGATGATATGCAGGATGGGTCCATATTAACCACTCTCTCCAGTCGGGCCAGCTGCTGCAATTCCCTGAGCAGGCTCTGGTGATTGTTGCTTGCCGGACCATCGGTGCCCAGGGCAACGTTTATTCCCACCCTCATCAATTCAGTCACCGCGCAGGCGCCCGATCCCAGCTTCATGTTGCTGTTTGGAAGGGTTACCACGCTGGTGCCCGTTTCCTTGAGCAGTTGGCGGTCATTGTCCGACAGGTGAACGGAATGATGGGCAACCGTGCGCGGAGATAAAAATCCGAGATCAGAAAGGTGCTGAACAGGGGTTTTACCATACTGGGCTGCAATGGTCTCAATTTCAGTGACGGTTTCGGCCAGGTGAATGTTTGCCGGAATATCAAGATCCTCGGCAAGTTCCATCGATTGCCTGATAATATCGGGAGAACAGGTATAAGGTGCATGCACGGCAACTGAAACATTTACGAGCGAATGGCGTTTGAACCTGCCATGCAACTCCCTGGTAAAGTTCATGGTATCCAGCGGGGTTGGACGGCTGGGCGAGGGGAAATCGAAAATCGCTTCACCGATAATACCACGCATTCCTGTTTCTTCACAAACCCTGGCCACCTGGTCCTCAAAAAAATACATATCGGAAAATATCCCCGATCCCGAGCGGATCATCTCAATGGCCGACAGCATGGTCCCCAGGTAAACGGTTTCCGGATTGATCATGATCTTTTCAGCCGGCCAGATGAATTCATTCAGCCACCGGTCCAGGCTCAAATCATTGCCCAAACCACGCATAAAAGACATGGATGCGTGATTGTGCCCGTTAAAAAACACAGGCATAACCAGCTTTCCTGAGGCATCAATCTTTTCGCGTATTAAACAGTCGTGTGGTTGTTCGGCATCCGGTCCGATCCAATGGATCCGGTTTCCCTGTATATATATTGCGCCCGGATTGTATTCCGACATCTTTTCGTCAATAGTCAGGATATGGGCACCGGTAATTGCAAGATCGATATTGATTTGTTCAGGCATCTTGTTTTGGAATAAAATCGTAAACCGACGAAGCTTTCATCCATTTCTTAACTTCTTTAAGGATAATTTCTTCGTCGAGGGTAAGGATTTTGCGCTTCTCCATGATCACCCTGCCGGCAGAAACCAGGGTTTCAATATCCCTGTTTTCCATGCTGTACACAATCTGGGCATAGGCATCATGCAACGGAATCATGTTCGGTGAGGATGGATCAATCAGGATCAGGTCGGCCGACATGTCTGTCGCAAGGTGTCCGGTGATAGCCGAAAGACCCAGGATATCGGCATTGACAGCGGTGGCCATGTGAAGGACCTGTTTGGCAGGGAGGACGGAAGGATCCAGTGACAGAAGCTTATGTAATTTGGCTGCAGTCTGCAGTTCCAGCAATATGCTTAGCGTATTGTTTGATGAGGCACTGTCGGTTCCCAATCCAACCCTGACACCGCCGGCAACCAACTCAGGAACGGGACATATACCGCTTCCCAGCATCATGTTGCTGTGGGGGCAATGAACTACACCGACCTTGCGCCTGCCGATGATTTCCTTATCCGCATCAGTGAGATGTACGGCATGTATGGCTATGAAATCTTCATTGAGTACGCCTAATGAATCCAGCCATCCGAAAGGGGTCATCTTGTACCTTTCCAGTACCTGTGCAGTTTCGGTTCGGGTTTCGCCAACATGGCCGCAAACCTTAATTCCCCAGGACCTTGCTTTTTCCGATGCGTCCCGGTAAAGATCGGCCGAACAGGTAAATGGGGCGTGGAGTACCACATAGGGATGAACCAGAGGATGATTTTTATATTGTGATACCAGGTCGGCTGTTACATTCAAACCATCCTGGGGATCTGAAATGCTGGGGGTGGGAGTGCTGAAAAGTGCTTCGCCGATAAAACCGCGCAATCCGCTTTCATCCAGCGCTTTCCCTGCCATTTTTGAGAAAAAATTCATGTCGGCAAGGGTCCCGGTACCTGCCTTGACCATCTCAAGCAGTGAAAGACAATTACCAAGATATACATTGTCCGGTGTGCAGAATTTTCGTTCGAGCGGCCAGATGACCTGATGCAGCCAGTCGTGCAGTTTCAGATCGGTGCCCAGGCCCCGGTAGAGTGAAATGCTGAGATGGGTATGGGCATTGATGAATGAAGGCATTATGAGCTTTCCCGAAGCTTGCAGAATTCTGGTAGCCCGGTAGCGTCCGGTGAAATCTTTTCTTTCGCCCATCCAGGCAATTTTGCCATTCCTGACCAGAAGGAGGGAGTCGGAAATTTCGCTGAAATCCTGATCAAGGGTTATGCATCGTCCTCCGACAATTGCCAGATCGTATTTTTCGGGTTGTTGTTCCATCTAACGGCTGAAAAGTATAGGTTTTGTTCTGAAGAATCGGGTTTTATCCTGATAAAGATAGCCGGCAGCACATAAGATATCTTCCCGGTAAAGGTTGGATATCAGGCTAATGCTTAAGGGATTGCCATCCTTGTCGAACCCGTCCGGAAGTACCAGGCAGGGATGGCCGGTGAGATTGGTAAGGGTAAGCTGGTTTCCGGAAAATGAGGGACAAATGATAAGGTCGAAGTCCTGCATTACCCGGTTGGTTTCTGTTATCAGCTGTTGCCGGATGCGGTTCGCCTGAATATATTCAACGGCAGGGATCAGCCTGGCTGTGCGGAACGTGTTTGGCCAGTCGAAATCATTCTGGGCGTTCAACAGCGAATCGCGGTTCGAAAGTGTCAGCGCATCAAAGGCTGCCGCTGCCTCGGCGGAGAGAATGATTCTCATGGCCTGGACAGGATAGTTTTCCGGAAGGACAACCGGGATGAGATGGGCGCCCAGACTTCGAAATACTTCCAGTGCAGCTGAATCGGATTTTCTTCCCTGCTGATTTTGATCGAAAAGTGATTTTAAATATCCTATTTTCAATCCTTTAAGCGATTTTATCTGCTGATAGGCGAAACCGGTGCCGGTAGTGGCCGGGTCCTGCGGATCGAAGCCGTTGATGGCCTCCAGAACGATGGCGCAATCCAGCGCATTCCTGCATATGGGACCTATTTTATCCATCGACCAGCTTAGAGCCATAGTCCCGGTCCGGCCCACTCTTCCGTAAGTGGTCCTCAAACCGGTAACTCCGCATCGTGTGGACGGAGATACAATGGAACCCAGAGTTTCCGTGCCGATGGAAAATCCAACCAGACCGGCGGCGGTAGCTGAAGCCGGACCAGCCGATGAACCGCTGGATCCTCGCTTGAGGTTCCATGGATTTTTTGTGGTTCCGCCAAACCAAACATCACCCATGGCCAAGGCACCTGAAGTAAGTTTAGCCACCAGCACTGCTCCGGCATCGCTGAGTTTCTGAACCACATTAGCCGTTTCCTCAATTTGCTGGTCCTTATACGGCCGCGCACCCCAGGTAATGGGATATCCGGGTACCGACATTAAATCCTTTACCCCGTAAGGTATGCCGTGCAGAAGTCCGCGATATTTGCCGGCGGCAATCTCCTTATCGGCTTGTCGGGCTTGTTTAAGTGCCAGCTCTTCGGTGATGGTTACGGCACAAAGAAGTGTGTCGTTGTATTGTTTCAGGCGCCTGATATATAGCTTGGTGAGGTCGGCTGATGTTATCTGCCTGGTCCTCAATAATTCAGCGAGCTCAGGAATGGTCAGGAAAGCAATATCAACCTCATTCTCAGGTTTTTTAAGTTTGCTGAACTGGGGCCAGTCGGATTTTGCGGGAAATGAAGGTACTTGATAGCCGGGCGGTATGGGATTGAAAACCAGGGCTGGAACCCATTGATTGGGAACGTCTGTTTTTCGGAGCGTTTCATAACTTCTCTTCTGGTCGGCAATGCCTTTTTGCATTTGCTGGATCTCAGCCGGGGTGAAAGGCAACCCGATCAGTTCCAGTGCCGTGCGTATTGAGGTGGTATCGGGGAGCGTACTCTTTGTCTGCTGGGCAAATGAAATGCTGAACGATCCGCAAACGATGACGGATAATAGACAGAGCTGCTTGATCTTCATATCGGAAACCTTTCTAACATTAAAATAATGCTGATACCCAATCCGGCACCGGAAAATACCAGCGTCCATTCGCGGAGCTTAACCTTGAAAATATCGAGTGTTATAAAACCCAGTAACAGGAATCCGGCAACAATGATCAATTGACCGGCCTCAATGCCAAGATTGAAAGAGAAAAGCGGACCGGCCAGCGAATCTTCATTCAGAATCAATGACCGAAGGTAATTCGAGAATCCGAGTCCGTGGATCATCCCAAAGGCCAGTGCCATAATATATTTGTATATATGGTGTCCCTTGGAGGAATCGGCCTTTTTTTGAAAAATATTTATTGCCGCAGTCAGGCATATGGTAACCGGAATCAGAAATTCAACCCATTTCGATGGTACGCTGACCCAATCAAATGAGGCGATAATGAGCGAACTGGTGTGGCCCAATGTAAAGGCTGTGACCAGAATCAGGATTTTTTTCCAGTGTTTCAACTGGTAAACAGCCATCAGGGTGACCAGGAAAAGCAGATGATCGTATCCTTTAAGATCCGTGATATGCTCGATCCCAAGCTGAAGATACATCTGGAAAGTGGTCATTGACTTTGCGTTTAGCTTGCTGTAAAAGTATTAATTTTACAAGGTTTTAGAAGAAATGAACAGACTAAAATATTTGTTGGTTTTAATGTTGGCTTGGGCTGCTATTCAGTCTCAAGGCCATCCGCTGCACCTTACTTTTACCAATCTGGAATTCAATACTGCGAAGAACCGCTGGGTTCTGACTATTAAAATATTTTCCGATGATTTTTCAACCAACCTGAAGGCAGCCACCGGTCTTAACCTTGCGGAGGGATCGAAAGCAGTAAAAGAGGAGACTTCTAAAATTCTTAAGAATTGGCTCGATAACCGCTTCATGATCTGGTTCGATACGCGTCCTCTGGCAATTGAAACGTGGAAATTTGAAGGAATTAAAGTAAAAGATGATGCTACCTGGATAACCTACACAATAACCGCACCTCTTCCCGTGACAGAAGTCAGGATCAGGAACAGTCTGCTGATGGATCTTTATCCCGATCAGAAGAATTTGTTCATTTTCGTTATGGGGCAGACAGAGTCAGCTCATGAGTTTAAAATTAAGGATCAGGAAACGACTATCAAACTGAACAAGTAGGAACGAAATTTGTAGCTTCACCGAATATTTTTCTGACTTTGAAAGTGCTTCTCAACATAGTGTTTTTATTGCTTTTGTTAATCCCTTTACCGGCGACGGTTTTCGCTTCGCATAACAGGGCAGGGGAGATCACCTATAAGCAGATCAGCGATTTGACTTATCGCATAACCGTCACTACCTATACCTCCACGGGTCCGGGAAGGGTAGCTGACCGACCTCAGCTGGAAGTGAAATTCGGCGATGGAACGAAGGCTGACGTGAAGCGAATTGAGGAAGTTATACTTCCCGATTATTATAAAAGGAATAAATATGTAGTCGATCATGCGTATCCTGGTCCGGGTACGTACGAGATTTTCGTTGAGGATCCGAACAGGAACCTTAATGTGAAAAATATTCCGAACTCCTTTTACGTGGTTTTCTCCATAAAAACCCTGTTAGTGGTAAATCCGGCGACAGGCAGAAACAGTACCCCGGTACTCCTGAATCCGCCTATCGACAAGGCAGCGCTTGGATATACCTTTATCCACAATCCGGCCGCATTTGATCCCGACGGTGACAGCCTTTCCTACAAAATGTCTATTTGCACCGCAGAGGGTGGCAAAGAAATAGAAGGCTATACTTTCCCGCCATTCAGCGATTCTCTGGTAGTGAACGAAAAGACGGGCGACCTGATCTGGGCAGCACCTACAGAAGTCGGCAAGTACAACGTGGCGATGTCGATAGAGGAGTGGCGCAGTGGTGTGAAAATCGGCAAGATCCAGCGTGATATGCAGATTGAGGTATATGAATCGGCCAATAAACCCCCGGTCATCAGCGGATACGGCAAGTTCTGCGTTTTGGCAGGTGATAACTTTTATACGGAGATCCGGGCGACTGATCCGAACAATGACCGGATTAAGCTCACGGCTTCTGGCGGACCGCTTACGCTTCCTGTGAATCCTGCAACTTTTCAGCAGGTTGTTTCAACTCCCGGAGTGGCGGTTGGGAACCTGACCTGGAAAACGGATTGCAACCTGGTCAGGAAGCAACCTTACCTGGTGATCATTAAAGCCAAGGATACCCTCAATGACCTGCAACTCATCGACAGTAAGAATATCGAGATTTTCATACAATCGCCACCTGTCAAGGATCTGGAGGCAACCCCCTCATCATCAACGGTTACCATCGACTGGGCCCCGTCGGAATGTGCGAATGCCGCCGGCTACCGGATCTATCGTAAAACCGGATCGGTTTCCTATACTCGTGATATCTGCCGAACGGGCATCCCGGCTGAACTCGGATACATTCTTGCAGGCGAAGTGAAGGGTCACGCAACCACCCGGTTCATCGATTCCAATAATGGCCAGGGCCTCAATCAGGCAACGGATTACTGCTACAGGATTGTTACTTTCTTTGGTGATGGCGCTGAATCATTGGTTTCTGATGAAGTTTGCACTCGATTGGTCAGGGGAATGCCCCTGCTGGTTAAAGTGTCGGTTAGCAAAACCGACATCAAAAATGGTGAGATTCAGCTTGCCTGGCTTCGGCCAACTGCAGCCGATCTTGACAAAGCTGGCGCCACAGGGCCTTTTGTCTATCGCATTTTCAGGTCGGAAGGTCTTTATGCACAATCTCCTGTTCTCATCGATTCATTGATGAATTTGCAGGATACGGTTTATACAGATAAGAATATCAATACGTTAAAGAATAGGTGGTCCTATCAGGTTGAACTGTGGAACAATACTCCCGGTAACCGGTTCAGGGTGGGCGTCCCGCAAATGGCTTCCGCCGTATTCCTTAGTCTAGGCTCTTTCGATAAAGCCATCCGATTGAACCTTGAGAAGAATGTTCCCTGGGTCAACGATAAATACGTGATCTACCGCAACACTGGCAACCAGGAGGATTCTGTGGGAATGACAACCACGATGAGTTACCTGGATGCACCGCTGCTTGAGGGAATATCCTATTGCTACCGGGTTAAAAGTATCGGCCGGTTCACAGATCTCAATATCAGTGGAATCGAGAACTGGTCGCAGATCGATTGCGCGATTCCCATAGATACCATTCCCCCCTGTCCTCCTATTTTAACTGTAAAAAGTATATGCGACAGCTTGGGAAATCAGCTTTCCTGGAATAATGTGAACGATTCCTGTTGTGCTGATGCAGCAAAATACCGGATCTATTACCGGAACTCATCGGAAGGGGCGATGGCCCGGATCGATTCGGTCAGCCCGGCAAGTAAAACAGTTTACATGCATTTCCCGGATAAAACCATGGCCGGATGTTATGCGGTTACCGCTGTTGATTCCGTGGGCAATGAAAGTGAAAAGTCCAATATCGTTTGCGTCGACGACTGCATAAATTATTCTATCCCAAACGTGTTCACACCCAATGGCGACGGCATTAACGACTGGCTGCTGCCAAATCCCTACAACCGGGTTGAAAAGATTGACCTGAAGATCTTCTCCAGATGGAACACCCTGGTTTTTGAAACTCAGGACCCGGACATTAAGTGGGATGGAAAAAATATGACCAACCGGCAACTGGTTCCTGCAGGAGTATATTATTATGTGTGCACGGTTTACGAGCGCAGGCTGACCGGCACGGAACCGCGCAACCTGACGGGCTTTGTGCACGTCCTTTACAGTGAGGTTAAATGATAAAAAGGTTTTTCATAGGAATGGTTTTACTTGGACTCGCTGCTGGCGGTCTGGCACAGATGACAGTCGAGAGCCTTGCGCTTATGAAAGCCCGGTACCTGGTTTCGGAAAAGGAATATACCGAGGCGGTAAACCTGATCGAAAGCTTCCGGTACAGCGGTTCTGACCGGCAATGGGCTGCATTGACATTGGGTAAGGCATTGTCGGGTTTAAAAAGGTTCGATGAGGCGAATCAATGGCTTATGCAGGTTGATGGTCCCTTAAAGGCAGAAGCTAGCTATTGCCTTGCGAAGAACTGGCTTGGTTTGAATGAGCCTTCAAAAGCCCTGCAATTTCTTGAACTGCATCTTGCCGATAAAAACCATTACCCGGAAAAAACGATTAAACGGGATGCTGATTTTACTCCATTGGAAAACAATCGCGAATGGATTCATCTCTGGCAGCAGGATTGGTATACTGCCGCCGAACAAAATATTGCCGAGTGTAACTATCAGATGTCCAAGGGACAATTGGAAGAGGCCGGCAAACTGGCTGATATGAACCTTAATAATTCGGCTGTTGATGCTGCAGCACTGTTTGTTAAGGCCAGGATAAGTTACGAACAGAAAAATTACCGGGCTGCAGCCGATCTTCTCGACAAAGCCTGGCGGCAAGCTTCTGAAAATATTCCCCTTAAGGATGAAATGCTGCACTTTGCACTGGAATCAGGCCTTTCAGACCAGGTAATGGAAATGACCGGTGATCTTATTCGCCGCGATCCTTCAAATCCGGAATATATGATTGCCCGTGCTCTCGTAAAAATCATCAACGGCAAGGAAGCGATGGCAGCAGCTGAAATCGAAAATGTGGAAAGATCTGGTATTGCGCCGGCAGAATTGTATTATCAGGCCGGTCGAAAGCTGACGGTTATCGAACCTCAGACGGCCGAGCAATATTTCTCCAGGGCAATTGATTCCGGGAAGCTGGATGCTCGCTACTATTACGGCAGAGGAATGGCGAGAGACGAACTGGGCAAAACCGGCGCAGCCCTGGATGACTTGGCCACATCGCTCGACATAAATCCGGTTCAACCTCATTTGTATATGGATAGAGCCCGGCTCCGACAAGAGGGCGGGGATATCGACGGAGCCTGCCATGATTGGAGAAAGGCCCTGGAATTGGGCCATGCAAAGGCAGCCGATCAGGTATACAAATACTGCAGGGAAAAGTAATGCCTCGTCAGGCGGTCACCTTATAAAGACGATTGCTGCCCCGGGTGCGACTTGCCAAGCAGCCTGATTTCCTCAACTAATTCTTTAAGATCCTTTTCAGTGGTAAACGGATTCATCAGTGATGAACGAAGGTAAACCTTGCTGTCAATATGGGTCTGAACAATGTAAAACTTGCCTCCTTCAATCAATTCTCTTCGGATATCAGAATTCAACCGGTTAAGCTCATCATCGGTTCCTCCTGAACCGGTGTATCGGTAACAAACGATATTCGTTTCGGGTTGATACGGCAATTCAAAGTCTTTTTGACTGGCAATGATAGCTGCCATAACTTTACCAAGATCATAGCAATCCGTCAGGTAGTCGATAAACAATTGCGGGCCGTAAGTTCTGAGAATGGAATAAACCTTTACTCCCATCATGTTCTTGGTACATTCCATGGTCCTCATAGCCGAGTTGAACCACGGTTCCCGAATCTCATTATTAAGTAGATAGGAGGCCTTCTGATTGAAAGTGTCATAAGACTGTTTACCGTCTCGGAATAAGACAGCTGTTGTAAGTGCACTAATGCCCAGCATTTTATGAAAATCGATCACTACCGAATCAGCCCTTTCAATACCCTTTGTCAGGTACTTGTATTTTGGAGTAATGGCAGCTGCACCTCCGTGAGCACCATCCACATGAAACCATAAACCCTTTTCCTGACAGAAATCGGCCATAGCCTCCAGCGGGTCGTAAGCACCGGTTGAGGTGCTGCATGCGTTGCCCACCAATATAATTACCGTCAACCCATCCTTCATCGCTTTTTCATAGGTCTCGCCGAGACGTGTGGCATCCAGCTTATGGTCCTTGCCGGCTGGAACCCTGATGATTCCCTTCTCGCCCCAGCCCATGATCTGAACAGCTCTGGAAACACTGTAGTGCGATTCTTCACTAACCATGATTGCCGGGCGAAAACCGGCAATCTGACCTTCAGTCCAGTGGTCGTATCCCGATTTATTCTGTCGCGCCGCCAGCAGGGCTGTCAGGTTGCCAAGCGAACCACCAGAGGTTAGAACACCCGATGCTTCAGGACCGAAGCCCATTGCTCCTGCAAGCCATTCTATGACAACACGTTCCATTGCTGTGCTTACGGGGCCCATCTCGTAAATGGCGGATCCGTTGTTTAAAGTACCGTTGAGCATTTCCCCAAGTCCTGCAAGGGGAAGAGAGGCACAAACCTGATGGCCGAGATATTTTGGATGGTGAATATGAATGGTTTCGTCAATGGTTGATTTCCAGAAGTGGTCAAAATCAAACTTTCGACCAAGCTCCTGGTGCCATTTTGAATACCGAACATCGGGATCAGTCCAGGGCAAAACGGTTTCTTCAGTCTGATTAACCGATGCTTCCAGATGGTCGGCAATCAGGTCAACCAAGCGATGCGCCTGATCCCTGAAATTTTCAGGGTCATACGCTTGTCTGAGTAAATCAGTCATTGAACGGGCCTGGATTATGCGGGTTTGGGTTTCCTCAGTACAAAATAGAGTCCGATAAGAGCTAACGGTATGCTAAGCAATTGCCCCATGTTCAGGAACATGCCAGCCTCAAATGCCGACTGGTCAACTTTAAGAAACTCAATGAAAAACCTGGCACCGAAAACCAGGAGCATGAACCAGCCGAACAGCTTCCCTTCATGCAGCCTGATATCTGTTTTCCAGTATTGGTACATCAGGAAACCAAAGATCAGCAGGTAAGCGAGTGCTTCATATATCTGTGTCGGGTGGCGGGGAATGTTATCCTCGCGAATAAAGGTAAAGGCCCAAGGAACCGAGGTAGGGGTTCCGAATATCTCGCTGTTGATCAGGTTGCCTGTGCGAATGAAAGCACCGGCCAGTGCAGTGGGAACGGCAACTTTGTCCATAGCCCAAAGGATTGATCGTTTGCTGTATTTTTTTGACCAGAAATACAGCATGGGGATAATCACGACGGCAGCGCCATGACTGGCCAGCCCTCCATGCCATATCTTGATGATTTCGGCAGGATGCTGACTGTAATATCCCCAATCATAGAAGAATACGTGCCCGAGCCGGGCTCCGATAACGGTGCCGACTACTACATATAAAAAGAGGCTGTCAACGAGATCGGTTTTCACCCCTTCGCGCTTGAACATTTTCGAAACAATATAAATGCCTGCGACAAAACCGAGGGCGAAAAGCAAACCATACCATCGTACAGACCAATCGCCGATGTGAAAAAAAACCGGATCAGCATTCCAAACGATTCCGTTCTTCGGTTCCATATTTAATTATCCTATATTTTGATTCCAAAGGTAGTCTTTTCAGTATGATTTAGTTTTTTTTCAATAATTCAGAAAAACTCTTTTCTTTACATCAAATTGAAAACCTATGAAAACTAAAACACTAACCCTGATCCTCGTTTTATGCTTGTTACCCTCCTTTGTGATGGTTGCGCAGACCTCTGATCAGTCAGCCAAGAAGGAAAAAACTAAAAAAGGTTTCAGCTTCGGCGCAGTTCCTGCTATTGCCTACGATTCCGATCTTGGCTTTCGCTATGGAGCGTTAGCAAATTTCTATGATTACGGCGACGGTACCATCTACCCGTTTTATAAGCATTCCTTATATGTTGAGTGGTCACACACCACCAAGGGGAGTGATATGAAACAGCTGAAATACGACTCTGAGTACCTGATTCCAGGTGTCAGGGTTACCGCTGACGCCAGACTGGAAACCGAACAGGCCATGGACTTTTACGGTTTTAACGGATTTCAGACTATCTACAATCCCGCATATGTGGATAACAAAACTGAGAATAATCCCAATTATATTTCCAGGATGTTTTACAAAATGGACCGTAAGACTTTCCGGTTCAGGGCAAACTTTCAGGGCAAGATCATCGGGCGCAAACTGAGGTGGTTTGCTGGTGTATCTCACTATAATATTGGCCTTGATTCCGTAAATATCAGCAAGCTGAATAAAGGCAAGGAAGGCGCTAAACTTCTTCCCAAAGTTGACGGCCTTTATGATATTTTCGTTAATCAGGGAACTATTCCCAGTGGCCAGGAACATGGTGGCAAAGTGACTAATATCTCAGTTGGTATTGTTGCCGATACCCGCGACAATGAACCGAATCCAAATAAGGGGATCTGGTCGGAGGCAATGCTGGTTGCTTCTCCGGGTCTGATCAACGCCAATCCGTTTTATAAGCTTGTTTTCAGTCATCGGCAGTATTTCACTCTGGTTCCGAGTCGTTTGACTTTTGCCTATCGCCTTAATTACCAGACCTCTATCGGATCGAAACCTATGCCTTGGTATATGTTGAATTACACTTTCAGCACCTTTGATGACCGTGAAGGATTGGGTGGATCAAAAACCCTGAGGGGAATCCTACGTAACCGGGTTGTTGGTGAAGGATTTGCCCTTGGAAATTTTGAACTCAGATGGAAGTTTGTAAAATTTGAATTCCTGAAACAAAACTGGTATCTGGCATTATCACCTTTCATGGACGTGGCAAAAATTACCAAGCCCTATCAGCCCTCAGAAACCTTTAAAATTCCCGATGGATTTTACGGTACAACCGATGGCGTTCATGTTAGCTACGGCGCCGGCCTTCATATCGCATTAAATCAAAACTTTATAGTCGCCGTAGATTATGGGATGGCAGCCAGCAATGGCAAAGACATTCTGAAGAATGACGGCAAAAAGGGTTTGTATATTGGACTGGATTTTCTCTTCTAACACCTACCTAAACCTTGTCTTCAAGCTGACAGCCATTGTGGTTGTCAGCTTTTTTTTTATTGTTTAAGCTGGGATATTGCGCGAATGACTGCCATCTTGGTGCAGGTCTCGTAAACCTTGATCTCCTGCAGGTATTCCGAACCCTGGTACTTCCGGAGATCCACGCCCAGTTCAGCAGGGCTGTCTACCTTTTCGCCCGACTGAAAGGCCCCTTCAACATCCTTTAACAATGCCTTTTTGGCATCGTAAATCTGAATCCTGCATCGGATCCTGATCAGTTTCTTCTGCTGGGAGGCCGGGTCCTGGGCCGCAACATCGGACATGGACGGTGCTGTAATATCCTTGATGTATACTTTCATATATTCATCGGCGATTCCGCTTGCCACTGCTTTGGCAATTGATGCAGACGGTTTGCCGTATTCATTGGCCTTGATGGAATTGAGCGTATCCACTCCGAGCATATTTAAACCGGCCTTGCTCAGGCGGGCCATCAGGAATGGCGTAACTGTCTGGTATATATATTCATTCCCCCTTTTTATCCCCTTGGTGCCATAATTTTTAAGGTATTCCTTGGCAGGCATGTCACCTTCGTCACTGGAGAGCTCGATTTCAACAGGATAGTTGAAAATGGCGACTTTCTGAGCCTTGACAGATTCTGCAGGGAAGCAGAAAAACAAAGCGCAGACAATAATTGGGAAGAAAATACTTTTCATGATTGTGTGCTTTCCCTGTAAAGATACTTACACGCTCACAACATTGTTCTCGGACCGCGACAGAATTTTAATTAATTTATTCATCACCTGATTGGGACTGATACTGTGCATGCAAATCATGGGAGAATCTGTCCGCACACAGGGCTTTTCGCCATAAACAGAGCAGGGTCGGCAGGTTACCTGGTTTGGATCCGCATAAATCGCAAAATCATCGGGTTGATATAAAGGACCAAAGCCGAGCCTCGGATCGGTGGCACCCCATACCGAAATTACCGGCACTCCGATTATCGATGCCAGATGCATATTTGCAGAATCCATTGAAACAAAGGCATTCATCGTCCTTATCAGGCTAATCTCCTCTGCTGGTGCAGTTTCGCCTGCATGGTTGAATATTCCCGCTCCGGTTAAACCACTGAGTTCAATCCTGTCTTCCTTACCTCCAAATAGGTGAATCTCCAGCTGGTAATGATCCTGTAACAGACTGATGAGTTTCTGTACGTTATCCAAGCCCCAATTCTTCGTAGAATGCCTCGAAAGTGGGGCAATGCCAATCCGGATAACCTTTCCGTTCTCCTTGCCGGAAAGACTGGTGATGTGTTCAAACTGACCGGGATTTTCAGATATTCCACCACGTAATCCGGCCTTTTCGAAAACGATGGAATACCTGTCAACCGTGCGGGGTACCGATATCGTGTTCATCCGTTCCGTGAGGATCCTTCTGCGTATTTTGCGGTGTTTGCTGACCGTGAACACTTTATGCCCAAAAATCAGGAGTAATCCATCAAGTATCCAGGTTCGGAGTACGCCGTGCAAATCGATCACTGATTCAAACTGATATCCCCTGATCTCGTTAAATAGCCTGAGAATGCCTGCAATCCCTTGGTTTCTGTTCCCCGGATCATAGCCAATCAGGGTCAGCCGGGGAATGCCTTTAAAATACGGAATGAAATTCCTGTTTGTGACAAAAAGGAGTTGTATGCCGGGATTATGATCGAGGATGCCCCTGATAACGGGAAGGGTAAGCAGCACATCACCCATGGAAGACAATCGAAGAATGAGGTAACGATTCATGTTAATAACCCGTATACGATTTCTCCTCCGTTATCCCGGAATTGGTCAGCCTGTTAATCTCCTTTTTAATCCTGGCTCTTTCATCATTCAGCAGATAAACCTTACGTGCAGTCTGAATAAACTCATCCCCAAACTGCTTGTTTTGCTCAAAAGCCCTGATCGTGTCCTCGATTTTCCAAAGCTGAGCGTTGATCTGAAGTAGGCTCTCGTATTGAGGTTTTACTGATTCTATAAGTTCCCTGGCAAGAGGCTTTAACAGGGAATACTCTCCCTCGATATTGGCTAGCTTTCCCGGATCACCAATCTTTCCGAGCTTGATTTCAAGAATAGTCAGTTTGTCGAGCAGCTCGCCGTTTGAGATTTCAATTTGCATTCCTAAAATTAACTTAAAAAATAATCACCTCAGCACTTCTTTCGTTTCTCCGCAAGTCAGCATGGCATCACCAAAGTAAGGATTTGCGATATTCTTTTTCTCACTCAGCCAATAGGCTCCTTTATTGTCGAAGGCCATTGGACAATATTGGTAGTAAACTGTTTTGCCCGACCCGTACATCTTGAGTATCTTGTAGAAACTATTGCTCAATGGTGAAAACGATTCCCTTTGCCTGTCTATTTCAGTGTTCTGAATTATTTTTTTTGTTTCCTGGTCAACCGCCGATGAGAATTCTTGCCAGGTACTCATTTCAGAGGTGCCAATCAATTTAGTATCAACCGATTTCAGTCCGTCGGCCAATTTAACCGCAGATGCGGATGCTTTCTTCGGTTCGGACAAAACAAATGCATTTTTCAAGTCTTCATAGGCAGAATAGAGTTTTTCAAGCTGGGCCAGCAATTCGGGCATCGCTTCCACCTTAATGATTGAAGATTGCCCGGATGCCGCTTCAGTACCGCTGTTCATCATGCTCGCTTTACCCAGCAGCTGGGCAGATGCATCGATATTAAAGGTTCCGTTGGTAACGATTTC
>CAYHCO010000056.1:0-19327 GCA_964355105.1 uncultured Porphyromonadaceae bacterium
CTCGATGGCGTTGCAGCCATTCAGTATCTCCTCAAAGGCAAGCCGTCATTTTTCCTTGCGGTTCTTAAAGGACACCGGGATTTTTACCGGTTATGGCTAAAAGAATACCGCGGGCATGCCATTCAGGTTCATCAGGCACCCTGGGAATTGGAAGGCTGGTACAACAAAAGCATTGTTTTCGCCTTTTACCTGGGCGGCAGGAAGAAATTCAGTGAATTAAAGGTTTAAAGCAGATCGATCAGCTTTTCAAGCTGCATTCCCCTGGATCCCTTGACCAGGACATTACAACCCTCAACCGGATTATCCGACAGGTAATTCCTCAAGCTATCCGTGGATTCAAAAAAGTGATGGAAAAATCCGGATGCAAGCTCGAAAAATACGGGTCCGGCGAAAAAGATTTTAGCAAAACCCAAACTTTCGGCCAGCCTGACAATATGCAAATGCTCCTCCCTCGATTGGTCTCCAAGCTCAAACATATCGCCAAGCAATGCGATGGAATTTGGCAGACTGAGGGAGGCAAAATGTTCCAGGGCCAATGCCATGCTTGATGGATTTGCGTTGTATGCATCCAGGAGCAGCAAATTCTTATCTGTCTTCAACCATTGCGACCGCATGTTTCCGGGGACATAGGATTCGATACCCGCATTGATCTGCTGGTCGCTCAGGCCGAACCGGTTTCCGATGGCAATCGCGGCAAGCACATTATAAAGATTATAAGATCCGGTAAGCTGACTTTCCACCCGGTTTGATCCACCACCTTCAGTCTTCCATTTCACTTCCAAAAACCTGCCTTCCCCTGCATCCCAACCGCATATATCAGCATTCTCAGAGGTTCCGTAACTGCAGTAAGGGTAATCGCCGGCAAGTGACCTGAGCCTTTCATCATCCAGATTCAGAAATAACTGGCCGCCGCTGTTTATTAACGATTGGTACAATTCGTTTTTTGTTCTGATAACTCCTTCAAAGGATCCGAATCCTTCCAGATGGGCCTTTCCAATGTTGGTGATTAATCCGGCAGTCGGTCTGGCGATATTGCACAGGAAGGCGATCTCCCCCGGATGGTTGGCGCCCATCTCCACAATCAGCATTTCTGTATCCGGACCGGCTGCCAGAATGGTAAGCGGGACTCCGATGTGGTTGTTGAGGTTGCCAAAAGTGGCAACTGTCCGGTATTTCTGTTTTAACACCGAATGGATGAGCTCCTTGGTAGTGGTTTTTCCGTTGGTACCGGTCAGGCCAATGACCGGTATCCGCAAATGGCTGCGGTGCAGGGAAGCCAGGTCCTGCAAAAAGCCGAGGACATCCGGTACGAGGATATATTGTCCGTCCTTCGCCACTTCCGGATCATCGACTACAGCAAAAGCACTGCCCTTGTCAAGGGCATCAGCGGCAAAAATATTTCCATTGAAATGTTCGCCTTTCAGAGCAAAATAGAGACAGCCGGGTTGAACTTTCCGGCTGTCGGTACATATCTGCGGGTATCGCAGAAAAGTTGTATAAAAATCTTCGGATTTCACATCCTATTTTCCATTGGCATTGCCTAGCCGTGACATGGCGCAGCGGAAGCCTAAATCATCAGTTGCTTTATCTTCATCGAGATAGCGACGGTTACCCGGGATCATCCAATAAGCCCTATCGCGCCATGAACCACCCTTGTAAACGCGGGACTTGTCAGAAACATCACTGGTAATACCCAGTTTGTCATTTCCGGTGCCGGGAAAATACATTTCCGCAGTGCTTTTAGTATCATCCAGCTGAGTGTTGTTATAATCGAGACTGGAGCGAACATCACCATCGCGATAGTTGCTGTTATCGGAACGGCGATAATTCATTCTCTTCTTGTTCTCCTCAGGAGTCATCAGCCTGCGGGGTATCCTGCCGAGGGAGTCCTTCTCGGCGATGACACCGTCGACACTCTGTTGCACAGTGAAAACGTTTCCACGGAAGGGGCTCAACTCATCCACATCCAGTGAGGAAAGGGGGCGGTATACATCCAGAACCCATTCGTTAACGTTCCCAGCCATATCATACAGGCCGTAATCGTTCGGAAGGTAAGTTTTAACAGGCGAAGTGAAAGGGTAACCATCATTCAATGAACCCGACACACCCATATAGTCACCCTTACCACGAACAAAATTGGCCATCAGGTCACCCCTTTTGGTGTTATCGTTGTTCCGGGTGAAATTACCGCGCCATGGATAAATCTGGCGGTTCTCAATCATTTCGTCTTTGGCTATCTGGCCCTGGGCGGCGAATTCCCATTCCGCTTCAGTTGGGAGGCGGTATTTCGGGAAAAAGTATCCGTCTTCCATGCGGGCTTTCCGAACCGTATTGTTCGGGTCCATATTAGGCCTGTCCTGACCGACAACTCCTTCATACTGTCCGGCCAGATAGGCTTCGGTATTAAAATTCTTCGCGCTGGTCTGGTTAGGATCCCATTTCAGGATGCCTTCTTTGATCAACATCGCCTCATTAACCCTGTCGGTTCTCCAGTCGCAATATTTTGTTGCCTGAATCCAGGTAACACCAACAACGGGATAATCATTATAGGAAGGATGGCGGAAATAATATTCGGTCATCGGTTCATTGAAAGCCAGAGCGCCCCTCCAAACCAGGGTGTCGGGCAATGCCTGCTGGTAAACCTGCGGATAATCTGTATAAACCCTCTTCAGCCAATGGAGGTACTCACGGTAGTCGGCGTTGGTAACCTCAGTTTCATCCATATAGAATGATGAAACGGTAACCCGTCGTGGTACGTTGTTCCAGTCGTAACGCACATCATCGGTAACCCGGCCCAATGTGAAAGTTCCTCCTTCGACAAAAACCAGGCCCGGTCCGGTGGGCTGATTGAACCCCGACATATACTCGAATCCGCCAGTTTTGGGATCATTGTAGTCCCAACCTGTCTTGGAGGATTTTTCCCCAGACAAGCCAGGTTTGGAAAGGTTAAAGCCTTTTTTGCTGCAACCTCCAAATGACAAGACTAACCCAAAAGCGATCAGAAGAAAACTAAACGATCTGATTTTCATGACGTTCAAAGGATTTTAAATCAATGTACAAAATTAACTATTTTTATCACTAACACTGACTTTCAGTATATAAAGCGGCCGAAATTAGAAAAAAAATCACTGAAAGCCTGAGTAATAACGCACCTCGTTTCCGTTTATTTTTTAGACCTGATTGTTAATATTTTTCCGGAACCTCTTTTTTGGGCACAATTTCAATCCGGGAAAGACGTTTTTTTGGTAATATTACCCCGATATGGTTAGAACAATCTTAGGAAATATCAAGCATTCCGTATTACTCATACTTTTTGCAGGACTCTCTATCTCAATCGGTTTCGGACAAAGTTCCCTGGTGCGAAAATTACATTGGTTTTCTGCCGGAGCTTTCGAAGAGGCCGGTTACCGCAACCTCACCGGTTCACTGCCATTTTTTTCGGAGCGGCTTCCGTGGAACGGCGGACCTGAAAGCAAGCCGGAGGTGTTTTTAAACAATTGCACCTATGAACCGGTCAACATCGCTGATCCCGAATGGAAAAAGATCGATTCAAACAGCCTTAAGGAATCCATTGAGATTGTAAGCCGTGTTCAATCCGAGCGAAAAAGAACCTTTGTGGTTTACTCATTCGTCCCTTACCGTAAGAATCCCTCCGGCGGACAGTTTGAAAGACTGATAAGTTTCACTCCCGAATTGAGAAATTCCGCCGTTGGGCAGACCAACCTGAAGTCTCAGGCCGCCACAAGCGTTTATGCCGGCACATCTCTACTGGCATCGGGGAAATGGTATAAGATCCAGGTTTCCAAAGGCGGCATACAAAAGCTCAGCTATGCCGACCTGAAAAAAATCGGCATCCAGAACCCGGAAAATATCAGGGTATACGGTAACGGGGGGCAGCAGCTGGCCTACGATTCCAGAATCAGCAGGTCGGACGACCTGGTGGAAAATCCCGTTTATATGGATAAAGGATCCGACGGAGTTTTTGGAACCGGCGATTTTATCCTCTACTATGCACAGGGCCCGGCAACCTGGAAATATGACTCTTCAAAAAAGAGGTTCAACCATTACCTGCACCAGTATTCGGATTACACCTACAATTTCCTGACGGAAGATCTGGGTCCGGGGAAACAGGTTACCGTTCAACCGGCAAGTACAAGCAATCCACAGGCAGTTATAACATCCTATGCTGCTTTTGATTACAGGGAGGTGGATTCATTAAACCTGATAAAATCCGGACGTCAGTGGTGCTGGAAGCATTATTCCATTCAACTCAACAGCGCTTTCAGCTTCACTTTTCCCCATCGGATAACCACGGAACCGGTCAGCGTGACTGCCGCTCTGTGGGCGCGGTCACCCAAATCGAGCGCAAATTCAAAGTTTTATTTGCTCAACGGAGATTCCCGCATTGAAACGGTGAGTCTGGCAGGTGTCTATACAGATAATCCAGAGGCATTGTATGCTTCAACTGCCCTCTCATCCAGTTCATTCACACCGACAACGGAAAACTTTATACTTAACGTTCAGTTTATCCAAAGCAACCCCGCATCGGAAGGCTGGCTGGATTACCTTACCCTCAATACCCGATGCAACCTGATCTTTGATGGCGGCCAGCTGGCATTTCGCGACGACAAGGAAGTCGGTGCCGGGAAAGTGGTTAAATACCAGATCGGCCAGGCCACGGCCAATAATCTGGTTTGGGATATAACCGACCTCGGCAGTATTAAACAGCAAACCCTAGCCTCTTATGGAGGAGGCATGGAATTCACAGCTCCGGCACAGACAATAAGGGAATACGTCGTATTCGATCCGCTGTCGGCCCTCATCCCGGTGCCGGCTTATACCGGGGACGGTCTCGGCGCGGTCGACAACCAGAATCTGCACGGCCAGGACTGTCCGGATATGATCATTTTGGTCCATGACGCACTGAAGACCTATGCACAGCAATTGGCCGACCTGCACAAACAGAATGACGGGCTTACCACACTTATCGTTTCACCGGCACAGATTTACAATGAGTTCTCATCGGGAATGCCTGATGTTACAGCTATCCGCGATTACCTGAAAATGTTTTATGACCGGGCGGGCACCGGTGTATTCCGTCTGAAGTATTTCCTGTTTTTCGGCGACGGATCCTATGACAATAAGAATACGGTGAAGGATTTCCCCACCTGCCTGCCAACCTACCAGTCGCTGGAATCGCTTTATCCCACCAGTTCTTACGTAACCGATGACTTCTTTGGTCTCCTGGATACCGGTGAAGATATTGAAGCAGGGCTTCTGGATATCGGCATTGGAAGGCTTCCCATTCTCAGCGAAACCGAAGCTTCGATCCTGATCGACAAGATCAGTCAGTATCATGCGCCTTCAGCTCTCGGTGACTGGCGGAACCTGGTTTGTTTCATTGGTGACGACGAGGATGGTAATACCCATATGCGTGATGCGGATGCTTTGGCCGATCTGCTCAAATCCATCCAGCCGGCATTCAATATCGACAAGATATTCCTTGATTCCTACCAGCAGGTTACTTTGCCTACCGGCGACCGCTACCCTGAAGTAAACCGGGCAATCGGCGACCGGATAAAGAAGGGTGCGCTGATTATGAACTATCTGGGTCACGGAAGCGAAAGAGGATTGGCTCATGAGGAAATCATATCGGTTTCCGACATCAAGAATTGGGAAAATCATGAAAAGCTACCTTTGATCATGACGGCAACCTGTGAGTTCAGCCGTTTCGATGATCCTTCCCTGGTCTCAGCCGGCGAATGGGTTCTCCTGAATCCGAACGGCGGTGGTATCGGGCTGTTCTCTACCACCAGGCTGGTGTATTCATCTCCAAATTACATCCTGAACCGGGAGTTCTACAATTACGCTTTCATACGCGACGAAACAGGGAAAAGACCTACCCTGGGAGACGTGATGAGGCTAACCAAGAATGCAGTTGGCGATGAGCAGAACAAGCTGAATTTCACTCTTCTGGGCGACCCTGCACTTACCCTGAGTTACCCGGAATACGGTATTACCATGACAGGCATTAACGGAGTGCCCGTAGGTCAGTTCCGAGATACCCTGAAAGCCCTCACCGCAGCCACAATCAGTGGATACGTGAATGACCTGAACGGTAAAAAACTGGACGATTTTACCGGTGTCGTGCTTCCCACTGTTTACGACAAGGAAATTACGATGACCACTTTAGGTAATGATGGAGGCCCGACTATGGAATTCAGGGTCCAGAACAGTATTCTTTTCCGGGGCAAAGCGAGCGTTAAGTCTGGTGAATTCAGTTTCAACTTCATCGTTCCAAAAGACATATCATACAAAGTTGGGAAAGGGAAACTGAGTTTCTATGGCAATACCGATGTCAGTGATGCTGCCGGAGTGAACCTGGATGTACTGATAGGCGGGTCATCCCAATCGGGAATAGTGGATAAGGATGGACCCGAAGTAAACGTGTTCATGAACGACACTACTTTTGTTAGCGGGGGGATGACCAATGAAAACCCAACACTGCTGGCGAAGGTCAGGGATGCAAGCGGCGTAAATACCACCAGCAACGGTATCGGTCATGACATCACCGCTATCATCGACGGCAACCAGCAGAACCCAATAGTCCTGAACGATTATTACGAAAGCGACCTCGACCAGTACAGCTCTGGGAGCCTGAAGTATCCGCTCAGCAAGCTTTCACCGGGTGATCATAAAATCAGGATAAAGGTTTGGGATATTCTTAACAATTCTACCGAGACTGAGATTTCTTTTACCGTGAAAAGCTCGGAGGAACTCGTTATTGACCATCTGCTCAACTATCCCAATCCATTTACCACCCATACTGATTTCTATTTTGAACATAATCAGGGACAGCAATCGATCGATGTCCTTCTGCAGGTATATACGGTAAGTGGCAAGTTGGTCAAGAGCTTTGAATTTCTTACGGCTGACCAAACTCAGATCAAGCCAGGATCATTCAGGGTTGGGCCAGTATCATGGGACGGACTCGATGATTTTGGCGACCGGATCGGCAGAGGTACCTATTTTTATCGCGTAAAGGTCAGAACCTCTGATGGTAAGTCAAAGGAAGCTTTCCAAAAACTCGTGATCCTGAAATAATATTTCTAAAACAACAATATTTTCACGAACCATCTGTTTTACAATTTGGTTTTCTATTGAAAGCCGGATAAATCTATATATTTGCAGCAAAATTTATTGTTCATGAAATTGGCGCGAAACTTCATTCTGATCTCCATAGGGTTAATTGCCCTGGCTAAGCCTTCTTCCGGTCAGATTACACCGGATCAATTGTCTGGAAAGATCAATACTGTGACCACTGCAGTTCCATTTCTGACAATAGCTCCGGATTCAAGATCAGGAGGCATGGGAGATGTTGGTGTTGCGCTTTCCGCTGATGCAAACGCCATGCATTGGAATCCGGCCAAATATGCTTTTGTAACCAATGATATCGGCTTGGCAATTTCCTATACTCCCTGGCTGCGTAAATTGATCCCTGATATCAACCTGGCCTATTTGTCAGGATATAAAAGACTCGATGAAAATCAGGTTATTGCCGCGTCACTGCTCTATTTTTCTCTCGGAAACATAACCTTTACCAATGATGTTGGAAGCACTACCCAGCAGTTCAACCCTAACGAGTTTTCTTTGGATGTAGCCTATGCCCGTTCCTTTACCGACCGGTTCTCCGGAAGTATTGCGTTCCGGTATATTTATTCAAATCTTACCGGCGGTGCATTTGTGAATGGTGTTGAATCGCATCCGGGGATGGCTTTTGCCTCTGACGTATCCGTTTTCTACCAGAACAAGGACTTACGCGTCAGCAACTACGCTTCAACATTTGCCTTTGGCGCCAATATTTCCAATATCGGATCAAAAATATCCTATACCCAGAATTCGGAGAAAGACTTCATTCCGATTAATCTGCGTATCGGGACTGCCTTTACCGTGAATTTTGACGACTACAACAGCCTCACGGCCGCCGTTGACCTGAATAAGCTCCTTGCTCCATCGCCTCCTGAATATTACAATCCGGGAGATTCCGTGGACATTAACGGGGATCCGGTGATCAAGGCTGGTTTCGATCCCAACGTTTCGGTGCCGGTCGGAATGTTTCATTCTTTTTATGATGCACCAGGCGGATTTACCGAAGAACTTCGTGAGATTTCCATTGCTGCAGGTCTGGAATACTGGTATGCCAAGCAATTTGCCATCAGGGGTGGATTCTTTTACGAAGACACCTATAAAGGTAACCGCAAGTATTTTACCGTTGGAATCGGTTTGCGGCTCAACGTTTTCGGTTTGGATTTCGCCTACCTGGTTCCGGTGAACGGGCAGAACAGCCCTTTAGCCAACACACTTAGATTCAGCCTTTTGTTTGACTTTGCCGGTCTTAATGGCAAAAAATAATGTACAGGACAGGCTTCGGATATGACGTTCATAAACTGGTCGAAAACCGTAAGCTTGTTTTAGGCGGAATCGAGATTCCCTTTACCAAAGGCACTTTAGGACACTCCGACGGAGACGCCGTTATTCATGCCATTTGCGATGCCTTGCTGGGTGCTCTTGCCATGCGCGACATCGGATATCATTTCCCGGACACTTCGGCCGATTACAAGGATATTGACAGTAAAATCCTGCTGAGGAAAACTGTTGCCATGATCCGTGATAAAGGTTGGGATATCGGCAATATCGATACCACCGTTTGTCTCGAGAAACCGAAATTGAAAGATTATATCCCCCTGATGCAGGAAACCATGGCCGGTGTTCTGGGAATCAACCCTGACCAGCTATCGGTCAAGGCAACCACCACCGAAACGATGGGATTTGTCGGAACGGGAGAAGGCGTTGCTGTCTATGCGGTGGTGATGTTGAGAATGCCCCATTCAGTATAGAGCCGGATAACTTACTGACTTATTGATATCCTTAAAATACCAGGTTATTTATAATGTTATCATCCACCAGATTTGGCATGGTAACCACCAGCGAAGGATTTTCAGAGGCTGCGCGTGTGATTGCTGACATGGCACCCGGATTACGGGCCCAGCTCCGGCGTGCCATTCCGTTATTCACATCCCAGTGAAGCATCTGGCTTAAACGGCGCGATGAATCCTGGCTCCCGTCAAGGACCATCCCGAATCCACCGTTGATCACTTCGCCCCAACCCACGCCGCCACCATTGTGCAGCGATACCCACGTAGCTCCCCTGAAGCTGTCGCCGATTGCATTCTGAACTGCCATATCGGCCGTAAACGATGATCCGTCGTAAATATTGGAAGTCTCGCGGTAAGGAGAATCGGTTCCTGAAACATCATGATGATCGCGTCCAATCACAATTGGAGCGCTGATCTCGCCCTTTGCAACAGCCCGGTTAAAAGCTTCCGCTATTCGAATCCGGCCCACAGCATCGGCATACAATATCCGGGCCTGCGATCCGACTACCAGGTTGTTGGCCCCGGCCTGCCTGATCCAATGAAGGTTATCCGCCATCTGAGTATGAATCTCCGCAGGAGACTCTTTCATCAGCTCCGAAAGAACCTCCGCCGCAATTTGGTCAGTCCTGGCAAGATCGTCAGGACTTCCTGAACAGCAGACCCATCGGAACGGACCGAATCCGTAATCGAAAAACAGGGGACCCATAATGTCCTGAACATAGGACGGGTAACGGTAGGATCCGGCGCCGGCAAAAATATCGGCACCCGCCCTGCCCGATTCCAGCAGGAACGCATTACCGTAATCCCAGAAATACATACCCGCAGCGGACAGAGTATTTATGGCCCTCACCTGTCGGCGAAGAGATTCCTGAACCAGTTCCTTAAACCGGTCAGGTTCGGATGCCATCATTTTGTTGGCCTGATCGAAACCAATGCCTGCCGGATAATACCCGCCTGCCCAGGGATTATGCAGGGAGGTCTGGTCGGAACCCAGATCCACCTCCACCCCCTTGGATGCAAGGCATTCCCACAGATCAACAATATTACCCTGATAAGCCAGTGACACAGCCTCCTTTGCCTTTTGGGCTTTGCGCATTCTCACCAGCAGTTTGTCCGTATCCGAATAAACCTCATCAACCCAGCCCTGCTCATGACGGATCCGGGTGACTTTCGGGTTCACCTCGGCAACAAGGCATATACCACCCGAAATAACGGTTGCTTTGGGCTGGGCACCCGACATGCCACCCAGACCCGATGTTACGAAAATCTTGCCCCTGAGGTCCGGTGAAGGCACGCGGGCTTTGATTCGTCCGGCATTCAACAGGGTAATGGTAGTGCCGTGAACGATCCCCTGAGGTCCGATATACATGTAGGAGCCTGCGGTCATCTGTCCGTATTGCGAAACCCCGAGTGCGTTCATTCGTTCCCAGTCATCCGGAGAGGAGTAATTGGGAATGACCATCCCGTTGGTAACCACAGCCCTGGGCGCTTCCCGGTGTGAGGGAAACACGCCGAGAGGATGTCCGGAATACATGACCAGCGTTTGCTCATCGGTCATCTCCGCCAGGTATTTCATGGTCAGCCGATACTGGGCCCAGTTCTGAAATACCGCACCGTTACCCCCGTAGGTAATCAGCTCATCAGGATGCTGCGCAACCCTTACATCAAGATTATTACTGACCATCAGCATGATAGCTGCCGCCTGAACCGATTTGTGCGGATATTCATCGATATGCCGGGCCCTGATCTCATAATCGGGACGAAAGCGGTACATGTAAATTCGCCCGTAGGTCAGCAATTCATTCATGAACTCAGGAGCAAGAATCTCATGATGCCTCGGATGGAAATATCGCAGGGCGTTTTTAAGGGCCAGGCTCTTTTCATCCGCATTTAAGATATCCTTGCGCCTCGGCGCGTGGTTGATGGCCTCGTTATAGGGTTTAGGCTCAGGAAGGGTATCCGGAATACCCTCCAATACCAACTTTTTGAATTCAGACTCAGTCATGCAATTTAATATTTAATCCATCTGGCAACCCTGGTTTGCCGGTCGCTCTTGAGTTCCAGCAAGTAAACACCACGGTCCAGGCTATTGATTTCGACGGTTTGTGTTCCTCCACCGGCAGCAACCGGCCGCAAGTCCGACTTCACCAGCCGGCCCTGCAGGTCAAGGATCCTGATTCCGACCTGTCCTGAAACCGTTCCTGGTATGCTGATATGTAACAGATCGCTTGCCGGGTTTGGGTATACATATAATTCCGCATCACTGAACGCCCCATCGGCAGGATCATCCACGGAACTGATAATATCCGGTTTCTGCAGTTTTACATCAGTATACAACCGGTATTCTCCCGGCTTGAGGCTCAGCCGGCCATTAATATCGCTGATCAGCACCGAATCGCCGGTCCAGTATTCATACCACCACCCATCATGCTGAAAGCTGGGATTTGTCCAGGAAGCCCTGATCCCGAAATTCCCCAGAATAGTGGCCTTCATTGAACTATGATTCAAGCTGATACGCTTTACAGTATCCTGCAACGACATGGAAAAATCGGAGGTGGAGAACATTTCCTTGGTGGTCTTCAGGCTATTAAGCTTTGAGTAAACCTGATATAGCCGCTTTCTGCCCAGATCAGTCTGATAGTCCCATCTGACAGGCTTCTCTCCCACCCTGCTGTTATAATTGATAGAATAATCATATCCCAGCTCCCCAAACATCCAGACCATTTTCGGACCCGGGACCGGAATGAAAAAGTTTGCTGCAAGCTCCATCCGCTTCAAAGCAAGCGGCAGGCTTTTAATGTTGTATGCAGAATTCTGCGTATTTCCGTAAGTTATACATTCATACATCAGGCGCTCCTCGTCATGACTTTCCATGTAGCTGACCAGGTTGGGCTGGTTCCAGCCGCGCTGTTTCCAGGACACGGATGAAAAATCCCAGCTGCCTCCTGAATACCAGGCGCTGGCAGCCTGCCGGTAACTGTAGTTGATATTTCCCCAGAGCATCATACCGTAATCCGACAGGATCTTCTCTTCGGAATTGGCGGCAAAATGCTCAAGTATGACGATCGCCCCCGGCTTGGTAAGCCAGATTTTATCGCTCATTCTTTTGAGTATGGCAATTCGGCTTGCATCGTGACTGCCACCATCTCCCGGAGTGTTGGTCATTCCCTTGGAGAAATCGAACCGGAATCCGTCAATATGATATTCGTTTAGCCAATAAGTGTTTACACTGTCGACAAATTTCTTGGTATCGGCACTTTCATGGTTAAAATCGTATCCCCAGGAATACACTGGATTTGGAGATATCACGTTAAACCATGGATTATTGGCAGCTGGCCTGTTGTTCTGTGCATCCCAGTAAAGCCTCACCAGTGGCGACTGGCCGAAGCAATGGTTGAGCACCATATCCATGATCACGGCAATACCTTTCTGGTGTGCCGCGTCCACAAAGGCCTTGAAGGTATCTTTCGGCCCGTAATATTTGTCTACGGCAAAATAAAATGAAGGATTATAACCCCAACTGCTGTTTCCTTCAAATTCATTTACCGGCATCAGTTCGATCGCATTGATGCCCAGGTTTTTCAAATAATCCAGAGTATCGGTCAGCGCCTTAAAGCTGTGTGCCCCGAGAAAATCCCGTAGTAAAAGTTCATAGATAACAAGCTTGTTGTTTGCCGGTGGCGTAAACGATGAAGAATTCCATGCGTAGGGGGTTTGACCGGCCTGCATCACCGACACTGCCTGGGAAGTCTTGCCCTGAGGATATGCGATTAGTCCCGGATAGGTGACGGAATCAATGTAGCCGTCGTTCCAGGGATCCGAGATTTTATCAGAATAAGGATCAGCAATCCGTATATCCCCGTCGACCAGGTACTGGAACTGATATTCTTTCAAAGGTTCCAGGGCATCAAGCGATATCCAGTAACGTAGGCCGTCAGGCGTCTTCTTCATCAGATAGGATTCGTTGACCGACCAGTTGTTGAAATCGCCCAATAGAAAACAGAACTCCTTTTGCGGGGCATACAAAACCAGGACTGCTGAATGGTCGCTGGTGTAATTGATGCCATCCTTTACGCCAGCCGGCAATTCAGCCACCATGCCAGCCCCCTTGATCAGGTAGCTGAACTGGTCCGATGCCGTGCTCCCCTTGCCGTATGCGACTGTGGAAACAGCATGGTAACCTGATTGCCCTGCGCTCAGTGACCAGGTTAAACTGTTACCCGCACTTGAGGTAATTCTTGTATTATCGAGGAAGAGTGCAACAGAATCCGCACCGGTGGCACTCACCTGAACATCGATGGAAGCACCGGGATCAACAGCCAGAAATTCCTTGTCAGGCTTGGTAAAACTAACATTCAGACCAGCCTCGTAAATGTCGGCAAAGATATCAGACCCGTCAGACGACCTGCCTGTTTTGGCTCCGGTTGCATCCCGGAACACAAATGCCAGTTTTAATATTTTCTCGTTCGCCGGCACGTTATAAAAGGACCTGACCGAGGGTCCGATTTTCAATTCCCACATATTATTCCCAAGTGGTTTCAATTTTGCTTTGGCGGTATTTTCGCTCCATCCGGCAATAACGTATTTCCAATTAGTCGGACCGGTGCTAAGATTAGTGATCACACCGGTATGTGCCCAGATATCACCTGTGTAGTTGATCAGGCCTGCATTTCCCTTTGATGCATCAAATCGAACGGTCACCGAATCGTTTTCCGTTGGAAAAGCTGGAACCGTAACCACCACCTGCGAATGCAGGGAAACGGTTACCGCCAATAAGAAACTGAATAGAATTGTTGTTTTTCGCATGGCACGAAATTACGAATATTATCTGCCGGCACCTAAAATAAAAAACCCGCCCAGCCAATAATTGGCTGGGCGGGCCTTCTATCGGAAGTCATTAGTTTTTAACTACCGAATAGGTATAAATCGGACCTCTCAGGTCGAGTGTGATTGTGTAATTTCCGTCTTTAGCGACCGGAATATTGGCACCGCCATACTCAAGTGACAGGTTCGTCTTGTTATCACCAAAGTTGATATCCCAAGCCCCGTTGGCGCGGAATTTCAGATCCCCGGCGACCAGGTTGCTCTTTACAGACCAGGTTCCGGCTGCTGCATCATAGGTCATGGCCTGATCCACATCCCAGCTTCCGGTTGCACTTCCCACTACACCCCACGTGGTTTTCAGCTTGGTGTAAGTGAGTGAAGGGATATTTACATTAAGCTTGTAATATCCTGCTTCAGCTGCAACGATATTGGCTCCGCCCGGATTCAAAGTACCGTCGGCACCGTCATCACCCCAGTTTTTATCCCAGCTCGGACCATCGGTAAACTTGAAGTTGGTTCCAGCATCCGCAAACCAGATATAACCTTCATAGCGGCCATCGCTGAGCAGTGAGCTCACCACAGGTGCTTTATCCGGAGCCCATCCCTGATAGGAACCGGGAACGTACAGCTTCGGATAGTTGACGATTACACGGTAGGGTGTGACAGACATTCCTAATACTGTTGAATAGGCAGTTGGAACTTTGTCGCTGACCACAGCGGCTACCCGGAACTGAATGTCGGCAGCCACCGCGGGAGTTAACTCCGCAGCCATAAGCAGGTTGTTAATCTCGCCGTAGGTGGTGGTTGCCGTAAGGGCTGTAGTTGTGATCATGGCTATCGGAGAGGCGAAATTGTCTCCGGGAAGGCCTAGTTCAACCTTATAAGTCACAGCGGCTGCAAATCCATAATTTGTGGCAGCCGACCAGGTAAAGGTCAACACTTCAGCTGCATTGGCTTCCGTCAATACCAACGATAATCCACCGGCAGGGGCCGTGATTACCGGAACGGTCGGATCCTGGAGCACCGGGCCTACTTCCGCTTTCTGGCAGGAAGCGAGTACCAGTGCCGCAGCCATTACGATGTATATTAATCTGTTCTTCTTCATTTTCTTTAATTTTTAATCTGATTAATAACCTGCATTTTGCGTAAGGTTAGGATTGGCTCCGATATCTGATGCAGGAATCGGGAACAGGTTGTACTTGCTGTCCACTCCAACACCGTCTTTCACATTGCCCTTCCATGGCCACAAATAAGAATCGCTGGTAAACTTATTGTAACGGATCAGGTCGGTTCTGCGGGTACATTCCCAGTACATTTCCCTGGCACGTTCATCAAGAATGAAATCAAGAGTGAGGTCGACTCCTGCAATATTGCCTGAAGCGTCACCGTAAGCCCTGATTCTGAGGTCATTGACAAGCTCAAGAGCTCTTGCGGTGCTGCCGCCGCCACCACGAAGTACTGCTTCGGCATACATCAGATAAATATCAGCAAGCCTGAACATCGGGAAGTCGGTATCAACAAAATCGGTAGCTGAACCGCCAACTCCTGTTGAAGTAACATTCTTGAACTTCTTAACAGCCCAACCAGATGTGAAATCATCCTGCACTTTTGTGATCTCGAGGTTCTGTCCATCGGTATGGAACAGGGCGCGATGATCATAGCTCTCCCTTACCACGGTGTACGTATAATCCGGGGCACCCAGTTTCAGGGTAACGGTATAGGTTCCCGCTGCCGTAATAGGAATATTGGCACCGCCACCTTCCAGGATTCCGTTTGCTCCGTCGTCGCCGTAATTGATATCCCAGCCACTGTTAGCGCGGAATTTGATCTCACCGACTTTAAGGTCAATCTTCATGGACCACAAACCGGTGGCAGCATCAAAAGCCATCTTCTGGTCGCTGTTCCATCCGTCGGCTGTTGCGGATCCGATAATCCCCCAAACCGTTTTTACCATGGTATAGGTCAGCGCATTCAGATCAACGTTAAGCTTGTAATAACCGGCATCTGCGGCAACAATGTTAGCGCCGTTCTTGTCGAGTGTTCCGTTTGCTCCGTCGTCACCGTAGTTTACATCCCAGTTTGGACCTTCAGTGAATTTGAACTGTGTGCTGGCATCTTTGAAATTAACATAGCCTTCATAGGTCTTGTCGCTCTTGGTCGAGGCAAGAACAGGCGCAGAAGCGGGAGTCCAGCCCTGATGCGAACCCGGAACATAAATTACCGGATAGGTTGATTTTATCGGATGAATAACGGGTGAAACCTGCAGCGGACCGCTCAGGTTCGGAAAGAATTTGTGCACCAGGTTTTTGGTGGTTCTGGTACCGGCCCATCCCCCTGTTATACCGAATTCCTTCGGAACCATCGTTCCTCCGACAGATGCGAAAATAATGAAATCCATTCCGCCGTAGGTTTTGGTCCTGGTACCGTCAAAAGTAACCGGGAAGATAATCTCAGGCGAAGTGTTGTTGTCTGCCAGAAAGTTATTCTGATAATTCGAAGCCAGAGTATATCCGGCAGCAATTACCTTGTCGCAATAGGTAACACACTCGGAATTTTTGGCTGTACCGGTATACACTTCAGCGTTCAGGTACAATTTAGCCATCAAGCTCCAAACGGCGGCCTTGTCGGCGCGGCCATATTCATTGCTGCGCGGATCCGGCACCAGGGTCTCAATATCCTTCAGTTCCGTTTCAATCCAGGTAAACAGCTCAGCGCGGTTCTTCTGTTGCGGGAAAAAGGCTCCTACTGCATCTGCATCGGTTACAAATGGCACATTGCCAAACATATCCATAGCATGATAGTAGCTCAATGCCCTCATGAATCTTGCCTCTGCACGGTAACCCTGAATATTGGTCTTGTCGGTCCCGGTTATACCCCGTTCATCGAGCTTGGCATCCGCCGATTCACGGATAAATTCATTACAGAGTGAAATCTGATAATAAATACGGTTGTACATGGCTGTGATAAACTCACCCGACGGGGTCCAGTTCATTTCATGGTAATTTCTCAGGGTACCGTCATTCCATCCGATCACTGCTTCATCGGTCGGAAGTTCCTGGGCAACCCAGTATTGACGCAGATAAGTAGAGAATCCTTCATCGATACCGCTGATATCCGCCTGACCTGCTGGTCCCTGCTGGCCGCTGATAGCCATACCTGCATAGACTTTTGCAAGAACATTATAATAATTCGACGGGGTATTGTAAACGGTTGCTGAAGTAACCTCATTGGGGTCCAGTGGCACGGTATCCAGGTCCTTAATACAGGATGCAAATCCAAATACTAATGATACCACCAGAAGTGAATATATTGATATTTTTTTCATAATATTAATTTCCAATTAGTTACGATTAAAAGTCCAGTTTCAGACCCAGCAGGAATATGCGCGGGCGCGGATAGAAGTTATTATCAACGCCGTTGAATACTTCAGGATCGAGGCCTTTGTACTTGCTGACCACAAATGCATTCTGCGCTGTCAATGACACGTACAGGTTCATCTTGCTGGAAGCAACATTCTTGAACTGGTAGCCAAGGTTCATGTTGTCCATGCGGAAGAAGGAAGCATCCTCGATGTAATAGTCTGACCAGTACTTCGGATTTTCCCATCCGGTATATAAAGCGTCCTGAACGACGTTTGTGGCGTAACCAACACCATTGTACATGTAAGCGGAAACACCGTTTCCGGAGTTCACGTTATTGTAAACATAGTTACCAAGGCTCAGCCTGCCTGAGAAAGAGAAATCCCAGTTTTTATAGGACAGCCTTGAGTTAAGGCCCATGAATACGTCAGGTGCCGGCTTATGATACTGGTATTTATCCAGATCGGAAACCTTGCCGTCGCCGTTCCGGTCGACATACAGCCCTTCGATTGGTTTGCCTGCATTGTCATAGACCTGCTCATATACGTAGAATGAATTAAGCGGATAACCCACAGTATGAATCTGAATGGTATTACCAACGCCACCACCTATACCACCGACAAATACTCCCTTATAATTCGGGTCATCGGTAGCGGTCAGCCTGGTAATCTCATTCTTGTTAAAAGTAACGTTGTAGCCAACTTCCCAAGCCAGGCTTTCAGTTGAGATAATCCTGCCTAAAATGGAAAATTCAACTCCTTTATTAACCAGGTCTCCTACGTTGGTAAGAATCTGGTTGGTCAGGTTGGTACCTGCCGGAACCGGAATGGTATTGATCAGGTCTGTGGTTGGTCTGTAATAATATTCAACTGTTCCCGTGATTCTGTTTTTAGCAAATCCGAAGTCCAAACCAATGTTATAAGTAGTGGTTTTTTCCCATCTCAGATTAGCATCGTATCCTTCTGGACGCAGGGTAAGAATAAATTGGTCTCCGAACTGATAGCCAGCTGTAGGTTGACCCCATGTGTATCGGGCAAGATATGGATAATCACCTGAGTAGATATCCTGCTGGCCGGTAATACCGTAACCCAACCGTAATTTCATGTCTGAAACAGCCTCAACATTTTTCAAGAAAGATTCCTCCTTGATTTTCCAGGCAAAAGCTGCCGATGGGAAGAGTCCCCAGCGGTTAGCTTTAGAGAAACGTGAGGAACCGTCTTCCCTGAGGGTAAATGTCAGCAGGTATTTATCCGCCAAAGAATAGTTAATACGTCCGAAGAAAGAAACCAGGTAATTCTCGGTATTGTAATGGGTATTGGTGAGAAGCTTGTTCTGGGCTTCATTGGTCTGCCAGTAAGATCCTTTTCTCCAGAAATGCTGCCAGGAATAACCGGCCATAACATCAAGCTTGCTGGATCCGAATTCCTTGACATAGTTCAGGTAGAAATCCAACAGGTCGTTTTTCTTCTGCTGGTCATAAATGGCATAATTACCGCCGATTGATTTACCTGCACCGTTGATTGCCCAGGCATGTCTTGCATAATCCGGAACGGTAATGCTGCCGTCGCTGCTGGAACGATCGGTTGCAATATTCAGGTTGGCCCTCAGTTCAGGCAGGAAATGGAATGAATAATCAGCCTGAATGTTGCCAATCATGCGATTGACCGCCGAAATATCATTATGGGTTTCCAGCATCCCCAATGGGTTATTGGTTGCAATATTGATTGGATTGCCGTTAGCCTGTAACCATTCGAAATAACCTCCATAATTGGTATTTCCGCTGTATACCGGCTGGGTCGGATCGAACCCGACTGCACTGCCGATTGCGCCGGTGTTGGCAAACCTGGTGTTCTCCTTCATTCCTTTGAGATTCACATTTAATTTAAGGTGATTGTCAAAGAATGTGGGGTTCAGGGCAACAGCTCCTGTGTAACGCTCGAGGTTTGAGGTCTTCAGGATACCGTCGAGATTTGAGTATCCGACTGACACCCGGTAAGGCATGGTTTTAATGGAACCGGTGGCACTTACGTTATGGTCCTGGCCCATGGAGTTATTGAAAATAACTTTCTGCCAGTTAGTATTCGCCTCTCCGAGAACTGCTAATGCAGCAGGGTTATCCTTGTACCGTTCATTATAAATAGTGCGGAATTCTTCTGCTCCCAATACGGGAACCTGATTAGGAACCATGGAGAAAGAAGCTTTGCCGTC
>CAYHCO010000057.1:0-19222 GCA_964355105.1 uncultured Porphyromonadaceae bacterium
GGCTGGGATGAGATTCTCGAAGGCGGGCTGGCGCCCAACGCTGCTGTCATGTCATGGAGAGGAATCCAGGGCGGCATCGACGCTGCAAAAGCAGGCCACCCGGTAGTGATGACTCCCACAACACACTGCTATTTTGATTATTACCAGGGCAATCCTGAGTTTGAGCCGCTGGCTATCGGCGGATATCTTCCATTGGAGAAAGTGTACGCCTTTGAGCCGGTTCCCCCGGGGCTTACATCCGAAGAGGCAAAAATGGTTTTGGGAGCCCAGGCAAATCTCTGGACCGAATATGTTTCCGACAGCAGTCATGCCAACTACATGACTTTCCCACGACTAACAGCATTGGCCGAGGTATGCTGGTCCTCACCCGGCCAGAAGAATTTCGAGGATTTCTCCGCCCGGCTTAGTCAACAGCTGGAAAGATATAAAGTAATGGGAATCAACTATTCAAAGAGTTACAGCGCAGTAACCATCCTGCCCGGATTCAATCCGGAGAAAAAACAAGTTGAAGTCACCCTGAAATCCGGATTTCCCGGAACTGAGATCAGGTATACCCTCGACGGTTCAGATCCACTTAAAACTGCTGGCGTTTACACGGGTCCGTTCCTCATCAGCCAGACTGCAACCGTAAAAGCTGCAGCCTTTCTCGACGGCCAGCCGTTGTCGCCGGTTTCAGAAAAGAAAGTTATGATTCATCTGGCAACCGGGAGAACAGTTACCTATGAAAATCCCTGGTCGGACCAATATCCCGGTGACGGCAAATTTTCACTCGTGAACGGGATCCGCGGCACCATAAACATGGCCGATGGCGGCTGGCAGGGATTCGAGGGAAAAGACATGAATGTTGTGATCGACCTGGGATCGGAAACCACCGTAAACAAAATTTCAGTAGGATCACTGCAAGCCAACGGGAGCTGGATATTTTTCCCCACCAGCGTGGAATTTCATTTGGCTGTGGAGCCGGGCAAATTTACCCTGGCCGGCACCGCGGAGAACAAGATCGATCCTAAAAACGGCAAACGCCAGGTGATTGATTTTTCGGTGGAAGTACCGGCAGCAAAGGCACGATTTGTTAAGGTACACGCCAAAAGCATTGGCAAGTGTCCTGAGTTGCATGCAGGCAAAGGCGCTCCAGCCTGGTTGTTTATTGATGAAATCATTGTTGAATAAGAAATTATGAGAACCCCAAAACTTCTGTTGATGGCTTTGCTGATGAGCAGCCAGCTCATGGCCCAGCATGATTACCACAAGAAATATTATCCGCCCACCGACCCGCTGGTGGTCCAGAAACTTGACGAGTGGCAGGACCTGAAATTCGGGCTTCTAATGCATTGGGGGCCTTACAGCCAGTGGGGCGTAGTGGAATCCTGGTCGATCTGCTCTGAAGATGAGGGATGGTGTGCCCGCCCCGAAGAGGACTATATCGGCTACAAAAAGAAATATGAAGGCCTTCAGAATACCTTTAACCCGTCGGATTTTGATCCCGCAAAATGGGCAAAAGCTGCGGCTGGTGCAGGAATGAAATACGTGGTATTCACAACCAAGCACCACGATGGATTCTGCATGTTCGATACCAAATATACGGACTACAAGATCACCGATCCGAAAACTCCATTCAGTAAAAACCCCAGGGCCAATGTGGCAAAGGAGATATTCAACGCCTTCCGTGCCGAAGGAATGTGGACCGGAGCCTATTTCAGCAAGCCCGACTGGCACTCGCCGTACTACTGGTGGCCAAATTTTGCCACACCCGACCGGAATGTGAACTACGACGTAACCAAATATCCCGACAGGTGGGAAAAGTTCGTACAATACACGCACAACCAGATTCTTGAGCTCATGGCCGATTACGGGAAGATGGATATCCTCTGGCTCGATGGCGGCTGGGTGGAGAAGCTGAGCAAAGAGCAGATCAAGGGTTACATCAACTCCCCGGATTACAAATTCATGCATGTTCAGAACCAGGATATCCGGATGGATGAACTGGCAGCAAAAGCAAGGAACCTTCAACCCGGTCTGATCGTGGTTGACCGGGCCGTGGAAGGTCCGAACCAGAATTACCTGACCCCTGAAAATCAGGTTCCCAAGGAGTCACTGGATTATCCATGGGAATCCTGCATGATCATGGGCGGCGGCTGGTCCTATTCCTTTAATGCAACCTATAAATCGGGCCGCGAATTGGTGCACCTGCTCATAGATATCGTTGCCAAAGGAGGAAATCTTTTGCTTAATATCGCGCCAAGTCCAAAAGGAACCTGGGACAATGGAGCCTATGTGAGCCTCCAGGAGATCGGCAAATGGATGGATATCAATAAAGAAGCAATTTACGGAACCAGAAAGGTTGCTCCGTACAATGAAGGTCCCGTTTACCACACCCAAAAGAAGGACGGTAGCGAACGTTATGTACTTTACTGCCTGAAAGATGGTGAAAAACTCCCGGCGGAATTCATGGTCACGGGTATAGGGAGGACAACCAAACCTGCCATCGATGTTCTGGGATTCAAGGGGAAAATAAGTTACTCGCAAAACGACAAGGGTTTGCTGATAAAAGTGCCGAAAACATTGATCGACGGAAAAGCGCTACCTTACGCAGTCGTTTTCCGTTTAAAATAACCAGTTCAAAAGATGCGGCAGAACCAAACCAGGCCAAAGCATAAGATTGAGGAGCTCGAGTATATCATCAGTAATATACCCGACCTGGTCATTCAGATCGACAGTAATACAATCATTACTTTCATCAATGCCGCATCGATTCTTTTTTTTGACAAACCACCGGAAAATTACCTTGGAAAACCGCTGGAAAGCCTGATTTTTGAGGAAGGCATGGCGCCCCTGGACATGGATACCATCCGAAGGGTGATTGAAAACCGGCAGGCCGAAATCCTTGAGGGTCAGATAACCTTGCATGACGGAACTTCGAAAAACATTGAGGTAAGAATTTTACCCGAGCCTTTAGGGTTAAGCAAGGATCACCATCTGGTATTGATGATCAGGGATACCACGCATCGCAAGGAGGCTGAGCGCAAGATGATGCAGGCCATGCAGAAAGCAAAGGAAAGTGATATGCTGAAATCTGCCTTCCTGGCAAATATGTCCCACGAAATCAGGACCCCTCTGAATGCTATAGTGGGGTTTTCACAGATCATAGTGGATAAAAACATCGACGCAGAGGAGCAGGAGAAATTCTTCCAGTATATTCAGGACAACAGCAATCAGCTGATCAATCTGGTCAATGATATCATCGACCTGTCGAAGCTGGAAAGCAATCAGCTGGTCATCCGCGATTCCATCCTCGACCTTAACCAGATGATGGAGGAGATCAAGGTCACAGTGGAGCATGAGAAAAAGATCCGAGACAAGGACCATCTGCTGGTTTTCATGGAAACGGATGTTCTCGATGGTGACGGCCAGGTATGCATTGATCATTATCGCTTGAGACAAATACTTATCAACCTGTTAATTAACGCGATAAAATTTACTCCGAAAGGATACATCCATTTCGGCTACCGCGTTAAAGACGATAAGACATTGTTATT
The DNA here is from genome assembly GCA_964355105.1 of uncultured Porphyromonadaceae bacterium. Lineage (GTDB taxonomy): Bacteria > Bacteroidota > Bacteroidia > Bacteroidales > UBA12481 > UBA12481. Next base: position 3,537 of record CAYHCO010000057.1, read on the forward strand.
CTTTGTCCGTGATACAGGCATCGGGATTCCGCTCGACAAGCAGAAGGAAGTATTCCAGTATTTTCATCAGCTGGAGAACTCACTCAACCGGTCCAATACCGGAACCGGCCTGGGACTTGCCATCTGCAAAAAACTGGTCGACCTGATGCAGGGAACCATCTGGCTTCAGTCGGAACCCGGTAAAGGCAGCAGCTTCTTTTTTACTATTCCTTACCGTACAACTTTGCCCAATTCCTGACCGGCCTGTTCTTCCAATCCCCGTTATGATAAACGTAGCTGACCATCAGCGGCAATACTGTCGTAGCTTCGGCGTATACCATCTGTTCGTAGATTGTTTCAACCTTACCCCATGAGCTGGCTTCCTTAAGGGTGGATGAGGAACATGCCCCGTCGCGAACATCAGCAACGGTAATCTGAACTGCATATTGATGCATGGGAACCTCCTTACCAAGTATCTCGGCGCAAACAACGGTGTCCTGTGCAAAGTTTTTCGGAACTCCTCCGCCGATCATGAATAATCCTGATGTGGGAGCTTCCATTTTGATCATGGTCAGTTCGCGGAAATCCCTGACACTGTCGATGGAAACATGGTTGTCGGGCCTTTCCCACTGGTGCTTGACCAATCCGAATCCGGCGCTGCTGTCGGAAAATGCAGGACAAAAAATGGGAACACCCATTTCGTAGGCAACCTGAATGAGTGAATCTTTCTTAACAGAGTGCTGGGTCAGGTATTTTCCGAGTTCCCAAATGAATTCACGCGAAGAATACGGACGCGGCTCCAGTTGGTCTGCAACATCTTTGATGGCTGAATCGCAAAACTGCAATTCTTCCTCATCAATGAAAGTATCATATATACGATCGATATAACGACTCCGCAGCTCACTGTCGAGGATGTCCATCCGTCCCCGATAGTGTTTGAAACCAATGGCTTCGAAGAAATCCATGTCGATAATGGAGGCCCCGGTGGCAACAATGACATCAACCATCTTATTCCTTACCATATCAACATAAACCTGCATGCAGCCGCCGGCACTGGTACTACCCGCGAGGGTCAGCATGACGGTGCAATCCTTGTTGTTAACCATCCGCATGAGGATATCCGTCGCATTTGCCGTATCCCTAGAGGAAAACGACATTTTGCGCATGGAGTCAATAATCGGGGTTGAATTGAATGAAGTAATATCGATATGCTCAATAACTTCTTTCAGGAGGTCTTTCTTGTTGCTCATAGTTACTTAGATATCAGGCTGATTAATTGATAAACCAATTTTGATGCTAAAAAGTCGGACGACTTCTCAGCTGCATTCGGACAAAGCTCGACGGCATCCAGTGCAATAATCTGATGCCGTTTGATGATATAATCCAGGAAACGGTAAACTTCATAGTAAAGCATTCCGCCCGGCTCTGGTGTTCCGGTAGAAGGAAGCACGGAAGGATCAAAAACATCCAGATCGATGGTGATGTATACCGGGCCGGTAAGCAGCTTGCTTACCTCCTCATACCAATCGTTCCTGCCGCTGATCTCATGCGCGTAAAAAATTCTGCCTGGCTGCAGGTAAGGCAGCTCATCAGTGCACATGGAACGAATCCCCACCTGCACAATTTCGGCAACTTCGGCTGCACGGGCCATGATGCTGGCGTGGCTCAGCGGACTCCCCTCATATTCGGGACGCAGGTCGGTATGCGCATCGAGTTGAAGTACGGTGATTTTACCGTAATGAGCAGCGCAAGCACGAACTGAACCTATACTTACCGAATGGTTGCCACCCAGGATAACCGGGAATTTATTATCGGCAAGAATTCCGGCTGTTGCAGCCTGAACTTCTTTCACCATTACTTCCGGATCCGGGGTTAAGCCAACAGGATCCAGGGTATGAATGCCCCCGAGGTAAACTTCTTTTTGAGTCTGGATATCATAGAGCTCCATATTGGCTGATGCATCCAGTATGGCTGCCGGCCCTTTATCGGCACCGCGTATCCACGTACTGGTGGCATCGTATGGAACTGGGAGGATGACTACAGGAGAGTTGGTGTAGTCAGAGTATTGTTCTTCTATTCCGCCGAAATTCATGCTAAAATTGTATCTAATAACTGGTTAACTAATAAATCCTTATCCGAATTCGGGCAGCAAAGATATTTCTAATAATTAATCCGCATGAGGATTACGGATCTTTTTTCGCAAATTGATCCATTAAATAAATCCCGCCTTAACATGGATATTTTGCACAAAATTAAACAGATCCAGTCACTTTCGGAAATCGGCACCCACTATTCCCATAATAACTTCGATCTCCACAGGTATAAAGCCATATCGGACCTTTGCTTTTCACTGATATCGGAGATGACCGACATTCCCGAAGAGGATCTGAAAATTAAGATGATTGAATCCGACGGATACAAAACACCTAAAGTCGATGTCAGGGCAGTGGTTTTCAATGACCACGATGAAATACTCATGGTGCGCGAGAAGATCGACGATTGCTGGTCGCTTCCCGGCGGTTGGGCGGATATCGGTTACAGCCCATCCGAAGTGGCTGTAAAAGAAGCCCGCGAGGAGGCTGGTGCCGAAGTTGAACCTTTCCGGCTGCTGGGTATACTCGACAAGCGGTGTCACGACCACCCAGCCGATATCTATTACATTTACAAGGTGTTTATCGAATGCCGGTTTATAAGCTGGGTCGGCTCCGATGAGATGGAAACATCGGATTACGGATTCTTCAGCCTCGATAAGCTCCCACCGCTGTCAACACCAAGAAACACTTTCGGACAGATGGAAACCCTTTTCGATTACCATCATGGTAAAATAACAGAGCCGATGTTCGACTGAAAAGATTTCTACAACCCGAAGCGATAAGAGAATTTCACGAGAAAAATATCCCTGGGTTTAATATCTGTCAGACTGTTCAGGTCACGGGTAAAAGAAAAGTCTCCGTAAGGATCATAACCGCTCCTGCCCTGCGACCAAACGAGGAACAGAACCGAACCCGGACGGTACTCCCAGCGCATGACCAGGTTTGACTTAAACTCCTTCACATTGAAATCGGGGTATCCAATTGTGTAATCCGTGACATTATCGCGGTTCTCATCAATATCGCAATACCCATCAACCTGATAGCAAGCAACCTGCGACGGATCGTACACGTGGAACCTGTCCTGGTATTTCTCTGCCATCGGATCGGTTACGTATTTCAGGTCCGAGAAAAGCCCGGATGCCATAAACGGCTGTCCCCAATATTGGATAGTCAGGGTTGGGGTTAAAGTTAAATTGATACGCAGGGAAACACCTAGAACTTTTTGGTTGATGGCCCCGAAAATATATCGGTCCTCTGTTCCATAAGTGGTACGCGTGATATACTGCATATTTGAATAGCTGGTGGTGAAATTCGGAGATACGCTGACAGACAATGCGTTTATCGGTTTATAATTGAGGGTCAATTGCATACCCGCCATTGATCCATGTCCTTCACCTGATTTATTTCCATAACCCTGAAGGGATAGTTGGAACTTTTTTCGCTGGTCAGTGCTGAGCATAATAAAAGGCCTCAGACTCCCCGGAACTTTAAATGCCGGACCACCTCTCAACAATGAATTTTCGATGCTTTGAGTATCCCAGTTTAACCCGGCTCCGATACTCCATAGATTACGTAATGTGGCATTCGCGTTAATATTTCCGCCATAACCCTGATAGTTCAGACCAAAATCAAATCCTGACCAGTGATTTGTGTTTAAACTTGCCTGTCTGAAAATCCAGAATGGTTTGGTAAACCGGTAGCCTGCCCAGAAAATCGGAAGGATATTATCGGCTGATCTCATATAGCCGACATCGTTGAGTTCAACGCCGGGAGTTTTCCACGAAAGGAACCAACCCCACTGGAGGGGGGCATTTCCAAGCTTACCGAAGAAAAGGGTGCCCCCGTTACCAAAAAGGGAAGTACGGCTGGTATCGAGTTCAACATAATCATTATCGGGTCTTTGATAGTAGCGGGCTGAGGAAAGCTGAGTCTGAGTTATGGCATCAGGGGAACCGTTCACCTGGCTGAAATAGGTCTTGGCCATCAGCATGTAGGATTTATCCTTAAAATATTGGGTGAAATCCAATCCGGCAGTGTAAGCACTCGAATGCAATTCATCTATTGAAAGTTCATCCAGCTTCCGGTTGGTTGACGTGATCATGCCGGAAATAACGGTATTTCCGTCGTTCATGTCTTTCCTGACCGTTCCGATCAGATAATTCGTCAGGGGCTCAACGGTTTCGAAGCGTTTGGTGCCGTTCAGGTCGATTTCTGCTTTCTCATCCGCCGTAACGCTTTCCAACAATCCCACCGACCATCCGTTTTCCGTGCGGCCGGAAATTTTAGCGGCGCCAAGGATACGGGTAAACTCGGGGACTTTTGCAAATTCACCGTCGTAAAGGCCTGGATATCGTTGTGGCCTCCGCCCCACCCTCCGGGTATAAAATAGATTCTCATTGGCCAGGTCCCCATCTCCAAGCATCAACGGCATGGAAAGGATGTTCCTGCCTTCCACGAAGAATGGCCTTTTCTCAGCAAAGAAAGTTTCAAACGCGGTGAGATTTACTTCTGAAGGGTCGGCTTCCACCTGTCCAAAATCAGGATTTACTGTCAGGTCGACGGTTAAGTTATTGGTCACACCGATCTTGGCATCCAGTCCTCCTGAATATTTAAAATCCTTTCCTGTAGCGTAAGGATTGCCCTCAACTTTTTCAAATTTCTCGCCTGATCCTACCACGTATGGCGTCAGGTCGATCTGCCTCCGCGGTTTGATGTCGGTTATACCGGTTAATTCACCGTACAGGTGAACGGATCCGGGAGCGGTGCGTGGTATTGGCTGCCATTGCGACAATTCATCCTTTCGGAAAATACTCCGGTAAACTTCGATTCCCCAGATACGATCCTGCTTATCGCTGAACCTGAGCTGACTCAGCGGTATGCGCATTTCTGCTGTCCAGCCCTCAGCCGTAATAGCGGTGGCAACAAACCAATTGGGATCCCAAGTTTTATCTTCCGACATCCCGTCATTGGAAGTCAGCATATCAAGCTTGACACCAGCCGCATTAACAAAAAAGCCAAAGGCAGTCCGTTTGTCAAAATAACTGTCAATATCTATGCCCACCATATCCCCGTCTATTTCATCACGACGTGTCAGGCGGCGCGAAATACTATCCGTACTGCTGTCAAATGCCCAGAAAGCGACATACAGGTTGTTGTCATCGTAGGTGATGGCGAATTCAGTTTTTTGGGAAGGCTCCTTGCCCTCATAAGGCTGAAATTGAGTAAACTGCCCGCCCTTTTCCATGGACTGCCATACGGATTCATCGAGTCTGCCATCGATCACCGGCGGCTGCAGAGAGAGCTTCATGGTTTTATATTGACGCTTTGTTGGGGTAGTCACCTGGCTTACAGCAAGTTCGGTGACCAATAGTGCAGCGGCCACCAGTATTACGGTTAATTTCATTTCTCAGTTTTGGTTGTTTCTGGCTATAAGACGAACATACAGGTACAGACGTTACATTTGAAACGGGTAAAAACTGTCTTTAAATGTTAATAAACCTTAAATCGAAACCGGATTGGGCTAATTTAGCGGGATGAAGAAGCTAAAGTTCAACTTTCTCCTTGCAGCATTGATGATCACAACCGGAATTCAATACCAGTTGTCTGGTCAGGCTGCGCCCGCGGCCACCGTAATTCACTCAGAAATGATCTTTAGCCAGCCGCCTTTTGCCCAGTGTCATGCTTCCACGCTCATCACCCTGGACGATGGCTCTCCGATGGCTGCGTGGTTCGCAGGGGATTACGAAGGGGCACCTGGAGTCAGCATCTGGACAAGTACGAAAAAGGGTGACCTTTGGGGAAAACCGCAAATTCTGGCGGACGGAAGGATCATTGACACAGTCAGCTATCCTTGTTGGAACCCCGTACTTTTCAGATCAAACGCAGGACTTGTGTACCTTTTTTACAAAGTGGGCAGAAATCCCCGTGAATGGTGCGGGATGATGAAAACATCCGCTGATGAAGGGAAGACGTGGAGCCCGGCCTCAAAACTACCCGGGAATCTCCTGGGCCCGATCCGGTCGAAGCCCGTAGAATTGCCCGGAAACAAATTGTTATGCCCATCAAGTGTTGAGACCACTGCCAGTTGGACTGTGCACATGGAAATTCTCGACATGGGCACTGGTGAATGGCAGCGTATTCCGGAGGAACAGGACACGGAGTTCGATGTCATTCAGCCAACCATCCTTTCACCGGGTCCCAACCGGTTTCAAATTCTCTGCCGGAGCAAGCAGAACGTGGTTATTAGTTCATTCTCAGAGGATGGAGGCATGCACTGGAGCAAACTGGACTCCATTCCATTACCCAATCCAAATTCGGGAATCGACGGAATTACCCTGACCCATGGCGGTCACCTGCTTGTTTACAATCCGATGCTTGCAGGCAAGGAGTGGTGGGAGGGCAGAAACCGGCTAAACCTTGCCTGGTCGTCAGACGGAATCCACTGGACTGACCTCCTCGAGCTCGAGAATGAGCCCAAAGGCGAATTCAGCTACCCGGCCATTATTCAGGCAGATGATCTGACTATACACATCACATACACCTACAATAGGACAAGTATTAAACATATCACGGTATCCCTGAATAACAATCTCTAAGATTTAACTGTTCCCCATCTATCCGTTTCTTACACTTTTACCGTTATTACTTCATTTCAATTATTATTTATAAGCTAAATAAGCATTCTTGTTTTTGTTTATCACACATTAAGTACTTTTGCCATCAATCTTAATAATTGCTGATATGTGTGGAATTGTGGGTGCGTTTGAATTGAAGGTCCCCTCGGGAGATTTGAGAACCCAGGTGCTGGATATGTCGAAAAAGCTTCGACACCGGGGTCCTGACTGGTCGGGAATCTATTGTGGCGACAAGGTTATTCTGGCTCATGAGAGGCTGTCGATCGTGGATCCCGAATCCGGTCGCCAACCTTTATACAGCGCAGATCGTAAGCTCATTCTGGCGGTGAACGGTGAAATTTACAATCATCAGGAATTAAGGGCCACCATGAATGGATCCTATCAATTTACCACTCACTCCGACTGCGAAGTTATTCTTGCCTTGTATCGCAAGAAAGGCATCGGTTTTCTGGAAGACCTGAACGGGATTTTTGCTTTTGCACTGTATGATGAGGAGAAAGACTGCTACCTGATCGCACGCGATCCGATCGGGATCAATCCATTGTATATGGGTTGGGACAAAAAAGGGCAATTCTATGTGGCTTCCGAGTTAAAGGCCCTGGAGGGAGTCTGCAATAAAATACAGGAATTCCTTCCTGGTCATTACTACTACAGTCCGGAAGGCGAGATGAAGCGTTGGTACACAAGGGACTGGAATGAATACGAGGTAGTAAAAAACAACCAGACGAGCATTGACGACATCCATGATGCTCTTGAGAAGGCCGTTCACAGGCAGCTCATGTCAGATGTACCTTACGGAGTTCTGTTATCCGGCGGACTGGATTCATCGGTCATATCGGCCATTGCAGCCAAATACGCACGAAAGCGCATCGAATCCGGCGACGAGCAGGAAGCCTGGTGGCCACGCCTGCACTCCTTTGCAGTGGGGCTTGCCGGATCACCCGACCTGGCAGCGGCCCGCAAGGTTGCGACCCATCTGGATACCGTCCATCACGAAATCCATTTCACCATTGAAGAAGGTCTGGATGCAATCCGCGATGTGATCTATCATATTGAGACCTATGATGTCACATCGGTAAGGGCATCAACACCGATGTACCTGATGGCCAGGGTAATTAAGTCGATGGGCATCAAGATGGTATTGTCGGGCGAAGGTGCCGACGAGATTTTCGGTGGTTACCTGTATTTCCACAAAGCACCAACGGCTGAAGCATTTCACAAGGAAACCGTACGCAAACTATCGAAACTGCACCTGTACGATTGTCTGCGTGCCAATAAATCACTATCAGCCTGGGGTGTTGAGGGCCGGGTTCCCTTCCTGGATAAGGAATTCCTGGATGTGGCCATGCGCATCAATCCTGACGATAAGATGATCGGGAACGGCCGGATTGAAAAGTGGGTAGTCCGTAAAGCCTTTGAATCCTACCTGCCCAAAGAAATCGTGTGGCGGCAGAAAGAGCAATTTTCCGACGGGGTTGGGTACAGCTGGATCGATACTTTGAAGCAGGTTGCATCGGAGCGTATCTCGGATGAGCAGATGGCCTCGGCATCTTTCCGTTTCCATGTTAACCCGCCGATGTCGAAGGAAGAATATCTATACCGTTCGATATTTGAGGAGCACTTCCCCTCCGAACAGGCCGCCGCCTGTGTCCCTTCAGTACCATCTATTGCCTGCAGCACAGCCGAAGCCCTGGAATGGGATGCCAGTTTCAAGAACAATGCAGATCCCAGCGGACGTGCGGTAAAAACGGTTCACAACAACAGCTAGAAGGGAAAAAACCGAACAGAACTTTTCCTTAACTTAGCGTGAACAAACGCTAAGAATATGAATAGGAAATACACTCTTTTGATCCTGATCGGGCTCATCTGGTCGGTTTCCCTGACCGCACAAATGATCACCCTCGGGTACACGCAGGCGCCCCCACTGGTAGTAAATGCAGGAAACGATGCGACCCTGGTCTCAGGGCACTCCGTCACGCTTGGCGGAAACCCCTCTGCTGTTGATGGTAACGGAAGTTATCTGTATCTCTGGACCCCGGCAGCCGGGTTGGATGACCCCACTAAAGCAAACCCCAAAGCCAGTCCGGTGGTGACCACTAATTATGTTCTGACAGTTACTGATGCAAAAAACTGTTCCGTTCAGGATGATGTTACGGTCACCGTTCAGACATCCGGAATAGATCAGACAGCTGAATCAGTTGAACTGTTGGCCTATCCGAACCCATCCCACGGAAATATTCATCTCGAGATGAACGGCACTTCTGGTCAGGTAATGCTGAGGATCATTAACTCAACAGGCGTTGTCGTTCACCAGGTCTGTCGGGATGCAAATCAATATTTGTCTGAAGATATTGACACGAGGCAATTCCCCAGGGGTTGCTACCATATCATCGCTATTTATGATAGGAAAGTAATCACCAGGCCAATTATCATCCTTTAGCATCCTGATTCTTAATACCATGAAATCAACAAATTACCAGTCAATATTCCGGACAATCCTGATCTGGGCATTATTGTGTGCTTCCTTTCAGGTATCCGGCCAGTCTTATGAAGAGAATTCAGGATCTGTCAGGATCAGACGAATCCTGAAAGGCGAGATTCAGGACCTCCAGGTATTAAACGCCCGTGGATCCTTTCAGTGGCAACAGTCCAAAGATGGATCGGAGTGGCATGATCTGCCTGGGAAGAACAGCAGCACCCTATCGATGGTTGCCAGTGAACTTGCATTCATGCGATGCGCCATCAAGGAAGGCAAATGCGATCCCATTTACAGTGATGTAGTCAAAATAATTCCATTCAGCGCCGCCACAGTGACCACAAAGGATATTAGTCTGATCAAGGCTGACAGTGCAACCTGCGGAGGGAATGTTGTTGATGAAGGCGGATTGGCCGTTACCGTCCGGGGTGTTTGCTGGTCGATAAAACCGGAGCCGACGGTTGCCGACCGCCGCACTGCTGACGGAACCGGTGCCGGGGCATTTATCAGCGTTCTGAGCGAATTAAGCGGGGGTACTCAATACTACGTCCGCGCTTACGCAACCAACGCCTGGGGGACCAGTTACGGAGACCAGGTTAAATTCAAGACAATACCCATCAAGCCGGTCCTCACCACTGCATCCATCACATCTATCACCCAAACCACGGCAGTTGGCGGTGGTAATGTGCTGTCCGACGGAGGTCTGACTTTAAGTGCACGGGGTATTTGCTGGTCCCTGACTCCAAATCCCACCCTCGAAAACTTCAAGACTGTCGATGGAGCCACTACCGGTAATTTCATCAGCATTCTTCAAAATCTGACTCCCAATACCACCTATTATGTCAGGGCTTATGCCACCAATAGTCTGGGAACGGGGTACGGCAATGAGATTACCTTTAAAACAGGCTCAGGGCTGTAGAATAAAATTCTTTCATGAACAAAAACCCATATATCCTGGCTCAAAGCACCTGGCTGGAAATTAAGGACCAGCGCTATGATTTGGCAATATTGCCATGGGGTGCCACTGAACCTCATAATTACCATTTGCCTTATTCATCAGATGTTATCCAGGCTGAGTCAATTGCGTTAAAAAGTGCCGGATTGGCATGGGAGAAAGGTGCGAAAGTGATAGTGCTTCCAACAGTGCCCTGGGGGGTGAATACAGGCCAACTCGATTTGAAGTTTTGCCTTAATATCCTTCCTTCAACGCAATTAATCCTGCTTAACGATCTGGTAGAGAACCTCAAAAGGCATGATATAAAAAAGCTCGTAATCATCAATAGCCATGGAGGTAATAATTTCATTCCTATTATCCGGGAGCTTTCGGTAAAACATGCCGACCTATTTATTTGTACCGTTGATTGGTGGAAAGTTTGCAAAGCAGAAGCTTATTTTACGGAACCTGGTGACCATGCCGGAGAGCTGGAAACCAGCGTGATGATGCATATTGCCCCTGAATTTGTAATGCCGTTGGATGTAGCAGGCGATGGGAATGCAAAAGTCTTTAAAGCTAAAGGTTTTAAGGAACGCTGGGCTTGGGCACAACGGTCCTGGACCACCATTTCTGAAAGTACCGGAGTTGGAAATCCCCGATTTGCTAATTCTGAAAATGGAAAACGTTTCGTAGAAGATACTTCATTAAAAATTGCTGAATTTTTATTGGACCTCACATTGTCCGACACAAGTACAATGTATGAGTAAAATAAGCATGTCGCAATGCAGGCATTTTGGCGGAACAAGAGGGATTATGCCTCCCTGCGGTCGGCATGATCCACTGGGGGTGCTCACGCCAAACTTAGCCTTGCCTTGCTATCCTCCTGCGGAGGAGGTTTATTACTTTTGCGGCATCTCGCCAAGCTAGCTTGGCGGCAGCCGCAAAAAAACAAAGCCTGCTTCGCATTTCGCGTAGCAGGCTTTTGGCGGAGAAAGAGGGATTCGAACCCCCGGTACCCGTGAGGGTACAGCGGTTTTCGAGACCGCCCCGATCGACCACTCTGGCATTTCTCCGGTCGTGACGGCAAAAGTAAGAAATTTTCGATATTCTCAGCCCGGACGATGAGGTTTCGCCCAATTAAACCAACTTTGCGGAGTGATAAGAAAAGCGTCAATTAAGATGACCAAAGAGGCAAGCGCCATAGTACCTAATCCAGAATGCCACAGTAACGGACGGGGTACCCGCCTTCGCGGGGATGACACTTCTGTCGATCTTTCTTTCGTCTACCGATCTTTCCTTCGTCTCCCGATCTTCTTCTCCGTCTCCCGATCTTCTTCTTCGTCACCCGTCACCCGTCACCTGTCACAATTATTACTCGTTCTGGCATTCGCCCTGATCTCACCCACTCTCCCTGCTCAATCTGTGAAGATAGGCCTCCTGAAATACTCCGGCGGCGGCGACTGGTATGTTAACCCTACCTCATTGCCGAATCTGATCCGGTTCTGCAACGAAACCATGAATACCGACATCGAAAAAGATCCGGTTACCGTGGAACCCGGCAGCCGCGATATCTTTTCACTGCCCTTCGTCCACATGACCGGTCACGGTAATGTCCTGTTTTCAGCCCAGGAAGCGGAAAACCTTCGACAATACCTTATCGGCGGAGGTTTTCTGCATATCGACGATAATTATGGGATAGATCTATTCGCACGGCGCGAAATGAAAAAGGTGTTTCCTGAACTTGAGTTTATTGAATTACCAGCCACCCATCCGCTTTTTCAGAAACCCAACGCATTTCCCTCAGGACTTCCTAAAATACATGAGCATGATGGTAAGAGACCCCAGGGTTTCGGCCTGATCTGGGAAGGCCGGCTGGTTTGCTGTTATACCTATGAATGTGACCTGGGTGATGGATGGGAGGATCCCGCCGTTCACGGCGATTCGCAGGAAACCAGGCTGAAAGCGCTCAAATTGGGCGCCAACCTGGTCCACTACGTCTTCACGGAAAAGTGACTGCCGACTGCCAACTGCCTACTGAGGACTTTTCTCTACCTGCCGACTGCCTACTGCCTACTGAGGACTTTTCTCTTCCTGCCGACTGCCATCTGCCGACTGTGGACTTTCCTTTGCCGACTGCTTACTGGCTTTCGGTGTCCTGCCCGCCTTCTTCAACGCTTCGCTGATAATATATTCAAGTTGCCCGTTTGTGCTGCGGAATTCGTCCGCAGCCCACTTCTCCAAAGCCTCATACATCTCTGAATTCAGCCGCAGCACAAAGGACTTCTTACTACTCATAACTTATTAGTTGTGTAGGGTACCGGCATTCACAATCGGCTGGGCTGATACATCCGAACATAATACCACCATAAGATTCGAAACCATCGCTGCTTTTCTTTCTTCATCCAATTCTATAATGCCCTTTTCAGATAATTGGGTTAATGCCATTTGAACCATGCCAACCGCACCTTCCACAATCTTCGATCGTGCGGCAACAACGGCCTGGGCCTGCTGCCTGCGAAGCATGGCCCCCGCAATCTCCTGAGCATAGGCCAGCGAGTTTATGCGGGCCTCGATTACTCTGATTCCAGCGATGTTCAATCGTTCGCGCAATTCATGGGCGAGCTGTTCATTCACTTCATCAACCCCTGAGCGCAAAGTGATCTCGGCTTTTTGATCTTCGAAATTATCATAAGGATAAATTCCAGCCAACTTTCGTAAAGCAGCATCGCTCTGTACCGTAACGAAATGCTCGAACTCATCTACCTCAAAGGCAGCTTTAAAAGTATTCTCAACCTTCCAAACCAGCACCAGACCGATCATAATAGGATTTCCTACGCTGTCGTTCACCTTGATAGGAGCACCGTCGAAGTTTCGAGCCCTCAACGAAAGTTTCTTTCTCATGATCAAAGGATTAAACCACCAGAAACCATTATCCTTAATGGTCCCTACATATTTCCCGAAAAGCACCAGTACCAGCGCTTCGTTCGGGTTAACGACCGCTAAACCCACCATGCCGAATATACTGATCATCATGACCGGTACAAAAACATACATGAGTGACTGATAATAAACCATCCCAAGCACAGCCCCGGCTGCGAGGAGGATCCAAATGGCCAGCATTACAAAACCATTTTTAGCTTTTAATTCAGATTCGTTTTTCATATTGATATCATTTTGATATCACAAATTTAAAACTGATTTTTCTATTCGCCAAATTTTTAACAAAAAAAAAGCTGCCCCGGTTTCCCGGAACAGCCTTCGCGTTAATCAAAAGGAAGTTAATTCTTGTAAACATCAATCTCATCGAGCAGAATCGAAGGCATTGAAGTGTAAGAACTGGCAAAACCGAGGATGTTTCTTACTGCATTTTCCGGTGCACAAACCAGCATATCCGTATCAAATTCTTCCATGAGGTTCATATCCTCTGACTGCTTGCCTTCTTCGATCAGGCCTGACTCAATGTTGACGAGAAATAAAAGGGTAGATAAGTTTGTCATAGGCACTACTGCTTGTTATAAGTGTTAATTTGAAAATAAAACGCACCATCTATCGCCCTAGTATACAACTGGTAAAAAAAAAGACGCATTGGTTTAATCCAGTGCGTCTTTTTAAAGCTGACAGCTTTTAAAAAGCTGTCAGCTTTATGACAAGGTCAGGGTTAACTGTTTGTCTTTCATCATTTTCCGCATATTAATCAATGCGTATCTCATCCGCCCAAGTGCGGTGTTTATGCTAACACCTGTCTGGTCGGCAATTTCCTTAAAGCTCATCTCACAGTAATGCCTCAGGTAAACAACCTGCTTCTGGTCATCGGGCAGCAAATCGATCAGCATTCTGACCTCCTGCATAACGGTGTCCTGAACGATGTTTTCCTCCACGTTCATTTCTGCAAACTTGCGGTTGTTGAACAGATCCATTTCCCCGGTATCGCTGGGTATGGTATTAAGAAGCTTCTGTTTCCGGTAATGGTCAATGATCAGGTTGTGGGCAATGCGCAATACCCATGAGAGGAATTTGCCCTTATCGTAATAACGGCCTTTATTAAGCGACTTGATAACTTTTATGAAAGTATCCTGAAAGATGTCTTCAGCCAGTTGTTGATTTTTAACGATCAGAAGGATATACGTATATACCCGATTCTTATGCCGTTTGATTAACTCCTCGATGCAGATCTGGTCACCTGCAATGTACCGTTCAACGAGGGCATAATCATCAAGATTATGTAAACTCAAAACTACCTCCTTTTTAAGATTAACACAGAAGTAGAATTCCCTCGATAACAGTCCTCCTTTTAGTTTTGTTTAACGTCTCAATAATCAGAACGCAATATTACGAATATTATTTTACACAACATCAAATTTTCCGTCCTGACAAAAATGATCTAACTTCGCACCTCGAAAATTATCAAAAATCATGCCCGAAAAAAGCTCTGATCCTGAAAACTATATTCTTATAAAAGGAGCAAGGGTTCACAACCTCAAAAACATTAATCTTTCGATACCCAGGGATAAGCTGATTGTGATCACCGGCTTGTCCGGATCCGGCAAATCATCCCTGGCATTCGACACCTTATATGCTGAAGGACAGAGGCGTTATGTAGAAAGTCTTTCTTCTTATGCCCGGCAGTTTCTCGGTCGTCTCGACAAACCGGATGTCGATCTGATCACCGGCATACCCCCTGCAATTGCCATCGAGCAAAGGGTAAATACCCGCAATCCTCGCTCAACCGTTGGAACTTCCACAGAGATTTACGACTACCTGAAACTGCTGTTTGCGAGAATCGGAGAAACTTTTTCCCCGGTTAGCGGAACAAAAGTCAACAAGCACCAGGTTCAGGATGTAGTGGAACGGATCATGTCGCTGCCTGAAGGCACCCAAATCATGATTCTGGCACCGCTGCACAAGCCTGAGGACCGCCCATTGATTGTTCACCTCGGTCTGCTTGTCCAGCAGGGATATACCCGCATAGAGGATAACGGCCAGATCCGTAAAATATCGGAAGTACTGGACCCCTCCTACCCGCTCTGCGAAACGTGCGAATTCGACATCCTTGTTGACCGCGTATTTATTGGTCAGGAAGAGGATTTGCAGGCACGTGTCGGGGATTCGGTCGAATCCGCATTTTTTGAAGGCAAAGGCCAATGCACGCTCAAAATCTTTCAAAACGGTGATTACAAGGAAGAACAGTACTCCAACCGCTTTGAGACTGATGGAATTTTGTTTGAGGAGCCGAGCGTACACCTGTTCAGTTTCAATAATCCTCTTGGCGCCTGCCCCGTGTGCGAAGGTTTTGGCTCCACCATAGGTATCGACGAGGACCTCGTGGTTCCCAACACGAACCTGTCCATTTATGAAGAGGCGATCGTTTGCTGGAAAGGTGAAAAAATGTCGAAATGGAAGGAGCAGCTTTTGCATACTGCCGACGAGTTCGACTTTCCAATCCATCGGCCGTTCTATCAACTGACTGAAAAGGAGCGTTTATTGCTCTGGACCGGCAATGAGTGGTTCAAAGGTCTGCATGCCTTTTTTGCCCATCTGGAAGAAAAATCCTATAAAATTCAATACCGTGT
>CAYHCO010000058.1:0-17846 GCA_964355105.1 uncultured Porphyromonadaceae bacterium
TGAACTACTTCCCTGCTTACGATGCGGGCCAGTATTACATGACCAAGATGGGCGACACGAAGAACACGAGCCGTCGCCAGCAGCTGCTGATCAACGCCATGTGGACCGCGGTACCGATTGCCGACAGCCGTTTTGTGAAGCCTGAAGATATCGCAACCGATGTGTACGGGTTCATGAAGACGGGTAACGACATCAAGATCCGTTTGCGGGTGGTCGGACAGTATTGCGTGGGCGTTTACGACTACGCGGTGGCCGATTCCATTTCACAGAATCACAACAAGCCGATGTACCAGTTCAACACGCATGAGATCTCGACCTTGCGCAATGACCTGCCAACGGCACAGGCTGCACTGAAACTGATCAGGGTGGTACCGAACCCGTATTACGGCAACTCGGCTTACGAACTCGACCAGCTCGACAACATGGTGAAGATTACCAATCTGCCCAAGATCTGCACGATATCGATCTATTCGGTCGATGGAAACCTGATTCGTCGCTTCACCAAGGATAACGAGATCACTTATCTTGATTGGGATCTGAAGAACCAGTACGGTATTCCGATCGCCAGCGGCGCTTATATTATCCATGTGAAGGCACCGGGAATAGGTGAAAAAGTGATCAAGTTCTTCGGTGCCCTGAGGCCTCAGGATCTGAATTCACTGTAAACGTTAATGCGATTCTTAAAGAAATCCTACTTTTGAAAATAAATCTGAAAACCCATGAAAAACAGACGCGACTTTTTAAAGCAAACATCATTGGTCATTGCAGGTGGCCTGATTGCCCCCAAACTATTCAGTTCGGACATTTTTAACGACGCATCGGGAAAAAATATCGGGTTACAGCTTTATTCGCTCCGCGATATGATCAGCAAATCAGGTATCCAGGCTACCTTGGAAGCAGTTGCTAAGATTGGATACAAAAATCTCGAGACGGCAGGCTACAGCGACGGAAAACTTTACGGACTGGATCCGGCCGACTTTAAAAAGCGGGTTGATGATTTGGGCATGAAGTTTACCAGCTCGCATGTGGGCCACAGTTATTCAAAAGAAAAGGAAGCCGAAGTGATGGCCTGGTGGGACAAGGCAATTGAAGCCCATCATGTTGCAGGTGCCAAATACATGGTTCAGGCCTCCATGCCGGTAAATGATAAAAGCAAACTCGATGAGTTGAAGACTTATTGCGATTATTTCAGCATGGTCGGGGAAATGTCGGACAAAGCCGGGATCGCTTTCGGATACCACAACCATACTGTGGAATTTAAGAAGATCGGCGATCACGTGATACTCGATTACATGCTTGATAATGTGAACAAGAAGTATGTATTCTTTGAGCTTGATGTTTACTGGTGCCAGGAAGGTGGAGCCAATCCGGTGGAATATCTGAAGAAATACGGCAAGCAGTTCAAGCTGACCCATATCAAGGATGAAAAAGAAATCGGGGCCAGCGGCAAGATGGATTTTGAATCGATTTTCAAGCAGATGAAAGCCGATAAAATCACTGACTGGTACGTTGAGATTGAGCAATACACCCATAACGATGCATTAGCCAGTGCGCAGCAAAGCTTTGATTATCTGATTAAATCGGGATTCATAAAGTAGATTTAGGGCTCTCCTCTGCCTTTAATGCTACCTTTGCGGAAAATAAATGTGAATGAGCTCATTTGAAGATTTAAATTTATCGAAGCAATTACAGGCAGCAATAGTTGAGTTGGGCTTCGAACAGCCAACACCCATTCAGGCAGAAGCTTATTCCGTTGTTCTCTCGGGCAGGGATCTCGTGGGTATCGCGCAGACCGGTACTGGAAAAACCTTTGCTTACATGCTTCCCCTGCTCAGGGATCTCAAGTTTTCCAAAGATATAAATCCGAGAATCCTTATCCTGGTTCCCACGCGCGAGCTGGTAGTCCAGGCGGTGGAGCAAATTCAAAGCCTTACCAAATACCTCAGCTTAAGGATATTGGGTGTTTTTGGAGGGGTTAACATCAACACTCAGCGGCAAAACCTGGCGCTCGGCACTGATATCCTGGTAGCCACGCCCGGACGGCTTTACGACCTGACTGTCAACGGCGCTCTGCAACTGAAAGCTGTGAAAAAGCTGGTGATTGATGAGGTGGATATCATGCTCGATGAAGGATTTCGCTTTCAGCTGACCAATATTTTCGATCTTTTGCCCAAATCGAGGCAGAACATCATGTTTTCAGCCACGATGACCGAAGAGATCGATGCCCTGATAGATGATTTCTTCGTGGCTCCCGTCAGGATTGCCATTGCTATCAGCGGCACTCCCCTGGAAAATATCTCGCAAACGGCTTATCCGGTCTTGAATTTCAACACCAAGGTGAACCTTCTGGAATACCTGCTTTCGGATAGAGAAGATTACCGGAAAGTCCTTGTTTTCGTATCTGGAAAATCCATGGCCGACCGGCTGTTTGAAGCGCTGGAGGTGAGTTACGGGGCTGGCTGCGGAGTTATCCATTCGAATAAAACACAGAATTTTCGGTTAAAAACCGTTCAGCAATTTGAAAAGGGTAAAACCCGGGTCCTTGTGGCCACCGATCTCATGGCCCGCGGTCTTGACTTTGAAAAGATATCCCACGTTATCAATTTCGACGTACCCACATTCCCTGAAAATTACATCCATCGGATCGGCCGCACGGGACGGGCAAAAGAACCCGGCAAATCGATACTCTTTTTCACCGCGAAGGAAGAAAATGCAAAGGAAGCTATCGAAACCCTTATGGCTTACACGATTCCGGTCATGGAATTTCCTGATGAGGTTGAGATTAATCAGGAGCTCATCCCCGAGGAACGGCCGAAAAACCTGATGCCCAACCCTCACCGGAATCAGAAAATGGAAATCAAGGGGGCCTCTTTTCATGAGAAGAAGCTGAAAAACACCAAGACCAACCAGGGAGGCTCCTATCTAAGAAAAGGCAAGGTTTACAAAAAACCGAAAACCAAGGGCGACAAGATCGCCAACCGGCGAAAAAGATAGGATAACGCGCTATCTCGATATAGATTCTCTGAGCCCTTGCAGCTTCACTATACATTCGGAGAGTGATTTAAGGAAATTCGCTTTCTCCGCTTGGTTCAACAGATCATTGGTTCCGGGCTCATTGGAAAGGGCTATGAGGATTTCATCTTCATCGGCAATTTCTTCCAGAACATTTTCGATGTATGATTTAAGATTAAACCCCTCATTTACTGCGATAATCCTAAGCCGCTTCTCAGTCTCGGGCCGTAATTCGATGATCTTCTTTTTTCTTGATGTTCCTGGTTGGGTTTTCATAATACCTTCCGTGAATGAAATTGACACTACAAATATATACTATATATATTATATATACGGCATTTCTTCCCAAGCTCTATTACTCCGCCATCAAAATTACTTCCTTACCGGACTATCTTCATTTTCAATTCATTTTCCGATGCTATACTTGTTTCGCCACAATTATAATAATCTTTGTATCAACGATCATCCGGGTTCTTTAAACCACCTGAATCTCCACCAATGAGAAAACCTTCCCTGTTTTTCATCGTCGCCCTGCTACTGGCACTTATTCCGTGTGCGCTCATGTCGCAATCTTCTGAAACATCGCTGCGGGCCTCGGCAAATGTTGAGATGAAAATCACCAAAGCCCTGAAGCTTGAATTAGCTCCCGAGTACAGGTTTGATCCCGGCACCGGCGCGAGTGAATACCTGCTTGAGGCAGGCCTGAACTTTAAAGTTGCCTCGTGGCTCAGCTTCGGGGGGTATTACCGGATCGCTGGTGCGAAAGTTGAGGATCCGGAAGGTTCAGGTAATTCATCTTTTGCCACCTCCAACCGCTTTGCCTTTGATGCCAATACCAAGGTGAGCATAAAAAGATTTACCCCGAAATTCAGGGTCCGCTTCTGCAATTTCACGGATTTCGACAGTTCAACCGACGATAAAACCAATTACATGCGGTACCGCCTGGGACTGGATTACAATATCAAAGGGATTAAAATTACCCCGTTTGTATCAGCTGAGTTTTACCAAAAACTGAGCAGTGGCTTATTCAGCCAGGCACGTTATACCCTTGGCGGAGAGTATGATTTTAACAAGAAGAACGCCATAGCCCTGAGCTATTCGTACAATAAAAAGTTTAAGTCATCCAACCTCGGTCACATTGTCGAACTGACTTACAAATTCAAATTTTAGCCCACTATGGTTATCAATACTTACCCTAATATTCTGACCGCCTTCAAACCAATTACCCTGGCTGAGATGGGTCCGGTGAAACTGATGACCCGGTGGGATGAGAAATTCTTTCTGCCGGTCGATCAGCTTTCGTCGATCCTGGAAACAGCCCGCCATCAATTCCAGGTCCTGGAAAACCACGGCAGGCGCTTGCTGGGATACGAATCGCTTTACCTGGACACCGCCGACCATGAGATGTACCTCCTTCACCATAACGGAAAACTCAACCGATACAAGATCCGGATCCGCGAATACAAAGATTCGAATGAGATTTTCTTTGAGGTCAAATTCAAGGATAACCACCGTATGACGAACAAGAAAAGAACTGCCATTGGTCCCGAACGGGATTACCATTCCGAGGATATCAGGAACTTCATGGTAAAATACTCTCCCTATTTACCTGAATTACTCGAGCCAGCGCTTTATTCTTATTTCGATCGCATAACGCTGGTTAACAACAATATAATGGAAAGAGTAACCATTGATATCAATCCGTCCTGGCACATTGACGGACGGAAAACAAGCCTGCCGAATATAGCCATCATTGAGGTAAAATCATCGAGGCCTTCCAGCTCTTCGGGTTTCGGCTACATCCTCCGGGAGGCAAGGGTAGCGCCCAGGCGTTTCAGCAAATATTGTATCGGTACAGCTTTGCTATATCCGGAACTCAAGCACAACAGATTTAAATCCAAATTAATGCTGTTAGATAAACTAAATAATAAATCAGTCCATCATGAGCCACTTCCTGCAACTGTTTAATTCCGACCATCTGGCAAGCTTCATCCAGGTAGTCGACGAGGGCGTTGAGGCTCTTAAGTTCCTGAAAATAAAGATTCTCAACCCTACCGATTTCTATAACCTGGCCGTCAGGTTTGCCTTCAACATGCTGGCAACCGTAATCCTGATCCGGTTCCTCTACTACCCGCATTCCAAACGCAAGGATTACTTCTTCATATTTATGATTTTCAGCACCGTAGTGTTCCTGTTATGTTTCCTGCTCGGGAAGGTTTCCGTGGAGATGGGGTTTGCCCTGGGTCTGTTTGCGATCTTCGGGATCCTACGTTACCGCACCGATACCATCCCGATCAAGGAGATGACCTACCTGTTCCTGATGGTCGGTACGGCAGTCATCAATTCCCTCTCCGACAAAACCGTAAGTTGGGCCGAGCTGGTCTTTGCCAACGCCATCATTATTTTGATAACCTGGTACCTTGAGCGGATCTGGATGCAAAAGAAGGAAGGGTTCATGGATATCAGGTATGAGAAAATCGAGCTGATACACCCCGATCGCAGAGCCGAGCTGATTGAAGATTTAAAAAAGAGGACCGGCATGAATGTTTACCGCGTGAGCATCGACCGGGTCAACTTCATGAAGGACAGCGCCCGGGTCAGGATATTTTACCGGGAGGAAAAGGAAAACGGAAACGGGAAAGCGGGTAAGGGCTGATTTAATTCAATTTCACATCAACTAATTCGTAGCTTGCACTTCTGCCACCTTCGCCAGTTTGTTTCAGGATGCCCTTTTCTACCAGGTCTTTTATGTCCCGCAATGCAGTGTCGTTAGAGGTTTTAGCTATTTTGGCCCACTTCGAGGTTTGAAGTTTTCCTTCAAAATTTTCAAAGAGTTTGTTCAGCACCAGGCGTTGTCTTTCATTTACGTTTGTGTGTTCATGCACCCTCCAGAAAGAGGCTTTATGTAATATCTTTTGAGTGGTGCTTTCAGTAGCAAGCATTGCATTTATAAGGCAATGTAAAAACCAGTCGATCCATTCAGTAATATCACCCTCACTATGTTGCACTTTTTGCAATACCTGATAATATTGTTTGCGCTCAGCCAATATCTGACCCGACATACTGTAATATCTTTCTCCGCTACCTTCAGCGCGTGCAAGCAACATGTCAGTAATTGCTCTGCAAATCCGTCCATTTCCATCATCAAAAGGGTGAATTATGATAAACCAAAAGTGTGCGATGGCGGCTTTTAAGACAGTGTCAAGACTCTGTTCGTTGTTTAACCAATCCAAAAACTTATCCATTTCCGTTTTAACCGATTCAGGTTTTACGGCTTCATAATGCACTTTTTCTTTGCCCATGGCACCTGAAACAACTTGCATTTCGCCTGTTCGGTATCGTCCCACTTCAATTGAATGGGGACCACTGTAACCGGTTGGGAAAAGAGCGGCATGCCAACCAAATAATCGTTTTTCAGTCAGTGGGTTGTTGTATCGTTGGGTGGCATCCAGCATCATTTCAACAACACCTTCAATGTGGCGGCTACTTGATACCAGGCCTCCTGTATTAATTCCAAGGCGCCTTGCAATTGAAGAACGCACTTGATCATAATTGAGGAATTCTCCTTCTATTTCTGATGATTTTACGATATCCAATGTCAAGGCATTAAGAGTAGCCTCCGCTTTGGCTGAAAAGCCTAATACGCTCATTTGCCCTATTATTTTACCCTGCAACAGTCGCACTTCTCCAAAAACAACGCTGATAGATTTTTCATTCCATGAAAAATCAGTCCAGTTTTTGACTTCATAAATATATTTTGCCATTTCTTTAATAATTCTCCGGTAAATGTACGACACAATCGCCGCATAATTGCGGCGATTAAAATATTTTTTCACCGCAAGGGGAAAAAATTAAGGCAGCCAGCTCAAAAAGCCGACTGCCTTAATTTAATTGTGGTCAATTAATTATTTTCCTGCCAATGCAAATCCGACTTTCATTTCGACATAGCCCGGTGCATTGAAGGTATCCAGATAGTGGTTGGTTTCGAAATAAACCACATTCCCTTTGGCCAGCTTCTTGGCCAGGTTTACGCCCATGCGGCTCATCAATCCGTTATAGGTTGTGTTGTAGGTGCCTGCATCATCTTTGGTGTTTTCGGAGCCAATGTCATAAACCACGGCAAAACCGGGCATGAGCGACCAGCCATCGCCCATGTGGAATTTCACACGGGCATCAATTCCGGCAAAACCGTCGGTGTAATTCAGGTATTCCGTTGCGAATCCTCCGGTTCCTCCAAGTGGCTGCACAGGAAAAAAGGCACCCGTGGCATAACTGTACCCGGAAAAGGTAAAATACTCCAATCCTGCATCGAGACCGAACATTACCTCAATGGCATCCGTCGGTTGCTTGCGCAGTACCCACCAGTTCACGCAACCCATTAAGCCCTGTGATTTTGCACCGTCAAGCAGGAGTCCCTCATTCTCCTTATCGTAGGCGTCATTGTAATAGTTAAACTCGATATCGACAGCCCCCTTGTAGGAATAGCCCAGGTTCAGGACAGCGCCTTTGAAGCCGTGTCCCTGCTCGTATCCCACATTGAGTCCGAAACCACTTTTGCCCTTGTCGAGGTAAGGTGAAACTTGGGCAACAGCCGGCAAAGCCAGACCGACGATGATGATGATGATTGTAAATAACTTCTTCATATTGGTTTGTGTTTGTCCTGAAATTTACAAATTATCAGCCAAAAAGGTCCGAAAAAAGCCAATTTTTACACCAATCTCGAGAAGCGCGCATTGGATCGTGGAAAGTCGACCCCCATCACAAAAAAGGTCAGGAAACCGCCAAGAAAAGCTGTGAAAACGATTTCCCAGCCGAATACCGGATGAATTTCCACCACCTTCACGGGAATCATGGTCACCCCCACTCCCACCAGTATGGATGCGATCGCTGTCCATTGATAAAGATGGAGCCCATCGAGGATGGGAGTCTGCACCTCGCCCCGGTAGGCCTCCTCCACAAATCGTCCGATTCCGGTAAGGATCAGGTAAATCCCGAATATGAACGAATAAGGCATGTGATGCTGCCATAATGCAAGCTGGATAAAACCGACCAGAAACAGCCAGATGATGGCATACAGCGGAGTGGGATGTATCAGTTTTCCTTTTAATCCGGATAAACCGCACACGCGGGTACGGTCGTGGAAATAGCGGATTCCCAGCCTGTCGTCATGTGTCGGGCTCCCGTGACAGCAGCCGTTGGCGATGCAGCGGAAGCGACCGATTGCCTGGGTCCAGGGCATTGCTACCGAGGCAACTCCAACCACCACCCAAACATTGCGGCCCATCAGCCAGACAAACAAACTGGCAAACATGATTCCGACCAGCGCACCGTAATATCCGAATGGCCTCTTCAGCTTGTCGGATCCCTCAATCAGCTGGGCCCACAAGCCCGCACAGATGATTACCGTAAAGGCAAAAACGAAACAAGCCCAGGCATATTCCCTTCCCACCAGCAAGCCAGTCAGCATTAAGGCAAATACGGCCCCGAATCCCACGATCAGTCCATGGTTGATAATCCTTACCGGCCCGAGCCTATATTCTTTCCATGAATTCGCGAGCCGCTCGGCGAAGTTTTTGAGGTTAGTCCAGATAAGGAAATAATTATCGACAACCAGGAAAATGGTCAGGGAAACCAGCAGATGCAGGGATGAAGAGCGGCAGTTGACCACCTGAACCAGTCCCAGGTATACGGCCGCAGCTGAAGTGAGGATAACGATCCTCTTGAATTCCACGGCATAGGCTTTCAGCGAAAGCAGAACAAGAAACAGAGGTATGCTTGCGGAGAGGTACCCGAGCCTGACCGCCCAATCCCCGTCGGGATAGCCCGATCCGAGGTACTGCGCACCTACCGAAGGCCATAGAACAGCCAGGTAAATGGATATCCCCAGACCGATTACCATCTTGATTGCCCATTCCCTGATGCGGTCCTGCCTTCGGAGTGTCAGCGGGACGCCAATTACAAACAGGAGGCTCAGGAAGCGTATATTGTCATTCTCGAGGAGCGTATGAATCTTCCATGATTTTCCGGTTAACGGTTCGGCATTTCCCGTGAGGTAGCCAACCACAAAATTACCGGCCAGCAACAGAAAAAGGATCCAGAAAATGGCTGATATCCGGTCCCTCCAAACTGCAGGCTCCGGCTCAGTACCCCCAATATCGAGATAGGTCTTTATCCGCTTGTCGGGGAATCTCTGCCTCAGCCATAACCGTTCATAACCCCAAACCAGGGCGGTCATGCCGAGGACGGTAACCGGCGTCACCATCCACAGGCCGCTGGCCGATCCTGTCAGGACAGAAGTCCCGCAGACCAGGATACCAAACCCCCAGTATATCGGGTGCCTGAACAGTTGAAAAGGCCCCGCATCAACCAGGTTCTTTGGTGGATAGGCATTCATGGGCAGTCCCTGACCAAATTTCATCAGCGCCAGCATGCCCCAGACCATCAGAACAAATCCGGTAATCATCAGGGCTGCACCCCATGGCAATGATTCAATGGCCTGAAGCTTTACGACCGGTCCGGTCATCTTTGCCCAGACGAAGAGAAGAAGGGGAAACAATGCATTGAACAGTAAGGCATAGAGGATTTTACCAAGCAGCGGATTTATTTTTTTCATTTTCTGATGCGCATTTTAAAGTAAAATATCAGCATGGAAAAAGCAAGAAATCCTGATCCGTAAAGCAGGCTGTTCAGGCTGGCGGTTAAGCCGGAATAATCGGTAAAAGTGGCTATGATGGCGGATTGTGACGGAAAATAGGCAGGCAGGTAATGGATGATTGCCTGATTTTGCGCTTCGGCATAGAAAATCGGATTTTGGAGCCAGCCTGCATCAATATTGGCAAGCAGCACGATCAGGAGGATGCCTTCCAGCTCTCCGGTTATCAGCGTTCCGACAACCAATCCGTAGCAGCCGTAAACAAAACCGGTAAGGGCCAGGCTTACCATGAGCATTCCCAGGTGCAATACGGGGAAAAACGCGCTGGCCAGCAGGCCCACATAAACTGATATCAACGCAATGGTCACCAATAAGGACAGCAGATTGGAGAAAAGCAGTTCAAGCGGATGGTAGCCGCACAACACCAGCC
The DNA here is from genome assembly GCA_964355105.1 of uncultured Porphyromonadaceae bacterium. Taxonomy (GTDB): domain Bacteria; phylum Bacteroidota; class Bacteroidia; order Bacteroidales; family UBA12481; genus UBA12481. Next base: position 10,095 of record CAYHCO010000058.1, read on the forward strand.
GCCTGTTGATGGTACTGTTCCTCTGTATAAGGTTCATAGCCAGGAACGACATCAGGAAACCTGCTATCGCCACGGCAAAAAACACCAGTGCAATCTGCTTCTCACCTGCAACGATGAATGTCTTTTCGCTCAGTGATGACAGGCGGAACGGGACCTTCTTTTCAGGCGTGGTTATTGAAACAATCGAAAAAAAGACGATCGGGATAACCACCAGGAGGATCAGAACGATGCGCCTGCGCAGCATCATCCGGAGGATCATGAAAAGGCTGGTTATGATACGTGCCGCTCTCATTGCAGTTTGCCGTCTTTAAGGTTAAAGATCCGGTCGAACCGGTCGCGGTCGCTCAGGAGGTGCGTAACGATGAGAATGGTGCATCCCTGCTGTTTCATCAGGGCGGTAATCTCCCAGAAGCGCAGGTAGGTTTCCCAGTCGAACCCGTTGTAAGGCTCATCCAATATCAACAGGTCAGGCTGATGCAGCAAGGCTATGGAAAGGTTGAGCTTCTGGTGTGTTCCCCCGCTGAGAATGGAAACCCGGTCGCGGCGGAACTGCCCGAAATTCAGTTTCTCCAGTAAATAATCGCGCTGGGGCTGCCAATCCTGCTTATCCAGGTGGTAGGCTGAGGCGAAATACCGAAAATTCTCCTCAACGGTAAGATGGGGGAAAATCAGAGGATCCTGCGGGCAATAACCGATCTTGCCCTGCACATTGAGGACACCGTAATCGGCCTTCCACAGACCGACCAATATCTTTAAAAGGGTAGTTTTCCCGGACCCGTTTTCACCGGCTATCCCGTTGACCGTGCCGGGTTCCAGGCTAAACGATACACCTTTAAGTACTTTCTTGGTACCGAATGACTTAACCATATTTTCAGCACTAAGAATCATTATGGTGGTACTTAAAAGGTGACTAGCTCATGAATTGCAAAATCTAAGTTAATGATTTCCCCATCCTTTTCCAACACCCCGCGACTGAGCCACTTAGTTTCGTTGGCCATTAAAAATTTCATTGTTACGGAGGTGTCGATGCCCGGCAGGTAACAAATTAGTTTGGCCATCAGGTTAAGTACCCTTTTCTCTGATTCCAGAGTCACGCTCCGGTCAAGCTTAAGCCGTTCACCGGTTGCGGGGAGATCAATCTGACCATCCTCCAGCAAGCAGTTGGTGACCGGTTGCCCGTTTCGCCAAACCCATCGCCCTTCGATACTACCTTTCCATTCGATCCACAGGAAATTGTGGTCTGGCATGCCGTACCTGCCCCAGCGAAGCTGATCGAGGTTCAGCTTCCACGGCGGCAGGGTAACGGTTAATTGCTCGGCATACCCCTTACCGTTCAGAATCTCACCATTGATATTGAGTTCAACTATTGAAGAAGGTTGCCAGCATTTCCAATCCAGATAGCCTTCCTCAGATTCAAACAACCGGATAGTAACGGGCTCTGACAAGGAATCCCACCTGCCGGCAATACCAAACTGACTATCGGACCAGGTGATTGTTTTTTCAGATTTTTCAGGAAAACAAACTTTTGTAAAACGCGACTTTGTGCTTACCCCTTTAATCGGATGAAAATGCAGCCAGCTGGTGTAATGGCATTCAAACCGGTGCCAGCGAAGCCTGGCGGCATAGAAAATCATTGCCTCCCCCTCGTCGGTTATGATGTCGAGGTACCACTTATCGAGGTAAAAATCTCCCTGCCTGCCAGACACGGTTTATATGGTTGTTTTTTACATTCTCAGGCCTCATGCCTCTTCCAGGGTGGCAGCAGCCAGAACAGGAACGTAAGTATCAGGCAGGGCAAAATCAGCCAGGCCAACGCCATAAGGAATCCTTCCGATCCAATCAGCTGCAGCTTGAATGCCGTAAACCCGTAGAAGCTTTTCGAGAAAAGCTGTCCGCCAACCACCACGTTCCACCTCATGAAGAAGATGCCGGAAAGAACCAGAATGCCGGTAATCAGGTACAGACGGCGTTTCAGGCGGTCATGGTTCTTAACAATTTGCAACGTTGCCAGGATAATTATCGGAACGATCATTCCCAGGAACCATTGGAACAGGAAAAGCGTATAGGTGAGCTTGCCTTTGACCAATACATCCAGGATATCAAAAGACTCTTCAGCTTCATAAATCCGGTGAACCTGATCGAGGCCTTCCAAAGCAAAGTCGAGGATCAGCGCGATGAGCAGGTACTTTGCGATCTCATTGAGGCAGGCCATATCGATGACCTGCTTGCGGACATAATTCACGATCATGAAGATCAGCATAACCAGGGCAATCCCGGAGACCATAGCCGAGAACAGGAAGATAACCGGCATCAGCACCGTTGACCACCAGGGATTGGCTTTTACGGAGCCGAAGATAAACCCGACATACCCGTGAAGCAAGAAGGCGGACGGAATACCGATGATCGTGATGAAATAGCCCAGCTTTTCATCCCACCTCACAGTCCGTTCGGAAAGATCAGTGACACCGAGGGTGAGAATCTTATATACCCTCTTCATGATGCCGGTCTTCTCCTGAGACCAGAGGACTATGTCGCGGCGGTAATCGAGCCAGATCTCCAAAAGCAGAACGACCATCAGGTACCACAGGTAAACGAACCCGAAGATGGCCATGGCCGATGTGAGATGAGGCGTTATCATGATCTCGTAAAACCTTAGGGGCTGGGCAAGATGGCTGATCAACGGCAGGGTTGCCGTCATCATGAAAGCCAGCGCTGTCAGCAGGGCAATGGTATAGGTTGGTTTCAGCACCTTCACCTTGAACACGCGTTCCAGGGAAGCCAGGATGAAAGCTCCGGCAACCAGCCCGGTAATAAACGGGTACAGGACGATAAGAATGCTCCAGTTCAGTTCTATCTCATTGGGATAGATATAGCCGTCGACCTTGGAAAGCATTTCATACAGATGTGTCATTTGTTGATCCATTACCTTACCTCCGCCCTTAATTGGTTATAATACACCTTAGGCTCCGTATTCATGTGAGGCTTGAGAACCTGCCATGAATGATCCTTCATGAATTTCACGAGGTCGGATTTCGGATCGTTGAGATCTCCGAAAATCTTGGCCTGCTTCGGACAGACCTCTACGCATGCGGGAAGCAGCCCCTTGGTAATCCTGTGATAACACATCGTGCACTTGTCGACCACGTGTGTTTCAGGATGAATGTAACGGCATCCGTAAGGACAGGCCTGCACACAATAGCGGCATCCCAGGCAATAAGTCGGATCAACCAGCGACAGCCCCTCAGGGCTCTCAAAGGTTGCACCTACGGGGCATACCTGAGTACAGGGTGATTTAACGCAATGATTGCACATCTTGGGAACAAAGAACGATTTGAAAATCTCCTCATCCGGGAATTTCTGGGTAAACCCGTCGATTCCCCCGTTAGGTGCTTCAACATGTATCGTTCCGTCGTTCAGGATAGTATACTGCTCAACCCACGTCCGGAAAAAGAACGGATCGCGGGGAACATTGTTTTCTGTTTTGCATGCGTCGGCGCAGCGTCCGCAACCGATGCATAAATCAAGGTCGATCCCCATACCGTACCAGGGACCTTTGGTGTCTTTACGCGCAGTTGCGTAAAGCATCGACCTCAATGGGCCTGTTCCCGAAGCTATAAAAAGCCCGCCGGCTACCATGGCAGCGCGGCTCAGGAATTCCCGTCTCGATTTTACTTCAGGTCTTGCCATGGGTTGTGGGGATTATGACATTTAGTACAAAGTTCACCCGGATTGTGCTCCTTCGGATCGATCTTCTTGATATTTCGGGCTTTACGAGCGAAATTCTTGGCGTGGCAGACCGAGCAAAATTCTCTGGTGTTGGGCATTTTCGGCTTAACCACAACCGAATCAACAGAGGCGATATGTTCACGGCCAGCACCGTGACAGGTTTCGCAGGAAAGGGTTGCATGCTCATGTGCCATTTTAAGGTCGGTCATGTCCTGATGACATTCGGCACACGACTTCTCCCCGGAATATTCTGGAACCTTCACTTTGTTCTCCTCGAGGGCGAGACCGCGGTAATGTCCGAATTCACCGAACGACTTGGGTGTCAGTGCATACTTCAGAACCAGAAAAAGACCAATAAAAATGACAAAGAGTAAAGCAAGCCGTTTAATTTGTGGAGGCATAGCTTTTAGGTTTATTTTAGGTTCTTTAAATATATAATTATTTTGATAATTACATATTAGCTGAAAAAATGATCCCCATGCGGGTTGTAGATGATATTCAGCGCTCCCGGAAGGATGGATATATCAAATTTCTGTGCAAAATTCAACTCACCGTCGACGTGAAAAGGAACTTTTCTATCAAATTCGATGCTGATCTTTTCCGTCTGATAGTAATCGACCTTGGGATCATTGATATGCTCGCCTTTCGGCACTTTCAGAAGAATACTGAACCGTTGGAGCAGGTTCAGTTTCTTAACGTTGCACACATCAAGCAAACCATCATTGGCGATGGCTTTCGGAGTGATGAAAAAGCTGCCGGCAAATCTCCTGCCTATGGACACGGTGTTCATGAAACAGGTGGATGTGCTTTTACCTGAGCCGGATATAATCGACATGTTTTTCTCTTTGTAGAAAAGCAGGGTCTTCACAATCTGCCATATATATTTATACTGCCCACCCCGTTTAACCTGTCCGGGTTCGATATAATTTTCGGCAGCCACCTGGGCGTCGAATCCAAGCCCCATTCCATTTAGAAAATATTTCCCGTTGCATGATCCCACATCCATCGGCTGATAATTGCACTCGAAAAAGGTTTTCCACTGGGCATCATCAAACCGGTTCGGAAAACCGAGAATCTGGATCATATCATTGCCTGTACCCGCCGGGATCACGCCAACCACCACCTCCTTATTCCCTATCAGGGGCCTGGCGATCTCATTGATGGTTCCGTCGCCGCCAACCCCGATAATGAAAGTATACCCTTTGGCAGCGCAGTCTCTGGCAATCTCCGTTGCGTGACCCGAGAATTCAGTATAGATCACGTCGGCCTCCACGCCGTACTTTTTGATCATCTCTTCAACTGTTGTCTCATACTTTTTAGCGAATCCGTTACCTGCTATGGGATTTACAATAAAAGCCCATCTGCCTTTTGATTTTTCCAGGTTACTCATCAGAATTTCAGTTTATTAATGTCTGAGCGGTTATATGCTGATTCGATGACCACCTTCACTTTATCGAGGATCTCATGGTCGTCATTTTCTGCAAATTCTTCCCATTGGATGGGCTTATGGATTACCACCTCAACTTTTGATTCAAAATTGATGCTGAAGCGATTTTTTGGTTTCAGTAAAAAGAACCCGTTGAGGGTCACCGGCAGCACGCTCATCTCGGTCGCTTTCAGAATATGGACAAATCCCTTGTGAAAGCGGTTGATATTACCATCCTCCGTACGCGTGCCTTCGGGGAAAATGGCTATGGTTTTCGATCCCGTCTTGTTCAGCAGGTGGCTGAGCATTTCTTTCGTGTTTCGGAGTCCGCCGCTTTTCATCGGAACGTAATGGGTTAATTTGAGGACTCGTCCGAAAAGGGGGACCTTGAGCAGATGTTCGCGACCGAACCACGACACTCCCGGATAAAAGGCGAGGATGGCCATTATATCGAACAGGCTGGCATGATTGGCGAGCAGGATATAATTTTTGCCGTGCTCAATATTTTCCATCCCTTTAACCCGGAGACGTTTGCCAAGCATGAGGAATATGCCTCTCGCCCAGAACCTCATCAGGTGCCGGATCGGCCTTTTCCAGTTGATCGCCGCCACCAGAAGGACCATCAGAACGCATATCGAGGTATACAGGTACAGAAAGAAAAATACCGCCACGGATATGACCCCATAGAATTGGGAACGTCTTAGGATTGTGTTTTTCATTCTTCTCTCCCTGAGGGAAAGTAAGCAAAAGAAAATCTGATCAGCAAGTAAAGTGCTAATTTTTAACGCATCTCACGGAAAATCCGCTTTCTTTTGTGTATTTCCAGCGGTAGATTCCTTCGGCATGGTAAATAAGGCCGCGGCCCCAGGCGTGAGTTTCATCGGTATAGGAGCAAGTCCAGAAGCTGGCCAGATCGCCGATAAACGTGTACTGTCCGTCTTCATAAATCCCTGCAGGTATTGCACTGAAACGGACGGTATTTTCACCGTTTCCACCCGAATTCCAGCCTTTTCTTGCCTTAAGGGCGATACCCGCACTGCCGCTGATGCGCCATTCCAGACTATCAGCATTAGCTGCCGACATGCCGGCAAATATTTCCAGTTGCTTCCATTCGCCGTCGGTCGGCAGATGCCATCCTGCCGGGCAGGCATGCATGGCTGTTTCCCAGCTATAGAGCCGTCCGTAAGTATCACAGTTTCCCTCGGCGGCGTTGTAGCACCACCATCCGGCACTGTCGGTGGCATTAAACCTCAGGTTCTCCGCCATCCAGGTCTGAGTGCCAATCATTACGTAAGCATACTCTTTCCCGTCGCGTGGGTCGGTAAATTTCCCGTCGAAATCGGTGATGGGCTCGATTTTATTGCAAGCCCAAAGGCTTGCAATAACGATAAGGATCGTAACACGAAACACGTGACACGGAAGAAGTCGTTGTAACATCTGGCAAAGATAAGTATCTTTCATCCATAATATTTTTGATATGGAACGGACCGCGAATTGCCTGAGGAAGCTCGACAGGATGAATAAAACACTCCGCCATGAGGAGGCCGACCGGGTACCCGTCAGCGACCTGTTCTGGGGCAGTTTTCTGGAGCGCTGGAGAAAAGAGATGAATCTGCCCGCAGATGCCTCACCGTATGATTATTACGATCTCGACTGGCAGGTTACCGTTCCGAATATGGATCCCCATATCATGCCTTTCGAGGTGATTGAGGAAACCGAGGACCGGATCACCGTAAAAACAGGTTTTGAAGCTATTATCACAAAAATATTTGCCGATCCGATGCCGCGCTTCGACCGGTTTCTCACGGACGACATCAGTTTACTGAAGGATTTTAAGTTTGATGACCCCTGGGACGACAGGCGGTATTTCAGTGCCGGCGATAACCAGCTGGGTGGCATGGGCGACGGTTTTTCCAGGAATACCCCGGCCTGGATCGAGACGGTAAAATCCATCTGGCCCAACTTTCCGGTTTATGGAAGCGTATGCGAAGGGCACGAAACACTCTGGCGCATAATAGGTTCCGAGAATACTTTGTTATGGAGCCTAATGCATCCGCAGGAGCTTGGTGATTTTATTGCCCGGATCAACGACTTCATGCTCAACATTACCAAAGCGCAGATCAAGGCCGCCAATGGCCTACTCGACGGCATAGTGATCTGGGGCGATGTAGCCTACACCTACGATCTTCTGTTCTCTCCCGAATTCTGGCGTGAGCACTTCAAGCCGGGCATCAAAGCCATGGTCGACGTTTGTCACGAAGCCGGCATCCCGGTCATTTACCATGGTTGCGGCAATGTGAAAAGGATTTTTGAGGATTTCATCGAAGTGGGCATCGATGCTTACAATCCGCTGGAGGCCAAGGCCGGTCTGGATGTTGTGGAGTTACGGCAGCAATACGGCCACCGCATGGGTTTCTGCGGCAACATGAACGTGATGGAATGGGCTGATTGCACACAGGAACAGCTGAAAGATATCGTTCTCCGCAAGCTCAATGCAGCGAAAGGTGGCGGCTTCATTTTCCAGTCGGACCACTCGGTCCCCAACACCGTTTCAGCAGCCAATTACGATTACGTAGTCAGGCTCGTCAGAGAATACGGCG
>CAYHCO010000059.1:0-17759 GCA_964355105.1 uncultured Porphyromonadaceae bacterium
ATGTCCGTTGCCGCTCGCGAAGCCCTGACAAAAGCCAGGGACATTCAGGCTGAATTCAAAAATCAGTTTCTAACAGGCAGTCAGTCTGTTGCTCCCGACTCTGCCAAACTGAGTAGCTCGCTGATCGCCATGTCAGCGGCAGAGAACGTATATATGAATAAAGTTGAGGAAATCAGTGATTTTACCATCAGGGCATTGGTGGCATCGATCCTTATTATAGTGCTTCTGCTGGGTTTGCTGATATTCCTCCTGTCGAAGTCGATCTCCAACATGATTACCCGGCCGGTTGAAACCATACGCGGTAACCTGGCCAGAATGGCGGTCGGGGATCTTTCAGGCACAAGTTTTTATGAATCAAGGGATGAAATCGGTCAGTTGACTGACTCATACAACAAGATGAAGGAGATTCTGGCTGAGCAGGTTGATCAGGCAAAAAGGGTTGCCAACGGTGATTTTGAGCATACCATGGTTCCTCGATCCGAAAAAGACGAGCTGACCATAGCCCTGAATGAAATGACAGCCAGCCTTAAGGATGCCAAAATAAAGAATGACCGCGACAGCTGGATCAAGTCGGGTCAGAACGAATTGGGTACTGAGATTCAGGGGGACATTGACCTGGAAAGCGTTGGCCGTAAAATTACCGGAGTAGTTTCACGACAGCTCAATGCTTTAACTTCGGCCCTATTTGCCATTGACGACAAGGACCGCATTGAATTCATAGGCGGCTATGCCGTGAAAACCGAACAGGCGAAGCTGAGGGTATTCAAGCCCGGTGAGGGGTTGATCGGTCAGGCAGTTGTGGACAGGAAGATTCTGGTGATCGAGGATGTACCCGAAAATTATATGGACATCATCAGCGGACTGGGCCATCAGAAACCCGGGTACCTGATGATCGTACCCTGCGTGTACAATAACATCGTTGAGGGGGTGCTTGAACTTGGTAGCCTTAACCCTTTCGATGATGCTGCCCTGCAATACATTTCCCTGATTTCAGGCCCGATTGCAGTTGCCATCCAGTCATCAAAAAACAGGACTGCATTGCAAAATCTTCTTGCCAAACAGGCGAAACTGATGGAAGAATTGCAGGTTCAGCAGGAAGAACTTCGACAGTCCAATGAAGAACTCCAGGTACAACAGGAAGAATTACGCCAGTCAAACGAGGAACTTGAGGCTCAAACCCGTGAGCTGGAGGAATCCAGGGCTAACCTTCAGGCCCAGCAGGAAGAGTTGCGGGTCACCAATGAAGAATTATCGGAGCGGACAAAGGCTATCGAAGAACAGCGAGAATCCCTGCGCCGGAAGAACGATGCACTAGAAAAGGCTCGTCAGGATATTGAGGAGAAAGCACGCGAACTGGAGCAAGTCAGCACCTATAAGTCGGAATTTCTGGCAAACATGTCCCATGAATTGCGTACCCCCTTGAACAGTATCCTTGTGCTTTCCCAGATTCTGGCTCAGAACAAGCCGGACAATCTCACGGAAAAGCAGATCAAGTCAGCCGAAACGATCAAGTCCTCCGGTGAGAACCTTCTCGTCCTGATCAATGAAATTCTTGATCTGGCTAAGATTGAATCCGGCAAGGTAGATCTCCATCCGGAGTCCATAGAAATTGCCTCATTCATTTCCGACCTGAAGGAAACTTTTAGCCCCATTGCCGAAGAAAAAGGGCTTAGCCTCGAATGGACAGTTGCCGATGACCTGCCTTCAGAAATCAACAATGACTCCTTGCGGCTGGGGCAGATTCTCAGGAACCTGATTTCCAACGGAATAAAATTCACCGAGAAAGGATCAATCACTATCTCGGTCAAAAGACTATCGGATCCCGAATCCGTGGACCAAAGATTCCGCAACCTGAAAAACCTTATCGGCATTTATGTGAAAGATTCCGGTATTGGTATTCGCAAAGACAAGCAAAAAGAGATCTTCGACGCTTTCAGGCAGGCCGATGGTACGACTTCCAGAAAATTCGGGGGTACCGGTCTGGGGCTGGCCATATCCAGAAATTTCGCAAGAATGATGGGTGGTGATATTCTGCTCGACAGCGCACCCGGAGAGGGCAGCACATTTCTTCTGGTTGTGCCGGAAAATATTTCGACGGATCAGAAGCCTCTGCACTCTTCCATCACTGAACCCCAGCAGGAAGAGCAGCATCCTGTAAAACCTGAAATCAGGGAGATTCCGCAACCGTCAATAGCTCCCCAGCCGGTTGAAGTAATGGAGGATTCCACCATCGACGATGACCGGAAAGACATTAAAAAAGGCGATACTTTTTTGCTCATCATCGAGGATGATGTGCCTTTTGCCAAGATCATCTACGACCTGGCACATGAAAAGAATTTCAAGTGCATGATTGCCCCAAACGGCGAAACCGGTTTGCATTATGCCGATTATTATAATCCCAGTGCGATAATCCTGGATATCGGCCTTCCCGGAATCGACGGGTGGGAGGTGATGAAACGACTCCAGGAGAACCCAAACACACGACATATACCGGTGCACTTCATGTCGGGTTCCGACAAGAGTCTCGAGGCCCTTCGTCGGGGTGCCATTGGATTCCTCAGGAAACCGGTGACAATCAATGAGATCAATGAGGCATTTGACAAGATTGAAGGATTGATTTCCAAACCGCTGAAAAAGCTCCTGGTGGTCGAGGACGATGAAGCCATGCGCCATAGCATCAATGAGCTCATCGGCGAGGATAACATACATATCACATCAGCCAGTAACGGCCATCAGGCCCTGGAATTGCTGAAAAAAGAAACTTTCGATGCGATGATCCTTGACCTCGGGCTGGAGGACATGACCGGTTACGATCTGCTTCAGAAAATTGGAAAAAGGAACAATGCCCATAAAATGCCGGTGATCATTTATACCGGGAAAGAGCTGACCCGCGACGAGGAGGAAAAGCTTCAGTCGTACTCCGACAGGATCATCATCAAGGGTATAAAGTCTCCGGAAAGGTTACTCGCCGAAACCACTCTTTTCCTTCACCAGGTTGAATCGAACCTTCCGGAAGAAAAGCAGCGAATGCTCAGGAATTACCATCCCAAAGAAGATGTGATGAAGGACAAGTCGATCCTTATTGTTGATGACGACATGCGTAATGTTTTTGCACTGACGAGCCTCCTGGAAGATATGGGACTGAAGATTCTGGTGGGCAAGAACGGCCGCGACGGGATAGATAAGCTGAAAGCCAATCATGTTGATCTGGTCCTCATGGATATTATGATGCCCGAAATGAATGGATACGAGGCTATGGAGGAGATAAGAAGGGATCTGAAGCACCGCAAGCTGCCGATCATTGCCCTGACGGCCAAGGCGATGCCCGGCGATCGTGAAAAGTGCATACAGGCCGGAGCTAATGATTATCTGACCAAACCGATTGATTCCGAAAAGTTACTTTCTATGTTAAGAGTATGGTTGTACAAGAATTGAACAGCGACGCGGCAGCCCAGGATCCTCAAATCATTGAGATAAACCTCTTGTTTGAAGGAATTTACCTTAAATACGGATATGACTTCCGCGATTACGGAAAGGCGCACGCCAAAAGGCGAATTCTTCATCGGCTGGCATTGTCGGGACTCAGTAACGTTTCTGAACTTTTGCATAAGGTTTTATACGACGAGGCATTTTTTCATCTCATGCTTCAGGATCTGTCTATCAATACCACGGAGATGTTCCGGGACCCGGAATTCTTCCTCGCTATCAGAGAGCAGGTTATCCCGGTACTGAAAACCTATCCGTTCATAAAGATCTGGCATGCTGGTTGTTCAACCGGCGAAGAGGTATATTCGATGGCCATCATACTCAAAGAAGAAGGACTCCTTAACCGGACTCAGATTTATGCCACCGATTTTAATCCTTCGGTATTGCAAAAAGCGAGGGATGCTATTTATCCGGTGAGCCAGATGAAGGAATATACGCGCAATTACATGAAGTCGGGAGGTAAGAACTCTTTTTCCGATTATTACAACGCCAGGTATGATTCCGCCATCATGAAGAAAATCCTGAAGGAAAATATTGTCTTTGCCGATCACAACCTTGTAACGGACAGTGTTTTCGGCGAGATGAACCTGGTAATGTGCCGGAACACATTGATTTACTTTAATAAAACCTTACAGGACAAGGTAGTGGGTTTGTTTCGTGACAGCCTGGTTTCAGGAGGGTTCCTGTGTCTGGGATCGAAAGAGAGTATTTCCTTTTCGCCGCACAGTGCCTATTTTGAACCTGTGGTGGCAAAACAGAAGATATTCCGAATGAAGTACTGACAGTGCGAGCCATGCAAACGGAAAACACATACCCCTATGATGCAATTGTTCTTGGCGCTTCAGCCGGAGGTTTGGATGCTCTTGGAGTTTTTTTGCCGATGCTGAACGCTGCATTGCCGGTACCGGTTCTCATTGTACAGCATATCAGTGCCAACTCCGACTCATTCATTATCACCTACTTCAATAAGATGTGTGCCTTAACGGTGAAAGAGGCTGAAGAAAAGGAATCACTGAAACCCGGTCACGTATATTTCGCCCCTCCCGATTACCACCTGCTTGTAGAGGCTGACAAGACCATTAGCCTGAGCAATGAGGATAAGGTAAATTACTCACGTCCAAGTATCGATGTTTTATTTGAGACTGCCTCCTGGGCCTTTGGTAAAAGGCTTATCGGCATTATTCTGACCGGTGCCAATTGGGACGGGGCAGCCGGTTGCGAGCTTATTAAAAAGTGCGGTGGTCTGGTGATTGTTCAGGATCCTAAAACCGCTTCCATTGCGAGGATGCCGGAATCCGTGATTGAACGTTTTATGCCGGATTACGTTTTGCCGCTGGCGGAGATCGGGCCTCTGATCAACAAGATATTTTCCCCTACTCCCACTCGATAGTTGCGGGTGGCTTAGAGCTGATATCGTAAACGACCCGGTTCACTCCCCTGACCTTATTTATAATATCATTGGATATTTTGGCGAGGAATTCATAGGGCAGGTGAGCCCAGTCGGCAGTCATTCCATCTGTTGAGGTGACGGCACGCAGCGCTACAACGCTTTCGTATGTTCTTTCATCCCCCATGACTCCCACCGCCTGCACGGGAAGCAGCATGGCTCCGGCCTGCCACACCTGATCGTAAAGCTCAGCTTCACGTAATCCATTAATGAAGATATGGTCAACCTCCTGGAGCAATGCCACTTTTTTTGCATCCACGGTTCCCAGTATCCTGATTCCCAATCCCGGTCCCGGGAAAGGATGGCGCTTCAGGAATGATTCCGGAATATGCAATGCCTGCCCTACCCTGCGAACTTCGTCTTTAAAAAGGAGCTTAAGCGGCTCCACAATTTTCAAGTGCATCTTTTCGGGAAGACCGCCTACGTTATGATGAGATTTTATAGTGGCAGAAGGTCCGTTAACCGACACTGATTCAATTACATCCGGATAAATTGTACCCTGAGCCAGCCAGGTTATATCGGTCAAGCTCTTTGCTTCCCGCTCAAACACCTCAATAAATACCCGGCCTATCGCCTTGCGTTTCTTCTCAGGATCGCTAACTCCCTCCAGCTGTGAAAGAAACTCATTGGAAGCTCTGATGCCGATCACATTCAATCCAAGATGCTTGTAGGATTCCAGCACCTCGTCGAATTCGTTTTTGCGGAGCAGACCGTTATCGATGAAAATTCCCGTGAGGCGTGTTCCAATTGCTTTATGCAGCAAAACTCCGGCCACAGTTGAATCCACTCCGCCTGACAAACCCAAAACGACTTTATCGTTTCCCACAATGTCCTGGATCGACTTAATGGTACTGTCGATAAATACGTCGGCGGTCCAGTTCTGGCTGCAACCGCAAATGTCGACCAGGAAATTTCTCAGAATATCCTTTCCCTCAAGCGTATGGTAAACTTCAGGATGGAACTGAATGCCGTAAGTCTCTTCCCCCTGGATATGAAAACCGCCCACTTTCACATCGTTGGTACTGGCAGTAATGGTATAATTCCCGGGGATGCTCGCAATGGTATCTCCATGAGACATCCAAACCTGGGTATTGATTGAAATACCTCCAAAAAGGGGATCATTCCTATCAACAAAAGAAAGGTTGGCCCGGCCGTATTCCCTCTGGTTTGAAGGCAGAACCTCCCCACCGTAAAAATGCGAGAGATATTGAGCGCCGTAACATATTCCCAGGATCGGGATTTTTCCCTTGAAATCGGTCAGGTCAGGCTTTGGAGCATAAGGATCGCGAACCGAGAATGGGCTTCCCGAAAGGATAAGTCCCTTGATATGGCTTTCGCGTTTGATCTGTTTATTGAACGGAAGGATCTCGCAATAAACGTTTAATTCCCTGATTTTCCGAGCGATCAATTGTGTGTACTGGGAACCGAAATCCAGAATCAGAATAGTGTCTTCCATGGCAAAGATGTTAAGCGCAATTATAATCAAAAAATGGACGCCGGAGGCAAAACAGGTGGAATGTCGATCGTCAGTCCGTCGGAGGCCTCAACGGTATTCTCAAAGATTTCACGTGCCTCACTGATCAGCTCGGAAGTATCTTTATAGCGGGCTGAGAAATGGCCTATCACCAATTTCCGGGCGCCGGCCAGCCTGGCCATTTCAGCAGCCTGTCTGGCGGTTGAATGGGCTGTTGATTTAGCCCTGCTGAGCTCCTTGTGACCATAAGTTGCCTCATGGTAGAGAAGATCGCAGCCGGCAAAAATGGTGGCTAATGACGGATCAAAAACAGTGTCAGTGCAAAAGGCGAATGTTCTGGGCTCACGAAGGAGGTCATTGCGACCGTTGAATTTTTCACGAAAAAGGAATCCCCAGGTCGGAACCCGGTGTTTGACCGGAAATGAAAATACCTCCACAGCCTTATCTTCAAATATCTTCTGCAACCCCGATTGATCGAGGGTATGAAAAACCACCGGAAGCAGAAGGGATTCGGGGAAAAGGGAAAAATGATTTCTGACAAAAGCCTCCAGATCAGGGGGGCCGAATATCTCTATCTCCTTTTTCCGTCCAAGGAGCGTTTGGGTTGCGAGATAGCCGAAGAGGCCGAGTATATGATCACTGTGCAGATGGCTGATAAAAATCTGGTGAACACGTCCAAACCGAATGCGGTATTTTCGAAACTGGATCTGGGTGCCTTCACCGCAATCAATTAAAAAAAACCGCTCATGCACGTTAAGCACATGAGCGGTCGTATTTCTGCTGGCAGTAGGAACTGCGGAACTGCTTCCCAGTATTGTCAGGGAAAACTTCATTCCAATCAGGCCTCTGTCTCTGCGGGTGCGTCAGTTTCCTGTGGCTTTTCCTTCTTTTTCCTTGTTTTAGCCGGTGCTGCAGGAGCTTCGGCTTCAGGAGTTTCCACAGCCGGGGCGGCTACCTCTTCAGCCTTAACTTCGGCTTCGGCAGTTGCTGCTTCGGTTTCAGCTGCTGCTGCGGCTGCAGCGGCGGCTTTCTTGGCATGTCCTTTACGGATGACATTCTGTTCGTCGGCTTCCATCTTGTCTTTCAGGGCAGCGAGTTCGGAGATATCACCGAGGGTCGTTGATTCCATGTTGGTTTTAGCCTTCTTAACAGCTTTCTCAACTACAGGTTTCGGCTTGCGCTCAACCTGTTCTTCAGCACGCTTCTCATCTTCAAATACACGGCTGTGTGAGAGGATGATACGCTTGGCCGACTTGTTGAATTCGATCACCTTGAACATCAGTTTCTCTTCAGCTTTTGCCTGGGTGCCGTCTTCACGGATCAGGTGACGCGGGGTAGCAAAACCTTCAACGCCATAAGGCAGAGCGATTACTGCACCACGATCAAATACGCTGAGGATGGTTCCTTCGTGAAGAGTACCTTCGGAGAACATGGTTTCAAAAACATCCCAGGGATTTTCCTCGAGTTGCTTGTGACCCAGGCTCAGACGGCGGTTTTCCTTGTCGATTTCCAGAACAACAACGGAGATTTCATCACCGATGGAGCAGAATTCGGCAGGATGCTTGATTTTCTTGGTCCAGCTGAGGTCAGAGATGTGGATCAAACCGTCAACCCCCTCTTCGATCTCAACAAATACTCCAAATCCGGTAAAGTTCCGAACCTTGGCAGTATGCTGTGAACCGATAGGATACCTGGTTTCGATATTAGCCCATGGATCCTGACGCATCTGCTTGATGCCCAAAGACATTTTCCTGTCTTCGCGGTCGAGTGTCAGAATAGCGGCTTCAATCTCGTCGCCAACTTTCAGGAATTCCTGAGCGCTGCGCAGGTGCTGCGACCATGACATTTCAGAAACGTGGATCAGACCTTCAACGCCGGCAGTGATCTCAACAAAGGCACCGTAGTCAGCCATAACAACAACTTTCCCTTTAACAACGTCACCTACTTTGAGGTTGGCGTCGAGTGAATCCCATGGATGCGGGGTCAGCTGTTTCAGACCGAGAGCAATACGCTTCTTGTGATCGTCGAAATCGAGGATAACCACGTTGATCTTCTGATCGAGGGTTACAATTTCTTCCGGATGATTTACGCGGCCCCATGAAAGGTCGGTAATGTGGATAAGACCGTCGACTCCGCCGAGATCAATAAATACCCCGTAAGAGGTAATGTTTTTAACAGTTCCTTCGAGGACCTGTCCTTTTTCAAGCTTGGAAATAATTTCCTGTTTCTGAATTTCCAGTTCAGCTTCGATAAGTGCTTTATGCGACACCACAACGTTCTTGAATTCATGGTTGATCTTAACCACTTTGAATTCCATTGTTTTGCCAACAAATACGTCGTAATCACGAATCGGTTTAACATCGATCTGTGAACCCGGCAGGAATGCTTCGATACCGAATACGTCAACGATCATGCCACCTTTGGTACGGCACTTGATGTAACCTTTAATGATTTCGCTTTTCTCGTAAGCATCGTTAACCCGATCCCATGAACGGAGGGCACGTGCTTTTTTGTGTGAGAGGACCAACTGTCCGTTTTTGTCTTCCAGCGTTTCAACATAAACTTCCACTTTGTCACCAATCTTCAGATCAGGATCATAACGGAATTCGTTCAAGCTGACGACACCTTCGGATTTGTATCCGATGTTTACGACAACTTCACGCTTGTTCATGAAAACAACCGTACCGTCGATTACTTCGTTAGCTCCAACAACTGACAGGGTCTTGTCGAACATGGCTTCGAGGTTTGAACGCTCTTCAGCGCTGTAACCGTCCTGTTCAGCTTCGTACTTGTCCCAGTCGAATTCCTGACCGGTCAGTTTGCTTGCTGTAATCAACTGTACAACATCAACATCGTCTTCTTCCTCATCAACATCAACATCAGCTTCTTCTTCTTCAGGAATAAAATCGTCTTCCTCTTCTTCCAAAAGAACAACATCTACTTCTTCAAGGTTGGAATCAGCTTCAGCTTCAAGGTTTTCTGCCTCCAGTGAGGCTTCAGGAGCCGCGTTTACTTCAAGATCGGCTTCCTCTTCGAATGAATTCTTTTCGATTTCAGACATTTTGTAAAACTCAATTAATTAATGCGTTAGACTTTATTTTGATAAACTAGGCCGCAAAGGTAAAGATTTTTCTATATATGGCGAAATAAAGATGAAAACATAACTGCATCAGGACTAAATCAGCTTTTCTTCCTCTTGGGAATATCCCCTAAAACCGATTCCAGCCTGTCGGGATGACAGGCATTCAGCACTGCCATTAAAGGATGTTTAATGGTAGATTGATACAGTCTAATCGCTTCATTATCTGCCTTTTTCCATTTTCTTGTAGCCAAACAGACGAAGAGTGACAGGTCACCTGATTCAAGCAGGTACGCAGGGTAATCCCTGTGCAGGAGCGCAGGCAATTCAATAACCAGGTAATTAAATCCTTTCGTCAGGAATGAGTAATTCCGCAGCAGTTCATTAATATTTTTAATGGAAATAATATTATCGGGAACATCATACTCATAATCCCAGGCCTGAGCAGGTTGATCGAAACGGGTGAATTTGCGAATCTCCTCGGCTGGCGTTTCCTTTTCCTTCGGTTTGACAAACAGAACTTTAGATCCGCTTGCCCTTAATTTCTCGATCACACGGGAAGCCACAAATGTTTTTCCCTCATCTTCCCTGGCACTGATGATGAAAATGACATAAGGCATATTCCCCCGGTTTTTCTGCTTCATTTCCTCCAGGCTGATCCGCAAAGCAAGCTGGTCAACCGATTTGGAGGAGATGAGCGGATAATTGATCCTGTTCGAAGGCTCCTCCGGGATTTTCGGAAAAGACCCGAAAATATCAAGCCCGGAATATTTCTCAAGGCGTTCAGGAAACTTGATGCTGTTATCCAGATATTCAAAAAGGGCAATCAGGGAAACTGATAAAATGATTCCAGCAATAAAAGCGGCAACAATAAAAACAATCCTCTTCGACGGATTCGGTTTAACCGGATAATTAGGACTGTCAATTATCTGAATATCTGCATATTCAGATTTATTTTGTTTTTGAATGCTTTCGTTAAGGTTATTAAGATGATTCATATAATCTTGTTGAGCCAGGTCGATCTCCCTTTCCAGCCTTTCAATCTGGCTGCCGATGGGGACCAACTCTTCAGACAGTTTTTCACTATCAATCCGGGACTGCATTAAATCCAGCTCCAAACTGTCGATTTGTTTTTTTGCTGCGTCCAGCCTTTCCTGAAAATATTCCGTAACCCGTCCGGTTTGACGGATTGAAATGACCCTGGCTTCCTCACGAACCACATCGGTCAGGAGCATAAGGGTTTGCATGCATACGGCGGGATCGTCCGATTCGTAAGTCAGTTTTATCAGATCCGAGCCGTTTAACCGGTCAGCCCTGACTGTTGCAATTTTCGCGATGCCGTAGTATTTATTGGATGAATTAAGTGTCTTAACCAGATAATTTTCCTGATCGGCATTCTTAATTTTTGTCAGATTAGAAACAAACTGATCATACAAGGATTGATGAGGGGGACGAACCTTGCCTACCATTAAAGTATCCACCCAATAGGGCTCGGTAATAGTGCCCACCACCAATTTTTCTCCCCCGTAAAAAGGAGGCATGGGGTCATTCAGGGCTTCAAGCTCTTCGAGCGTCAAACCGAATTTCTCAGCAACCCGGGCCGGCGAATCACCGGCTTTGATTGCATAAAACACCTTACTGGTGCGGTATTGTTCTATTTGGGTTAATGTATCCGAATCCGCTTGACGATCAGCCAGCTGGAGGGTAATAGCCAGTTGTCGGATGACAACAGGCGCACCGCCAACCAAGTCGGTCCAGGTTTCGGGAAGGCAATAACGTGGATCGGGCTTGTCCAGCAAAAGGTGCTGCGCCATAAGGCGAATAGCCGTTTTTTCGAGTGTTTCCCGGCTTCTGACAATATTGATCAGGTTATCGGACTGATTTACCCCGCCCTGGTTACCGGTATAAATGGTCGTGGACGTAGTGTAAGCTTCAGCCTGCTTTTCAGTTAAATAATATACCGCTCCGGCCAAGAGGCATGCCATGCCAAGGATCAGCCAGAATTGCTTATAGCAGAGCCGGATAAAATAGATCAGGTTCATTAGCAGATAAAATTAGAATAATTCGCCTTAATTGTCTAGCATATTCACTATTTAGCATCGTTTTGGCCATATTGTACGGGAAACTTTTGATATCTTTTGCGAACCTGCTATCTTCGAGGGGCGAATCAGGATAGCTAAACCTCGACAATATTTATATTATGAAAATCTCCATTGTTGGAACTGGGTACGTTGGACTGGTTACCGGAACGTGTTTTGCTGAAACCGGTGTAACCACCACTTGCGTCGATATCGACCAGAATAAAATTGACATGCTGAATAACGGGCAGGTTCCGATTTATGAGCCTGGCCTGGAAGACATGATAAAAAGAAATGTTGAGAAAGAGCGGTTGTTTTTTACCACCAAAATCCAGGACAGCCTTACCGAAGCCAATGTCGCGTTTATTGCAGTGGGCACCCCACCCGACGATGACGGCAGCGCCGATTTGCGTTACGTTCTGGGAGTGGCCAGGGATATTGGTAAATATATGGACCATTACCTCGTGATTGTGACTAAGAGTACTGTTCCTATCGGCACTGCGGTTAAGGTACATGCAGCAATTAAGGCAGAGCTTGATAAACGGGGTCTGAACATAGAATTTGATGTAGCCTCCAATCCGGAATTTTTAAAGGAAGGGTCGGCCATTGCCGATTTTATGAAGCCTGACCGTATTGTTTGCGGCGTAAATTCAGAGATGGCTGAAAAAACATTAGCAAGACTGTACAAGCCTTTCGTGCTGAACGGACATCCGCTGCTGTTCATGGATATCCCATCTGCCGAGATGACCAAGTACGCAGCAAACTCAATGCTGGCCACCAAGATCAGCTTCATGAACGATATCTCCAATCTTTGTGAGATTGTCGGGGCCGATGTCGATATGGTCAGAAGGGGCATCGGAAGCGATACCCGCATCGGGACTAAATTTATTTATCCAGGCGTGGGCTATGGTGGAAGCTGTTTCCCGAAAGACGTAAAGGCACTGGTTAAGACTGCATCGGAATACGGATATAAAATGAGGGTGCTTCAGTCGGTTGAAGACGTCAACGACGACCAGAAAAAAGTCATGTTTTCGAAGGTCAGCAAATATTTCGACGGTAAGCTGGAAGGTAAGACAATTGCTATCTGGGGACTTGCCTTCAAGCCGAATACCGACGATATGCGTGAGGCTCCGTCGCTTGTTTTCATTGAGCAATGTCTTGCTGCGGGGGCACACGTGGTTGCTTACGATCCTGTTGCCATTCATGAAACAAAAAGAAAAATCGGTGACGTAATCAGTTATGTCAACGACCAGTATGAAGCCCTGATCGATGCAGACGCCCTAGTTCTGCTGACCGAATGGAATGAATTCCGTGTTCCTAAATACAAGATCATGGCCAAACTGATGAAAAATCATGTTGTTTTCGATGGAAGAAATATTTACGATCCTGATGAAATGGAGGAAGTCGGATTCAAGTATTTCGGAATGGGCAGAAAAGTCAGGTAAAGAATAAAGAATGAAAAAGATACTTGTCACAGGGGGTGCCGGGTTTATCGGCTCCCATTTATGTGAGCGGTTGCTGAATGAAGGCAATGAGGTGATCTGTCTCGACAATTACTTTACCGGGACCAAGCGAAATGTGGTCCATCTGCTTGACAACCCCTATTTTGAAATGATCAGGCATGATGTTACAGAGCCCTTTTTCATCGAAGTTGACGAAATATACAACCTTGCCTGTCCCGCCTCACCGATTCATTATCAGTACAACCCCATCAAAACCATCAAGACTTCCGTAATGGGAGCGGTGAACATGCTGGGGCTCGCAAAGCGCATAAGGGCCAAGATTCTCCAAGCCTCAACGAGTGAAGTTTACGGAGATCCCAAGATCCATCCCCAAACCGAAGACTACTGGGGGCATGTGAATCCGATCGGGATGCGTTCCTGTTACGATGAGGGCAAACGATGCGCGGAATCGCTCTTCATGAATTACCATCACCAGAACGGGGTAAGAATAAAAATCATCCGCATTTTCAATACTTACGGCACACGCATGCATCCGCAGGACGGACGGGTAGTTTCCAATTTCATCATCCAGGCATTGCACAATCAGGACATCACCATTTACGGCGACGGTACTCAGACGCGCAGTTTCCAGTATGTCGACGACCTGGTTGAGGGAATGATCAGAATGATGGCTACAGGAGATGACATTATTGGTCCCGTAAATATTGGCAACCCGAAGGAGTTCACTATCAGGGAACTTGCTGAAAAAGTTATAGAGCTGACAGGATCACGCTCCAAACTGATTTTCATGCCTCTGCCTGAGGACGATCCCACTCAGCGGCAACCCGACATTTCCCTGGCCAAAAAAACTCTTTCAGGCTGGGAACCGAAGATCAATCTGGAAGAAGGACTTATCAGGACCATCGCTTATTTTAAACAATTAGAGAAAATTCATTGACATGAAAGGCATTATACTAGCCGGAGGTGCCGGCACGCGGCTTTATCCGCTGACCAAGAGCATATCGAAACAGATCGTTCCGATATACGACAAACCGATGATCTATTACCCGATGTCGGTGCTTATGCTGGCCGGATTGCGTGAAATCCTGATCATTTCCACTCCCAAGGACCTTCATCTTTACCAGGATCTTTTTGGAACCGGCAGTGAGCTGGGCTTAAAAATTTCCTATGAAGAGCAGCCCTCGCCCGACGGATTGGCACAAGCTTTCCTGATCGGGGAAAAGTTCCTCGATGGTGATGAGGCCTGTCTGGTGCTCGGCGACAATATCTTTTACGGATACAATTTCGGAAGGATACTGGAGGACGCCTCCAAATTGAAGGAGGGCGCAGTGGTATTCGGATATTACGTGAATGATCCTGAAAGATACGGAGTTGCAGAATTCGACGATAACGGTAAAGTTCTGAGTATCGAAGAAAAACCCCTGAAACCCAAATCCAACTATGCCGTCACCGGTTTGTATTTTTATGACAAGACCGTGGTAGCCAAGGCAAAATCCTTAAAACCGTCTGTCCGCGGCGAACTGGAGATCACTGATCTGAACAGGCTGTATTTGCAGGAAGATTCGCTTAAGGTTAGTCTGCTTGGGCGAGGCATGGCATGGCTCGATACCGGCACTCACGACAGCCTGTTGCAGGCATCGAATTACATCGCTACGATTGAGCAGCGGCAAGGATTAAAAGTTGCCTGCCTAGAAGAAATTGCATTTAAGATGGGTTACATTACGAAGCAGGATTTGCTGAACCTGGCAAAACCGCTCGAGAAAAACCAGTACGGGCAATATCTGCTGGCCATTGCGAAAGAGAAAATCAAGAATTGG
Organism: uncultured Porphyromonadaceae bacterium; assembly: GCA_964355105.1. Classification (GTDB taxonomy): domain Bacteria; phylum Bacteroidota; class Bacteroidia; order Bacteroidales; family UBA12481; genus UBA12481. Next base: position 14,845 of record CAYHCO010000059.1, read on the forward strand.
TAGTTAAACATGACAATAAAAGAATCGCCCTTACCCGGTTTGCTGATCATTGAGCCTAAAGTGTTTGAAGATTCCCGGGGTTACTTTTTCGAAAGCTACAATGCCAAGGATCTGACTGATGCCGGGATTAATGCGCAGTTTGTGCAGGACAACCAATCCCTTTCACAATACGGTGTTTTGAGGGGATTGCACTACCAGTTGGCCCCATTTGCCCAGAGCAAGCTGGTGAGGGTGTTGTTTGGATCAGTATGGGATGTTGCCGTGGATATCCGAAAAAACTCACCTACCTACGGCAAATATTTCGGCATTGAGCTCAGTGCCGAAAACCGGATCCAGCTGTATGTTCCTAAAGGCTTTGCGCATGGTTTTGCGGTAACCAGCCCTTCGGCGATTTTCTTTTACAAGTGCGACAGCTTCTATAATCCTGAGGCTGAGCGCGGCATTCATTTCATGGATCCCGAGCTGGCTGTACCCTGGCCGATACCCGAAGATGAAGCCATAGTCAGCTCGAAGGATAAAGTTTTGCCCCTGTTTAGAGATGCAAGCATGAATTTTGTTTATCGCCAATGAAGAATATACATATCCTGCTCACCGGGGCCAAAGGACAATTAGGCCTGTCATTGCTGGCTCTTCCGGGGCTGAGCGATAAGGTGGATTGGATGGTTACCGATTATGAAGAGCTGAATATCACCAATCGGAAGGAAGTACTTGATTTCGTAAGGCAGCGCCTTCCGGATTACATTATCAACTGTGCCGCATACACGGCTGTTGACCAGGCTGAACATGAATACGAAAGAGCCTTGTTGATCAATGCCGACGGGCCTGAGAATCTCGCCCTGGCCGCCAGGGAAGCCGATATTCCTTTCATTCACATCTCCACGGATTACGTTTTCTCGGGAAAGAGTTACAAACCCTATATTGAAACCGACCAGCCTGATCCTCAGGGAGCTTACGGCAGAACAAAGCTCGCCGGCGAAGACGTGGTTTTAAAAACTGGTGGCAAGTCCATTCTCGTCAGGACCAGCTGGCTTTATTCCGAGTTTGGCAAAAATTTCTTCCTGACTATGCTCAGGCTTGGAAAAGAGAAGGAATCCATCGGTGTAGTTGCCGACCAGATAGGCTCTCCCACCTATGCAGGCGATCTGGCTGCAGGCCTTATGAAGATAGTTGAATACGACCAGGAGCATCCCGGATGGATCACACAACCGGAAATTTACCATTTCTGCAATACGGGGATAGCAAGCTGGTTCGATTTATCGTCGGCCATTATGGAAATTGGCGGGTTCGCATGCAAAGTAAAGCCACTGACCACGGAACAATATCCGCTACCCGCACCCCGACCGGCATACAGCGTTATGGATACCGGCAAATTCAAGACAGCTTTTTGGACGGAAATTCCTTATTGGAGATCAGCGTTGAAGCGCTGCTTTGAAAATCATGAATTGATAATAAATCGATAGAACCTATAACTTTTAGGATATGAGCGACATAGACATGAAAGTGATGGAAAAAGCCACTCAGTGGCTGGCACCTGAATTTGATCAGGAAACCAGGCAGCAAGTACAGTGGATGATTGATCATGATCAGGAATCGCTGGTCGAATCATTTTACCGCAGCCTTGAATTCGGCACAGGCGGTATGAGAGGCATCATGGGTCCAGGAACCAACCGGATGAATATCTATGTTATTGGCATGGCTACCCAGGGTTTGTGCAATTATGTGAAGAAGAATTTTCCCGGCCGCACCGATCTGAAAATCGCGATAGCTCATGATAGCCGGAACAATTCAAGGCTATTCGCCGAGACCACGGCAAAAGTGATATCTGCCAATGGCATACATGCCTATCTGTTTGAAAGCCTGCGTCCCACGCCAGAATTATCCTTTGCTATCCGTCACCTCGGCTGTCAGTCGGGAGTGGTTGTAACGGCATCACACAATCCCAAGGAGTACAATGGATACAAAGTGTACTGGGATGATGGCGGACAGGTTATTGCTCCTCATGATGAGGATATTATCAAGGAAGTTGAGAAGATTCAGACCCTGAAGGAAGTGCATTTCGAGGGTAATAATTCGCTCATTCACGTCATCGGGAAGGAAGTTGACGACGCCTATCTGGCCTGTCTGGCTTCCCTGGCTCTGAATCCCGCAAGTGTAAAGAAATATCACGATCTGAAAATCGTTTATACGCCCATCCACGGTTCCGGGGTGAAATTAGTGCCGTCGATACTCAGAAAGCTTGGCTTCACGAATATCATCAACGTTCCGGAGCAGGACATTTCCGACGGCAATTTCCCGACTGTGGTGTCACCTAATCCGGAGGAAAAAGCCGCGTTGAATATGGCCATAGAAAAAGCCATCGAAACCGGTGCTGACCTGGTTATGGCCTCCGATCCCGATGCCGACCGTGTTGGCATAGCCATCAGAGACCGCGACGGCAGCTTTAAGTTACTGAATGGCAACCAGACAGGCTCCATACTCATCTATTATCTGTTGAAAAACTGGGCGGATCAGGGCAAATTAAAAGGAAATGAATTCATTGCCAGAACGGTGGTCACCACTCCCCTATTTGAAGACATTGCCAATGATTTTGGGGTGAAAACTTATGTGGTGTTAACCGGGTTCAAATACATTGCCGATATTATCCGGAAGAACGAAGCAAAAGAAACGTTTATCGGGGGCGGTGAAGAATCTTACGGCTTCATGACCGGTAGTTTTGTCAGGGATAAGGATGCGGTATCCTCCTGTGCCCTGATAGCTGAAACTGCTGCCTGGGCCAAAGATCAGGGCATGACCCTGCTGGATCTGCTGGAACTGCTGGCAGTGAAATACGGACTATACAAGGAACATCTGATTTCAATAGTCAGGAAAGGTAAATCGGGCATTGAGCAGATCAATTCCATGATGGAAAGTTTCCG
>CAYHCO010000060.1:0-17676 GCA_964355105.1 uncultured Porphyromonadaceae bacterium
ATGTTAAGCCGGGGGTTCAGCATAAACTGACGGTTTCGGTTTGGGATCCCTCAACTGAAGGATATCAGCCTGTGGGAAAACAATTTACCAAACCGGGAGGTATCTGGTACACCCCTTCATCGGGCATCTGGCAGACTGTTTGGCTGGAAAAAGTTCCTGAAACTCATATCACTGATTACCAGGTTACTCCTGACATAGATAACCAGAAAATCCAGGTAAAGGTTTTCGGGGAGGATTTTCGTGGTTCCGACCGTATCCGTATCAAGGTTTATGATCAGAAAAAAATGATTGCCGAAGAGGAGGGAGATCCTGATGATCTGATATCCGTGAAAATCGACAATCCGCATCTTTGGTCACCTACTGATCCGTATCTGTATGACATGGAGGTTCGTATCATTCGCAGGTCGTCAACACTCGACAAGGTTACAGGATATTTCGGCATGCGGAAAATTTCGATTGGCAAGGATGACAAGGGTATCACCAGAATATTATTGAACAACAAGTTTGTTTTCCAGAACGGGCCGCTGGATCAGGGGTTCTGGCCTGACGGGCTGTACACGCCGCCAACCGACGAGGCCATGAAGGCCGATCTCGACAGTCTTAAAGCCATGGGATTCAACATGCTGCGTAAACATGTAAAAGTGGAGCCGAGGCGGTTCTATTATCATACTGATCATATGGGTTTTCTGGTATGGCAGGATATGCCAAGCATGTATTATGAGGTACCGGTAACTGCTGATTCATTGCCGATTGCCAAAAAAGCACAGGCAAATTTCGAGATGGAACTTGCCGAGCTGGTCAAAGATCATTTTAACTCACCCTCGATCATCATGTGGGTGCCGTTCAATGAGGGATGGGGCCAGTATCACACCGAGAAAATGGTTGACCTTGTTCGGTCGTTCGATCCATCGAGGCTCGTGAACAACGCCAGCGGCTGGACCGACAAAGGAGTAGGCGATGTCATGGATATCCACCACTATCCCGATCCGGTGGCTCCAAAGCTGGAAGAAAAGAGGGCCATCGTTCTGGGTGAGTACGGTGGACTGGGCTTGTATGTTCCGGGGCATGTATGGCAAACCGAAAACTGGGGTTATGAGAAGATGCAGTCCGCCGATGCCCTGCTCGTAAAATATGAGACTTTCTATCAGGAGGTAACCCGTTTGAACGAAGAGGCAGGGTTAAGCGCATGCGTTTATACCCAGACGACAGATTGCGAGACTGAAACAAACGGATTAATGACTTATGACCGACATTTCGTAAAGATGGGTCTGGCCAATGTTGCCAAGGCTCACAGCGGAAGGATTGCACCCAGGTTAAAGTCGGGAATACTTGAATTCACCGATACTTATACCGCTGAACTGGTATCATCTGCCGAGGGCGCCGAGATACATTTTACCACCGACGGAACCGTACCTTCGAAACAATCCGGCATTTACAGCAACCCGGTTAATCTGACTGCACAGACTGTTATTAAAGCGAAATCTTTCTGGGCGGATGGCGACACCAGTCGCACAGCCGTTTTTACCATCAACAAGGTTACCCCGGCACCGGCCATCGCTGTTACAGGGACCAAGCCGGGATTGAAGGTGAGTTTATACAACGGAAACTGGGACAAGCTTCCCGACTTCGATAAATTAAAACCTGCGAGTACAGGCATTGTTCCCCGGATTGATCTGGGTTTTACCAAAGCGACGCAGCTTTTCGGACTGGTTTTCTCCGGCTACCTGGAGCTCCGGAAACCGGCATTTATCCGATAATTCTATCCTCGGATGACGGCGGGCGCATCACTCTGGACAATAAAGTACTGATCGACTATGACGGCATACACGGTGCCGGAGAAATGAAGGCAACAGCTGCACTGGAAAAAGGACTTCATCCTTTGCAAGTCATCTATTTTCAGCGTCAGGGCGGGCTTGGGCTGAAGGTGATGCATGAAGGGTTGAGGTTGGTGCATTGATTAATTTAGACCTGACAGGTTTTTAGACCTGACAGGTTTTAAAAACCTGTCAGGTCTAAAAACCTGTCAGGTAAGCGCTTGTTCGTCAAATAGAATAAGAACCTCAATGGTTAGGTAACTTTATTTATAATTTTGCCGGCGGAAGGTATTCATCCATTTAAATATTGCTCTTAAAAAGCATGGCACTATGTTGAGCCCTTATTGGCATGGCGTATTGATTTACATCAGGCAGATTAATAAAATCTTAATCGCTTGCCTGATTGTTTTCATTGCCGCTCATTCCGTTGTTCGGGGACAAAACGGAATCGACAGCTTGCGGTCCATTCTTGACCATGACAGTCTGCCCGGAAATATCGTGGTTAAAACATCACTGGAATTATGCAAAGCCCTGATAAAATCAGACAAAGAATATTTGTTGCCGGAATATGCGATTAAAGGCATAAACGCCGACACCTTAACCAAAGACCATCAATCCAAGTTTGCCTTGTATGAATTACTTGGAAATTATTACTGGCAAACGGGCAGGTTGAGTGAGGCAGCGGAGCAATTCAGCAAGATGCGCCTTATCGGTGAAACCATCGGTGATACAAAGATTACCGCATACAGTTATAATGGCTTGGGCAACACCTATTACCTGATGGATTCATGGGAAACCGCATTAGATTATTACCGCAAAGGATTGGCCCTTTCCGGAACTGACACCCTGCTGAAGGTCAGATTGTACAATAATATCGCCAATTCCTTCATTTCCCTGAAGCAGATGGATTCTGTCCTGCTGTATTATAATAAGACAGTCGAATATCACATAGCGCACAATAATTACCGGTACCTGTCAAGTGTTTATGCCAACATTGCCCTAACCTATGAGGAATTACATAACGGCCCGGCTCTCAGGAAATACATTGATCTCGCTCTGGAAACAGCAGTAAAATCAAATGATCCTTACCAGATTGCCTCTGTGTATCAAAATATGGGTGAGTTGGCTTTTAAAAATCATCCCGACCTGGCAATGACTTGTTATGAGAAATCTTTGGAGATTGCCAGGAAGTCAAAGAATTTCGACCAGATCCTCCAGGCTCTTCAAAATATTTCTGAATTATCTCAACAAAAAGGCGATTATCAAAGAGCCAATCAATATCTCCGGGCTTTCAAAAACCTTGATGATTCACTTGACCTGGAGTTAAAAAAATCGAGGTTACAGCAATTAGAATACAACCATTTAACTGAACTTAAAAGAATTGAGGAGGACAAGAAGGTTCATCAGCATGAACTGAAGATGCTGCATGAGCAAAACCGACAGAAAGTTTTTCTTATCATAATCTCGGGAGTTTTGCTGGCCTTGTCCGTTTTGCTTGTTATGGGGTTCCAGGTCTACCGCCTGCGAATGAAAATTTCCAGATCCAAGGATGAATTTTTCAAAATGATTGCTCATGATATCAGGAGTCCATTCAGCGGAATCCTGGGCCTTTCCGAAGTATTGAATGAAGAAGCAAATTTACAGGGGGATCCGCACCATAAGAAACATCTGGAGTCTTTACATAAATCACTCACGCATGTTTATGACTTGTTGGAAAACCTCTTGCAATGGGCTCAGTCCAAATCCAAAAAAAGCAATTTCAAGCCGCAGTTTCAGCTCGTATTGCCTGTGGTAGAGGAAGTTATCCATTTGTACCAGGCTTCTGGCAAACAGAAAGGCGTACAGATAGTACCTGATATTCCATTTGGTGTGGCCGCACGCTTCGACACCAACATGCTGCAGACTATCCTGAGAAACCTGTTATCCAATGCGATCAAGTTTTCTCCCGAGAGCTCAACTATAAACATATCAGCCAAGACACAAGACAAAGAGGTTCTGGTATCGATCAGTGATCAGGGTATTGGCATGAATGCCGATCAGGTTGACCGAATCTTAAAATCCGACGAGCGGTTTTCCACGCCGGGTACCCGAAATGAAACCGGAACCGGTCTCGGATTGATCCTTTGCAAAAGATTCATCCACATCCACGGCGGAAAGATGAATATCGAGAGCAAGCCCCGGTTCGGTACAACTATTTCATTTACTTTGCCTGACTAGCCTTGTACTGAAATTTCCCACCGGCTTTTATCGGGTACTCCAATATTTTAGCGCTGTTGCCTGGATCTGCCAGTCGAATCAATCCGCCTTTCTCCGCATGGATTTCAATTCCCGTAACCTTACCGTCGACCAGCTCAGCCGAAACCAGGAATGCCCCTTCTGTGCGCAAATTCTTAAAGGAAGCATTCTTCCACGTGGACGGAATGGCCGGAAAAACGCGGATCACGCCGGTATGAGACTGTATCAGCATTTCCTGCAGACCTGATGCATACGCGAAGTTGCCTTCCAGGGTAAAGGGACGGTAAACAAATTTCGATTTTCCGCTTTTTGTCTGGTCGCCGTTCACGTGAAAACTGTTGGGCAGGGTGAAGCAGGTGGCAAAATCCTTTAAGGCCGTTGCGGCCCTGTCACCATCGAACGCCCTGGCATACAGGTTACCCAGCCAGCTGTAGGAATAGCCGCACCAATAGTCGGGACCGAATTTCTCCAGGGTTCTGAGGGTATTGGTCAGGATTTTCTGAGGCTCGGGCCCGTCCGACCAGTCGATCACCCCGAGCGGATGCCAGGCAACCAGGTGGGAGAAATGGCGGTGGCTTTCCTCGTACGGCTGACCGGGCGCGAAATTCAAACCTGTTGAATCCGAAGCCAGTCCGGGCCATTCGGTCAGGATTTTCATCCACTTGGTAGCTTCCTCCGTTTTCCCGAGTTCAGTTGCCAGCTCGGCAGCTTTACTGAAAGCAAACGTTATCATTCCGATATCGAAATTGGTTGTTTGGGTGAACCAGGCCTGGGGCGAATTGTCATGAATCTCGGGTGAAGAGCTTAATGGCAGCTTCCGCAGGCCAGCGGAGTCGCGTACCGAGAATTCATCGAGGAACTGAGCGACGGATGACAGATACGGATAAGCCCTGTTGGCCAGGAAATCGCGGTCGAGCGTGTACCTCCAGTGCAGGTAAAAATGCTGGGCAAGCCAGGCAGATACCGTTGGCCCGAAAGAATACTGTATCCAACCACCCATAGGCTCTCCCAGCAGGGTAGCCACGCCGGGAACGTTCAACCCACCCACACCAAAATAGGTTCGGGTATATTTTTCATTTTCCGCCTTGATATCCCACAACCAGTTCAGGTAACCGATCTCCAGATCGAGATGATTGGCGCTGTAAGCCGGCCAGTAAGATAACTGAGTGTTCAGGTCATTGTGAAAATCCCCTTTCCAGGGCGGCAGCTTGCCATTATCGGCTGTCCACACGGCTTGAAGAGAAATCGGGGGAGCATCGGCCCTTGCCGCCGATCCGAATTTATATTGCTCCAGGTACCACTGTTTTTGCAACACCGTATCCGGAACCTGCAGGTCGGATTTAGCCCAGAAATTCCGCCACCATTCTTCATGCTCATGGCTGGCCAGCGCGAAATCCGGAGCTTCAGCTGTGATTTTCGCCGCATCGGGTTCACCTTTCTTGTCTGACAGTGAAGAGGTTATTGACCAGGAACCTTTCAGATTACGCCCGAAAACTTTCCATTCCACCGATACGATATAATAAAAACCCGGCGCGCCTTCCTGCCGATAAACCAGTTTGTGCTTTGATTCGGTGACCTTGCCCTGCTGATATCCCAGACGGCGCAGATCCTGACCGCCAACGACATCGATTTTGCTGGCACCGTTCTGATCCTGATAAACCGGTGGCACCAGTTTAAGTGAAAAATCATCGGGGATTCCGGTAAAGCGGAAATACCCCAAAGGCTTTTCGGCATGCACAAAGGTCTCTAATTTAACGCCGTCGGGCCACTTAACCGATGCCATGGCACTGGCAAGATCAAGCTCCGTGGCAGCGGGCTTGTCGCAGCCATTCCACGAAAATTCCAGGGCAGCACCCGGGATTTTAGTCGGCGTAACAGCCTGGTCGTATGCCCTGTAATCAAATAATTCCTGGACCTTTCCGTAATCTTTCTCCAGCCATTTCTGCATCACCCATTTAAAGTTCCATTCCGGCATGCTCAGTTCCGGCACCGGTCGCAGGTCCCACAGATCGGCCCGATCGATGGAAAACCGCAGGCGGCCTTCCTTCTGCCAGACCAGCTCTCCCAGCCATCCGTTGCCGAGCGGGAGGCCTTCGTCCCACGTTTTGGCCAGCGAATTGAACTTAAGGTTGTTCTGCGGAGCCGGGCCCTGGGGGGAAGAACAGGAAAACGATGCAGTCAGGAATAGAATAAAAAGATAATGCAGGGTGGTGCGTTTCATCATTGAAGAATTTTCAGATTATAATCCCATTTTTGTAAAGATATTGAAAACAATCCTTCCATGAAATCCAGGAAATTCTCGATCCCGGCCCGCCTGCGAAGCTTCAGATATGCGTTCCAGGGCATATGGTGGCTCATCAGGGAAGAACATAATTCGTGGATTCACCTGGCCTTTTTGGTTATCCTTATCCCGGCCGGATTCATCCTCAAATTATCAGCCACGGAATGGACCCTGATCGTTTTGTGTATGGGACTGGTCCTCTCCCTGGAATTGGTGAACTCGGCAATTGAGCGGATAGCGGACAAGATTGCCCCCGGACAGGACCCGGATATCGGAAAAATAAAAGATATTGCCGCCGGTGCGGTGCTGATTGCGGCGATTGCATCAGCAGTGGTTGGATTGGTCATACTGGTTCCCAAATTTCTCGTCCTGGTTGGATTATGAATCGTAATAATTTCCTGAAAACTTCTTTTTTGGCTGCTGCCGGGATAACCCTGGCTCCGTCATTACTTATAGGTGCTCCAGGTAATATCGTTATGCCTGGTAACTGGGGCTGGATGGATGCGGGTGCCGACACGCCGATGGATTGGTGGAAAAGCTTGTTCGACAGGCTGCTGAAAGGAAATGTCAACGGGTTGCTAATCAACGGTCCCGATGAAGTATACGAAAAGCTCGGTCCGCTGGGCCGGAAAACCGGAATGCAGATCCATGCCTGGCGCTGGACGATGAACCGGGGTGATCAAATGAAAGATCATCCTGAATGGTATACCGTTAACCGGCTCGGACAATCGGTCATCGACAAACCTCCGTACGTAGGTTATTACCGCTGGCTGTGCCCGTCGCGGCCGGAAGTGACCGATCTGCTGGTAAAAGACTATTCACGATTAGCCGATATTCCCGGAATCAGCGGCGTTCATCTGGATTATGTAAGGTATTGCGACATATACCTGCCTGTGGCCCTCCTGCCAAAGTACAACCTCGTTCAGGACCATGAGATGCCCGAGTTCGATTACTGTTATTGCCCCCTATGCCGCAGTATATTCAAGGAAAAACACGGATATGACCCGATGGACCGTGAAGATCCGAGCAAGGACAAGAGCTGGCATCAGTTCAGGCTCGATCAGCTGGTGAATGTGGTTCAGGAGATTGCCAAGGCTATCCATGCCAAAAAATCAGTGATCACGGCCGCCGTTTTTCCAACACCAGAAATGTCGAGGACCATGGTTCGCCAGGACTGGTCGCGATTTAACCTGGATGCTTACCTTCCGATGTTATATCATGATTTTTATCTGAAACCAACCGACTGGATCGGTGAATGCATCGCCGAAGCCCGGAAAGAGGTCGACAGGTCGATCCCTGTTTATGCGGGGGTTATGATGAATCCGCAGACTTTCAATACAGAAGTGCTGACCCGCACCGTAAGGCAGGTCAAGGAGGCCGGCGGCAACGGAATCTCTTCCTTTACTGTTCACGGAATGGACGAGGAACAGCTGAAGGTATTACATAATCATTGATATTTCGTCGGCAAACATCCAGCAGGGGTTACCTGCACCCGGATGCCCGGCGGGACAGGTTTTCCGGCTCACTGCCTTCACCCGCAAATATCTCGCCTTGAATTCCTTCGATAATCCGAATGCCTTTCTGATGTCAGTATTCTTGTCCCAGGCCTGTGCGTTCACTACCCTGCCAGCGGTTTCAAAATTCCTGCCATTGGTTGAATATTCGAATATCACTTCGGTGGGCAGAAGGATCCAGCTTCCCGGCTGATTAAGAAAATCTGCTGACAAACCCTTGAAATCCTGCACTTTCCCCAGGTCGATGTCAGCCACCATGTCGGTTCCTTCCCAGCCCAGCCACTCACCGTTGGCGAAATCGGGATCGGCGGTTCGTCCATCGAGAAGAATGATCTGGTTTTTCGGCGGATATTTTGAACTTGGAGGATTGCCAAAGCGGATATTAAATGTCGCCTGGGTAAAATTCCCGGTACGGATAAAGCTCCCCACTCCGCGGGAATCAATGGCTACTGCTTTTATCAGGGTTGATTGGCGCAGCATGAGCGGACCGGCGTACGGAATGGAATTATTATCCGGAACGGTGCCATCGGTAGTATAGAATATTTTGTCGGTTTCCCCGTCGCTCGACAGGCTCACCTTTATGGAATCCAGGAATGCCCCGGATTCGGGCTTTAGGGTCAATGCGGGAACCCGCTTATGCAGCGCTACGAATGACACTGCAGGCGTGGCGCGGGATTCAATGAACCGGATTCTCACTTTTGATGTGGTAACCGGCTCGAAGCGGAGGAGCCGTGAGTAGCCAACCGTGGTGGCACGCGTAACCTCACGCCAGCGTTCGCCTTTCCAGGCCTCCAAAGAGAATTGTTCAATGCGCTGGCCATATTTAATGTTCTCCCTGATCTCCAGGCAGTCGAAAGTTTTTTCGCCGCTCAGCTCAAAGGTGAGGAACGAGGACTGCGCCCCTTTTTTCGGCATCCAGAACTTATCCAATCCACGAACCAGTACGTCAGCAGGATTGGTCCCGGGTGATGAGGATGAGGCTTCCACTTTGGCCCCATCGGCCAGGTTTTCTTCAAAGATCCTATCCCTGACGGCCTTGAATTCACGGAGTATGGCGGCATCATTTTCATGGATCAGTCCGCGCTTATCTGGAGGGACATTCAGGAGTAGCAGTGAATTCTGACCGACAGAGGCGAACCAGATATCCAACAGCTTCTCCGGAGTTTTCACACGCTCGTCTTCCGTTGCATGATAAAACCAACCCGGACGTATGGACACGTCAACCTCGGAGGGATACCAGATAAGGGCAGGAGCCTGAATTATTTTGCTGCGGCTCCCGAGATCCTGCTGCATCATGTCGCCAGCCGGAATAAACACTCCGTCGGTCGGGGCCTGTTGCGAGTTCGCTGCAATAGTTTCGGTGTTGCCAGCCTGATAAGGTACGACCGACCATTCGGTGGGTCTGCCGTATCCTGATTCTGTACCCACCCAGCGCACATCCGGACCCATAACGGCGATGGTAGCCTGCGGCTGAAGTTTCCTGATCGTTGAATAGAAGCGCAACCAATCATACACCTGCTTTTTACCGTTCGGTCCTTCACCGCATGCCCCGTCGAACCATACCTCATCAACCTTACCGTAATTGGTGAGAAGTTCGGTTAACTGATTGACAAAATGATCGTTGTACTGGTCTGTGCCGTATGTTTTCTCATGCCGGTCCCAGGGTGATAGATACACGCCGAATTTCAAACCGGCATCCTGACAGGCCTTGGCGACAGCACCTACCACATCACCCTTGCCACCCATCCAGGGAGATGACTTAACGCTGTGAGTGGTATATTCCGATGGCCAGAGACATAATCCGTCGTGATGCTTGGCTGTGACGATGATCATTTTCATCCCGGCCTCTTTGGCCACCTTAACCCATTGGCCGGCATCGAAAGCGGTGGGATTGAACCAGGTGGGATCTTCCGTTCCCTCACCCCACTCGCGGTTAGTGAAAGTATTCATCCCGAAGTGGGCAAACATGGTGAACTCCAGCTCCTGCCAGGCTACCTGACGGGGGGAAGGTGCCACCCGGGAGGCTTTTTCAATGATCGACTCAGATTTTTCACCCGGCTTGATGGCAACGTAATTGCTCTTTGGACGGGATTCGCGGCAGGACGGTAGTACCAGGGTTGCGGCGAGGAGGAGGGTGATCAGATGCTTCATGAGAAAATTTGATAATTCGATAATTTGGAAATTCGATAATTTGGAAATTCGATAATTTGGAAATTCGATAATTCGATAATTCGGCAGTTCGGCAATTTGATACTTTGTTACGATCTTCTTTTTCGAAACCCGATCTTCTTCTTCGCGTTTCGCGTTTCGTGTCTCGTGTCTCGTGTTTAGTGTATATGCTACCAAATTTAGATAAAAGCCGATAGAATTGAAACGGCTCGATTATCTTTGGTATAACCTATATTCTTCTGATGAAAAAACCTATCCTTTTTCTGCTGGGCGTATGCCTGCTGGTGGCGATACCGGTTAAAATGCAATCGCAGGCTATGGCGCCGGAGGCTATCGACAAGCTGGTGGCCAATGCCCTTAAATCTTTTGATGTGCCCGGGATGGCCGTTGGCATCGTGAAAGACGGGCAACTCATTTTTGCCAAAGGATATGGTGTGCGTTCGCTGGCAACCGGAATACCCATGAATGAGCATACCCTGTTTGGTATCGCCTCTAATTCCAAGGCTTTCACGGCCACTGCGCTGGGGATGCTCGCGGATGAAGGCAAATTGAAGTGGGACGACAAGGTGGTGGACTACCTTCCGGAGTTCAGGCTGTATAATCCCTATGTCACGCAGGACTTTACCATCCGCGATTTGCTCACGCACCGGAGCGGCATGGGCCTGGGTGCGGGCGACCTGATGATCTGGCCCGACGGCAGTGATTTTACACGTCAGGACATCATACATAACCTTCGCTATCTGAAGCAGGTATCGCCGTTCAGAGCAAAATACGATTACGACAATAACCTGTATATCATTGCCGGCGAGGTTATTGCAAAGGTTTCTGGCATGTCGTGGGAAGAATTTATTCAAAAACGGATACTGGATCCCCTCGAAATGAAGGAGAGCGCCCCCTCCTTTGTTCTTCTGAAAGATACCTCCAACATAATTGCCGCGCATGCAGCAGTCAACGGCAAGGTACAGGTCATCGAGCGATCGAAAGGGGAAGTGATGAATGCCTGCGGGGGCATGTATTCCAGCGTTTTTGACCTGAGTAAATGGATCATCATGCAGATGAACAAAGGGGCCTACGGTCCGGATAAAAAATCGCGGATCATCAGCACGAGGAACCAGCAGGAATTATGGACCCCTCAAACGCTGATGGGAGTGGGTACGGCACCTCCCTACAATTCGCACTTTGCCGCTTACGGTCTGGGTTACCGGTTGTCCGATGTTAAGGGTTACCTCGAGGTTTCCCATACCGGGGGACTTGCCGGAATGGTTACCCAAATCCTGATATATCCCGAGCTGAACCTGGGCATTATCGTTCTGACCAACCAGCAGGTGGGGGCGGCTTTCACTGCCGTGGCCAACCAGATCAAGGACACTTACCTGGGCGTCACCGGCATGGATTGGGTCAGGATGCTGAGCGAAAGGGTCAGGAAAAGTAATGAGGAAGCAGATAAGATCACCGCAAAAGTGTGGGACGACATACGGAAACAATCATCGGTGGCTACCTCGAGGCCGGACAACAGCCTTTTTACGGGGACCTACCGTGATTCGTGGTTTGGCGATGTGGTTATCGAACAAAAAGACGGACAACTGACTATCAGGTCGGTACGTTCACCCGGACTGACCGGTGAGATGATCTATTTCCAGGGCCAGACCTTTGTCGCCAAATGGAATGACCGAAGTATGGATGCAGACGCTTTTGTATGGTTCCAAACCGGTTTCGATGGCAGGCCTTCCGGCATGAAGATGAAGGCCATCTCGCCCAATACCGATTTCAGTTTCGATTTTCAGGACCTCGATTTTTCAAAAGTACCGGATGCCAAATAGGTTCTAAAAACTGCAGATTATGAGAAAAACAACCATCCTCTTCGCACTCTTGATATCCCTGTCGGGCGGAGCTTTCCCTCAGGCAAAACAGGATAAGTCTTTAAATGATAAAACGCTGGTTGCCTGGGTAATCCCGGATAAGGTTGAGCAAAAAGGGGGGAGCGTCCTGACTGTTGATGACGGATTCGGGCATTTCGACGGGATCGTTCTTGGCGAAAGGAAGAAGCAGGGCTGGATGGCCGGAAGCGACTCGTACCGGCGATCGGGTAAAGAGGAAAACTCCTGCCTGGATGAGCCAGGTCAGTTGACTGAATGGCGCCAGGTAGCGATTGTATACGAAGGATCGATCATTACTTTGTATATCAACGGGAGAAATTGTGCTTCGTACAAGGTTGACAATAAGCAGACATTCAATCGCAGCAGCAGCATCGTTTTCGGAAAGCGGCATATCGAAATGCAGGGCGACGGGTATTTTCAGGGTAAGATCGCTGAAGCACGGATTTACGATTTTGCCATGGATCCGAAGGTGATCTGGAAATTAAAACCCGATACGCTTTCCGGTCCTGAGCCGTGGGCCTGGTGGACGTTTACTGACGGGAGCCTGCTCGATCAGACCGGTCATTTCAGCCAAATCAGGATTACCGGTGATGTTAAGACCAAAGACGGCTGCCTGATTCTTGGGGGCAATCAGGCAACCGTGATTGCCTCCGCCGGCGAAACAGGGAAAAAGACCGCTTCAGCCCGAATCCTTTCCGACGAACTGCCGGTGCCCAAAAGGGTTATCCAGTCGACCCGTGAATTCAGGGAGCGGCTCCTGGCTGATCCGTACAGACCTGTCTATCATTTCTGCGTTCCCGAAGATAACGGCATGCCGGGGGATCCGAACGGAGCCTTCTTTTATCAGGGCAGATATCACCTGATGTATCTGTACAACCGCGAGGGCAGCGGGTTTTCGTGGGGCCACCTTTCCAGTACCGATTTGGTCCACTGGCGCAACCACCCCGATGCACTGATTCCAGGCAACGGCGATGAGGGTGTTTTCAGCGGCGGGGCATTTGTCACGCCCGAAGGGAAAGCCTACCTGACCTACTGGGAGTTATGGGGAGCGAAGGGGATCGGGATTGCGGAAAGCGTGGACAGGAATTTCGATATTTTCCAGAAGATTCCCGAAAATCCGGTAATCAAATCAACTGAATGGGGAATAACTGAGATCGAGAAAGAGGATCGGGGGACGAATGAGGAGATCGAAACGCGAGACGCGAGACGCGAGACGCGAAAGACGGTATATGGGTCGGCGGATCCGTCGAATATCTGGATGAATAATGGGAAGTATTACATGCTGACCGGCAATCTGCTGGTGCTAAACAAATATGGCCGTCAGCCCGATTCACCGGCAGATATGCAGGGCGACCGCACCTACCTTTTTGTTTCGGAGGATCTGAAAAAGTGGGAATACCTGCATCCGTTTTACGAATCGAAACGCGAGTGGACCGACCAGAGCGAGGATAATATGTGTCCGAGTTTTCTGCCACTGGCTAACGGTCCCGATGGAGGTTCGTTCAGCAGCAAGCATCTGATGCTTTTTATCAGTCACAACAAGGGATGCCAGTATTATACCGGCACTTATAAAAAGGACCGTTTCTATCCCGAAAAACATGGCCGGATGACGTGGGTCGACAACGGCTATTTTGCTCCGGAGGCACTGGTTGACGACAAAGGGAGGCAGGTGATGTGGGCCTGGATTTTCGATGACCGGCCTGACAGCTTGAAGAACCATACGGGCTGGACTGGCTCTTACGGTCTTCCCCGATCGCTATGGCTAGGCAAGGACGGAGAACTGTGCATGCGGCCGGTTGAGGAGCTCAAGATGCTCCGGCTCAATGAAAAGTCACAGAATAATCTGACCGTTAAAAATGGGCAGGAGGTGAATCTTGATAAGCTGGGTACCGAATTGATGGAGCTGGAAATCACGATTGATCCCGGAACGGCCACGCGGATCGGGGCAAAGGTTGGTTATTCAACTGATGGGCAAGAGTATACAGTCCTGAGTTACGACAAGTCGGAACAAAAGTTGAAATTCGACGCCACTAAATCCAGTCTGACCATGGGCCGCAGGAATATTGAAAGCGCCCCTTTTGAATTGAAAAAAGGCGAACCGTTGGTATGGAGGATCTTTGTCGACCGGTCGATCATCGAGATTTATTCCAACGACCGGCAAGCTATAGCCCGTGCGGCATATCCGACGCTCGGCGGTACCGGGCTCCGGTTGTTTGCCGAAGGAGGAGATATCAAGGTTATTTCGATAAAAGCATGGGAAATGATGCCTTCGAATGCCTATTGATAATTTTCGTATTTTTATTCTGAAAATCCCCCGGCGTTCTGATTATCATCACGCTAAATCTTTCTGAGATGAAGCTCAAAATGTATTTACTGATCCTGTTATTGGGATCGGGGGGCCTGTTGTACGGGCAAAAAACGATTACCGGGACCATCACCGACGCAAATACCGGCACGCCGGTGGGATCGGTCAACCTGTCGACCGACAAGGGCCGGGCGATCGCGGCGACCAATCCGAACGGACAGTTCACACTCACGGTCAGCCGTTTGCCGGTGACTATCCGGATCTCACACATCGCTTATGAACCCAAGAACCTGACCCTGAGCAAGTTTCCGGATGCGCCACTGCAGATCACGATTGAACCCAAGGTCAAAGCCATCAAAGAGGTGGTTATCGAAGGGGGAAAATACAACCAGATTCTCAGGCGGGAGAATTTCTATGTCAGTGATTTCGAATTCGATCAGGATAAAATCTGGGTAGTCGGTTATGCTGACAAAAGCATCCTGAAGCCGCAGCTGATCATCCTCGACCTGAACGGCAACATCATTCAGAAGGTGCCTGCCGAGGGGAGGACCGGTCTGTTTAAGGATGCCATGGGCTGGGTTCACCTGATGGATGCGAAATCGATGGTCAGCATTGAATTCAGGGATCAGGAAATCAAGATGGGTGAGGCGCGGGAATTCACCGGGTGGGAGCAGAACCTGTTCGATCTGCAGATGGTCCTGGGCAAGAACGGGGTATTCAAATGGGCGTACAATAACGGAATCCTGGTGGAATACGTGTTGGTGGATTTCAGCGATACCGTTGCGGTTCCCACGGTAATCCACCAGGCCTACGATCGCGGCAAATTTGGCGCAGGCGTTCAGGCTATAACCTTTCGCCACGGCTCCATACCCGATATCCCTTCCGCACCCTGGGGAACAGGATATGACCCAAATGCAAACGTTCCCTTTATCAACCGCGCCTTTGAGCAGATCGACTACCGGCCAATCGTGACGCATCTGTTCCGGTATCGGAATAACTTCCTGATTTTTGAGGACCGGGGCTATAATTTATGGAAATACGATCTGACTTTTATAAATCCGGAGAAACTGAAAATTGCTGTACCCAAAAACTCGAAGAATCCCGATCTGCTCCAGGATCCGGTGACCGGGGGGCTCTATTTATATTATACCCTGTCGGGATATGCCTATCTGGCCAGTATTGATCCATTCACCGGCGTTACGCAGTATACCAGAAAGGTGGAGAATTTCTTATGGATAGATAAAGTAAAGGTGTATAACAACCGGTTATGGTTCACGCAACATGGCGGTAACGGCGGTACGATGATGAACCTGTATTCGACGGCGATCACCGGAAATTGAATGGCGGATAGGCAACTAGGATTAATCCCTGACTTCAGTCTGGGGATTTTATCCCATCACTTCAAGATTCCCGCAACGAAATCGCCCACCTGGCTGGTGCCGGATGGATTATCCCTGTTCAGGTCCCAGGTGAGGACCTTCTGACGGATGGTTTCCTCAACGGCGGCTTCAACGGCTTCTGCCTCGGCATGCAGATTTAGGCCGGTCCGCAGCAGCATTGCAGCGGAGAGTATGGTTGCCAGAGGATTGGCGACATTCTTGCCTGCCCCGTCGGGGTAGCTTCCGTGGATCGGCTCAAACAGCGGCACTTCATCACCGATGGATGCCGATGGCAACAAACCGATGGATCCGCTGATTACGCTGGCCTCATCGGAAAGAATATCCCCAAACAGGTTTTCAGTGAGGATCACGTCGAAGCGGGAAGGATTGATTATGAGCTGCATGGCGGTATTATCCACGAACATGAAGTCCAGTTCGATATCGGGATAACCGGCAGCCAGACGGGTAACCACCCTGCGCCACAGGCGTGAAGTCTCGAGAACGTTCGCCTTGTCGACCAGCGTTACCTTTTTCCTGCGTGTACGAGCCAGTTTAAAGGCTACATGGGTGATCCGTTCGATTTCCGCCACTGAATACACGCAGGTATCGATTGCTTCGGTGCCGTCTTTGCGGAGTTCCCTCGGTTCGCCGAAATAGAGGCCTCCGGTGAGTTCGCGTACCACCAGGAGGTCGGCGCCCAGGATACGTTCTTCTTTTAAGGGGCTGAAGTTTACCAGTTCGGGATACATTTTCACCGGTCGCAGGTTCGCGTACAAGCCGAGTTTCTTGCGCATGGACAGCAAGCCCTGCTCGGGCCTGACCTTTGCGTCCGGGTTATTATCGTAAAGCGGGTCTCCGATAGCTCCGAAAAGTATTGCATCGGCTTCGGAACAGATGTCGTGGGTTTCCTGAGAATAAGGATCCATGCCCTGCCGCATGGCGGCTCCACCGATGAGACCATAGCGGTAATAAAATTTATGGCCAAATTTTACTGCGATGGCATCCAGCACTTTAACGGCTTCGGCAATGATTTCCGGACCTATTCCATCTCCGGGAAGAACGGCAATTTTATACTCCACGGCACTATTTATTATATGGGATGAGCAGATTCGTATTCCATGATCTGAGGCTTCAACCCTGCAAGATAATCAATTACATCGCTGCCGGTTAGCAGACATTGTTTGCGGAAAGGATTGATTTCGAAAGAAGTTGGCAGTTGGCAGGGAGCCTGCCCCGGACTTGATCCGGGGGCAGTTGGCAGGGAGCCTGCCCCGGACTTGATCCGGGGGCAGTTGGCGGTATGCAGGAGTTGGGTGGGCAGGTCGACTGTCCAGGGGGCTGAGGGGTTTTGTTGGTGGCATTCCATGAGGGCAGACAGGGTGTCGGGTTCTACTTCGAGGGGTAACAGGCCGTTATTCAGCGCATTGGTACGAAAAATATCAGCAAAACCGGATGAAATGATCACCCGGAATCCATATTGGTAGAGGGCCCAGGCGGCATGTTCGCGTGAGGAGCCGCAGCCGAAGTTTTTGCCGGTCAGCAGGATTTTTCCCTGGCCTTCCGGAGTGTTCAGCACAAATTCAGGATCGGGGGTGCCATCCGGGCGATAACGCCAGTCGTGAAAAAGGTTTTTACCGAAGCCGGCTGAATCAACCGATTTCAGGAACCTTGCCGGAATGATCCGGTCGGTATCGATATTTTCGACTTGTAGCTTAACTACTTTCGATTCTATGATATTTATCGCTTCAAAGCTCATACTGCTAATTCGATAATTTGATAATTCGATAATTTGATAATTCGATAATTTGATAATTAAAGAACGCTTTTGCCTACTGCCTACTGCCTACTGCCTACTGCCTACTGCCAACTGCCTACTGCCTACTGCCAACTCTTCGAGGGTCACTTACGACGCCGGTTAGGGCAGCGGCGGCGGCGGTGAGGGGACTGGCTAGCAAAGTGCGGGCGCCGGGTCCCTGACGGCCTTCGAAGTTACGGTTAGAAGTGGAGATACAGTATTTTCCGGCCGGTACCTTGTCGTCGTTCATGGCGAGACATGCGGAGCAGCCAGGCTCACGAAGCTCGAAACCGGCATCGTTGAGAAT
>CAYHCO010000061.1:0-6414 GCA_964355105.1 uncultured Porphyromonadaceae bacterium
TCGGGGTCAATGCGATAGAGGCCGTTGGGGTCTTTTACCCGCATGACCGTGATCAGACCATCCTTGTTCAGGTCATCTGGCCCGTCCTCGTCGAGACGCCCGTCGTTGTCGCCGTCGGTCGGGGTGAGATTAGTCCTGCTGCCTGTTTTTAGTGCCGCAAACATGCCTTCTGCACCATCGGGATTCATCCTCGGAATGATGTAGAAAACATGGTTGTCGAGACTTGTTTTAACGGCTTCGTCAGTTGCGTAGCTGCTCAAAAGGTATTTGGCAACTTCAATTGAGAGGCTGCTTCCGACCAGATGGTCAGCTTCGAAGTTGGCCGCGATCAAAAGGGCCGGACGCTCTGCAACCGGTACTGCACCGGGTTTCGCAATGGTCATAACCCAGATGTCGCGTCCACCGGCGCTTTTGCCGATCGACTCAACTTTAACGAAATCCTTGTTCGTGTCACCAAGGGCCTTAACGGCTTTGGTCATTTCCTCATAATTGAGGTAGCTCCCGGCTGTTTGGGAATAGCCGGAACTTAACAGGCAAAATAAACCGGTCGCCAGCAGCAAAGTGCTGTTGATCAATTTTCTGCGAATCATGGAAATGTTTCGGAAAATCACAATGTCCTCCTTTTTAAAGGTTAGGTTTTAAACGGGCAATAGGCTGATGGCCATTTGCAATTGGAAAAATACGATTTAAGGGATTTAGCCCTGCCTAATTAACATCTTTTAACAGAGCAGCTAAGCCGGGCATGTATTACTGGCTGTCCCGGATAGCTTTGAACATGGCTTCAACGTTCTCCACCGGAACGTTACCCTGTATATTGTGAACTGTATTGAAGACAAAACCTCCGTCCTGGTTGAATATGTCAATCCGCTCCCGCACTTCCCGGTAAACTTCTTCGGGTGTCCCGTAAGGCAGGGTTTTCTGCGTGTCGACGCCACCTCCCCAGAATACGATGTCCTTCCCAAATTCCTTTTTCAGTTCCCGGGCGTCCATGCCGACTGCAGAAACCTGCACGGGATTAAGAATATCGAACCCCGACTCGATAAAATCAGGTATAAGGTCCCTGACGGCTCCGCAGGAATGGATGAATGTTTTCCAGTTTGTTTTTTCATGGATCCGCTTGTTTACCTCGATATAGAAAGGCTTCCAAAGGTCGCGGTAGGTTTCGCAGGCGATGAATGTTCCGGATTGGGTGCCGAAATCTGTTCCGCTGACCATGGCAACCTGAACGCTGTCGCCCATGAGGGAGGCAAGCGTGTCTATGTTCCTGAGGGCAATTTCACACTGTTTCTCAAAGACTGCATACACATAATCGCGCCTCATCAGAGGGGATATGTACCATTCCTGGATATCGCGGATGCCCTTCGGGTGTTTCATGAAAGGTGCGGGTACCAGGGCTATGTCACCGAAAGCGGTTCCCGGAACAACCACAAGGCTCCCGTATTCCAGATTACGGTCGAGATACCGTTTCCGGTTCCGGTAATAATTCAGGTCCTCTTCGGTGAACAGCTTAAATTCTTCTGTATTATCGGAAACATCAAGTTGCTCCTCGTCGATCGGATCCTGACGGATGATTGTATCGAAAAATAGTCCGTTTTTCGGCATTCTCGCACTGGGACTGAGCGACATGTCGCCTTCGGGGTAAACCAGCAAATCACCTTTTTCGGGATCAAGAGTGTAATTGAGGTTGTGGTGAATCATCACTTCGGTGCCATCGAAAAGGGTAAAAGGTTTCCAGATACCGTCCTCATCCGTACCCAGGAGTGATTTGCGGGCAGGCGTTCCGATCACATCAATTCCGAGCGCATCTCTCAGGCCCGGATCAATTTCGCCCAGCATCTGATAGGGTTCTATCACTTTTACACGGTAATCATGGTGCCCGAAAGTTCTTTGCCATAATTTGTTGATCACTGACACATGGATTCCGGTTACCGGTGTTGCTCCAAAATCAACACAAACACGGTCGGGCTGCTGATGATTCAGAGTCGCGAGAAGTCGCTCTTTACTTGTCATAACGAGGAATTGATTATCGGACCAAGTTAATCAATTATGTCGCTCATAAGGGTCAATTATCTATTGCCTTCAGGTAAAATCTTGGAAAAATGGATTTACGGTGTTCCCGGTTCATAATTTCAAGAACTTTCTGAACCATTTCTGGATTCTGGGCGGCAATATCAGTCTGTTCCTTTGGATCGGTTTCGACATTAAACAACTGAATGGCCGTGTTTCCTTTCTGCATATTCATTCTCATGGCTTTCCAGGGTCCGGTTCTTACAGCCTGCTGACCGGCATATTCCGGAAAATCCCAGTACAGGTATTCGTGCTTTGGCTGATTCTTTTTCCCGAGCAGGGTTGGGAGGAAGCTGATGCCGTCGGAACCTTTTGGAACCTCCACTCCACTCACCTCGCATAAGGTAGGCAGTACGTCGTAGAAGCAGGATATCAGGTCGGATTTGGTGCCGGGCTTAATCTTCCCGGGCCAGGAAGCTATCATGGGCACGCGGATGCCGCCTTCATGCACAAAGCCTTTCCCCCAGCCGTAAGTGGTGAGGAAAGGAGCGAATGAGTTGAACCATGCCGGGTCGCAACCTGCATTGTAGGCGTATCCGTTATCGCTGGAAAAAATGATGAGGGTATTCTCGTATTGGCCGGTCTCCTTGAGCTTGGCAATCAGCAGGCCAACCTGGTAATCCAGGTAGGAAACCATGGCGGCATAGGTTGCATGGGGATATCTGGCAGGAAAATATCCCTCCTTGCCGGTATAAGGTTTTTCATCACCGAATTTGGCGACATATTTATCCACCCATTCCTTGGGGGCCTGGAGGGCCAGATGGGGAAGGGTGGAGGCGAAATAAAGGAAAAATGGATTTGCCTTGTTGTTTTCAATAAAGCGAAGGGCTTCCTCATTCATCAGTGCGGGGGAGTATTGCGACTGGGTAAAGGGTGCGTAGCTGGCCGGATCCAGCTCATCGGAGCCAGGCGCCAGCTTGGCTCCGGGAATAACCAGCTGATTGTCGAGCATGACCCTTTCGCCGTTTCTCCAAAGATGTTTGGGATAATAGGTATGCGCCTGACGCTGGCAATTATATCCGAAAAAGAAATCAAAGCCCTGCTTGTTCGGCACCCCTTCGCTGTTGGGAGCTCCCAGACCCCATTTGCCAACAATACCCGTTGCGTAGCCTGCCGTTTTCAGGTATTCGGCAATCGTTCTGAGGCTGTCAGGTATGGGGTATTGGCCTTCCAGCCTGGGATCTTCTTCCATTTTAGCGAAATTCCAGACATCACCGCGCTCCGCCCATTCATGGTTTCCGCGGATATAGGAATGTCCGGAATGCTGACCGGTAAGCAAAACACATCTGGATGGGGCACTCACCGGACTGCCGCAATAATGCTGGGTAAAAACCATGCCGTTGCGCGCCAGCATATCAAGATTTGGCGTTTCGATCAGCTTCTGTCCGTATGGTCCGATTTCGGTGTACCCGAGGTCGTCGGCGAGAATATATATTATGTTGGGCTTATCCTTTGCCATAGCCGGGAAAGATGCCAATCCAGCCGAAATTAAAATCGGTAAATATTTCATGATTGTTCGATTAGTCAATTAACAAATTATCGAATTATCGAATTATCGAATTATCGAATTATCGAATTATCGAATTATCGAATTAAATATCTGATCACTACCGAGGCGAGGTGACAGCCAAAAACCGGTGGCATGTAACTGATAGTGCCGACGGTTGATTTTTTGTTGATGTCGCCTTCAGTCAGCACCACGGCATCGGGGCTTACCTTTTCAGGTGAGAACACCACCTTTACGCCGGTATAAACGCCGAGCCCGTGCAACCTTTTTCGCAGGATGCTGGCCAGTTTGCAATTGTATGATTCAGAGAGATCCGCAGTCCTCACCAGCTCAGGGTCATATTTTCCCCCGGAACCCATGGAACTCACTATTTTGAGACCTTTACTGACGGAATGGTAAATCAGGAAAACTTTGGGGGCCAGCGTATCGATGGCATCGATGACATAATCAAATTTGCCGTTTAGAATCTCAATCATACGGTCATCCCTGATATATTCGTCATGCACGGTGAGTTCAAGTTCCGGATTGATATCCATGAGTCTTTCGCCCATGGTTGCCGCTTTTGGCAACCCTTCCAGACTCGAAAGGGCGATGAGCTGTCTGTTCCGGTTGGTCGCATGGATCTTATCTCCATCCACGATTGTCATCTTTCCGATTCCCGAACGGCAAAGCATTTCGGCGGCATAAGCACCAACCCCTCCAAGACCAACCACCAGGATATGGGCCTGACAAAGCTGCGACAGCTTATCGTTACCGAGCAGCAGCTCTGTTCGTTGGAGCCATTCAGGATGGGAGGTCTGTTCCAAAGATTGAATTGAAATTTGAGATTATTATATCCTGCAATTTCTCCAAAGGTATGTTTTTGATGACAGATGCTGCCTGATAGATCTCTTCAATGTCATGTTTTCCTTCGTCAGTCTCCAGAAAGAGCCGGTTGTCCGGGGTATTCCTGACAATCTCGGTTAGAACAGCGTTCATAGAGAGAATACTTTCGCCAAACGACAGGTAGAATCCTTTATTCAGCAGCTCATAGGCTGTTCTCGCTTTGCCTCTGAATCCATGAATGATCCAGGGAACTGTGGCATTGATTTTTGATTTTATTTCGATGATTTCCAGCCAGGCTCTCACGCAGTGGATGATGAGCGGTTTATCCAGTGATTCCGCCAGTTTAGCCTGCTGTTCGAAAACTGAAATCTGATAGTCTATATTGGAACCCCGCAGCCGGTCGATCCCGCATTCGCCTATGCCGAAACAATTTGACTGGCTGGATACGGTTTTCAGGAAATCAAGATCGAGCGTTGAGCTTTCGGTATCCCAGGGGTGCAATCCAATCATGAACAGAGCGGTTTCAGGAATCGCCGGTAAAGGCTGTTGAAGCCTGATATTCAGTACACTGAGTATTCCCTCCCGCTGGGAATAATCCTGATGCGTATGTATGTCTATATAAATGCGCTGCATAGCCGTCACCTGTCACCTGTCACCCGTCACCCGTCACCCGTCACAATCGTTTCACGTAAACCACCTTGTCGTCGCCATCATTGTAAAAATCATCGAACCGGGCCTTTTCAATATAGTCATTTTTGAGGTAAAAGGCGCGGGTTGGCTCATATTTCGGCAGACAGGAAGTTTCGATGTAAACCGCTTTGCCTCCCAATGCGGCAACAGCTTTCTCTACTTCCCAGAGTACGATTTTCCCCAGACCCATGCCGCGAAAATCCTCATGCGTGGCAATCCAGTACAGATCGTAACTGTACAGTGTGCAGGGTATCGATCCGAAACAGGCGTAGGCTGCTGTGCGGCCTTCCACATCGACGAAGACAAACTCGTAACCGCTGTCTTTTCCCTTTTCCAAACCTTCGTTAATCAGCTCCACGGCAACAGGCACTTCATCCGGCCTGAAAAAACCTGATGAATTAACGATTCCTTCAACACTGCCAGGATCGGTGGGTAGCACGTGGGTCCGGATTGCCACACTGTTGGGATTGATTTTCATAAGTCGTCGATAATGCGTTGTACAACCTGTGTAAAAGTATATCCGCTTCTTAGGGCTGCATTGTAAAATCCGGAGTCAGGCGAGATGCAGGGATTGGCGTTGATCTCCAGCACATAGGGTCTGTTGTTTTTATCGACCCGGAAATCAACCCTGGCAAAGCCCCGAAGATGAAAAGCCGACCAGCACTCGCGGCAGATTTTGCTGATTTCCTGTATTAAAGGTTCATCGGATTCAGGAAGATCGAAAGTTCGCTGAGTGTGATGGTAAGCAAAAGTATCCTCATTCCATTTTGCCGAGTATCCCATGATTGTGGGTTTATCGTCAGGGAAATCCAGGAACTGCATTTCAGCAGGGGCGAGCACTTCCGGTCCATTAGGGCCCCCAAGCACTGATATATTAAACTCCCTGCCTTTGATAAATTCCTCAATAAAAAAATGGGTCCCCCATTTATTCCTGAATTTGTCGAGAATCCCGGGATTGGAACCCAGGAATACGTTTTCTTCATCGATACCGATCGAGGCATCTTCTCTGGATGGCTTTACGATATATTGACTGTGCGGATCGAGGGTGAATGCTTCCGAAGCCTCCCACCATTGTGGAGTAGGGATGTCCAGCTTTTGCATCAGTCTTTTGGCTAAAGGCTTCTGGGTAGTCAGGAACATGGCATCGGAGGGATTGCCGGTCATCGGATAATTCATGCTTTCCAGCAGAGCCGGAACGAAATGGACCAGTCCCGCGTTATTGTTAATGCTTTCTACAAGATTGAAAGCCAGGGCATCGGGCTCTGAGTTGAGCTTGTTGATCAGGGTGTTAAGGTTGCTGTCGACGAATTCCCGTTCATGTTCAT
>CAYHCO010000061.1:6514-17528 GCA_964355105.1 uncultured Porphyromonadaceae bacterium
AGCTTGTTGATCAGGGTGTTAAGGTTGCTGTCGACGAATTCCCGTTCATGTTCATATCCGAGCTCCTGCAGGCTTTGTTCTACTGCTTCAACCTGGTCGATTACATCAAGTTCGTCGATTGTGGGCTGCTCCGACAACCGGTTAATCAGGATAATTACCTTAATCATGCCTTACGGTTTTTTGTAATGCAGAATCAATTATTCGCTTCATCAGTTCATCATAACTTATGCCGTTCATCCGGCTCAGCATCGGCAGATCGGAATAAACGGGGTTCATACCGGCCAATGGATTAACCTCTATGAAATTCGGGACCCCGTTCGGGTCGCAGCGGAGGTCGATCCGTCCGCCATCCTGACAATTAAGTGCGGTCCAGGAATCCAATGCAACTTTCTCACAGGCAGTGGCAATCTCTCCTCCGGCGATCTCATACCGGCAGCGCTCCCGCCACTCTTCCTTGTTGGTATAGGAATAAACTCCCTGCTCAGCCTTGGCAGTCAGCAGAATCTCCATGACGCCGGTAATTCTGGCGGAATCACCGGTGCCTGTGATTCCAACGGTGAACTCACGGCCCGGAAGGTAAGTCTCGACGAGAACCGGCTGGTGAAATCGTTTTAAAAGATACGAGCACCGGGTTTTGAGATCCTCGGGTGAATGGATGATCGATTCACCTGAAATCCCTTTACCGGTGCCTTCAGCCACAGGTTTCACGAAAAGCGGGTAGGGAAGGTTAACTTCCTGGATTTCACTTGCGTTTTTCACAACCGTAAAGGCGGCTGTAGGGATGCCTGCATCGCGTATAATCCTTTTGGTCATGCCTTTGTCGAGTGTGAGCGACAGTGCCAGCGGGTCCGAGAAAACATAGGGAATGCAGAATGCGTCGAGCAGGGCCGGAACCTGTGCCTCGCGGCCAATGCCGTAAAAACCTTCACAGATATTGAAGACAAGGTCCCATTTGCGTCCGTCGAGCAAAGCTTCCATCAGTTGTCTGAGGTGTCCGACGCGTTCAGTCCGGTGACCCAGGTTATGCAGTGCTCCCTCTATTCCTTCAATGGTTCCGATCGTATCGAATTCAGCGGCATCTTCCTCGCTGAAGCCCATTGCGATATAATCCTCGCGCAGGTCGTAAGTTAAACCGATAATCATGATTGGATAAGGCTAGATATAATCTGGGAATCGATAGGTTTTTCCTTCATAATTCTTTATCAACAGGTCATTGTTTTCGCGACCGATCACGTAATCGGGCAGAAGGGGGATTTTTCCGCCACCTCCCGGAGCATCGATTACAAAATGAGGGATTGCATAACCTGAAGTAAAGCCTCTGAGCTGCCTTATGATTTCCAGACCGGATTCCAGGGGAGTCCGGAAATGTGCCGATCCCGGTATTGGATCACATTGGTACAGGTAATACGGTTTTACCCTGATTTTCAGTAATTCATGGGTGAGTTTCTTGAATACCGCCGCATCATCGTTGATGCCTTTCAGCAGGACTGTCTGGCTTCCCAGCGGTATTCCGGCGTCGGCCAAACGGTTGCATGCATCCACTACTTCCGGTGTTATTTCATCCGGATGGGTGAAATGAATGCTCAGGAACAGCGGATGGTATTTTCGCAGCATCCTCACCAGATCGCGGGTAATGCGCTGCGGCATGACCACAGGAACTTTCGTGCCGATTCTTATCATCTCCACATGCGGGATCTGATGGAGCCGGGATAACAGGTATTCTATCCGGTTGTCACTGAGGGTCAGCGGATCGCCTCCGGATATCAATACGTCGCGGACTTCGGTATGCTCGCGGATATATTCAATGGCTTTATCCCATTCAGCCTGGCTGGAATGAACCTTGTCCTGCTTCGATACCATGTGTGTGCGGGTACAATATCTGCAAAATGCTGAGCAGAAATTTGTTACCAGGAAAAGCACACGATCCGGATAACGGTGAACGATAAGGGGTACGGGGCTGTCATGTATTTCGCGGAGCGGATCTTCAACCTCACCGGGTGAGGTGTTCATTTCGAGGGCTACCGGCACCACCGTGCGGCGTAAAGGTTGTGATTCATCGTCCGGATCCAGGAGGCTTGCGTAATAGGGAGTAATCCTTACCGGAAGATTCTTGCCGTATGCTTTGGAATTGGATTCCAGGGTTGATAAGCCCAGGAATTTATTGAGATGATCCAATGAAGTGAAGCTGTTTCGGACTTGCCATTGCCAGTTGTTCCAGTCGTTAATTCCTGACCCGGGAAAGTTTTTGGCAAGGAAATCCATCGACCGCATGCTGACGGTGAAAACGGTATTGGGATTTGGCTGGATGGTGAAGTTGGGGTTGAGGTCGGTATCTGCTTGAATACTTGGAGGTTCAAGTTTAGATGATTCCTCTGTTTCGGGATTTTCTGATGCGCTTGTTTCTTTTTTCATCAATCCGTGAAAGATATTGCAGTTTGTGGAAGTCTAAAATGTTATCTATTAAGTAGTTACAAGTAGAAAAGTACTCCTTGTAATATGATACGATTTTATCGATTTTTTTGATTTTTAAATACGTTCAACACCCACTTTTTAGTACCATAATATGAACAATTTTCTTCCAGAAAACAGACTGGTCAATAAGTTCGTGAATAGAATCACGAATGCCAATTGTATTGTTATTTTTGGGCAACTTTCCGGGGATCGGTATGAAAAAAATAACTCTTCTGATAATCTGTATTTTGTGGGTCGAAATTGCCTGTGCACAAATTGTGATCAACGAGGCTTCAAACAGGAATTTTTCCCAGATATCAGATGCAGCAGGGAGTAATCCGGATTGGATTGAATTGTTTAATTCCGGTGATAATCCGGTTGATCTCTGGGGTTACCATTTGTCAGATGAGCGTGGAGTTGCAAAATGGTCTCTGCCAAACCTGGAGTTGCCTTCCAAAAAGTGGCTGGTGGTGTTTGCATCCGGTTCAGAGCAGGCTCAATCCGGGGTCAATCATTGGGAATCCGCCATTCAGGAAGATGATATATGGAAATGGATCTGTCCGGATTCCACTACTGGCTTGGACTGGATGAAATCTTCTTTCGATGACTCAGGCTGGAAATCGGATAAGGGAGGATTCGGTTACGGGGATGGAGATGACCAAACACTGATCCCCTCCAGGCGGGTCTCTGTTTACATAAGGGCCTCTATTAATATCACTGATGTTAAAAGTATAATTGCTGCAAAGCTGCATATTGATTATGATGATGGTTTTGTGGCCTACCTGAATGGTGCCGAGATTGCCAGGTCGAACATGAGCTCGGTTGAATGGAACAAGCTGGCTGATGCATCCCATGAGGCTGTCATGTATCAGAGCCAAAAGCCGGAATGCTTCGATCTCGACCTGAAAGTATTGAGCATGCTGTTGCACAACGGTGCCAATGTCCTTGCCATTGAATGCCATAATTTTTCCAATGGGTTGATTGATATGAGTCTGCGGCCCTACCTGTCGTTCGGTTTGTCGGGGAAAAACAGTCAGTTCCGACCGGTGCCTGCCTGGTTTAAGACGGGTTTCGACGAAGAGCTGAATGCAAATTTTAAAATTTCAAGTAAAGGAGAAACCATTTATCTGACTGATCCTGATGGTATCCTGACCGACACGCTGGCAATACCCAATGGGTTGCCGGTGAATTCGAGCGTGGGCAGCGAATCTGACGGATCCGGGTCCCGTGCAATATTTTTGGTGGGAACACCGAACTCGACCAATGAGAACCAGGCTGCCTTCACGGAAGGGATGGAAAAAGCTCCTGTCGTTACCTTACCAGGCGGATTTTACACGGAACCTGTTACCGTTTCAGTCAATGGTTCGGCCACGGGTTCCGTTCTACGATATACCATGAACGGACAAACCCCTGAGATTACCTCCCCTCTTTATAACGGCACTCCTATAGTGATCGGTTCCACGAGAGTACTTAAAGTGCGCAGCTTCAGTACCGGCCATAAACTGGCCAGTCCGGTTGTTACGCATACCTACTTTATCGGTGAAAGTTCAACTGCGGCAGGAGTATTGTCCATTACCATGGCTTCAGTTGACCTGTTTGGCCAAACAGGCATCTATGACAATTGGGCTCAGGATTGGAAAAAGCAGTGCACCATAGAATATTTCGTTCCCGGATCGCATGAGGTCGTCGTCAGTCAGTTGGCTGGAATAAAGATCGATGGCGGAGCAGGAGGGAGCAGGTCGCAACCCCAACACTCTTTTCGGGTGGAGCCCGGGAATGGTGCCCTGGGTGAAGGAGATATAAAATATCCGTTGATTCCAGGCCGGAAAAACCGGAACTCTTATTCAACGTTCTATCTTCGAAATGGCTCAAACCAATACCTGGGCTACCTGTGCAAGGATGCGATTGAGGTTAAATGCTTGGGCGACAGCACATACAATACCTATTCCGCTTACACTCCCGTGCAGGTTTACCTCAATGGACATTACTGGGGGATGTATGAGCTCCGTGAAAAATTAGATGAGGATTACTTTAAGCAGCATTTTGGTACCAAAGAGGATTCACTTGATATTCTGTCAGTATCCTACTGGTATGGCGGTGTATTGCGTGCTGTTTGCGGCAAAGATCCAGTTAACGCGTTTCAGCTGGATTATCAAAAGTTCCTGAGTTTGGATACGAATTCTGAAACCTTCTGGGAGCAGGCGAACAGTTATTTCGACTTGGAATATTATACTGATTACATCTGTGCCGAGGCGTGGATTGCGAACGTTGACTGGCCTTTTAACAATATCAGGATATACCGGAGTCCTGAAACAGGTAATCGCTGGCGGTTCAGCCTGGTCGATTTAGAAAACTCACTCAATCCGAACGGATGGTCCGACCGGAATACGGATCTCATCAGGATCATGCTGGATTATAATTCTCAGAACCAATACATTCACATCTGGCAGAAGGCCATGGAGAACCGCCTCTACCGCGACTATTTCATTAACCGGTACGCCGATCTTATGAATACCGCCTGGAGCAAGCAGCGACTGATTTCCATTGCGGATGAGATTGCCGCAGTTACCCGTCCCGAATTGCCGGCCGGTTTTCAAAGGTGGGGAGATCCCAATGTTTCGGCCAGCAGCTATATCGACCAGTTTAACCAATTGCATGCTGTCATGCTGGATGAGTTGTCCAACCGAAGCAATAATGTCAGGTACCATTTGATCAACAATCTTCAGTTGCCCAAGGCAGTAAATATCACGCTGAATGTTGAACCAGAGGGGTCGGGGATCATTCAGATCAGCACGGTTAAAGTTCCGGCCTATCCTTTTAAGGGTGTTTGGTTTGATGGAGTTCCGGTTAAGATTGAGGCAATTCCCGGTCCGGGATATTCATTCACGGGTTGGGATGCCAACACACTGATTTCCGATGTGTATAATCCGGTTTTTAGAGATACCCTTTCCCGGACAGCGACCTTCCAGGCTCATTTCACCAAATCAACGTATTCTTCTAAAGTGGTTGTTTCGGAGATCAATTATAATTCAGAGTCGACCCTTGATGCAGGTGATTGGATTGAGATCTGGAATTATAACCCGACACTCCCGGCAAGCCTGAATGGCTGGTATTTTACCGATTCGGATTCCACCCACGTTTTTCGTTTTCCCTCTAATACACAGATTGCACCGAACGGAAGGCTTGTGGTGGTGAATGACCAGAGTAAGTTTAAATCCGCTCATCCGGGTGTGTCCTATATCGGTTCATTCAGCTTCGGTTTGAGCGGTTCCGGTGATGCTGTTAAATTGTACAATAACAGCAAGCTTAAGGTTTCGGAAGTTGTGTTTGAAGATGCAAGCCCCTGGCCATCAGGTGCTGATGGACAAGGCAGGACGCTTGAGTTGCGCAACGTGAGCCTTTCCACCAATGATCCTGTAAACTGGTTCGATGGATGCATTGGAGGATCGCCTGGCCAGGCGTATTCTCCTTGCAGCGTCCAGATAGTCTTTTCCGAGATCAACAGTAAGTCGGTACCGGCACATGATCATGGTGATTGGGTGGAATTGCGCAATATAACCGGAGTAACCCAGGATATCTCCGGATGGGTATTTGAAGATGGGGTTGACAGTACCGGTCATTCTTTCAGGATACCTGACGGCACGCAATTGAAGCCGCATGAAAATATTGTTTTGGTTCAGGATGTGAACAAGTTCCGCTCGATAAATCCAGGTGTACTAAACTTTTCCGGACCCTTTGTTTTCGGGTTGAAAGATACCGGCGAATGGATCCGGGCTTACGGCTCAAACGGCAAACTGCGCCTGTCGGTACGTTACCGCGATTCCGAACCCTGGCCTGTCAGCGCGGCCAGCGGAGGCTATACTTTTGAACTGATGGATTCTCTGGGTATCATGAACGACGGTTACAACTGGTTTGCCGGATGCGTAGGTGGTTCCCCGGGCCGCTATTACAACTCAAATTGCTCATCCGACGTAATCACTGATCCGGTCGGGAATTTTGAGATCCTGGCTTATCCCAATCCCACCAATGATAAAGTTTGGATACGATTCAGCAATGCTTCCCTGGTTAGTCTGAACCTGAAAAACATGCTGGGCGAAACGGTCCTGAGCTCAACAGAAAGTAGCAGTCCGGCGTTACTGAATATCGGGCATCTGCCTGCCGGCATTTATATTCTGACTGCCATGACCGAAGATGGTAACATGCAGGTTATCAGGCTTGTGAAACAATAATTTGCAGACATGTAAATAAAAACTGAAATATCAGTTGTATAACTGAAAATTAAGTTGTAACATTGTTTGTACTTTTAAAAACACCGTCATGGCTAATTCATATATTAAGTATTTGATCGAATCGTCGATCTATTTAGGGCTCTTCCTCCTTATTTATAAATGGTTCATTTCTAATCTTACCCATTTTGCCTGGATGAGGATATATCTGCTCTCAAGCTTGTTGCTCTGTGTTGTTTTGCCATTCATTACACTGCCTGGTAACTGGTCTACCGCAATATTTGGCGATTCTCTCATAGGACAGCCTTTGTCATTTTCGCTTTTTAATCCTTCTGCTTCTTCACCAGGAATTCAGGATGCGGTAGCGCAACAGCCTCAGAGTATGAATAGTCGTGGAATTGTACTTTTCCTTTTTGGGATTGTTTACTTGATCGGGGCCTCTTATAGATTCTCAATTCTTTTGCAGAGTGTGATCAGGATTCGTAAAAACATAAGAAATAACGATAAGATCAAAGAGGGTAGATTCTGGATTATTAATGTTCGTAAACAGGTTCCGGCTTCATCCTTTCTGAATTTCATATTTATTAATTCGGAGACCGAACGATTGACTCCGGAGGAGGTTCAGATCATTAAGAGTCATGAACAATTGCATGCAAGGCAGTACCATTCAATCGATACGGTTATTGTGGAATTGTATTCTATCGTTTTCTGGCTTAACCCCTTGGTGAAATATTTGAAGAACAGGATTGCTGAAGTGCATGAATATTTGGCGGATGAAAAGATGTGCTCTGACAATTCCTCAAAAAAGGAGTACTCCAATTTACTCCTTGGACTGACCTGTGAAATAAAAGCCTGCGGATTGACTTCTGGGTTTTCGGGAAAACAAATTTGTCGCCGCGTTCAAATGTTGACAAAATCCAGGTCAGCAAATCTTTCAAAACTCTCATTTTTGATCATTCTTCCGGTTGCAGTTTCTCTGCTTTTGTCGTTTTCGCTTGTCGATTTTAACGCATCGAGCGATTATCAGGAAGGCCCTAATTATAATCAATCAAAAATAATCACATGGAATAAAGTCGGTAACATAACCTGGGAAGGGAACACGGTTTACAGTGTTGCCAAATTGAATAGGGTGCTCGGACTGAAAAAGGGAGACCCTTATTCCAAAGAGATCATGGAAATACGTTTGCACCAGGCTGACGACGGCATTTCCTCTTTGTACCTGGATAATGGATATATCTTTTTTCAAGGAGAATTTACTGTAAAGGAAACCGCTGATAGTTTTGTTGATTTGACTATCAAGATCAGCGAGGGAAAGCGTGCTAGAATTGGAGAAATTCGAATCAAAGGAAACGGGGATGTGCCAGCTAAGGAAGTTCTTAATAGAATTAAGTTCAAAACAGGCGATTGGTTTAGTCGTAAAAATATCATCCTTTCAATTCGCTCTATTGCTGATATGAACAAGTTTGATCCTGAAAAAATTATGCCAATTCCTATACCCAAAGGGTGGAATGACAAGAGCGAATATGCTACTGTGGATATGGAATTTGAAGTTACTAGAAAATAATCTCATCATGGAAGAACTTACCAAAACCGAAGAACGGATCATGCAGATATTTTGGAAGATTAAGAAGGGATTCGTTAAGGATGTTCTTGTTCATCTTCCGGATGGTGAAAAAACTCCTTATAATACGGTATCGTCTGTAGTCAGAATATTAGTAAGCAAAGGCTATATTGATTATAAAGCTTACGGGAAAACCTATGAATATTTTCCGATAATCAGCAAATCAGAGTATCGAAAAATTTCATTTAAAAAAATGATATCCGGGTATTTTAGTGATTCCCCGGCATCTTTGCTCTCGTATATGGTAAAAGAAGAAGATTTGAGCCAGGAGGAAATTGCTAAACTAAAGGAGATCATCAGCAAAATCGAAGAGAACCAGTAGTTGATAGAAAATCCAGAGCTTGGCGCCTCGACAGCAACAAATGTCAGATCACTAGGTTAGAGCTATAGTAAGTTTCATCCAGGCTTCCTTAGTATAATATTGCCCCTTTTCCCTTCAGACGGTTTATATACTCATCCCGGGTGATCCCGGTCTTTTCAAAAAAGGTTATATAGTCCTTTGAGTCAAAAAGATATTTCGGTATCCGCTGGCCCGGCTGCACATAATATTCATTGTAAACTCCCTGCCAGGCAGGGTGGTCGCAGCCAAAATTGTTTATACGCATGAAGCGGGGATAACTTTCCCAGATATCGCCCTGCCCCGACATGCGGGGGTCGCCGTTATCCCGCAACTGTTTTTCCAGTGATTTCAATAAGCCATCAAAAGTCTCTTTGTACTCCTGTTTCCCGGCCAGATTAACCATGGCCCACGGATCGCCGATCATGTCGTACAATTCGAATTCGGGGCGCAATCCGAAGGCATCCTCGAACATCTTCTTTCCCTGTGGATTAACATCCCTCAATCGGATCATCTCTTTTAAAACCCCGGCGGCTTCATTCTCATTCAGTCGGTCACCTGAAGGAAACCTGTCGGGCTTCATATTCCAAATCAGCTGATATTGCTGTGTTCGTATGGTTCTCGCCGGATAGCCAACATTATTCGGCCTGGCAGAGGTGGCCCTTTCCCGTCCATAGAACAGGCTTTCGCGGAACGGTTTACGTTTTGTGGATTCCGGATAGAGCATCAGATCCAGGAAACTTTTCCCTTCCATTTCAGGATTGGCCGGTACATCGGCAATGTCCAGAATGGTCGGGGCAAGATCAATATGACTGATCAGATCATTAATGACCTTTCCGGCAGGTATTTTCTTTCCCCAGCGAACAGCCATTGGAACATGCACCCCGGCATCATTGGCATTTCCCTTGGCCCGCGGATAGGGTATGCCATTATCGGAGGTTACGATGATCAGCGTGTTATCGAGTTCGCCCATCTCCTCCAAAATCCTCATCATCTGCACCAGGTTGCTGTCGAACCTTTCAATTTTAACGGCATAATCCAGGAAGTCCGACCGAACAATTTCAGTATCAGGGAGGTATGGAGGGACAACAACATCCTCCATCTTCTTGCCGCTGGCTAAACCCGATCCCGGATCGAAAGCCCGGTGGGGATCATTGGTGCCGTACCAAAAAAAGAAGGGTTTATCGGGATCTTTCTCCTTTACGAATTTTTGAAACTCTTTCCAGTATTCAGACTCGTTATCAGTAGCGTAATGCCTGCCTGTCAGCGTTTTGTTCTTTAACCGGTTTACGGTATCCACCACTCCGGGTCCCCAGGTTTTGCCGGTGGAGGCCATGTCATACCCACCCTCGATGATCAGGTCGGTAAATATTTTCAGGTGTGCGGGAAACAGACTCGCATGGGTGCCGGCCTCGGCGATCTGCCATAGGTAACGTCCGGTGAGAATGCATGCCCGGTTTGGCGAAGATTGAGGGGCCGCACAATATGCATTGTTGAAAAGCAAACCCTCCGAAGCAACCCGGTCGAATCCGGGGGTATTTACAAACCGCGTACCATAGGCTCCGGCATAGGGAAAGCCCTGGTCATCGGATATGGCGAAAATTATGTTGGGTCTTCCCGGTGCTTTTCTGGCTGAACAGGAACTGATCTGGAGCACCATGAACAGGATACATCCGATCAGGAACAAACTTATGCTGCGCATATCATTCAGTGAATAAGGTATAAAGATATCAGACAGATTGCATTTATCTGATGTGCAAATTAGCAGGACTGGATACTAACTTGTCGTGGCGGTTGCCTTTACTACAAAAAAAAGGAGGTCGTTTCCAACCTCCTGATTTTATTGTTGTCCTGCTAGGGCTCGAACCTAGACTCTTCTGATCCAGAATCAGACGTGTTGCCAATT
The DNA here is from genome assembly GCA_964355105.1 of uncultured Porphyromonadaceae bacterium. GTDB lineage: Bacteria > Bacteroidota > Bacteroidia > Bacteroidales > UBA12481 > UBA12481. The sequence continues at coordinate 17,056 of CAYHCO010000061.1, forward strand.
ACACCACAGGACAATTCGGGCACAAAGATAGATTTTTTTCAAAATCCCCAAAAGAAAAATTCAAAATGGTAAATCGACACCCGATACCCGACACCCGACACCCGACACCCCATTTTGTTGTCAGTTATCTGTTATCAGTTATCTTTGAAAAATGCCAATGAATCTGAAAGTCGAAATTGATCCCCGATCCGGATTTTGTTTCGGTGTGGTGAAGGCCATCAACCGGGCTATGGAGATTTTAAAGAAAGACGGTAAACTTTATTGCCTGGGTCAGATTGTCCACAACGATGAGGAGGTTAAGCGATTGCATGCTTTAGGCATGATCACGCTCTCGCATGATGACCTTCCCAACCTGCACAACCAGAAGGTACTGATCAGGGCTCATGGAGAGCCGCCCGAGACTTATGAGATGCTCAGGAAAAACGGAAACGTGATCCTCGATGCCACCTGTCCGATTGTGCTGAAACTGCAGG
>CAYHCO010000062.1:0-11008 GCA_964355105.1 uncultured Porphyromonadaceae bacterium
GAATTTACTTTTAGCAAGTGAGTATTTGGAGATATTGAGAAACAGAATCCAACTGGACGTGCCGATAAAATTGACGAGCTCTGCCGGCAAAATAAATAATTAGTTACTATTCGTACTCTTCTATAAATTAGATCCTTACAGTCTTAGATAGTTGTTCATTCAAATCGGCAGCCATTGTATTTTTTATCGGCGTGTCCAATAAGCCCGCCGGAGGTTGATTTTTTGAACGTTTTTCCCAATCAGAATGCTTTTGAGCCCGGAATCGGCTGCTCACTGTTTCCGGACATCACCGACCCCGCTCATTTTTCCATCGGAAATCTGTAACATTAAGTCAATTACCTCGTCTTACCTGTAGTGTTTTCCCTTTTTATACAGGGATTATTTATGATGCCCTTCTACCCTGCTTTCCCAGCGGAACCGTTTGACAGTTTGCTTCTGAATCAAATAGAAATATAATTCTATAGCCATGATAACCAATCTCATAAAGACTGCCCTCCGGAATATCTTCAAGAAATTTGGCTTCAGCCTGCTGAATATTCTGGGACTTACACTGGGAATCGCCAGTGCTCTGTTCCTGGTTATGTACGTTGCAGACGAATTGAGTTTCGACCGCTATCACAAGAAGGGCGATCGGATCGTCAGGGTCCAGTCGCATGTCAAGGAGACTGATGATGAATTCACCTGGATCGTGGCACAAATTCCGTTTGGGCCCCAGGCAGCAACCGACTATCCTGAGGTTGAAGCATTCAGCCGTCTTTACGCTCAGGGATCGGCAACCTACAAAGCTGAAAACGGCAAGGAATTCAAGGAGGATAATGTATATGTGGCTGACTCTGCCTTCTTCGATATTTTCACTTACCGGATTCTGGAAGGTAGTGCCGATAAAGCACTAAGGCACCCCAATGACCTGGTTGTCACCAAAACCATGGCACGCCGTTATTTTGGGAGCGAAGCGGCTGTTGGCAAATCATTGCGTTCGGGCGATCGCTTGTTTACTATCACCGCAGTCATGGAGGATGTTCCCAAAAATTCACATGTCACATTTGATGCCCTTATTTCCAGAATCACGTTCGATGCCCAGCCCGGAACCTGGGGAAACTTTGGCGTTTTCACCTATCTCCTGTTGAAGGAGGGTACAAATATTCCCGGATTCCAGGATAAGCTTAAAGGCATGTATTCCAAATATATGGCCTCGATATTTGAAAATCTCGGGATCAAGATTACCTATGAACTGACACCGATTACAAGGATCCACCTGCACTCCGACAATACCCAGGAGCCAGTGCCACCAGGGCATATCCAGTATGTTTACATTTTCGGATTGGTTGCTTTTTTCCTGGTACTGATCGCGTCATTGAATTATGTTAATCTGGCCACCGCCAGAGCTACCCGCCGGGCAAAGGAAGTAAGCTTGAGAAAAGTGGTTGGTTCGGGAAGAGGCCTGCTGATTGGCCAGTTTCTCGCCGAATCGATTCTGATAACCCTTTTTTCACTTCTGCTCGGTATCATCCTGATTGCCCTGCTACTACCCGTATTGAACCAATTATCCGGAAAGAATTTTGCCCTGGATATTCTATATAGTCCGGTTTTCATCGTTGCCATGGCATCCATGGTTTTAATCATTGGTGTTCTGGGGGGCAGCTACCCGGCTTTTTATCTTTCTCGCTTTTCACCCGTAATAGTCATGAAGGGATCCGGCCAGTCGGGCCGATCCGGCAGTTTCTTCCGGAAAGTTCTAGTGGTTTTGCAGTTTGTGATTTCAGTAGGTATGATAGTGTGTACCCTGGTAATTTTTAAGCAGCTCAATTTCATGCAGACCATGGATCAGGGATGGAACATGAAGGATGTGGCCACACTGGTTCTCCCGGATAATGAATCCGTCACCCAGATGAGGGTCATGAAGGAGAAACTTCTTCAGAGCCCTTTTATCAGGAAAGCAACACTTACAAATGTGAGAGTCGGAGAAGGTTCCCCTAAAGTGATTTTCAATATGGAAACCAGCGAAGGGATGCAGCCGAGGGGAATCAACTTTTCAGTGGTTGATCAGGATTTTATTGAGACCCTGGAGATCCCTATGGTTGCCGGAAGGGATTTTTCCACCGACTTCATGTCCGACACCCTTCAGGGGGTTCTCGTTAACGAAACACTGGCCCGGCGCCTTGCCTGGGATCAACCGATCGGCAAGCGGGTCCAGCTCGGGGATGGCGGCCAGATCATGGGCCGGGTGATCGGCGTAATGAAAGATTATCATCAGACTGGGATGTATGCCGGGGTTGAATCCCTGATGCTCATATACCGGCTTAACAATCAGGTGATGTACGTAAAATTGGACCCGCAGAACACCGATGCCGCAATGAAGCATATCGAGGAAGTATGGAAAGGAATCTTTCCAAACAGACCGTTTGAATGTACCTTCCTTGCCGACCGGTTTAAAGAACAGTTCGGGGCCGACCGTAACCGGAGCATTGTTTTTTCCAGCTTTACCCTGCTCGCACTTTTTATAGCCTGTCTGGGATTACTTGGACTGGCATTTTTCACCGTTGAGAGGAGGACGCGTGAGATTGGCGTGCGCAAGGTTTTCGGGGCCTCCTCAATCAAAATAATCAGCCTCATTAACCGCGATTTTGTAATTCTGGTTGTAATCGCCATCGCAATCGCATTGCCGGTAGCCGGTGTGCTGATGACGAACTGGCTGAAGGATTATGTTTACAGGTACCAGATGAATGCTTTGGTTTTTCTATGGCCAGCGCTCATCACCATCGTACTTTCCCTTTTCATAGTCAGCGTCCAGTCGTGGCGGGCAGCCAATGCCAATCCGGTGGATTCGCTGAGAGACGAGTAATAAAAAAATGATTCCATGCTTAGCAATTATATAATCACAGCGGTCCGGAATCTCATTCGTCAGAAAGGATATTCCTTTATCAACGTTTTCGGGCTCGCACTGGGAATATCAGCAGCCATGTTCATATTCATCTGGGTTGCCGATGAAGTCTCCATGAACCGGTTTCACCTTAACGGTAACCGGATTTACCGGGTGGAGCAGGACCAGGATTACGACGGTAAACTTTACCACGTTAATGTGACCCCTTTCCCATCCGGTGAAGGATGGAAAAAGGAGATCCCTGAGATTGAAACGACAGTCAGGGTTACCCAAACCGGAGCCCTGCTGACAAAATACGGCGATAAGGCATTCTACGAAAACGGCATAGCCTGCGTGGATTCCACTTTCCTTAATGTTTTCAGCTTCCCGCTGGCAAAAGGAGATCCCAATACCGTATTGAAAGAGCCTTACTCGATTGTGCTGACCCCTGAAATGGCGCTTAAATACTTTGGAACCGACGACCCGATCGGGAAGGTGATCATCCTGGATAATAAACACAATTTCAAAGTGACCGGACTTTTGAAAAAGCTACCGTTAAACAACAGCTTACGGTTTGATTTTCTCATTCCATTCGATTTCACAAAAACTACCGGCGCATTCGTTGACCACTGGGGATCGAACAACATAGTAACCTTCGCCATGCTTTACAATGAGGCTGATCCGGGTCCGGTTGATTCCAAATTAACCGAAACGGTCAGAAACCACATTGATTTCACCGGCAGCGGCAGAGAACCAAGCCAGTGGAAAACAAAATTCATGCTTGCTCCCCTTACAAAAATGTACCTGCATGAATACTTCGGATTCGGGCATCCGCCAGGCCGTATCCAGCGCGTCATCATTTTTTCCCTGATCGGAATTTTCATCCTCCTCATCGCAGCGATCAATTACATGAACCTGTCCACTGCACGCAGTTCCAGACGATCGAGGGAAATCGGCCTGCGAAAAGCATTCGGCTCCCAACGCAGACAGCTGATTGCTCAGTTCCTGGGGGAATCAGTGGTCACATCCGTTGCAGCGATGACTATTTCAGTGGTAATCATCGGACTGCTTTTCGATCCCTTTCGAATGGTTTCCGGGAAACAGGTTTCCGCAGATATCCTCTTGTCAGGGAATTTCATACTGGGAATGATCGGTGTCACGCTGCTAACCTCTGTCATCGCCGGAATCTATCCGGCACTCTATCTTTCCGGATTTAAGCCGATGGCCATCCTGACCGGCGATCCCTCTGATTCCAAAGGGAAGGGATGGTTGCGCAAAGTACTCGTTGTTTTTCAGTTCAGTATATCTATATTTCTAATATCTAGCACCTTATTGATCTTTCGACAGGTCAGCTACATGCAAAGCCGTGATCTTGGATATAATCAGAAGGATCTTCTGTATGTCCGGCTTTTCGGAGACCTCAATACCCGCTACAGTGCCATCAAACAGGCCATTAAAGGAAATCCCGACGTGGTTACCGTCTCCGCCGGAACACATTTACCGATCAATATCGGAAGCAATTCGGGGAATATAAAATGGGATGGCAAAAGCCCCGATTTAAATCCCCTGGTGAGTATCAGCCGGGTCGACTATAACTATTCTGATTTAATTCAGGTACCGTTAATCGCCGGAAGAGGGTTTTCAGAAGAGTTTCCTTCCGATATGTTTAACCCTGAAAAATCATCAGGGGGCATGCTGATCAACGAATCACTTGCAAAAATCATTGGCAGGGAGGATATTGTTGGAATGAACATCACTTTTAGCGGAGTTACCGGACCGGTTGTCGGAGTGATCCGGGACTTCCATTTTCTTTCCATGCGGACCGAAATTCCTCCGCTGGCGCTCTTTCTTTTCCCGGAAAGCCGAATGCGATACCTGATGGTCCGTTTACGTCCCGGAGACCGTGGACCTATGATTGAAAAACTGCGGGCGACCTGGAATTCCATTATTCCCGGCTATCCATTTGAGTATTCATTTATTGAAGATGATTATGACCAGATATACCAAAACGAGACCCGCTCAGGAGAATTGATGGCCTATTTTACCGTGATGGCAATAATCATTGCATGCCTCGGATTGATTGGTCTATCCAGCTATATGGCGGAAAAGAGAACCCGTGAAATTGCTGTTCGCAAAACTTTTGGATCATCCAACTGGGGAATTGTGCTGTCCATGATTACACAGTTTACAAAACTGGTTTTGATGGGTATCGCGATTGCCATACCTTTTACCTGGTATTATCTGCATGAATGGCTGAAAGATTATGCCTACCGCACCGCCCTTTCCTGGTGGTTGTTTGCATTACCTGCCCTGCTGGCCCTGGTCTTGGCAACCCTGATGGTTTCCATACAGGCATTCAGGGCTTCCAAAACAAACCCCGCAGTTAGTTTGCGGCACCAGTAACTATTTACCTGATATGCCTTCAAATATATTTTGTAACAAAAAACAACATGCTTTCGTCTTAACTTTGAAAAAACCCAAACCCAAATGGACCGTATCATTGAGAATAAAGCGAAAAAAAGAAGACAAATTTTGTGGATCTCATTATCGGCACTTGCTGTTTTATGCATAGTTTACCTGCTCTTCTTTGCCGACCATTCCAGCAAACTAAATGTCGAAAGAGATAAACTGACTATCTCAGACGTTATTGAGGACGAGTTCCTGGATTACATGACTGCAACCGGGAATGTTGAACCCCTCACTACCGTTTACCTCGATGCTGTTGAGGGTGGCCGGGTTGAAAAAATTCTCATCGAGGAAGGTTCCATGGTGAAAGCCGGTGACGTTATTCTCCAACTCACAAATCCCGACCTGAACCTGAGAATTCTTACCAGCCAGGCTGATCTGGCAGAGCAGGAAAACAGGCTCCGGGATACAAAAATTATGATGGAGCAGCAGCGCATTGAGCTGAGAAGGCAAATCATCCAGTACGAATTTGACCTGATAAAACTCAACCGGACCTATCTGGCTAACAAAACCCTGTTCGACCAGGGTCTGATCGCGGAACAGGAATACCTGCTGAGCAAGGAAAATGCTGACCTGACAAAACAAACCATTCAGCTGTTCAAGGAAAAATCTGTGCAGGACTCCCTTTTCAGGGCCACCCAGGTTAGAAGCCTTGAAGGTGCATTGGAAAGAATGCAGGACAATATCGAACTGGTCAAGGATAAACTTGAAAGCCTGAATGTTAAAGCGCCGGTTTCCGGGCAGCTGGGCTCACTGGAAGCCGAAATCGGACAAAACATTATCAGTGGCTACCGGCTCGGACAAATTCATATTCTGGACAACTTTAAGGTTACCGCTCAAATCGATGAACACTGGATTGATCGAATCAAGACGGGTTTGCCTGCCACACTCGAACGAAATGATCAAAATTTCAACCTCAGCATTATCAAGGTTTATCCCGAGGTGAGGAACGGCCAGTTTCAGGTTGACCTGCAATTCACAGGAGTTAAACCCGACAATATCCGGACCGGGCAAACCTATAGGATCAATGTGGAACTCGGCCAACCCATCAAAGCCATACAGGTATTAAAGGGCGGATTCTTTGAATCGACCGGTGGCCAATGGATTTATGTGGTAGATGCATCCGGAGAGTTTGCCAGTAAGCGGACAATCCGCACCGGACGCATGAACCCCAGATATTACGAGATCCTGGAAGGACTGGAACCGGGGGAAAAGGTTGTTGTGAGTTCCTACACCAGTTTCGGCAACAATGACAAACTGATTATAAAATAGCAAAGACATGTTCTCCAATTACTTAAAAACATCAATACGTAACCTTTTCAGATATAAAGGTTACTCATTGATCAATATAACGGGGATGACTCTTGGACTTGCTTCCAGTATACTCATCCTGTTGTTTGTACTTGATGAACTATCCTATGACAAGTTCAATAAAGATTCGGACCGGATTTACCGGGTCTCCGTAATGGGTAAAATTCAGGGTCCGGAAATCCGGGCTGCCGTCAGCTGTGTTCCTATCGGCCCTACGCTGGTCAAGGAACTGCCCGGCGTTGAGCAATATACCCGGTTGTTCCCGTTTGGAGGCGATCCACTCGTCAGGTATGAAGATAAAAGTTTCATTGAAGATGGTTTCATTTATGCCGACTCAACCTTTTTTGACATTTTCACTACCCGTTTTATTGCCGGAAATGCAGGCAAAGGATTGAACCGCCCAAACACCCTGGTCATCACCCGAAGTGTTGCGATGAAATATTTCGGTTCAACCGATGTGATCGGAAAATCGCTTCAGGTATTTGATCCTCCGCAGCAATTTGCCGTTGATGGTGTCATAGAAGATTTTCCCGCAAACAGTCATATCCGATTCACCATCCTCGCTTCATTTTTATCTAACCCCATTAATCAAAGCACGGTCTGGGTCGGCAACAGTGTCTATACATATATCAAGATTTCGAAAGGATCCAACCAAAAGGATATTGAATCCGGGATAGTTCCGATAGTGGAAAAGTATGTCGGACCGCAGTTAAAACAATTTCTGGGATTTGATCTCAGCCAGATGAGGGCTGCCGGTAACCGGTATGGTTATGTGCTGACTCCTCTTACCGACATCCACCTCAAATCTGACCTGGATTTCGAATTTCGTCCGAATGGTTCCATGTCAACGGTTTATATTTTTTCCATCATTGCCCTGTTCCTGATTATCATCGCTTCGATCAATTTCATGAACCTGGCGACTGCCCGGGCTTCTTCAAGGGCCAGGGAAGTAGGTATTCGTAAAGTTGTGGGCTCGCAGCGTTCAAACCTCATCGGCCAATTTCTGACCGAATCCTCGCTGTTGACTCTTTTATCATTTTTACTTGCCATTCTGCTTGTTTTTATTGGGCTGCCCTACTTTAATGACATGGCCAACAAGGAGCTTTCCATTAATCTGATTAACTGGGGCTTGTTTATTCCCATACTTCTGCTGCTTCTGGTTTTCATCAGTCTTGCATCAGGAAGTTACCCCTCATTCTATCTTGCCAGTTTCAATCCCGTATCGGTTTTGAAAGGGAAACTTCAGATGGGCATCCGAGGCGGCTGGTTAAGGAAATCATTGGTGATCGTTCAGTTTTTTATCACCATCGGACTCATAGTCAGCACCCTGATCATATCCAGACAAAATAATTACCTCCTGAACAAGGATTTGAATTTTGACAAAAACAACCTGCTCATCGTTAATCGTGCCTACGCGCTTAGCGCTCAATCAAAACTTTTTTCCGACCGGATCAAGGCTATCCCTGGCGTTGCTGATGCCGCCCTTACGACGCAGGTCCCGGGCGGACAAAGTTCCGGTAATACAGTTTTTCGCAGAGAAGGCGACGCAAGCGATGGTCTGCAGAATTTCAACATTATTGCCACCGATGAGAATTTCCAGAATACCATGAAAATTGAGATGGCTGCCGGAAGGTATTTCTCGAAGGAATACGGTTCCGACAGCTCGGCGGTTGTCATTAATGAAGCTGCGGCAAAGCGCCTTCAATGGGATAATCCGGTCGACAAAATCCTTTTTCAGTCGGCGGCTAATCCAACCGGCGGGGACCTGCCCTTAAAGGTCATCGGTGTTATCCGGGATTATAATTACGAATCACTCCATCAGGAAGTGAAGCCCCTGGTAATCAGGCTGGCGCCAGCAGCGGTATTTTCCGTGATCCGCTATTCAGGAATCAAGCCTTCAGATCTGGTAACCCAAGTCAGGTCCGTATGGTCCGAAATAGTACCCAACCAGCCCTTCAATTACGTTTTCATGGAGGACCAGCTGGTCGACAATTATCAGAAAGACCGGCAAATGGGTAAAATATTCGCTGTTTTTGCAATATTGGCCATCATCGTGGCCTGTCTGGGATTGCTTGGATTAGCTTCGTTTACGATAGAGAAACGCAAGAAGGAGATCAGTATCAGAAAATGCCTTGGCGCACCTTCTGCCACCATTATTGAGATGTTACTGACTGAAACGATTGTTCTGGTGATTATCTCCACGCTGATCGCGTCGCCTTTATCGTGGTATCTGATGAAAAACTGGCTCCAGAATTTCAATTATCACATTGATATCGGAGTTGGAGTATTTGTGATATCCACCCTGATTTCACTATTAATAGCCGTATCAACCATCCTGGCGCATGTTTACAGGGCATCCGTCAGTAATCCGGTTGATGCACTTAAAATGGATTAATTTATAAATCAAACCCAATGATAAAAACGATTGAATTAACCAAAGTATTCCGTACGGATGAAGTCGAAACCACGGCATTAAATAAAGTTTCTCTTTGGATACAAAAGGGCGAATTTGCTGCCATAATGGGTCCTTCAGGATGCGGTAAATCCACTTTACTGACTTTACTTGGTTTATTGGATAACCCGACTTCGGGTCAATTGATTTTTGATGGAACGGAAGTATCAAACTATTCGGAGAAGCAGCGGACCCTGCTCAGAAAATCAAATATTGGTTTTGTTTTTCAGAGTTTCAACCTGATTGATGAACTCAATGTATTCGAGAACATTGAATTACCTCTTCTGTATCAAAAGATCCCGGTTGCCAAAAGAAAAAAAATGACGGAAGAAGTGATGGAAAGGATGAATATTTCCCACCGTAAAAAACATTTCCCACAGCAACTTTCCGGCGGGCAGCAGCAAAGGGTTGCTATTTGCCGCGCCGTGGTAGGTAATCCACTGTTAATCCTGGCGGATGAGCCAACGGGTAATCTCGATTCGGCTAACGGTGAAGAAGTGATGAATTTGCTGAAGCAACTGAATGCTGAAGGTACCAGTATTGTCATGGTTACTCATTCGCCAAAAGATGCCTCGTACGCCGGAAGGATCATCAGGCTGTTTGATGGGCATCTGGTTCCCGAAGCTGAGTAACAACCTAATTTTTATCCAAATAAAGATGTCAACCTTCAGCAGGCTAAGTATTGTTATTATCGTCCTTCTTTGTCCGGGGTATTTATCCTTTTCGCAGCAAGCTTTAAAGCTGGAAGACTGCATAAAAATAGCCCTTGACCGGCATATCGGACTTAAGAGACAGGGATTGCAGGTGGATCTGGCAAAGGACAATCTGCAAACCTCACAGGCTGCGAGATTACCAAACGTGGAAGGTTTTTATTCTCATAACCTGAGTTCAGGTAAGACGGTAAACTATGAGAATTACACCTATATCAATACTAAATATCAGGATGGTAATGTGGGTGTTCAAGGTTCCCTTCCGGTATTTTCTGGTTTTTCAAACTGGTTCCAGGTAAAATCGAATCGTTTTGCATTAATGTCAGAGAACGAAAAACGGGAGGAACTTAAAAAATCTGTCACCATTGAAGTTACCACTGCTTTTCTCCAGATCCTTTATTGCCAGGAATTGCTTGCTGTAGCTGCTGCCAAACTGGAATCAACCCAGGAACAGCTTCGCATGAATGAAGGTTTTTTCGCGGCTGGCAGAATGTCCAAAATTGAAGTGCTAACGATGAAATCCCAGGTTGCCCAGGATAATCTCGCCAAGATTCAGGCCGAAAACGAATTACGAACCGCCTATTTGGCTCTAGCCCAGCTTATCAACCTCGAAAATGAAAATGTCCTTGTCGTTCAAAAACCGTCGAGCCTGGAAGGTCCTTTATTAATCGATATTGTTGATCCCGTGAAGGTCTATGAGTACGCAAAAAGTAATTATCCGGGGATCGCTTCATCGGAATTACTCCTGAAAAGCCGGGAATCCGGTTTGGCAGCCATGAGGGCAAAGATCTCACCATCCGTATCCCTCAACGGCATCGTTTATTCAAGATATAGCGAACTGGGCGTCAATCAATTAAACCCCATGGCGCCCTACCCCTACCCTGAACAGCTCAAGGATAATATGTACAGCCGCGCCTCGGTAAACATCAGTATTCCCATTTTCAGCCAGTTCCAAACCCGAAGCCGGATCAACCAGGCCACCATCCAAACGAATGACGCTAAACTTTCACTGGATCAAAAAAAATTAGCGGTACGTCAGGATATCCAGCTGGCTTACTCGGCTGCGATAAATGCTCAGGCGAAGTATCAAGCCTCAAACGAAGCTATTGCCAGTGCAACCGAGTCATTTAATCTGACTCAGGAAAAATACAAAGCCGGGCTTTCTTCTTCAGTTGAATTCAAGGTAGCTCAAAACCAACTGATTCAAGC
>CAYHCO010000062.1:11108-17218 GCA_964355105.1 uncultured Porphyromonadaceae bacterium
AGTCGACCATTGGTTAAATAGCTGGACAAAACGGTTTGGGATAGGTATAACTTCAACACGCAAAACAGGAATCCCAATCAAATGAACAAAATTTTTACCCTGATTTTATGGAGTAGCCTGGCACCTGCATGGCTTCATGCACAGCACGTGAACATCAGGATTGCAGGCACCATTGACGGTTACGATCCCAACGAACCGTCTGTTTGTATCAATCCCGGAAACACCAACGAAATCATGATCGGTACGAATACCAATCACAGCTATTATTCGACCGATGGCGGACTAACCTGGCATCATCAGGTATTGCAGTCGACCTACGGTGTTAACTGCGATCCGGTCATCGTTTGCGACGACCAGGAGAATTTCTATTTCTTTCATCTTGTTCCGGATCTGAGCCGGGTGGTGTGCCAGAAACGTTCCACCCAGATTACCGAATGGAACAATGGCAGCTATACCGCATTGAACGGCACCATGCAGATCGACAAGGAGTGGGCAGCCTTTGATCCTGTTAAAGGCAACCTGTACACCACCTGGTCGCAGTTCAACCGGCATGGGAGTTCCGATCCCCGCGACTCAACCATTATTTTCCTTGCACGCTCGTCAGACCGGGGGGCTACCTGGTCAGAAAAAATCAGAATCAGTCAAAAAGGAGGAAACGCAACAGGCGGAGTAGGCAGCGTGCACGGTTCCTATCCAGCTACAGGCCCGAACGGGGAGGTTTATGTGTGCTGGTGGAGTCCGTCCGGCCTGATGTTTGACAAATCAACCGACGAAGGAAAAACCTGGCTGCCTTCCGATATCAGGATTACCTCAACGGTTCAGTGGATATACAATGTTCCCGGAATGCAGCTGACCCCTTCTTTCCCGGTCATCAGTTGCGACCGAAGTTCCGGGCATTACCGGGGTACTATCTACATCAATTGGTCGGACAACAGGAACGGGTCAAACGATTCGGATATCTGGGTGGTTAAATCCATGGACGGCGGCTCAACCTGGTCGGCTCCGAAAAGAGTGAACGATGATCCCGCAGGGAAACAGCAATTTTTCAATTTTCTGACCATCGACCAGGTTACCGGGTATGTATACATTGCTTATTACGACCGAAGAAATTATGACGATAACCGTACCGATGTCTATATGGCAGTATCACGGGATGGAGGTACCAGATATGAAAACTTCAGAATAAGCGATACCCCATTTATTCCCTACAGCACCGTATTTTTCGGGCATTACCTGGGAGTGAGTGCCCACAACGACAAGGTTTTTGCAACCTGGTCGCGACAGGATAACGGGATGAACAGTTTATGGGGAGCCGTGGTTGATACCGGCGCAAACAGTACGGAAAGTATCACCAAAGGCCCGGTACAACTGGATCAGAACCATCCGAATCCATTTAATGAATCCACATTTATCTCCTTCAAATTGCCGGATTCCGGGCCGGTAACCCTTAACGTCATTGATATTTACGGAAATACCATAGCCACTTTGATGAGTACGCAACAAACTGCCGCAGGCAAGCATACCATTCATTTTCAGCCTGATGAATATAATCTGGTCCCGGGTGTTTACTACTTTACCCTGATTACAAGATCCGAGACCATCGCCAGAAAGATGATCTACGGGAGGTGATAGCCGCTTTAATCAATGCGGAAAATGAATAATCCGCCTTAACATCCTGCAATTTTTCGTTTACTTTATGTTGGTTATTTTTCCCGGATGTTAAGGTAACTATGCAAACAAACCTCCCCTCCCACTCGGCTTTCACCGAATTGTTCCAGAGCATTTTCGCCGCTCTCGAAACCTATTCCAACGTACACCGCGGCAGCGGACACCATTCAATGGCTACGTCGAAATCATACGACCAGGCCCGATCGGCCGTATTGAGATATCTGGGCCTGGGTAAAGGCAGATACAGTGTGATATTTTGCACCCCCCGCCGGGCAACCACCCTGCAGGCACAGCTGAAAACCGGTGATTACCGCTGTATCTCCAGTCAGGATATCGGATTGCCGCTGGGCGTGACAGCGATGGCGGTGAAAAAAAGAGCCTTGCCCAAGGGTGCGCCATTCCAGACCGGCGGAGGAACCACCCGCCTGATGTCGGGGGATTGGGTTCTCTGGGCTATCGGACCTGAAAAGTTTGAAGCCGGCACTCCCGCAATAATCAATGTGATCGCCTTCGCGAAGGCGTTGCAGATGGTCCAAAAATCAGGCAGGGACCTTTTCTTGAATGCGGCTTTCGAAAAAATGACCGTGAAGGAAATCCTTCATACCGATGATCTGCAAAAATTTTCAAGCCGGGAATTGCTGGATGAACTCCGAAAAACACTGATCGGCCGGGGCATTCAGGTGCCTACGAAAACAGGCTCAAAGGTTTTTGTGAATCTCGATAACAGCGCCAGTACACCTACCTTCCTGCCAGTGTGGAACGCATTACAACAAGGACTTATCCAGCCGGAACCGATCCGAAAAGAGATCGTTTCAGAGGTAAAAACCATCCTTTCCGAATTTCTTGGCGCCCCCGCAACGGACTACGATATACTGTGCACTTCCAACACCACCGAGGCTATTAACCTGGCTTCTGAGAGTTTCAGCCGTGAATTCGGACCGGAAACGGAGCCGGTGATCCTCAACACCCTGTTGGAACACTCCTCGAACGACCTGCCCTGGAGGATGATCCCCGGCGGTACCCTCATAAGATTGTCGATCGACCAGGAGGGGTTTGTTGACCTCGATGAACTGGAAACGATCTTGCGTGACTATAATCTCGACGGCAAGCACGGTCACAAACGAATACGCCTGGTGGCCGTTAGCGGCGCCTCCAATGTGCTTGGCATATGCAATGATCTGGATGAAATAAGCCGGATCACCCATCGGTATGGTGCGCGCCTGCTGGTGGATGCCGCTCAGCTGGTGGCCCACCGCGAAATAAACATACTGAAATCAGCTATTGATTACCTGGCATTTTCAGCCCATAAAATTTACGCACCGTTTGGCTCGGGAGCCCTTGTAGTGCGGCAAGGACTGCTCAAATTCACGCCAGAGGAAATGGAACAAATCCGGATGTCAGGGGAAGAAAACACCGCTGGAATCTGTGCCCTGGGCAAGGCAGTCACGCTATTGCAGCGAATCGGCATGGATATCATCCGGGAGGAAGAGAAGGAATTGACCAGTCACGCAATAGTAAGCATGAACCAGATCAGTGGCCTAAAGATTTACGGCGTCAACAATCCCGGCTCGCCTTCCTTTGATCAAAAAATCGGAGTCATCATTTTTGCCATTGATGGCATAATATCCATTGCCATCGCTAAACAATTGGCATCGCAGGCAGCCATCGGCATCCGCTACGGTTGCCAGTGTGCCCACATCCTCATAAAACACCTGCTTGGAGTATCACCCGGACTGGAACGGTTCCAGCGGGTATTGCTCACCCTCCTGCCTAACCTCAGATTACCCGGCCTTGCCAGGGTCAGCTTCGGAATTCAGAACACCACACAGGATGTCGATACCCTCGTTCAGGCGCTCGGCAACCTTAAAACTAAAACCAAATGAAAAGGGCTTTCATCCTTTTAAGTCTCGTTTTAATCCCGTTCCGGATTTTTCCGGATGAAAGCAAATCGATGAAAAAGCCGGTACGCGCCGGTACCGATGTGATCAAAGGGCTTTCGGCCGGTTGCATGATCGGGAAAACCGTAACGGAGATCTCACTCAATAATGTTCGCACCTATATCCATATGGATGGCGTTCTTTGGACAGATATATCCGGCAATGCATCGGGCTATGAGATTCCTAAAGGTTCGGGGAAAGTGTGCCTTTACTCGGGCGGTATCTGGATCGGGGGAACCGACGTAAACGGACAGCTCAAACTCTGTGCATCCAACTGGGTGGGGTGGCTGCAGCATTACTGGCCCGGTCCGCTGATCATGAACGGCGAGCAGCGCGGCACCACCGACGTGGAAGTTTGCTACCAGTACGACCGACACTACGAGATAAACCGCTATATGGTCGATGCTTTCCGGGAATGGTACAACACGCCCGTCGAAAAGCGCGATCTGGAGTTCAAGGGCTATTCCATTCCCCAGGTGATTTTGGATTGGCCGGCACACGCCGATGCCGCTGCAGGTTACGATTTTTACCTGGCTCCTTTCTGGGACAATAACGACGACGGTTTTTACAATCCTGCCGACGGAGATTACCCGTTTTACGATCTGGATGGAATACTTCCGTGCGGCACCACCCGCGAGCTGCGCCGACCCCGCCTGTTCGGCGACGGAACCCTCTGGTGGGTTTACAACGACCGCGGAAACATTCACTCCAATCCCTCCAGTGAGGCTATCGGCATGGAGATCAGGGCTCAGGCATTCGAGTTCTCCACGAACGATGCCATGAACGACATGAGCTTTTACAATTACGCCCTGATAAACCGCTCCACCTATACCCTGATCGAAACCTACTTCGGTGTTTACTGCGATTCGGATGTCGGGTATTCATACGACGATTATGTGGGGTGCCACGTGACCAAAGGCATCGGATACGATTATAACGGCGAAGCCGTCGACGGGAACGGTGAGGCCTGGGCCTACGGAGTGAATCCGCCCGCTATCGGGATCGATTTTTTTGAAGGCCCTTACCAGGATCCCAACGGCAAGGACGACTGCAAAAGCTACGACGAACAACGCAACCTGATCTGCAACGACTGCATACTGAACGGAAACATTAACGGTCTGAATTTCGGCGACGGGATCACGGACAACGAGCGCTGGGGCATGAGGCGGTTCGTTTATTACAATAATCAGTCGGGACCGCAAGGCGACCCGGAAAATGCCAACCAGTACTATCAATATCTCCGGGGTTACTGGAAAGATAATGAACGCATGCGATACGGCGGCAACGGTCACCCGGCCAGCGGAGCAACAGGTCCGATCAGCGATTTTATGTTCCCACGTGAAACCGACCCGTGCGGCTGGGGACAGGGTGGTATTCCCCAGGTCAGCTGGACCGAGGAAACGGCGGGCAACTTCCCGGGCGACCGGAGGTTTGTGCAGTCATCCGGACCTTTTGTACTCGAACCGGGCGCGGTGAACGATATCACGGTAGGAGCCGTATGGGCCCGCTCCTACGACGGGTACCTGCTGGCTTCGGTCGACAAGATGCTGCAGAGCGACGAGAAAGCACAGCGCCTGTTCGAGAGCTGCTTCCAGGTGGTCGACGGCCCGGATGCTCCGGAACTGACTATCGTGGAACAGGATCAGAAACTGATCTTCCATATCTGGAACAAGCCCTCCTCCAACAACTTCATGGAAGCTTACCGGGAGCGTGACCCGTTCATCGTGTGCCCGACCGACAAGCCCGATTGCGATGTGTATTACAATTTCGAGGGGTACCAGGTATGGCAGATGAAAACCAGCTCGGTTTCCATAACAGATGCCACTTCTCATAACACCAACCTCGCAAGGGTAATTTTCCAGTGCGACGTTCGTAACGGCATCGCACGACTGATAAACTATGTCTGGAATCCTGATCTGGAAGCCAACGTTCCCGTTGTTGAGGTAATCGGACGGGATGAAGGGATCGAACACACCTTCGTTCTAACTGAAGACATCTTCGCCGAAGGGATCCGTACCCTGGTGAACTACAAGAAATACTATTACGTTGCTGTGGCTTACGCTTACAACAACTTCCTGAAATACGACCAGAACAACCCTGACTCCTTCGAAGGACAGCGTTATCCTTACCTGGCCGGACGTAAAGGCGCAGGTGGCCCCATCAAGGTTTACGAGGCCATCCCGCACAAGATTGAGCCGGAACAGGGTGGAACTGTTATCCAGGGAACCTTCGGGGATGCCCCGCAGATTACCCAGGTGGAAGGTCACGGTACCGGTCTGAATGCCGTTGAAATCACCAAGGAAACGCACGACGCCATCATGAAAGGCTCGCCGTGGAAAGCCGACAAGCTGACCTACGAAGCCGCAAAAGGTCCGATCACCGTTAAAGTGATTGACCCGATGAACGTGATCGACGACACCTACACCATCAAGTTCGACTCGGTGAATTACTTCATCTCCACGAGCTTCATGAACGGCAAGGTGATGGACGGCAACTGGTACATCT
>CAYHCO010000063.1:0-9798 GCA_964355105.1 uncultured Porphyromonadaceae bacterium
TCGAATCGCGACTCGCTTTTGGCGGATACGACTGGGGTGGGGGCATGGCCGGCGTGCCTTCATTAAGCAAGCTGATCGACATTGTAACCTCAGTCACTGGCTGGTTGAAAAATGGGAAACTTTACCCCGTACCAGATGTAGTGATGATCAACCTTGGCGAGAACGGAGCTCCTGCTGAGAAAGACGTAACCGATGCTCTCCGGACGCTCCGTAGCCGGGTGAGCTCTGAAACAAAGATTATCGTAATGATACCCGTATCAGGCCGGGCACGATCGGCGGTTACTAAAGCTGTTGGCGCCTATCAAAGCGCTTCCTCCGATAAAAGTATTTATCTCGTTGATCTAGGATTCTTTGGATTTGAAACCTGCGACGGACAGCACCCGACTGCGGCAGGGCATAAAACCATTTACCAGGCTGCCCTTCCTGCGTTTGAGGCCATATTGAAGGATCAGTATGTTTCACCGGTCACCGTTCCGCTTTGGTCCGGACCCGCCCCCGAAGGTGCAGGTCAACCGGCAGGAAAAGAACCCGTTATAACGATCTGTCGCCCGGTTAAGCCAAATGGTGCTGCGGTGGTTATCTGTCCCGGCGGCGGTTACGGAATGCTCGTCACAGGACCGGAAGGGCAGGGAATTGCCCGATGGCTGAATCAAAAAGGAATAACAGCTATCATTCTTGAATACAGGCTGCCGCGAGGAAATCATAAAGTGCCGCTGCTTGATGCACAAAGAGCTATCAGGTTGGTCCGTTCCATAGCAACTGAACTGAAAATCGATCCGGTGCGTATTGGAATCATGGGCTTTTCGGCGGGTGGCCATCTCGCTTCAACCGCGGCAACGCATTTTGACCCGGGCAACCAACAGGCTGCCGATCCGGTTGAACGATTCAGTTCCAGACCGGATTTTGCCATACTGGTTTATCCCGTCATAACCATGGGTTCCGATACTCATGGCGGCTCAAGAAGGAACCTGCTCGGTCAGGATCCATCCGCAGACCTGATAAATCTTTATTCAAACGAAAAGCAGGTGACCGACCGTACACCCCCAACCTTCCTTGTCCATGCGCTGGATGACGATGTGGTAGTGCCCTCCAACAGCCAGATGTTTTACGATGCACTGCTGGCTCACAAAATCCCTGCTTATTATGTTAAGCTACCGTCCGGTGGACATGGTTTAGATGGATATTCAGGTCCGATGTGGGATGAGTGGCAGTCAAAATCGCTCCAATGGCTGGTTGATCTTAAGTTTATCGATAAATTAGTATTATGAAGAAACTAATGGTACTGTTTTGCATTGTGGCCGGAATGACCCTAATGCAGTGCGCCCCGGACAAAAAGACCGGCGCAGTTGACAATCTTGCAAAAAACTTTGTTACCCCTCCGGATGATGCCCGGATATGGGTTTACTGGTTCTGGCTGAACAGTAATATAACTAAAGAAGGTATAACCCTTGATCTGGAAGCCATGAAAAGGGTGGGGATCGGCGGGGTATTGATTATGGAGGTCGACCAGGGTGCCCCGGTGGGTCCGGTAGACTTCATGGGCGACAAATGGCGCGAGCTGTTTAAATTCATGATAGAGGAAGCAAGCCGCCTTGGTATCGAGGTAAATATGAATAACGATGCCGGCTGGAACGGTAGCGGTGGACCGTGGGTACCACTTGATAAATCGATGCAAGTGGTTACAGCAAGCGAAAAGCAGGTTGCTGCCGGTAAGAAATTTGAGGGCATGTTACCCATGCCAAAAACAAACAGCGGTTTTTATCGTGATATAACGGTGCTTGCCTTCCCAACCCCTGCTGATGCTGCAAATCCGGCCTACCGGATAAAGAATCTGGCTGCCAAAAGTATGTCGTCAGGCGGAATGATGCCGGGCAGCCTCGAGGCAACGGAAGGAGCTGTGGTTCCGGCAGCTGCCCTGATCGCACGGGATAAAATACTGGACATATCTGCCAATATGGATGCCACCGGTAAGCTAAGCTGGGATGCTCCCAAACTGGAGGGCAAATCTTCCGGGACATGGACCGTGGTGAGGTTCGGCCAGACTTTTACCGGAGCTGAGAATGCCCCGTCACCTATGACCGGCAGAGGCCCGGAGTGCGACAAGCTGAGCCCGGAGGGTATCGAAGCCAATTATAACGGCATGATCGGAAAACTGGTCAAGGATGTCGGTTCTCTTACCGGTAAAGTATTTGCTGCAACTCACGTTGACAGCTGGGAGGTTGGCGCACAGAACTGGACACCGAAAATGCGCGAGGAATTCAAGCGCCTGCGCGGTTATGATATGACCAGCTGGATGCCTGTGTTAACCGGACGTATCATTGATAGTCCTGAAATGTCAGAAAGATTTCTCCGGGACGTCAGACAAACAGTTTCAGATCTGCTGGTAACCAATTATATCGGACACCTGAAAGAAATTGCCAATCAAGATGGACTCCGGCTTTCTATGGAGTCCTATTCAACCCCGGCAAATGACCTGGATGTCGGGAATTATATCGATGAGCCGATCAGCGAGTTCTGGACTCCGGATGGCGGGGGATTCTGGTGGACCCAGAAAGCCATGTCGTCACTTTCCCACGTTAACGGCTTGCCCATAACCGGCGCCGAAGCGTTTACTTCCGGAGGCGAAGAGCGCTGGTTGCTGCATCCTGCCGCAATTAAAGCATTGGGCGACAGAGCCTTTTGCGATGGCGTCAATCGATTTATCATTCATCGGTATGCTTTACAGCCCTGGGCAGAGGAGCGCAAACCCGGGATGACCATGGGCCCCTGGGGTCTGCATTATGAAAGGTCGCAAACCTGGTGGGAGGATTCGAAAGCCTGGCATGAATATGTTGCCAGATGCCAGTATATGCTGCGTCAGGGAGAATTTAAGGCCGACGTGTTGAGCCTGAACTCTGAAGAGCCGCTCCAGCGTTTCAGCGTACTTAAATTAAACGGCTATGATTATGATGGTATCAGCCCTCAGAAATTCCTTAAAGATGTAACTGTAAAGGACGGAATGCTTGTATTGCCTTCAGGCATGACATACCGGCTGCTGGTTTTACCTGAAGATGAGGAAATGTCGGTAGCTATGCTAACGAAAATTACCGCCCTCGTGGAAGCTGGTGCTAAAGTAACAGGTAAGGCTCCAATCAGGGCGCCGGGACTCTCCGGCTATCCGGAATCTGATGCTCAGGTTAAGAAATTAGTGGATAATCTTTGGGGTACCGGCAAGGTAATTACCGAAAAAACACCCTCTGAAGTTCTTGGCGGATTGGGCATTAAGCCTGATTTTGTATCAAGCGTACCAATGAATTTTATTCACCATACTGTCGAAGGGCGAGAAGTTTATTTTATAGCCTGTCCCGATCAGGAGGCAAATAATATTGTTTGCAGTTTCCGTGTAACCGGCATGAAACCGGAATCATGGGATGCAGTAACAGGAAAAATGGAACCAATAACCGTTTTTGAAGAATCAGACGGCTGTACGAAAATCCCAATGCGATTCGAGCCCTCAGGCTCCCGTTTTATAGTATTCACTAAGGAAAAAGTAAAAGATTCCGACCGGATTGTATCCGTAGTGACTGACGGTAAAGAGCTGGTATCGATGGATATATCTGTAAAAAATGATGCACCTGCAATTCCGCTCGTGGAAACCCGCTCTAATTTTACAATGGCCGGCTGGGTAAAACCCGAGCAGGAAATTGCACTCCCTGAAGAGACTGATAAGGGTGCAAATGCATTGTCGGGCGAGCGGAACGATGTGGTTTACGCGGCTCCCGGCCATGAAGTATGGACAGTTAAAGATGCCGGCGCCGGCTTTGGGGTAGGTACCAATGGCATCGTTGTTTGTGAGCATACTGCTGATTATTTCCCGTCAATTTTGGTTCATGAGATTTCGATAACCGGATGGACCCACATCGCAGTTGTTTATCAGGAAAATACTCCGAGCCTCTGGATCAATGGAAAATTGGTTCATAAAGGGTTGAAGAGTACCAAGGTAGTGCATGGTGGATATGGTGTGGTTCATACCCGTCGGGTGAAAACCTTTACCGGACAGGTGGCCGCACTTGGTCAGTTCTCAAAAGCCTTGGATGAAAGTGAAATCAATCAACTATTCCTCAATGTTCCGGATACAACAATCGTTCTAAAAGAGGAGCCGGTATTCGATCTTGTCAGTCGCGAGATATTGAAAAACGGTACGTATGAAATAAAAACAGCCGATGGAGAGACCCGCAGCATCCTGACCGATAGAATTTTACCTGAGGAAGAATTGGCGGGACCCTGGGAACTGAGTTTTACACCGGGCTGGGGTGCACCGGATAAGGTGACTATGGATAGATTGATCTCCTGGAGCAAACATCCTGATAACGGAGTGAAGTATTTTTCTGGAACTGCCACCTATCGGAAATCTTTTAAATATCCGGCGCTCGAAAAGAGTAATGGAAAACTTAAACAGTTAATATACCTTGATCTTGGCAGGGTAGCTGTTATGGCTAAAGTGAAACTGAATGGTAAAGATCTGGGCATTCTATGGAGGCCACCTTATCGGATTGAAGTAACCGAGACTTTAGTGGAGGGCGAAAATTCTTTGGAAATCGAGGTGGTTAATCTTATGATCAACCGCATGATCGGCGACGAACAACTGGCGGAGGACAGCGAGCGCAATCCAAACGGTACACTGAAGAATTGGCCGCAATGGCTTGCCGATAAGAAGCCCAGTCCAACCGGACGATTCACTTTTACCAGCTGGAGATTGTGGCCAAAGGATTCGCCATTGCGTGAATCCGGATTGCTTGGTCCCGTAACCCTTCAATATTCGATGAAAATAGCCAAGAAATAACCATCCTATGAAATTCAAAAAAGACGAGAAAAAGAGTTGCGGTTGCAACGGCGACTGCACCCCTAAAGTTGGCAGACGGGCATTCCTGCGTCTGACCGGAGTAGGATCGCTCGGCATGTATGCCGGATTGCCCCTGATGGCTGGTCCTTTCGATCCTGAAGACCTTCAGGACCTGGTGCCAGTCGACAAGAAATTAAGTCCGGAATGGGTGAAAAGCCTGTTTGAACGGGGCACTCCGCAAGTGTATAAAGGTGAGGAACTGAGATATATCGGAATGCCTGTGGGTGGGATTTGTGCCGGACAGGTATACCTGGGTGGCGACGGGAAATTATGGCATTGGGATATCTTTAATCAGCATATAGGTACCGGGGATTCCCATTATGCCCATCCGATGGAACCTTCAGCCCCGTTTGAACAGGGATTTGCCTTAAAAACTGTCTCTAAAGGTGAAATTGTAATTCGAAAGCTTGATAAAACAGGGTTTCCCGATGTTACATTCCGCGGCGAATACCCGATTGGCCTGGTTGAATATCAGGGGAATCCGGTAACCGTTTCACTGGAGGCATTCTCACCGTTTATTCCCCTCTCAGAAGATGAATCTAGTCTGCCTGCAACAATCATGCGCTTCACCCTGAAAAATGTGACTTCCGAGGCAGTCGAAACCACTCTGTACGGATGGCTGGAAAATGCTGTTTGCCTTAATCATCGCGAGGCCGATGGTAAACGGATCAACCGTATCCTGAACGGAAAAGGATATTCCTACCTTGAATGCCTGGCTGAAAAGGTTTCTGTTCCAACAGAGCCTGGCCGACCCGATGTTACTTTCGAGGACTGGAAAAACGAGACATATGTCGGATGGGTTGCCGAAGGAAATGCTTTCGGAAAGGGCCCCATCAAAAAATCAGATATTCCCGATTATCAGGGTGATGTTGGCGGTGATACAGACAGGGTGGTGAATTCACACGCACTAGCCGGTACAGCCCCGGAAGTCGGAGCCCGGGATGCCGCTATCGGTACACTCACCAGCAGGAAATTTACAATTGACCGGAAATTCATAAATATTTGGATTGGCGGCGGTGGGCATAAAGATAAAACCTGCGTTAACATAATGGTGGATGGCAAAGTGGCCCGTCAGGTTACCGGAATGAACGACAATAAAATGAAGCAGCAGAGTATCAATATGGCTGATCTGCAGGGAAAAGAGGCCTATATCCAGATAGTCGATGCTGAAGCTGGTGGCTGGGGAAATATCGGGGTAGGCCGCATCACCTTCAGCGATCATCAGGCCCTGATTGAGGAAATGGAAAAGCTGGCCGATTATGGAACCATGGGACTGGCTTTAATGGGCGATGAGGCAAATTACCGTTTCGTTGCTACCGACAGCTTGGGGATTTTGGGCGGGAAAAGCGGATTCGAAGCAGCTGTAACTCTCAGCGAACATTTGGTGGGAGCCCTGGGGCGGACTTTAACACTGAAAGGTGGCGAGTCGGCAGTGATGACCTTTGCCCTGACCTGGAACTTTCCTAATCTCACCAAACCCGGTAAGGGACGCTATTATGCATCAAAATTCATGGATGCGGCTGATGTAGCGGGCTACCTGGCAAAAAATATCGGCAAACTGTATTCCCGGACGAAACTGTGGAGGGATACCTGGTACGATTCTACGCTTCCTTACTGGTTCCTCGACCGCACATTTACCAATGCTTCAATATTGGCCACCTCCACGGCTTTCCGCTTTTACGATGGGAAATTCTGGGGATGGGAGGGCGTCGGCTGCTGCCAGGGTACCTGCACCCATGTGTGGCATTACGAACAGACCATGGGCCGCATATTCCCGCAACTCGATATCGTGCTGAGGGAAAAAACCGATTTCAACCCCGACGACAGCTACAAGGGGGATGGAATTGTGGAATACCGGGGTAAAGGCACCGGACCTGCCATCGACGGACAGGCAGGAATTATTCTCCGGAGCCTTCGCGATCACCAGATGTCGCCCGATAATGAATTTTTGAAACGCAACTGGACAAAAATCAAAAAAGCGCTGGAATGGATAATCGAACAGGATGGAACGGAAGACGGCATCCTGAAGAAGAACCAGCACAATACGCTGGATGCCGAATGGTTTGGAGCCGTAGCCTGGCTCAGTGGATTGTACCTCGCTGCCCTAAGGGCAGGTGAGGAGATGGCGATTGAGATGGGTGATAACGGTTTCGCCTCCAGATGTAAACGGATACATGAAGCGGGCCGGAAAAACTTTGTCGATAAAATGTGGAACGGGGAATATTTCTACCAGGTGGGTGATCCTGCAAAAGCCAATATGGTTGGTTCTTACGACGGTTGCGAGATCGACCAGGTACTCGGACAGAGCTGGGCCTACCAGGTGGGTTTGGGTGAGGTGCTGCCACGCGAACAGACGCGTACCGCCCTTAAATCTTTGTGGAAATACAATTTCACCCCCGATGCCGGAGCTTACCGCGAAGTGTACAAGCCAGGCCGCTGGTATGCCATGGCCGGGGAGGCCGGTACGCTGATGTGCAGCTGGCCCAAGGGGGAAGCCAAACGCGTGAAGACAAATTTTGATTTTTACTTTAATGAATGCATGAACGGTTTCGAGCACCAGCTGTCCGGCCATATGATCTGGGAAAATATGCTGCTCGAGGGATTCGCCATCGAAAGGGCTATTCACGACCGGTATCATGGCAGACGCAGGAACCCATGGAATGAGGTGGAATGCGGCGACCATTATGCCCGTTCAATGGCCAGTTACGGCGTTTTTCTGGCAGCCTGCGGATTCGAATATCACGGTCCGAAAGGTTACATAGGATTTGCCCCGCGACTAACTCCGGAGAATTTTAAGGCACCGTTTACCTCAGCTGAAGGGTGGGGGAACTATGAACAGAAGGCAGAGGGCAGAGGGATGAGGGCAAAAATCAGTATGAAGTACGGAAGGATTAAAATAAAAGAGGTTTCAATTGCCTTGTTAAAGGACATGAACCCATCGTCGGTGAAAGTCATGCTCAACGGTAAGGAAATCGGCAGCCGGATATCGGTTCGCGATGGTAAAGCATTGGTAGGCTTGTCGATAGATACGGTAATTGAAGAAGGAGGGCGCCTGGAAATTGTGTGCTGAACCGTATTATCGAAAATTAGTGCATAATGGCATGATATTCGGCAAACTGGTCGCTTGAAAGGCTGGTGTATTTTTCCCAGCCCGGCCAGTTAGGCCACCACGTATTGATATACAAATACATGGGGTGGTTGGGGAAATAGGCATGAACGGTCGTTTTGTCTTTTAAGATGCCATCAATGTACCAGCTTATCGCACCCGGATAATAGTCGATTCTGTATTCGTGAAAATCCTGGCTGGGATCAAAATCCATTACGATGGTGTTGGAATAAACAGCCCGTCCCGTTACGCTGCTCGTCTCGAATTTCCAAAGCGTGAAAATGACTTTTCTGCTGCCGTCATTCCATATTTCCATATCGATCTCATCACCGTAATCCACACCCTGGTAAGTAAATAAGGTTGAGATGGTTCCAGGAAGTGCCGGACATTTCATGCTGGTCCGGAATGTTCCGTAAGTGTAAGTGTTTTTTGAAGCTATTTCTCCTCCATTCTTGGTATTAGCGGGGTGCTTAAGCATCAGCTTGCCCTGGTCGATTGCCACATTCTTTGGTTGAAACCATCCGAGGCCTGGCCTTTCAACGGTTCCAGGGGTCCTGTGGTTGCCTTTAATCCATCTCGAATCGCTAAAAAGGCTGAAATGGTCACTGAAATTGAAGGCACTGAACGCGGCATCCTTTTGCACATATCCAAGCCTCAGCGCAGTGCCATCTTCCGGCCTGCCGGTCCAAACAGCCATGCGAACATTGAAAGAACCTGAAATTACTGTCGGATCAACCGGCACAATCCAGGATTTCTCCTGACTGGCAGATATCTGACCCGGCGACAAGGTGATGGGGTGAGAGGGAATATCATACCAGGTTCCGCATTTATCCTGTACACTGCATCCTATCCAGAAGGTCCATCGCTTACGCCCGGTATTTCTGATTGTTAAAGATGAGGTTGCCCGGTCGCCCGGGTAATAGAATCCCGAAGCCGGATTAAACTTCATGAGAGCAATCTCAACAGAATTGTTAGGATCAGTTAAAGAAGAATTCCGGATTGAAGATTCATTCATGAACCCAGTATCTTTTTGACAGGACAGGAATGAAAGCAGGCTTACTGCAATAATGATAATTGAATAAAAGGGCCTGGATAGCCCATTGGCAGCGCGAATTTTGGTTTTCAATCAGAATAGTCTTGTCAATCCGACCTCAAATGTATAATATCCGGAGAAAGTTTTGGATGGAAGATTGGGGAGTTCTTCATTACCCCATACCACGCTGGTATTAAATATCCAGACGTGGTTGAAGATATGATTGTAATCCGCTCGGATTGACCTGGATTTTAGTGCCAGCATCTGGTTAGAATCGATAAGGTTTCTATTGTCGTCGGGAGATATACCATAACCAAGCCGCAAGCCGAGATAATTTTCGGGATCTGAAAAATAGCGCCTCACCTGGAATAGTGCCGAAACCGCGGTCCCCTCGCTACCCGGTGTAACAAAAGATCGTAAAGAGAACCAGTAATTGCCTGCGTATTTACCCAGTGTTGCAGTATAAACGCTGACATGGCTGTTGTTGAACTGCAAAAATCTCATTCCGATCGACCCTTCAAAAGATTTCGGAAAATTATGATACCACTCAACTCCCATACGGTGTTTTGGGAAGACTGCACTTTGTGAAAATCCGTAATTCAGATAGCCGTAATTGTTTTCCCCAAATTTTGGATAGGCATCCAGTTCGCCCTGGAATCCCTGACTGGCATTCCGGCTGGCAAGGTTAACCCGCGCGATTACAGAACCGTATTTTGTTTCTCTCGCATAGGATAAAGCTCCGATTTGCCAGGGATCCCGATTGAATGCCTTATCAAA
>CAYHCO010000063.1:9898-16651 GCA_964355105.1 uncultured Porphyromonadaceae bacterium
CCAACGCGGGGCATGCTTCCCCATGATTTTTTCTTGCGGATAAAATAATCATAATTCCCTCGCATCGCCCAGTAAACTACAAATGGATGGAAGACGATTGGTTCGATCCATGCGGTGAGAAGCAGTTTGATAATCATGCTTACTTTCTTATAGCGGTGGTAGGCCAGGTGATCGAAAAGAATAGCATATGTTGAAAAGGTAATCGAGAAAAAATAAACAAATGAAAGAAGCAAAATAATGAACGGCCAGTTGGGCCTTGTGATAATTGCATTGGTAATAAAGTACAAAATGCCTATAACTTCCACAAAAGGAGCGAGCCATTCGAAAAATACCCAGAAAGGATGAGATACCATTCCCATAAATCCATACTTTCGATTGAAGAAAATATTCCGGTGAAGGAAAATCGTATCAATGGTTCCACGCGTCCATCTGTTACGCTGGCTTCCGAGAACTTTTAGACTGGTAGGAGCTTCAGTCCAACACAGAGGATCGGAAACATAGGCAACTTTGTATTTTATGTTTTTTTCTGCCATGTGTTTACGCATGCGAACAACCAGCTCCATATCCTCCCCGACAGTTTTTGTGAAATATCCTCCGGATGCAATTGCCACTTCTTTGTCAAAAATTCCGAGTGCTCCTGAAATCAGAAGAAGTCCGTCGAGGCGACTCCAGGCCAAACGACCCATCAGAAAAGCTCTGTTATATTCAATAACCTGACATCGGGCAAGAAAGTTTTCCGGAACATTAATCTCGATGAGTTGGCCATCCTCTATTTTGCAAGAATTTGCAATTCGGACAACCCCTCCGGTTGCAATAACTTTGTGATCAGTTTCTTCCAGAAAAGGCTTTATGAGTTTCTGAAGGGCGTATGGATCAATGATCGAGTCAACATCGATCGAAATGAAATAATCACCTTTAGCTAAATTTATGCCTGCGTTCAGCGCATCGGCCTTGCCTCCGTTGACCTTGTTAATGACCGTCAGGTTGTTGAAGGCTTTTTTTTGCGATTTGTAAATGCCAACGATTTCGTTTGAGGGTATCTGATAATCGATTACATAAGGTACCAG
Organism: uncultured Porphyromonadaceae bacterium; assembly: GCA_964355105.1. Taxonomy (GTDB): domain Bacteria; phylum Bacteroidota; class Bacteroidia; order Bacteroidales; family UBA12481; genus UBA12481. Next base: position 10,966 of record CAYHCO010000063.1, read on the forward strand.
CTCCAGATTAAAAGCTTCGACCGCCTTTTGGAGGGTATTGTCTTTGCTTCCGTCATTTACAACAATGATTTCAAAACTGGGATAGTAGAGGGCCAGCAAAGCTTTAATGTTTTCGACAATAGTCAGGGATTCATTATAAGCCGGTGCAATAACCGTAATCATCGGTGCCAGGGGAGAAGAAATTATAGCATCGTAATGAGTAATCTTTGATATATAAAAGTTTCGGGCTAACTCAATAGCTGAAAGAAATGCAAGCCAGAGATAGACACCGAAAATGCCGATAGCATAAACAAGGAAGAATGTTTCGAATATGGTCTTAAAAAGATGCAATGTCATAACTTTTAATTTCGGGGATCTGTTATATGCGCAATATATCGTTCAATCTCCAGATCGGTGTTTTGACCAAGATTGATCAACCTTTCCTGGCCTTCGGCATTCATAAAATATAGCGATCGGCACGCTTCCGTTTTTGCGCTTATTGAATCCCTGCAGATGATGGTTTCCAGAAAATCAAAATCTTCTGAATTCCCCAGATTCTTAAGTGCTTTGATAATTTCCAACCGGTTTTTTTCTGTCTCTTCAGGATATCTTGATTTGATCTGTTCTTTGCCATCATATAGCCTGAGATCATTGATTGCCCGTATTGACAGAAAACGGGTGGATTCCAAAGGACTTTCAGCTAATTTGATAATCTCAGAAGCATTCTCAAACTGTTGAAAGAAAATAATCATCCGTAAACTAAAATTCCTGACATTAGAATTGCCTGAATCCAGGTAATCAACAAAGGAAGGAATGGTTATTTGATGCAATCGAAAAAGGTAAAAAGCAGTCAGTTGCATCCAAACGGTAAAAGGACTCCTGAGATCCTTCAAAAAATCAAACGGCATTTCAGGATGCAACCGGATATAAGACCTTTGGGCTTCAGCTCTGACAAGATCATTCGGATTGTTTATGTTTTGTTGAATGATTTCATTCGCCCCTTGAGGATAAAGTTCCGTTAATTCGCTGATTCCGATAACCTTGTTAAAATAGAATACTGATTTTGCCGATTTCATTGCATCCTTAAATAAACCCAGTTCAATGAATATTTCCAGAATCTGATTGTCCACGCTTCCCCTGAGGTTTTTCTGAAAGTTGAGAAGTACAGAGGTCAGAATCTTTCGGTTCAACCGCTTGTTATTTCCTTTGAGTCGGGCCTTCGCTACCTCCCAGCTAATTTCGCCAAACAAATACATTCTTAGGATTTCCTCATACATGATTCCGAAAACCATGATGTATCTTTCTTTATGGTTTTTCCTCTGGTTGGTAACAAATAGCGTCAGCAGGATGACCAAAATATTGATTATGAAAAGAACAATCAGAACAATGAAAACAAGAATAATACGGTGGTCCTTAATTAGATTCCCAACCAGAGCGTAGGGCTTGCGGGCTAACAACAGTAGCCGATTGCCAGCTTTTAAAACCGGTTCCTTTAGAGCACTAGCTAAAGGTTTTTCGATGTTTATTGAATCACCTTGATTTATTTCAGAAATCTCTGAAAGTTTACTAACCTGATAAGCGGAATCCTTTTTTTGCACCGTAGCTGAATTGTCTTGAGCCGTTTCCATTTTTCGCGGGAAAGCGCCCGAAATTCCTTTTTCTAGAGCCAAGTATGCGGCAAATCTATCTGCTGATCTCTTTTCAGGGAAGGTCCCGACAAAGTAGCGGCACCAATCTTCAGAAATTACTTCGACAATGGGTTCGGTGATATTGTGTTTTTTTGCGAACGCCGGAATATTCAAATTGGTTTTTGATGCAGCAACCTGTACCGAGTATTGTTGTCCTGCTGTTTCGCTAAAAGGAAATAAAAGGAGTAATGGATAAATCAGAATATATGATTGAATAATCAATTTTAACATTATCTTCTCATTGCCAGTAATTTACGGACTCTGATGGTCAGCTCCACCAGACTGAAAGGCTTAACCATAAAGTCATCAGCTCCAAGTTCAAATGCTTTTAAAACATTATCTTCTGCACCTCCGGCCGAAAGAACCATGATCGGAGTATTGATTTTTCTCTCTTCCCTGAGGATCGAAATAACTTCATGACCATTTATGTAAGGCATATACAGATCAGTAATGATCAAATCAACTGCATTGTCCTCTAAAATCTTCAGACACTCCTTACCATCAGGAGCTTTCAAGATTTCATAGCCTTCGCGGCTAAGGCTATGGGCAATCGTTTCTAAGATTAATTTATTGTCTTCCGCTACTAAAATCCGTTTCATTTGCATCTATCTGATTTATCGATGGATATTGCGAAGAAGAATCATTAAGTTTCTAAGCCGGGGTTAAGAACCGCCCTATCCAGTATAAAGATAAAATAATAATTTTGATAAAAATAAGCCTTAATAACTTCAACCTCGCTGGTTGAACTTCTCCAGAAACATGAATTGTTATGAATACACCAACTAGACTTCTGATCCTCATTCTGTTTTTATCAGCAAGCTCGGCCGTTAATGCCCAGAAGCCTGGCGAACAATGGAGCACGGAAAAGGCATGGAAATGGTATCAGGAGACTCCCTGGATATGCGGGTTTAACTATATTCCGGCCAATGCTATCAATTATACCGCAATGTGGGATAAGACGAGCTTTTCTCCGGAGCTCATTGATAAGGAACTTACACTGGCTGAAGGTGTTGGATTTAACACGCTCAGAGCCGTATTGCAGTTTGCCGTATGGGAAAACGATCCTGCCTGGTTCCGGGAAACTTTCCGGAAGTTTCTGTCGATTTGTGCCAGCCATAATATCAAGGTAATGCCCTCCTTTTTTGATGATTGCGTGTTTGGCAAAAATATCGATCCGGCCATCGGTAAGCAACCTGAACCGGTTGAAGGCTGGTACGCCTGGGCCTGGTCGCCAAGTCCGGGTCAATCCATCGTGAAAGACACTGCCTCCTATTTCAGGCTCGAAAAATACGTCAAGGATATAATGGGCGCTTTCAGGAATGATCCATCAATTATCGCATGGGATCTGTATAATGAACCATCAGTCAGTGCGTTGGAAAATAAAAGCTACCTACTGGTCCGGAAAGTTTTTCAATGGGCAAGGGAGGTTGGTCCTTTGCAACCCCTTACCGTCGGTTATTGGAATGGGGATAAAGCGTTGGATGATATCATTTTTGAGAATTCCGATATCATAACTTTTCATTGCTATTCGGAAAAAGAGCAACTGATCAACCTGATCACTGAGCTTAAAAAGCAGGGTCGACCCTTAATTTGCACAGAGTGGCTAAACCGTCCGCTGGGCTCAACGGTTGAAAGCGTTCTGCCGGTGTTTTTCAGGGAGAATGTCGGATGTTTGCACTGGGGACTGATAAACGGAAAAACCCAGACTCAGCTGCCCTGGGGACATCGTCCGGCCGACCTGCCTTACAAGAGGATCTGGCAGCATGATCTGTATACAGATGATTATAAAGAGTATAGCTCCTATGAGATCAAGGTTTTTAAATCTTTTATTAAGGAAGCTAAAGCCGCTCAAGGAGTGATTGCAGATGAAACGGTCCAAAAGGTTCAGACGGATCTGAATAAAATCTACGGTGAGAAAAATAGTGAGCGCATTGCGAAGGGTACGGCTCAAATAGCAAAGAACTGGCGAAAAACTGACGGCTCCAATGAGGATTTTGTCAAGTTTTGCATGGAGAACTTCCTTGCTGATAAGGATCTGATATCGAATTTCCAGGTCATTCAGCAGAATCTGGCTCTGCAAAATGGATTACTTGCTAAAATCCGTTTCAGATTCTACGAATCGAAAAACTTCACTGATATGAAGGAAGTCAGAGTCGATCAATATTTTAGGAATAGTATGCCGGGCATCGATCCGTATCAGGGGAAACTCGCTCAGTTTATACAACTCAATTTTCCTGCTTACACCTTTGAGGAAAAAAGACTTAAAGGTAAAAACTGGTCACGGTTGGAATGGGCTATGGTTAAATTGGGTGATTATTATCCGGACAGAGGCAATTCAGGGTATAAATCCGTATCAGGCGATGAGGTCAGAGACTTCCAGAATTATATGGGGAAATATTTTTTCCGGATGGATCATATCTGCATGCCTGACCTCACTTACCCTTTTAAAAAAGCATTAACGCTGCACAGTCATTTCGGGTTAAGAGATAATCTAAAGGAAGAGTATACAAGACAGGGAGGTTTCGCCAGGCAGGAATTAACCGGTAAAATTATTGAGCATATCACTCAGGGGACCGTTCCTGCTGAATTTATCGGCGATACTGCCACCAGGTGGAACCCCTGGACCAATGAGCTATTCAAAATTGAAGCAGGTAAAGCGGTAAAGATTCAATTTGCCTCCGAAGGCACTAAAAGGTACGCAGGCTTATTAGCTTCATTTAAAAACAGAAGTTCTGAAGATCCGTCGTTTTCAAAAGCATCCACGGTTATTGACAGGACTTTTGAAAATTCAAATTTCAAAGCGGAGGAGGTTGAGGGTTTAATTCGTTCATTTCTTTCCGACCCGGTCATCGCATCCGTAGGAAAACTGATATCAAAACGACTGGGACGTCCATTGCAGCCGTTTGATATCTGGTACAGCGGTTTTCAGGGTCAATCTGCATTTCCGGCCAATAAGCTCGATTCAATTACCAAATCGAGATACCCTGATCCGGTGGCACTGCAAAAGGACCTTCCATCGATCTTGCTGAGAATGGGATTCCCTGAGAAAGAAGCTAACTATATTGGTTCGCACGCTAAAGTCCGTCCCATAGTTTCAGGAGGGTATTCCGATCAGCCTGCCATGAGAGGCGATACTGCATTGATGACCACAGTATTCAATCCTGATGGGCTTGATTTTAAAGGTTACCGGATTGCGATGCATGAGTTGGGACACGTAGTTTGCGGCGTATATTCCACAAAAGAAATCGATAACAGCATCCTTGGAGATGTGCCAACGAGTGGAATCACGGAAGGATTTGCCGAAATGCTGGCTTATAAAAATATAGATGGCCTGGGTCTTACAAAGACCGGGTTTTTGAGTCAGAAGGAAATGTTGGCCCTCGCTTCATTATGGTACATGGTTGATCTCGGAGGGCAGTCGTTGACTGACATCGAAACCTGGAAATGGTTGTACGCGAATCCGAAGGCAACTCCTGAAGAGTTGCAGGCAGCGGTGCTCAAAATCAGCGGTGATATCTGGAACCAGTATTATTCACCAGTATTTGGCGGCATCAGGGACCAGCATATACTTTCGATCTATAATCACTTTATTACGGGAAGCCTGTACCTCTACAACTATTTTCTGGGTAACGTAATCATGTTCCAGCTTTACGATAAGTACATGCCGGATAATCTGGCCAAAGGTTTAAAGAAAGCCTGCGCTGAAGGGAATACCCTCCCGGAATTATGGATGGAACATGCCGTTGGACAAGGTCTGTCCCTGGAGCCATTGTTGAGAACCGCCAAAGAAGCTGTGAAACGGTCGGGTGATTGAGGCTTTTAATTCGAATAGATTGGCAATGAATTAATTCGAGATCCTGATATTAATTTTTCCGTCGCTGCTGAGAGGTAAAAATATGATTAGATCAGTTCCATCAAGTTTCTCGTCAAATCCTAATTGGCACCCTTTAAGAGGCTGACCGTTAACCAGGACCTTGGCCAGTTTGCTATTCCAATTCTTGATGTAAATAGCGGGATTT
>CAYHCO010000064.1:0-16547 GCA_964355105.1 uncultured Porphyromonadaceae bacterium
CTTCCTGAAGCTCAGCCATGGCCTCAGCCAGAATTTTCTGATAGGTCTCGAACCCGATATCCGCAATAAATCCGCTCTGCTCGGCACCCAAAAGATTGCCGGCACCCCGGATGTCAAGGTCCTGAAGGGCAATGTTGAATCCGCTCCCGAGCTCGCTGAAATCTGCAACGGCCTTGAGCCTGCGTCGGGCATCGGGCGTCAGCAGGTGCAGCGGCGGTGCGATCAGGTAACAGAAAGCACGCTTGTTCGACCGGCCAACTCTTCCTCTCAGCTGATGCAGATCACTCAATCCGAAATGATGGGCATTATTGATAATGATGGTATTGGCATTCGGAATATCCAGACCGTTCTCAATGATCGAGGTGGCAATCAGTATGTCGTAGTCGCCGTTGATGAATCCCAGCATCCGGTCTTCCAGCACGTGCCCTTCCATCTGGCCGTGGGCAACAATGGTACGCGCCTTGGGTACCACCCGGTTGACCATCGCCTCAACCTCGCCAATATTCTGAACGCGGTTGTGAATGATGAAAACCTGGCCATCCCTGCTTAATTCGTAATCAATGACATCCCTTATCAGTTCTTCATTGAGTGAAAACAGCTCAGTAATAATAGGATGCCGGTTGGGTGGGGGAGTATTGATGATCGACAGGTCGCGGGCACCCATCATGCTGAACTGTAATGTTCTGGGTATCGGTGTGGCGGTCAGAGTCAGCGTATCAACATTCATCTTCATCTGCCGTAATTTCTCTTTCACCGCAACGCCGAACTTCTGCTCCTCATCAATGATCAGCAATCCAAGATCCTTGAATTTGATGCTCTTGCCGATCAGTTTATGGGTGCCGATCAGGATATCGATTTTACCTTCCTCCAGTTCTTTCAATACCCTGGATTGATCTTTGGCTCCGCGCAGACGGCTGGTATATTCCACCTTAGCGGGGAATTCCCTAAGACGCTCGCGGAAAGTCTTGTAATGCTGAAGGGCAAGTATGGTGGTTGGCACTAAAATGGCTACCTGCTTCGAATCCGCAACAGCCTTGAACGCCGCCCGCACAGCTACTTCCGTCTTACCGAAACCCACATCACCGCAAACCAGACGGTCCATCGGGGTGTCCGATTCCATATCTGCCTTAATATCAGCAGTTGCCTTGTACTGATCCGGTGTGTCCTCGTAAATGAAGGAGGCTTCCAGCTCAGCCTGCAGGTAGGAGTCGGCACTGAAGGCAAAACCTTCGGTGCTCTTCCTCTTTGCATACAGTTCGATGAGCTCTTTGGCGATATCCTTGATTTTCGATTTGGCACGTGCTTTCAGCGCCTGCCAGCTGCCCGATCCGAGCTTGTGAATCTTGGGGCTCTCCCCTTCGCGCCCCTTGTATTTGGATATGCGGTGGAGCGAGTGGATACTCACATACAGAACATCCTGGTCACGGTATACCAGCCGTACCGCTTCCTGTCGCCTTCCGTTGATTTCAACGGTCTCCAGGCCTCCGAACTGACCGATGCCGTGATCCACATGAACAACGTAGTCTCCCGGATGCAGGTCGGTAAGCTCCTGCATGTTAATGGCTTCCTTCTTGCCGAAAGAATTCCTGACCTTGAATTTATGATATCTCTCAAATATCTGATGGTCGGTAAACAGGGCAATTCTCAGATCATGATCGTAAAACCCTTCATGCAGCGCGGTCAGAATTTCACCAAACCCTAACCTCTTTACCCCGTCATCATCGCCCAAACTTCTAACCTCTTCAGCTCTTCCGCTGCCTTTCTCACCTTCGATAATGGATTTCAGCCTTTCCAGCTGCTTGGGATTATCCGAAAGCAGAAAGGTCCGGTATCCGTCATCCCGGTTTACTTTGATCTTTTCGATCAGCAATTCGAAATTCTTGTTAAAGGCCGGCTGGGGTGATGTATTGAAAAAGAGGCTTTCGGTCGGAGGGAAAAAATGATTGTGCCCGAATTCCACCACCTGAACGTTCTCAATGCGAGTGAGCAATTCCGATACGTCAACCAGTTTCTTTCGAAATTGTGCAGGATCGATCATCCCCTCTTCTTCGTCAAGTGTTACCGCTTCGCTTAGTCTGCGTAAATCATCGGAAGCGCTGATGTCAATGCCCTGGAGGATATTTTCCATCCGGCTGAGGCAATAGGTGAGATCCCGCGACCAAACCTGACTGTTTTCAGGGAGAAACTCGAAGATGGTCTGAATGGCACTGTCAGTCAGCTGATCACTGAGGTTCGGAATAATCGAAACCCGATCAAGCTTATGACTGGAGAGCTGCGTTTCTACGTCGAAAGTTCGGATGGATTCTACTTCATCACCGATAAAATCAATACGATAGGGATTTTCGGCTGAATAGGAAAATACATCGATGATACCTCCCCGGACCGCGAACTGTCCTGGCTCCCATACAAAATCCGACCGCTGAAAACCGTACTGGAATAGCAGGTCGATCATGAAATCCATGTCGATTTTCTCACCCGGCTTGACATTTAGCGTATGTGCCTGAAGTTCTTTACGCGACACAACCCGTTCAAGCAACGCTTCAGGATAAGTCACGATCAGCGGCTTGACATTGGGGGTGGAGAGTTTGTTCAGAACCTCCGTCCGCATCAGGATATTGTCCTTGTCGACCTGTTGCATTCGGATGGCCCGCTTAAAACTCGATGGAAAAAAGAACACGTGATCATCCCCAAGCAGATGTGCCAGGTCGTTGTGGAAGTAAGCGGCTTCTTCCCTTTCTGAAAGAATTATCATCCTGGATTGCCTGTAAAGGGGGGCCATGGCTGCGAGCAGAACGGCAGGACTTGAGCCGGTTAATCCGTTAAGATGAAGTGTTTTTTCTTTCTCCGAGACAAAAAAATCCCGCATCCGCAAGAGATTCGGATGATTTGACCACAGTGAGATCAGGTCGGTGTTTTTCATAAGAGTCCGCAAATATAAAAGAAAAGCCCCGGATTTCTCCGAGGCTTTAAAGCTTACAGCTCTTGACGAGCTGTAAGCTTTATGTTACTGAACGATAACCTTCTGAACTTTAACTTCTTTTCCGGTTTTAACGGAAAGGAAATATAAGCCTTTCGAAAGATCGTTGCTGATGGTTTCGGTAAAGTTAATGGCCTTGGCAACATTGTTCTGGTATACAACCTGTCCCTGGATATTGGTCAGGGTAATCACCATGTCAGTTGCTGTTGCGTTGGTGATTTCAACAGTGAAAGCACCCTGGGTCGGGTTAGGATAAACCTGGAATGTTGATATCATGCTGGTCTGGTCAACATCGGCAGCAACACCACCGTTGTAGGTATTGTTGACTACGTTCCAGTAGCGAACGGTGTATTTTCGGTTCGGTCCGCCATTCGGATATTCCGAGGTGTCCCAGTTGCCGTTGATACGGTATTTGTATTCAATAACTTTTCCAACAGCCATGCCTTCAAGGGTGATGGTATAGATTCCGTCAGATTCGGGATCGGTCATATGCGCCGAACCGCCCCAATTGTTGAATGAGCCTGCTACGTCAACAAAATCTGTTGCCGGCTTGAATTCGCCGCTTGCAATGTGCTTGGTCATGTTGACATTGAATGTTACCGGAGCCTGGGTAGGTCCGCCGGTTGCAGAAATGTCGATACCGATCATACTCATTTTACCGGTGGTGAATTCATTCCCTCCAACTGCTTGCTGCTGGTAGGTGTAGCCCGACTGGTTATTTTCCATGTCCCAGCCAACCGACATACCGTTGGTTCCGTCGGCATCGCCCTCTTTTGTTCCCCAGAAACGAACGCAGGCAATATACAAGCCCGGCTCCAGAAATTCGGTTTCGCCGTCTTTCTGCATATCCAGAGTCACGTAAGTTCCGCGCATCTCAAGGGTTGCATCGATAACATCACTCAGGATAAGTTCCTGGTTGCCGTCAGCGCCCATATCTTTCTTGAGAACGTATTGGAAGGAAGGAGTCTCAGCAATGGTTACTCCATTGATGTATGCAGTGATCGAGTTGATCTCGCAAGGCTTGTAAATATCATAATAGATACCAACCATGTCGCCGGCATTTGCGCCGCCAACCCAGCCGCCGGTATTCATCCCTGCTTCAGCAGTGAAGTCGGCACGGTGGAACAGGGTGTCGTTAACCGTAAATCCTTTGTTGATCGTGTTGTTCACGGGAACTTCTTCATTGTTGTCGGAAATAGCCTTGAACTGGAATTGATAATCACCGTAATCGGTGGCAAGGAAATTTGTATTAACCGTGGCGGTATCCCTTTCCAGTGACCAGATGGTCGACGGGCCTGATACATCCTGGTAAACCTGGGTTCCGTTACGCAGAACGGTCATCTGCAATTTAGCATCTTCCTGGTCGGCCATCCCGTTATTCAGAAAAGCTCCGACAAATTCATAGTCTCCGATATTTCCGGCAACCTGTGAGGCCATGCCCATCTGCGATAATGGCCAGTAATTGATTTGACCGATCCTTTCGTCATAACCGCCATTGAAATTCGACCAGTAGTCAACAAGTACCAGGTCATTCTGATAAGCTTCTGCCAGTTCGAGGTCGTCGATCATCCAGTAGTAATGGCTGTTTCCTGACATCGAGAACCTGATCTGAACATTCGGCATACCTGCTGCTACGTCGGAAATGTTGAATTCAACATTCTGGTAACGTGCATCGGAAACCCTGTTGTTACCGACTTTGAACTGGCAATCGTATGATGCCCAGTGTACTCCACCGTCGTTGGTGACCGCCATCTCCATGGTGGTTGTTCCGCAGCACAGGCGAAAGAGTTGTTTGAATTTTACGGTAACCGATGTTTTGGAAGCACAGTTGATCACCGGGGTGATAATGTATGTGTTCATTCCGTTTGAGGTTCCGATACCGTCGCGACGGTTATATTCGTCAGCAGGTACAACAATGTAACCATCCAGCGGGGTCTTGAAATTCTTCGACGGGCCTTCCTTGGTGCAGCAACCGCCAAGAGTATCGTAAGGCGATCTCCACATCCAGTAGTTTCCAAGTTCTGCAAGGTCTTTGATTACCCAGCCGTCAGGAAGGGTCCACTCTTTCGTGTCAACGTTACCCCAATTGAATGTGGTTGACCAGAAAACTTCGCCACTGCCTTTGAGTGAATTTCCAGCCATCTGGGTTTTTGCCGGATCGTCCATAAAAGGCACGGCAGCCTTCTGCGTTGCAACCTGACCATAAGTCATTGAGCAAAAAGCTAATACAAAAAATAACAGCGTAAATCTTCTCATAATGGATTTATTAAAATGATTGAATGTTGAATGCCCCAATGTAGGGTTATTTTCGGAGGTATAAAATTCAAACAGAAAAGACACCACATAAAAAAGCCGGGAGCTTGCACCCCCGGCTTCTATTCTGACTAATCCCAGACTTCAATATGGGGTTAGTTCCACTGTACTATTGAACGATAACCTTTTGAACCTTAACTTCTTTCCCATCGTTGACAGAAAGGAAATACAATCCCTTCGACAGTTTGTTGTCGATGGTTTCCCTGTGATTCGTTGCGCTGGCAACGATGTTGCGGTAAATAACCTGTCCCTGGATGTTTGTCAGGGTGATGGTCAGATCGCAAGGAACCGTATTGGTGACCTCAACAGTGAAAGCACCCTGGGTCGGGTTAGGATAAACACTGAAGGACGCTGTGAGATTGCTTACATCAACGCCGGTGGTTTTGCCGCTGTTGTAAACATCATTCAGAACGTTCCAGTAGCGTACCGTATATTTTCTGTTCGGTCCGCCACTTGGGTATTCTGAAGTATCCCAATTGCCGTTGATGCGATATTTGTATTCTATGACCTTATTGACAGGCATGCCGGTAAGAGTGATGGTGTAAATGCCGTCAGTTTCAGGATCTGTCAGATGAGCCGAACCGCCCCAATTGTTAAAGGAACCTGCAACATCTACAAAATCAGTTGCTGGCTTAAATTCGCCGCTGGCGATATGCTTGGTCATATCGACATTGAAAGTTGCGGGTGCCTGAGTTGGGCCTCCCGTTTCGTTGACATTGAAGCCGATCATGGGCAGCGGTGCACCGGCGAGACCGGTCCAGCCGCTTGTGGCGTAGAACTGGGCGCATCCGGAGAACTTGGTTGATAGATCGCGGCCTACCGACATCCCGCAGGATCCGTTCGCGCGGGCAGGATCAACTCCCATCATTTTCACGCAGGCTGAATAGTTGCCGGGCTGCAGAAATTCGGTTTCGCCGTCCTTCAGCATAGACAAGGTAACCCAGCTGCGCATGTAGCTCGAATCCATGTCGATCACCTCTGACGTGATCCATTCTTCATAGGTGCCTTCCACGTCTTTCACCAGAACAAACTGGAAAGATGGGGTTTGTGAAGGAGTCCATCCCCAGATATAGGCAGTAATCGAATTGATCTCGGCTGCTTTGTAAAGGTCATAGGAAACAGCCATCATGTCGCCTGCGTTGTTGCCGCCGACCCATCCGCCGGTGTTTACCGATGCTTCGGCTGTAAAGTCCGGCCGGTGCAGCAGCGTGTCGTTAACGGTAAAGTGCATGGTTGCGGAATTGTTCACCGGTACATCTTCGCCATTGTCGCTCACCGCTGTGTATATGAAGTTGTAATCACCGTAATCGGTAGCCAGGAACGGATCAGCAAGATTTGCCGTGTCGCGGTCCAACGTGAAAATGGTGTTGGGCGGTGTAGCCAGTTTCTGTATCTCGGTCCCGTTTTTGAGGATTGATAAGGAGAGTTTGGCGTTCTCGGCATCGTTATATCCTCTGTTCAGAATGGCTCCCTTGATGTAGTTGCCGCCAACAATTCCTGTCTCGCTGCCTGCCATGCCCATCTGACTCAGCGGCCAGTAATGGATCTGGTCAACCGTTTCGCCGTATCCGCCGTCGAAATCCAGCCAGGTATCTTCAAGGACCAGGTCGTTGCCGTAACCTTCGACAACATAGAGATCGTCGATCATCCAATAATACCACATGTTGCCGTTATGGAAATAGAAACGGATCTGCAGGTTTGGCGATCCTGCAGCCACATCGGAAATATTGATCTCCGGATTCTGAAAACGAGTCGGTGTGGCGTTGTTGGCTCCCCAGTTGTATTGCACATCGTAGGTTGCCCAGTGTACGCCGCCGTCTACCGTACAGAGCATCTGAAGGTTGCCGACGTTCGCGCTCAGGCAGCAGAGGTTGAATATCTGGGTAAATTTCACGACAACCGAAGATACCCGGGAACAGTCGATTTTCGGGGTTTCAAACCACGAGTCTGCAGCCACAGCGGTAACGATACCATCGCGCTGGTTGTAATGCTGAATAGGCAATGCCATGTATCCATCAGCTTTGGAGGCAAAAATGGAGGGAGGATTAAGTGTCCGGTTCGAGCCGTTAACCACCCATTTCAGGGTGTCGCCGAGCCAGAGCCATGGATTTCCCATGTCGCTGACATCCTTGATGGTCCATCCCGTTGGTAATGTCCACCCTTGGGGATTGGCTTCATCTTTCCAGTTAAAGGTGGTCTTCCAGATGACGTCGCCGTCGCCTTTCACCGACTTTCTGATCACCGGGCCCAGATCGTCGTTCGCGTCGTTAAGCCTGGTCGGTGCGAACCTGGCAGTCGGCAGAACCTGCGCGAATGAAACTGCCACGGCACACATCAATACAAATAATAGTGTAAGTCTTTTCATAATAACGCAATTTGTGGTTGAAAAAAGAACATTAAAGGTACGAAAAAATGATTTGAGAATCAGGAACAAATTCAACGAATCCAATAGCCCAGATTGATAAAAAGGAAAGGTTTTTTTGAATGGGTCGATCCCATGAAAGTGATCTCAACCGGGCCAACCGGGCTCGAATAACCGTAGGTAACGCCCAAACCTGCGATAGTCGTGGTTTTATCAGCGAATTCAGCAAAGGTATTAAATGCTGTGCCGGCATTCATTTTCAGCATCAGATAATGGTTGGTGCGCAGCCGATACTGGAGGTCTGCCCTCAGGATCAAAGCATTGTTCGAGGCTCTTTCCATATAATCCATTCCTGCAAAGGGAATGACGTTTTTGTGATAAAACCCAAGTCCGCCAATATAAGAACGGTAAGGGTAAGGAATCGTGTCGCCAAGAGCCGCAGTCGCTATCACCGAAGGCTGCAGGCTTAATTTCGGTGATAACTCAAACGCAACCCAGTAGCGAAAATCAAGGATCAGGGAAGGATGATGTCCGTCGTCAGCGAAAAAGTTTACCTGCTTGAGGGTCAGGTCTGCCTTGTCACCACGGGTTGGGTAGGGTATCCTGTTAAAATTGTCCTTTTTAAGGTGAACAAAAGCGTTCAGCATCCTGGAATTATCCGATTTGATCGTCCAGTCGCCGATATTTGGCGTCAGCCATGCAACCTCACCTTCCAGTCCCACGGTGGCTGAGTACTTGTTACGCCAGGTGGTCCGCATGACAAATTCCAGGTAGGAATCAACGAAAATATTGCTGCTTATCTTTCTGTTTTCCTGATATTCATAAGCCTTTAAACGGCTGAAATCAGCAACCAGACCGTATTGCAGTTTTTTACGGAATAGAAAAAAGTAGGATGCCGTCATATTTGGATTTTCGCCCAGATTAAGGTCAACGCCCAATTGGTCGCCCGTTTTGAGAACGTTGCGGAATTCCGCTTTGGTAAGCAGGGACGCATTGAAAAGATTGTCGAAATGCAGGCCGACATGAACCAGATTCTTATCTTTCTCTTCAGCCCTTATAGTAAGTCTCGCACCATCGGCTACCGGATCAACCTGGTAGGTCAGACGGTTGAATTCATTGGTCCCGAGCGCACGTTGCAGGGCTTTGTAAATATCATCTGATCTGAGCCAGGCAGGGAAGGGGAGGTTCATGGTGGACATCAGGAAATCGGGATTGGTCTTGTCGAGTCCGGTAAAGGATATTTCCCTGATATAGAGTGAATCAATCTTGGGCAGTGGCTTGAATGTGCTGGCTTTGCTGCCGGGATAACCATCGAGCTTTCTGGATAGCTTCACCAGTTGTGCCCATTGAGCCCTGGCGGTCCGCTCCCCGGTCCGGATAATGCTGTCGGCCAGTCCGAAAGTCAGCGTACTGGCTCCCGGAGTCCTCGGACGAATTAAAACATCACACAACAGCCTGTTGCGCGCATTGATATCTTCCCTGGTCAAGGAGCTGATCTGCTTGAGTATACTGATGACCGAATGGATCTCGTTCTTTTTATACAATTCCCTTTGAACGTCAATGCCGATGATGATGTCCGCCCCCATGGCTTTCAGGTGGTCAGCCGGAAAATTATTTATAAATCCGCCGTCAATAAGCAGGGTGCCATCTACCTCAACCGGAGTGAAAACGGTAGGAATGGCCATGCTGGCCCGCAAGGCGTCGTGCAGGGTACCGTTTTTGAGTACGACCTCCTGCCCGGTAGCCACATCAGCACCCACACATAAGAAGGGCCTTGGCAGCTGGTTGAACAGCTTGATTTTGTAAGCCGGCCAGGCCAGGCCTGCCAGTGTATTAGTGATGTTGCTTCCTGCAATCAGACCGGTGGGCAGCTGGAGCTTGCCCCTGTTGACCGGGAAATCGTAGAAATATTTCTCCAGCTGTTCCTTGTATTCCACGGTCATATCGTGACGCGGAATAACATCTCCCAACAGCGATTCCCAGTCCATCTGTTTGACGATCTGCTCCATTTCATCGGCCGTGTATCCCATCGCAAACAATCCCCCGACCAATGATCCCATGCTGGTTCCGGCAACGTAATCTATCGGGATTCCGGCTTCTTCAAGGACTTTAATGGCGCCGATGTGGGCCAGCCCGGCCGCACCTCCTCCACTGAGCACCAGCCCCACCTTCGGCCTCTCCTGACCCACCAGCTCTGATCGAAACAGTAATAAGGCACAGGGCATAAGGCACAGGGCACAAATTAGTTTTAAGGAAAAAGAGGTAAAGGAATTAAGTCGCTGAACAGGCATTAGGAGTAGATTTTTGAGATTATAAAGATACCGTTTAAATCAGGATGGTTAGTGGATCAACTCGAAATCCATATACTGCTCAAGCTCAATCAGCCGCTGGTAATAGTCATGCATGGCGAATAGAAACCGTTCCCTGTTCTGCAGGTATACCTGCTGCGCTTCAAGATATTTTAACCGGTCGATCCTGCCTTCCCTGTACTCACCGGCCGACAGATCGAGCAGTATCTGCGACTTCTCTTTAAGCTTGTTGGTGAACAGGTCTATCGTAACCTGACTGTTATAGTAGCTGTGCCAGGCTACCTCGATTTTCTCCTTGATGGCCAGCTCCACCGACCGGCGGTGCCAATCGCTCTCCTTAAGGCCAAGCCTCGCCATCCCGGTCGTACCGCTCTGTTCGAACATGCCCCATATCGGGATCCGCAGTCCGGCCTCGAATCCGTTGAAATGGAAGCCGGTACCGAAATCCTGAACCAGGTAGCCCACCCTGATCGCAGGAAGAAATGAACTCTTCGCTTCCTTTAATGCGTACCCGGCGGCATCGGTTAAAAGGCTGGCCGACTGGTAAGCCGGCTGTTTCATGAGCTGGTAGAGGGCAATCTCCTGGGCAATAAGTTCGCCATGGGTACACAGACTGTCTGAAAACTGAATGTCGTACCCCTGATCGTCAGGGTCGAATCCGATGAAGTTGAAAAGTTCATACCGGGCAATATGGAAGTCGCGTTCCGCCTCATATTTACCATTCTCTGCGTTGAGCATGCCGATCTCAGCCGTCAGCTGGTCGCTTTTTGTAAAATTACCACTGTCGATGCGTGCCACAACAGCGTCCAGCATTTCCCTGGACAATTCATAGCCGGTTTTACGCAATTCTCCGACACTCCTGGCATAGAGTACTTTTTCATACCGGCTTTTCACCCCTGCAGCTATCTCTTTTTTAAGAGCTTCGAATGATTTTACCAGTGCCTCCTTTTCAAAAGCTATTTTTTTCAGCCGGTAGTAGGTGACCAGCGGAAAATCGATTTCCTGCTGCATGCTAAACCGCTGTTCCATAAAGGGTAAAGGATCAATAGCCGAAATGCCTTCCCGGGCAAATCCCAGTTCTGGTGTGCCCAGGCCCAGGGCTGTTTTCCACTCCAGACTTTTGGCCTCAAGCTGCAGTTTCTGCTGGTTCAGCGCCGGATTTTTGTCCATCGCCAGGCTAACTGCCTCCAGTATCGACAATTTTGGCGGTGCCTCCTGGGCAAAGCCCGGGTGGGGGCAAGCACACACAAAGAACACCGCACAGATCAGTGAAAATTTGTTATGTGAGTACATATCAAGAGTTTTATTGACCGTCAAAACTTCAAAAAACCTAAAACATCACTCTTCCCCTATGAAATCCTCAAGCCTCTCAACCATGCTGCGGCTGCCGACATAAAAAGGACTTCTCTGATGCAGTGAATCCAACTTCAGGTCCAGAATGCGGCTGTGACCATCGGAAGCCTTGCCGCCAGCCTGCTCAGCAATAAAGGCTATCGGGTTGCATTCATAGGCCAATCTCAGTTTTCCCAGCGGGGCCGTTGCTGTCGACGGGTAAATGAATATACCCCCCTTGAGGAGGTTGCGGTGAAAATCCGCCACCAATGAACCGATATACCTTGATGTATAAGGCCTCCGGGTCTCGGGATCCATCTCCTGGCAATACTTGATGTATTTTTTAACCCCATCGGGAAATTTAATGTAGTAACCCTCATTCACTGAATAGATTGATCCGAATTCCGGTGTCCTGATATCCGGATGCGACAGGCAGAATTCTCCGATCGAGGGATCAAGCGTAAATCCGTTGACTCCTTTGCCGGTAGTGTAAACGAGCATTGTCGATGAACCGTATATTATATATCCGGCGGCAACCATCTGTGTCCCCTGTTGCAGGAAATCCTCTGCCCTTGCCGAATGTCCGCGCGGCGACAGCCTCCTGTAAATGGAGAATATGGTGCCGATCGAAACATTAACATCGATATTTGAGGAGCCATCCAGCGGATCCATCAGGAAAATGTATTTTCCGTCTCTCGACAGGTTGTCCTCAAAAGTGATGATCTCCTGATTCTCCTCGGTAACGATGCCGCACACCTCACCGCTTGCCTGGATCGCCGCAATAAAGGTTTCATCGGCAAAAACATCGAGCTTTTTTTGATCTTCTCCCTGTACATTAGTATTTCCGGCCCCTCCCAGTATGTCCACCAGCCCGGCCTTGTTGATTTTCTTGTTCACGATTTTTGCGGCTATCCCGAAATGGCTCAGGAGTCTTGAAAGCTCACCCTTGGCATAGGGGAAATCAGTTTGCCGCTGTATAATAAATTCATTCAGCGTGGTGATCGAATACCTTTTCATGGCAGGTTTTTTATAAAGTTTCGATTGGGGTTGTCAACTTTTTATAAAGTTGCAACTTTACAATCATTTTTCAACTCTATGATTGTACACAAATTTGGTGGCGGGATCCTGAAAACACCTGAAGCAGTCAGGCAGATGCTCAGCATCCTCCAAACAAGCCCAATGCCCGCCGTGGTAGTCGTTTCGGCATTGAACAAGATGACCAATGCCTTTGAAGGCGTGGCCAGGTCGTGGTTTAACCATGAGAATACCGAAGATGGCATGCAGCTCATCAGGGGATATCATTTTGATATGGCCTGCCGGCTGCTGTCGGATCCGGATGAGTCGTGGCAGAAATATATGAAGCCCATGTTTTCCGAGATACAATGCAGGCTGGAGGAAGATCCGGGTAAAAATTTCGACCGGGCTTACGATCAGGTCGTGTGTTACGGGGAACTGCTCTCAACGGCCCTTCTGAGGACTTATTTCGAGGAAAACGAGCTGGAGCACCGTTACCTGGATGCCCGCACGGTTGTCAAAACCGATGCCGTTCACCGCGATGCCGGTATCAACTGGGAGGAAACACGCGATCTCATTCGGCTGGAAAGGGAAAATGCGGAGGAGGACGCTTTAGAGAGCAACGAGAGCTTTCTGATTCTGACCCAGGGGTTCATCGGGTCGACAGCCGGGGGCGACAGTATAACGCTGGGCCGTGAGGGATCGGATTATACCGCAGCCATCTTTGCGTATTGTCTGGATGCTAATGAAACCTGGATATGGAAAGATGTTCCGGGTATCCTGAATGCGGATCCGGAAGAGTTTGCCGATACGGTCAAGATTGATGAGATGAATTACCTCGAAGCCATCGAGCTGGCCTATTTCGGGGCAAAAGTCATACATCCAAAAACCATCAAACCTCTGCAGAATAAGTCTATCCCACTGTGGGTCAGGGATTTTTGGCATCCTGAGGGATCTGGTACGCGCATATACGACCTGAAAACCATTCCGCCAACAGGTTCTGTGTTCATAACCAAGAAGAATCAGTTGCTGATTTCCTTTCAGCCGCGTGATTTCTCTTTCATCGTCGAGGATATGATCTCCGAGATATTTGCCCAGCTGGCGAAATACCGGATCAAGGTTAACCTGATGCAGCATGGTGCCGTGAGTTTCTCTATCTGCGTCACCGCCGACATGGACCGGGTGAACAGCATGATTCAGGCGATGCTGCCAAGGTTCAGAATCCTGTACAACAGCGATTTGGAATTGGTTACCATCCGAAGGTATACGCCGGAGGCGATAGAAAGGATGACTGTGGGGCGCAGAATTATGATTCAGCAGCTCAGCCGGAAAACAGCGCGGTTTGTGCTGGCCTGAGGAAAGATAGCTCAGCGGTCAAATTCGAGCGACTGGCCCTTGACCGACTCGTCGAATATCCCGTTATCGTAAACCAGGTTTCCGTTCACAAAGGTGTGGGTGATTCTCGATCGCAGGGAGGTGTCCTCGAGGGGCGACCAACCGCACTTATATAATATATTATGTGAGTTAACCGTCCAGGGATCCTCAGGATCAACCAGGACCAGATCGGCATAGTAGCCTTCACGTATATATCCGCGGTTGTGCAGACGGAAGATCTCGGCAGGAAGGTGGCACATTTTATCCACGATTCTTTCCACGGGCAGCAGGTTCTTGTGATGAAATTCCAGCATCACAGGAAGGGAGTGCTGAACCATCGGGGCTCCTGACGGGGCCTTTGTATATATATTATCTTTCTCTTCCAGCGTATGTGGTGCATGATCGGTGGCAATGATGTCGATACGGTCGTCGATCAGTGCCTGGATGAGTGCTTCACGGTCTTCTTCCGTTTTGATCGACGGGTTCCACTTGATGAGGGTTCCCTTGTCGGCATAGTCCTGGTCGTCGAACCACAGGTGGTGAACACATACTTCGGAAGTGATCAGTTTATCCTTGACCGGACCGGGTTCCTCGAGCAATGAAATCTCCTTGGCAGTTGAGATGTGGATCAGGTGCAGGTGAGTGCGGTGCCTGCGGGCAAGGTCAACGGCAAATGAGCTTGATTTGTAACAGGCTTCGGTTGATCGTATCAGCGGATGGTATTCCATTGGGATATCGTCGCCAAACTGTTTCCGGTAGGCTTCGAGATTTTGCTTGATGACACCTTCGTCCTCCGCATGAACGGCAACCGGAAGCTTGCGGATCCGGAATATTCCCTCCAGAGCCATGGGGTCGTCGACGAGCATGTTCCCCGTTGAGGCTCCAAGGAATACTTTGATTCCGCATACCTGCTGGATGTCCACGGCATGAAGTTCGGCGAGGTTCTTGTTGGTTGCCCCGATGAAGAAGCCAAAATTGGCAAGGCTTTTCCCCGATGCCAACGCGATTTTTTCTTTCAGAAGCTCCCGGGTGGTAGTCTGGGGAAGAGTATTGGGCATATCCATGAAGGAGGTTACCCCACCGGCCACTGCCGCTTTCGATTCGGTATAGATATCCCCTTTGTGCGTAAGACCCGGATCGCGGAAATGGACCTGGTCATCAATAACGCCGGGAATCAGCCATTTGCCTTTTCCGTCGATAATGACAGTGTCTTTACCGGTTGCCGGATAAGCGGAAGCAGGATAGATTTTGGTAATGATCTGATCGTGAATGGCTACGTGACCGGGTGTCCGAACGCCTTCATTTATAATCAGTGCATTGGTTATCAGGTAATCACTCATTCTAATTGCTGATGTGTTTAATGTATCTGGCGCGGAAACTACTGAGCTTCATGTGTATGACCCCCATCAGGGCTTCGCTCATGATACCGCCGCTCATTTTTGATGAGCCCAGTTCGCGGTTTATGAATATGATGGGCACCTCAATAATTTTGAAACCCAGTTTCCAGGCTTTGAATTTTATCTCAATCTGAAATCCGTAACCTTTCATGCGGATCCGGTCGAGGTTAAGGGTGCTGAGTAATCGTTTTGACAGGCATACAAAGCCTGCGGTTGAGTCGCGGATGTCCATCCGGGTAACGAACCTGACATAATGTGAGGCATAATAAGAGAGCAGGAGCCGACCCATTGGCCAGTTCACAATGGCGACGCCTTTTTTATACCGGCTGCCGATTGCCATGTCGGCGTGGTTGTTTTTGCACGTCTCGTAAATCGGGATCAGGTCATTTGGATTGTGAGAGAAGTCGGCATCCATTTCGAATACGTAATCATAATCATGTTCGAGTGCCCATTTGAATCCGGTGATATAGGCTGTTCCGAGACCGAGTTTTCCGGGACGTTCGAGGAGAAACAGTTTTCCCGGGTATTCCATTCGCATCGATTTAATGATTGAGGCGGTCTGGTCGGGTGAATTATCATCGATTATCAGGACATGAAATTCCTTGGACAGACTATATATTATAGTCAGTAAGTTTCGAATATTCTCGGCTTCCTGATAAGTTGGGATGATGATTAGGGTATCGGGCACGGGAGAAAGGTGTTTCTGTTTGCTATAATGGTTGCATCTGTTGGTACGAAGATAGTAGATTTTGGTATAAAATATGCGTATACCGGGCAATTCCTCAAATGGGTTGAAAAATATTAGGCTGACAAACAGCTTTTTAGAAGAAATAGAGAAAAAACTTTAGGATAGTATTTGTGTAATCGGAGTATAGGCGTATATTTGCATTCCATTTTTGATGGATGTGTTCTTTAAACGGTCGGGAATTGTGGAAAAAAAAGTTGAAAGAAAATTTGGAAGTTGGAATTTTTCCCGTATCTTTGCACCGCTTTTAGAAAAAGCAAGTTCTTTGAAAAGATTGAAGAGTAACAAAGGTCAGGTAAAGAAGAAGTCAATTCTGTTTTTACTGAATCGATAATGATGAATCTTGAGCAATGATTTTACAATTACAACGAAGAGTTTGATCCTGGCTCAGGATGAACGCTAGCGGTAGGCTTAACACATGCAAGTCGAGGGGCAGCACGAGTAGCAATACTTGGTGGCGACCGGCGCACGGGTGAGTAACGCGTATGCAACCTACCTATAACTGGAGAATAGCCCTCGGAAACGGGGATTAATGCTCCATAACGTTCAGGAACCGCATGGTTTCTGTCCTAAAGCTCCGGCGGTTATAGATGGGCATGCGTGACATTAGCTAGTTGGTGAGGTAACGGCTCACCAAGGCTACGATGTCTAGGGGGTCTTAAAGGATGATCCCCCACACTGGTACTGAGACACGGACCAGACTCCTACGGGAGGCAGCAGTGAG
>CAYHCO010000065.1:0-10918 GCA_964355105.1 uncultured Porphyromonadaceae bacterium
AAATAACTAAGGCTGCAAAGTTATTTAGAATATTTCTAAATAGAAAGCAAAGTTAAACAAATACCCTACAAATATCTGGAGGGATGTGCTATTTTTGAACTACATATCACCCATGAATACATGACTGACCACAAAACCAGAACACTGTCCGATCTTGGCGAATTCGGCCTGATCCGCAAACTGACCAACGATCTCGTGCTGCGACATACCAGCTCCCGCAAGGGTGTCGGTGACGATGCCGCCGTGATCGACCACAAGGGATTTCTCACGCTGGTTACCACCGATCTGTTGCTGGAAGGCATACATTTCGATCTCACCTATGTCCCGATGAAACATCTCGGGTACAAGTCGATCGTGGTAAACGTGTCCGATATTTACGCCATGAACGGGACACCGCTTCAGGTAACCGTCAGCATAGGCGTATCTTCCAAACTATCACTGAGCGCGATAGAGGAACTGTACAAGGGTATTAAGCTTGCATGCAATCAATATGAGGTGGACCTGATCGGCGGCGACACCAGTGCCAGCAATCACGGGCTCACCATTTCCGTAACCGCATTGGGCACCGCACAGGCCAAACAGGTGGTTTACCGCAGCGGGGCCAAACCGGGCGACATGATTTGTGTGACGGGCGACCTGGGTGGGGCTTTCGCCGGCCTTCTGCTGCTTGAAGAGGAAAACGACAAATTCAGGAAGGACCCCACCTACAAACCTCAGCTCGAAGGATTTGAATATATACTTGAACGCCAGCTCAAGCCGGAAGCCTGCAAGAATCTGGGAAGGCTGTTACTTTCGAGGAAAATCACACCGACCGCCATGATCGATATTTCCGATGGATTATCATCAGACCTGACACATATCTGTGAAGAATCGGGAACCGGCTCGAGGGTTTTTGCCGACCGCATACCCATTCATCCCGAGACCGCCAGGCTGGCTGAAAAAATGCGTATCAGCCCAATGGTAGCGGCATTATCGGGAGGGGAAGATTACGAAATCCTTTTTACCGTTTCCCCGGAAGATGCGGCAGCAGTGCAAACACTTGAGGGTATTACCGTTATCGGAATGATAAAGGATAAATCGGAAGGCTGTCTGATTGAGCTGAAAGATAAGAGTACGATTATCATGGAGGCCCGGGGATGGAATGCCGGGCAGAAATGGGGAAAGCTATAGGTCTTCCAGAGGGCCCTTGATAATTCCCCGCTTCGATTCACGGATGAATTTTACGATCAGGTCACGTTCACCGTTACCGTCGAGATCGCGCTCGATACGTTCGAGTGCCTGACTTGTATTGTAGCCCTTCTGATAAACGTAACGGTAGATCTCGTGGAGATGCTCAATAAGATCATCCGAAAATCCCCTTCGGCGCAAACCCACCAGGTTCAGGCCTTCAAAACGGAGTGGATCGCGGCCGGCAGTCACAAACGGGGGTACGTCCTTTCCCACTTTTGAACCACCCTGTATCATGCAATGGGCGCCGATGCGAACAAACTGGTGAACACCAGCCTGGCCGCCTATAATTGCGAAATCACCGATCTCTATCTCACCGGCGAGGCCGACATAATTAACCAGGATTACGTTGTTTCCGATCCGGCAGTCGTGTGCAATATGCGCGTAAGCCATTACCAGGCAATCATTTCCGACAATGGTTTTTCCAAATGCCTTGGTACCCTTGTTGATGGTCACGCACTCACGGATAATGGTATTATCGCCAATGACGACAAAGGTTTCCTCCCCATCGTATTTCATATCCTGAGGAATGGCTGCAATGACTGCTCCTGGGAATACCTGGCAATTATTACCGATCCGGGCGCCGTCGAAAATCGTTACGTGCGGTCCGATCCAGGTATTTTCGCCGATTTCCACATCCCTGCTGATGACCGTAAACGGCTCTATCACAACGCTTGGAGCGATGCGGGCCTCAGGATGTACAGATGCTAGGGGGTGAATCATTAATTACTTGTTGTTATTTACTTCCTTATTCCTGACCAGAGATGCCATCATTTCACCGTCAGCAGCCACAGTGCTGCCCACAAAGGCCTGGGCCCTCATCCTCACGATTCCCCGACGAACGGGCTCAAGCAGTTCGCATTTGAGCAGCAGGGTATCGCCCGGCACCACTTTTCTTTTAAACCGGAAATTCTCGATTTTCAGAAAATAAGAACTATATTCTTTAGGATTTTCAAAAGTCTGCATAATCATAATACCCCCGCACTGCGCGAGTGCCTCAACGATGAGGACACCTGGCATGACCGGCTCTTCCGGAAAATGTCCGACAAAGAAAGGCTCGTTCATCGAAACATTTTTCAGTCCGAGGATCATCAGGTCGGTAACTTCAATGATACGGTCGACCAGCAGGAAAGGCGGCCGGTGGGGCAGCAGGTCCTTGATCTGGTTGATATCGTATTTGGGAACTGCATTCGGGTCGTAGCTTGGGACAATATTCCTGGCTTTTTCTTTTTTTATGGCCAGCTTAACCATCTTAGCGAATTCCACGTTCGAAAAATGGCCTGGACGGGTGGCTATTATCTTGCCCTTCAGAGGCATACCGATCAGTTTCAGGTCGCCCATCAGGTCGAGGAGCTTATGCCTTGCCGGCTCATTGCTGAATTCAAGCTTGCCGGTACAAATGATCCCCTGCGTTTGTATCTCGATACGCGGCTTGCCCAGCATGTCGGCTACCCGGTCGAGCTCCGACTGGGGAACTTCGCGTTCCAGGACCACCATAGCATTATCGAGACTTCCACCTTTGATGAGGTTGTTTTTCCACAAAACTTCCAGTTCCTTGAAAAAGACGAAAGTGCGCGAAGGGGCAATCTCTGCCTGGTAATCGGAAAGGCTTCCCAGACTGGCAAACTGGTTGCCCAGCACTTCGGAATTATAATCGATCATTACACTGATACTGAAATCGTCGGCCGGAAGAGCCATGATCTCAATACCGCGTGCCTCATCAATATATACTATCGGATCCTTGATCTCGAAAATCTCCCGGTCCTCATCAAGGTTGACAATTCCTGCCGATAACAGCGCGGCAACGTAATTCCGTGAACTTCCATCCAGAATGGGCAATTCAGGTCCATCCACAGTAATGAGCACATTGTCGATTTCCAGCCCGCAGAGGGCAGACAAAGCGTGTTCGATCATGCCGATGCGTGCGCCCTTTTCCTCCAGCACGGTATTTCGGGAGGTATCCACCACAAGGTCAGCTGACGCTTTAATAAACGGTTTTCCCGGAAGGTCGATCCTCTGAAAAACCACGCCGGTATTCTCTGCCGCGGGGTAAAAAGTGGCGTCAATATGAGCCCCGGTATGCAACCCGGTACCTGTCAGCGAGACGCTTTTGGCTATGGTTTTCTGTTTAACCGTCATAATTAAACCCTTTTTGTGGGTTGTAAAAATAGGACTTTGAATGTATATACAAACAAAAAGACCTATTCTTTACTCTTTAGGTGTCCAGATTGCTCAAGCTGCCTGATACGTTCCACCAGATCGGGCAACTTCTTGAAATACACGTAGGAACGCTGATAAGGGATGATATCGTAGGCCGGGCTGCCTTGTATGGCAGTGCCTTCGGTGCGGACAGACTGGCCCACACCGCTTTGTGCCGCGATTTTTGTTCCGTCGGCAATATTTATGTGTCCGATGATTCCAACCTGGCCGCCGATCATGCAATTTTTTCCGATCCGGGTGGATCCGGATACGCCTGTTTGGGCAGCTATTACGGTGTTCTCGCCAATTTCAACATTATGGGCAATCTGAATGAGGTTATCCAGTTTTACTCCCTTGCGGATGATCGTTGATCCGATGGTTGCCCGGTCGATCGTAGTATTGGTGCCGATTTCAACGTAATCCTCGATAACCACGTTGCCGATCTGGGGCACCTTGGTAAAATCGCTTCCGGTGACGGGTGCAAATCCAAATCCATCGCCGCCGATCACCACCCCGCTGTGTATTAGGCAATGCGAACCGATTACTGAATTGTTGTGAATGCGGGCACCCGCATAGATCCAGGTGTCGTCGCCGATGACGACGTCCTCACTGATATAAACCTGTGGAAATATTTTTACGTTATTCCCTATTCTCGCGCCCTTGCTGATATAGGTGAATGCGCCAACATACACGTCGTGGCCGAGGGTTGCCTCATCATGAACGAAAGCCATGGGTTCGATACCTGAGCGGTTGGGCCTTTTTTCGATCATAACCATCAGTTTGGCCAGTGAACGGTAGGGATCCTCGACTTTTATCAGGGTGCAGGGAACTTTTTGAGCCGCCTTGAAATCATTGCTGACCAGCACCACCGACGATTTTGTGTCGTAGATGTGCTGCAGGTACTTCATGTTTGAGAGGAAACTGAGAGTTCCGGGCCGGCCGTCCTCGATTTTCGATACGTCAGTCACCAGGGCGTCAGGATCTCCCTCAACCTTTCCGCCCAGAAAGCCTGCTATTTGTTTTGCTGTAAATTCCATAGGTTTAAAATAATCAAGTAAAACGATTCAATTCTCCGGATTAGTATGTTCAGGCTTGAACAACCACTTCGGATAGCAAAGGAAATACTTGTTATCGGCCCGGCTCAGCAGCGGCACGTTGATGATATCGCTGGCTTCAGGCAGGGGAACGAGCTGACCGCTGTTCCCGTAAAACAGGATCTGGTCATCGTTCTCAGCATAGGTATTATTGGTTATTATATCTGAAAAGACCAGGTATTCAGCCTCGTGCGCGGAAAATCCGTGCTCTTTTACTGCAATTTTCCTGAGGTCTCCGATGTCGTTTTCGTCCCACGGGGTTTTCCGTATTCGTATGGCTGGCAGGTTTCGGTTCAGCAGTCCGTCGGAAAGTTGCGACAGTACGCGGTCGGGATGATCGACCCACACTTTTATCGAAGCGAAAATGTCGTTGTCATCCAGTTTCGAGAATTCGCTCACCAGCCAGTCCGGATCCTCCATCGGCCTGTCGCTGAGCGGCCCGGGGTAAAGGAAGGAATGAAGGGCCGGCGTGGCGAAAACCGGGGTGCCGTCATAGGCCAGTTCCCGGGCTCTGCGCAGGGCCTTCACCAGGAGCTGTTCTGCGGCGATGACTGTTTTATGCAGATATACCTGCCAGTACATCAGGCGACGGGATATCAGAAATTTCTCGATGGAATAGATGCCCTTTTTCTCAACAACCAGCTGATCATCAACGACTCTCAGCATCTTGATAATCCTTTCGGCTCCCACTGCGCCTTCGGTGACACCCGTAAAGAAGCTGTCGCGGTTGAGATAATCGAGCCTGTCCATATCGAGTTGGCTGGACACCAGCTGGTGCAGGAAGGATCTGGAATATTTATCGTCGAAAATTTCTATTGACAGGTCGAGTGATCCCCCGGTTATATGGTTCAGCTGCTGCATGAACAATCCGGAAAGCTGCTCATGGGTAACCGACTCCACGATACTGTGTTCGAGGGCATGGGAAAACGGTCCGTGACCGATATCATGCAGCAGGATGGCGGAGACGGCGGCGTCCCTTTCCTCGTCAGTCACCGTATAACCCTTCCGGGATATCACTTCGAGGGCTGAATTCATGAGGTGAGCGGCACCGAGGGCATGCTGAAAGCGTGTATGGTTGGCGGCGGGGTAAACGTAAAATGTCAGTCCGAGCTGCCTGATCCTCCGGAGGCGCTGAAACCAGGGATGATCGATCAGGTCATAAATCGCGGGCGACGGGAAATTAATAAATCCGTACAGCGGGTCGTTAATAATCTTGATCTTGTTGGATACTGTGCGGAATTCTTTGTCCATCAGCTATTTCGGATTTGCATCACAAAGATCAAAATTTTCCTGATAATGAACACGTTTAGCAGCAGGGAATTGGAGTTTTGGATTTAATTATCTATTTTTGCGCTCGATTGTGGGATTTCTGGTATAGGGGACACGGGTCCCCTATTTTTTAATTTTGGAGTTTTGATAGAGCGAAAACAAATAGAATCGATTGCTAATGAAGCACTTAAGGACACCGGAGTGTTCCTCGTGGACATTGTGGTGAGCCGTAGTAACCTGATTCAGGTTTTCATTGATCACAACAACGGGGTGAGCCTCGACGATTGTGCCGGATTGCACCGGGCGATTGAGGAGAATCTTGACCGGGAGAAAGAGGATTTTGAGTTGCAGGTATCCTCACCAGGGCTGGGTCAGCCGATACGCGTGTTCCCCCAGTATGTTAAAGAGATCGGTCAGAAGCTGGATATCGTTCTGGAAGACGGGGAGCTGGTAAAAGGCACATTGCTGGAAGCCAGGCCTGCCGAAGGCGGTAAGGGAGCAGAGCTCCTGATCCGCTTGACCGGCACCAAAAGAAAACCGGCACCGGAAGAACCAATCGTTGTTGAAACTAGCCGCATTAAGACGGCGCGTGTTGTAATAGATTTTAAACAGGTGTAAATTGTAAGGCCATGGAAAGTATAAATCTCATTGATACGTTCTCGGAATTCAGGGAACTTAAGAGCATCGACCGGACGACAATGATGAGCGTTCTCGAGGATGTTTTCCGCAGTATTTTGATCAAGCGGTTCGGAACAGATGAGAATTTCGATGTCATCATTAACGTGGATAAGGGCGACTTCGAAATCTGGAGAAACCGTGTTGTGGTTGCAGATGATGAGATTACGGATACCAACTTGCAGATATCGATCACCGACGCAAAAAAGATTGATGAAGATTACGAGGTGGGTGAAGATGTTACCGACGAGGTAAAACTGGAGGATTTCGGACGCCGCGCCATTCTTTCTTTGCGCCAGAACCTGACATCACGCATTCTTGAACTGGAAAAAGACCATGTTTACAGTAAATACAAGGATAAGATCGGAGATATCATCACTGGTGAAGTATACCAGGTATGGAACCGCGAAATCCTGATTCTGGACGACGAGGGAAATGAGCTCATCCTTCCCAAATCCGAACAGATCCCCTCTGATTTCTTCCGCAAGGGAGATTCGCTGCGTGCCGTTGTGGTTAAGGTTGACATGCGCAACAACAGCCCTGTCATTATCCTTTCGAGGACTACGCCAATATTCCTGCAGCGGTTGTTTGAGCTGGAAGTGCCTGAGATTTTCGACGGGCTGATCACGATCAAGAAGATTGTGAGAATTCCCGGCGAGCGTGCCAAGGTGGCGGTGGAATCCTATGACGAACGGATCGACCCGGTAGGTGCATGCGTGGGAATGAAAGGATCGAGGATCCACGGCATTGTGAGGGAACTGCGAAATGAAAACATCGATGTAATCAATTATACAGCTAATATCCAGTTGTTTATCCAGCGCTCCCTGAGTCCGGCGAAGATCAGTTCGATCAAGCTGAACGAAGAAGACCGCCGTGCTGAAGTCTTTCTGAAGCCTGAAGAGGTTTCACTGGCCATCGGCAAGGGCGGTTTGAACATCAAGCTGGCCAGCATGCTTACCGATTATGAGATTGATGTTTTCCGTGATGTTGCAGGTGCTGAGGAAGATATCGACCTCGATGAATTTGCGGATGAAATTGAAAGCTGGATTCTTGACGAGCTCAAGGCGGTCGGTTGCGACACTGCCCGCAGCGTGCTTGATTTATCGGTACAGGAACTGGTTAAACGTACCGATTTGGAAGAAGAAACGGTTAAGGAGGTCATGAAGATCCTCCGTTCAGAATTTGAATAAAATATATGTCAGAGGTAAAACGATTAAGCAGGGTTGCGAAAGAATGTAACGTTGGGATTCAGACCATCGTGGATTTCCTTCACAAAAAGGGATTCCCGATAGAGAACAACCCCAACGCCAAGATTCCGCCAGAGGCTCTGGTTCTGGTCATGAAGGAATATCAGAGTGACCTGGCAGCCAAACGTGAAGCGGTGCAATTCAAGGAGGAGCACAAGTACGAATCCCGAACCACCATTTCCATTGAAGATTCTCCAGCCCCGCCGGTCGAAGAAGAGGTTGAGCAGGAAGCCATGCTTCTGATTCAGGACAGCCGTGGCTCGTCGGCCTTTGACCTCGATCATGAAGATTCCAGGCGTGAAAAGCGTGAGAAGAAGGAAGATCATGAGATTGTCTCCGTTCCGATAGAGAAGCCCGTTGGGCCCAAAATTATCGGCAAGGTGGATCTCGAAAAACCCAAGCCGAAAGCAAAACCCAAAACCGAAGAGCCGGTGGCATCACCTGTAGCCCAGCCTGAAGTAAAGGCTGAAGCTAAACCTGCCGAACCGGTCATTCCGGTGGCAGAACCGGTGGTCGAGCACAAACCGAAACACAAGCCAGCTGCGGAGGAAACCGAAACAGTAGAAAAAACGGAAGCGGTACCTGAAGTTCCCGCAGCTCCAGCCGCACCCCCGGTCGCTGCAGTAATTGCAAGCACACCCGAGGTAGTGGTTCCGGAAACTGTAGCCCCGTCGAGGGTTGTAGAAGAAGAAGTTATCACACACACCACCCTGGCCAAGGATTTATTGGTTGATTTCAAGGTGGTGGGCAGAATTGATATTGATTCACTGAATCAGAAAACACGGCCTTCCAAGAAGTTCACCAAGGAAAAGCCGCAAGTCAAACCGGCAAGGGAAACCCGGGAGGATAACCTGAGCCAGGAGCCTGCAGCCCGACCGGAACCGCGGACAACCCCGCCAGTTGAGGTCACGAAAAAAGATCGCTCCGAGGCGCCGATTCACCGCATTGTTGTTAAGAAAGCCAACGGACCGACCATCGTCGGCAAGATCAACCTCGATGGTGACCGTGGCAAGGAAAAGCAGGATATCGACCTTTCCGATGATCCGCTGAAAAAGAAAAAAAGAAAGCGTATCCGCAAGGACCGCGTTACCGTGTCCGGCCCGACAACCGATCGCGAACTGACCAAGGTGATCAAGAAGCCGACCAAGGTCAAGAAGAAAATTGGCAAAGTCGAGATCTCGGAAGAGGATGTACAGCGACAGATCAAGGACACCCTTTCGAAGATTACTCCAAAAGGCAAATCCAAAGGATCAAAATACCGGAAGTCGAAACGCGAGCTTAACCGCCAGTCCATGCTGGATGATGCAGACCGTGCCGAACTGGAAAGCCACATTATCAAGGTTACCGAGTTCGTGACCGCCAACGAGCTTGCCAGCCTCATGAATGTTCAGGTGAATGAGGTTATCTCCACCTGCATGAGTCTCGGGCTCTTTGTTTCTATCAACCAGAGGCTTGATGCTGAGACCATCTCCGTTGTTGCCGACGAGTTCGGCTTCGAAGTGGAATTCATCAGCGTGGAAGTACAGGAAGCCATTGAGCAGGAATCCGACAATGAGGAGGACCTCCAGCCACGTCCGCCGGTGGTCACCGTCATGGGTCACGTCGACCATGGTAAGACCTCTTTGCTCGACTATATAAGGAAAACGAATATTATCGCCGGTGAAGCCGGGGGTATCACACAGCATATTGGTGCGTACAAGGTTGTCCTCGACAATGGGAAAACCATTACATTCCTCGATACGCCGGGTCACGAAGCGTTTACCGCAATGCGTGCCCGCGGTGCTCAGGGTGCCGACATGGCGATTATTGTCATCGCTGCCGATGACGCAGTGATGCCGCAAACCATTGAAGCTATCAACCACGCTGCAGCCGCAGGTGTTCCCATGGTTTTCGCGATCAACAAGATTGACCGTGAAGGAGCGAATCCCGAGAAAATTAAGGAACAGCTTGCCGGAATGAACTACCTCGTCGAAGACTGGGGTGGCAAATGGCAGTCGCAGGAGATATCGGCGAAAAAAGGCCAGGGCGTAACCGAGCTGCTGGAAAAAGTATTGCTTGAATCGGAGATGCTTGAACTTAAGGCTAATCCGGAGAAGAACGCTGTGGGTACGGTTATAGAATCCTCCCTCGATAAAGGTCGCGGATTCGTGACAACCATACTGGTACAAGGTGGTACACTGAAGATCGGTGATATCGTTCTGGCCGGAAGTTATTTCGGCAAGGTAAAAGCCATGTTCAACGAGCGAGGCGGGAATATCAGCGTGGCAGGACCCTCAGAACCGGTATTGATCCTGGGTCTGAACGGAGCCCCGCAGGCTGGTGACAAGTTCCATGTTCTTGAGACTGAACGCGAAGCACGCGAGATAGCCATCAAGCGGGAGCAGCTCCAGCGCGAGCAGGAGTTGCGTACACGCAAGCATATTACACTCGATGAAATCGGAAGACGTATTGCCATCGGCAACTTCCAGGAACTCAATATTATTGTGAAGGGTGATGTCGACGGCTCCATCGAGGCGTTGTCCGACTCCCTGATCAAACTGTCGACCGAGGAAATTCAGGTTAACATCATCCATAAGGCTGTCGGACAGATTTCTGAAGGCGATATTTTGCTGGCCACGGCCTCCAATGCCATCGTCATCGGATTCCAGGTCCGTCCTTCGCTGAACGCGCGTAAACTGGCCGAGAAAGAGGGCATTGAGATCCGACTGTACTCGATCATCTACGATGCGATCAACGAACTCCGCGCCGCTATGGAAGGCATGCTCAGTCCTGAAATCAAGGAAGAGATCACCGGTACGCTTGAAGTTCTCGAAGCCTTCAAAATCACGAAGGTTGGAACCATTGCCGGATGTATCGTCCGCGACGGTAAGATTTACCGGACTTCCAAGGTGCGCATAGTACGCGACGGTATCGTGGTGTACGATGGCCTCCTGGGCTCGTTGAAACGATTCAAGGACGACGCCAAAGAGGTGGTTTCCGGATTGGAATGCGGTTTGAACATTGAGAAATACAATGATATCCAGGCCGGCGACATGATTGAAGCCTATACCAGCAGGGAGGTTAAGAAAACGCTGTAGCGTTTTCTTAAGGCAGAAGGCAGAGGACCTGCCCCGGACCTGATCCGGGGGCATAAGGCAGAAATTAGGCCAAAGGGATAGGAAGAAAGGAATAAGGAGCTTATTAATAGCCTCGGGTTTTAACCCGGGG
>CAYHCO010000065.1:11018-14467 GCA_964355105.1 uncultured Porphyromonadaceae bacterium
ACAAGAAAAAGGCCGGTGGGTTACCCTACCGGCCTTTTTTCTTATGACCTAATTCTTTTTCCTAATTTCTGCCTTTTGCCCTCTGCCTTTTGCCCTATGAAATGAGCTTCATGTAAGCTGCGGCATCCAACAATTCGCCCAGTTCGGAATCGCCAGTGAGCTTGAGTTTCACCATCCAGCCTTCGCCGTAGGGATCCTTATTGATAACTTCCGGGCTGGTTTCGAGTGCGGGGTTTACTTCAACCACCTCGCCGGAAACGGGCATGTACAATTCTTCAACTGCCTTTACCGCTTCGATATTTCCGAAAGCCTCGCCTTTGGCCAGTGTTTCGCCGACCGTTTCGATTTCCAGAAATACGATGTCACCTAGGTTGGATTGTGCATAATCAGTGATCCCGACAAATGCAAAATCATTTCCTAGACGGATCCATTCATGATCCTGGGTGAACTTTAAATCCTGAGGTACGTTCATGGTTTATTTATCTTTAGTTTGAGAACACTTTTTCGATCCAAATTTAAGAAAAACCCTACATATTGGCTAGCGTAAATCTCAGGTTAAAACCAATCTTGGTAATCGTGGTTTTATAGGATGTTTGCACGATCGGATTATTAAGGACCTGATCGTAGTAGAACTTCAGCTCAAAACGGCTGCTCAGCCTGTAACCAGCAGTAAATTTTGCTGTTACGGTAGTCTGACCGGAAGTTGGCACGTTAACGTCCTCTTCCAGCTTACGCATGATGACAATATTTTCACGGATCGACAGATCAAATCTCAGGTCAAGGTCCGACTGGAATTTCCGCTGATTGCCGCCAGACTTGATCGTGATGGGAACCTGCTCAAAACGGTAACCGGTACCGATGACCAGGTCGTTCGACCGGTTCTCCATGAGCTGGTTATTGTTCAGACTCAGTGTAAGGTTCCTGTTTCGTTTCAACTCCACCCTCGCCTGCAGACTGTTCTGCAGCAGAGCATCAAAACCGAGCAGCGGGCTGAGTGACTCTGATATGCTGATGCTTCCAATTTCGCGTGATGGCAGGAAGTTATCCTGGGCATCCCGGATATAGTTCAGGCCATCCTGTTCATCCGGATTGTAATAGAGGTTGGTGGTATAATTACCGACCGAATAGGTACTCCGGTAAGTATGATTAATACTGAACTGCTTGAGGTATTTCTTGATGAACGGCTGCTTTTCGAGACCGCTGTACTGAATGCGCCAGTTAGGCATCATACTGGTTACTCCGGGCATGGCATCCAGACTCACCGCATCGGGGTTCTTGTTGGAATAGGCAGCCATGAAAGCCGGAATAAGCACTTCAAGATCGGTTGGCCCGTAACCGTTGGCATAACCTGGAACCGCGCCAGCTTCCGGATCATACGGACGGCTGCCTGGGACTTGCTGTGCAAGGCGCTGCTCGGCCAAACGGCGGGAAATGACTATTCTGTTGGCCTTGAATTTTTCGAATGCTGCCGATGGATATCCGTCGGTCGCAGAGATCTTCTCAAAGGCGGAACCCAGTGTCATCACCGTCATCGAGAAGTTACCGCGATACATCACGTTCTTCGCGGCAAACTTACCATCGTTGCCGTAAATATAGAATTGCTCCGTGTTTTCGCTGTTGGAATGGGCAGCATCAATGGTGATCCTGAAATCGGTAAACGGCTCGATGCTCGAATTGAAACGCCAAGCTTCATTTAAAGAGTTCGTATAAGCCTCATTCAAGGTGGAATCGGTCGTTATCCAGCCCTGAGATGCAGCATAATCGCCAAACAAGGGATCCTGGATACCAAACAGGAATCCAACTCCGGGAGCGCCAATGCCGTTAATTTTTCGCATGCCGAATATTTTTGGCTCCGGCATATATCCTGGCAGGAAGGTGCCGTTATCACCTGAATAGTTCAAAGAGAGATTTTTGACTCCCATCAGCAGTCGCAGCATATTGTCGGTAACCACGATAAACGGGGTATCCTTAACTTCCACGGTGCCTTCCACTTCAACACGGCCACCTGGGATATCCTTGTCGTAGGTAATCTTGATCCGCCGGTCGTTCACCACTTCGGTTTCGACCTCCACTACCCGGTTGTTCTGATCATAAAATTTCACCTTCACGTCCGTGGTCATCAGGTCGTGAACCACCACTTTACCCACCTTGGCCTTCAGACTGATCTTGTCCGCCTCGAATTTTGATGTCTTGGTCGGCTTGGCTTGCGATGTTGACTGGCGGCGCTTGTATTTGTCGTCGATCTTCTTCAGGTAGCCGATTTTGTTGTATAGTGATTGCAGCGAGGCTGACCCGTTTAACTGGAAACTGGCATCATTCTGTACCGTATTGCCAAGCTCAATGGTATCGGCGGTTATCGGCCCTGCAGCCCAGTCGTATTCCACCCGGTAGGCCGCGTTGGCAGTCAGCCAGTTGAAGAGCGGGATCTTGTTGATCGGGATCATGTAGGTGCCGTTCAGGGTATGATGATATTGCGTGGGCCTACCAAATCCGATAATATTGTTCCAGATGCTGTCGCGCTTCTGCTCGTAATCAGGCAGGCCTTTGGTTATGGCTCCATCGGGTTCATCGATCCTGGCAATGTTGGAGTTGGAGAAATCAAGTTTCAGATTGCGGGTGAGATCCCACTTGAAATCAAAATTCCTGTTCCAGTTGAAATTTTTATTGTAAGTCGGGTCCAGTTTCATCTGGGGAGCAGCCACGTTACGCAGCTGAACCTCATTGTAGCGCCTGCTCATGTTGGTGCGGAAGCTGATCATCGAGGGCTGGTAATAGAAATTAACATCCTTCAGCAACTTAAATACAGGCTTGTTCAGCTTGGCGGTTTTTTTGAATGGTTCCCAGGGCTTCAGGTTATTGGAGGAGAAAACATAATTCAATCCCCCGTTGTAACTCCTGTTGAGATTCCCTTCGGTCTTGATGTTCCGGGAAAACGCCTCGGTAAACGAGTAGGAGGCCGACCAGTTCGACAGGCTCCAGATTTTCGGATCTTTGCGCATGGCATTAGCAGCTCCCGGCTCAATCCTCACGTTATTGAAGTTAAGGCTCTTCCGACGGTTGTAATCCTGCGAAATGTAAAGTATGCTGTCCTTCTCCGCCTTGGTGGATGCATTATCCAACGCAGCCTGCAGAGGAATATCAGGATCCATGGGGTTATATTGCGGATTACGGCTGATTTCCGAAAACGCGATATACATGGGGAGCTGGATTCCCGCATTTTTCGGGAACAGCTTGCCCAGCTGCAGACTGGAAGCCACATCATACTGCATGATCTGCTCGCGGCTCCGCTCGTCCACTTTCTTGTCGATCGATCCAAATCCCGGCACGCTTCTGTTACCGGCCAGCGACAGGTTTCCCAGGTCGGCAAGGTTGGCTGACAGCCTGGCGTTTGCAGCCCAGCCGCCTTCCTCATCAAAATCGGTCAGGCGCAACTCGTTCATCCAGATAAT
>CAYHCO010000066.1:0-11444 GCA_964355105.1 uncultured Porphyromonadaceae bacterium
GGTCAAAGAATATAATGAGGACCAGGAAGATAACAAGACTGATGAAGTACTTGTTAACCAGAAGGGACAGAATCGTATGCCAGAATTTCTTGTTCATGTTCTGTGCAAATATACCGCAAAATTTTTCCTATTCTATGGATTTGACAGGAAAGGATAGGTATGATCCACTGGTGGAAGAAAACATTCCTTAATGGTTCTTGGCGACACCCAGCGTAGCAGGTTCAGCATGCTTCCGGCCTTGTCATTTGTGCCTGATGCCCTGGATCCTCCGAACGGTTGGCGTCCTACAACAGCTCCGGTCGGCTTGTCGTTGACATAGAAATTACCTGCGGTATTCACGAGTCTTTTACTTGCCTGGTCGATCGCGTAGCGGTCGGTGGCGAAAATCGCCCCGGTGAGTGCATAAGGAGAGGTGTTGTCAACCAAATCCAGAGTCTCGTTGAACTTATCGTCGGGGTAAACATAGATGGTAAGCACCGGCCCGAACAGTTCGGTATGCATGGTAACATAACCGGGGTCACGCGTGAGGATGACCGTGGGTTCAATAAAATAACCGGTTTCCTTGCTGAAATTCCCACCCGCAATGATCTCGACAGAGGGATCGTTTTTTGCATTAATGATATAACCGGTGAGCTTGTCGTAGGCTTTCTCATCGATGACGGCATTGATGAAATTGGAGAAATCCTCGGGGCTGCCCATCTTAAACTGGCGGAGATCATCGAGTAAATGGCAGAGCACGGTTGGCCAGAGTGATTCCGGGATGTAAGCGCGCGATGCGGCAGAGCATTTCTGCCCCTGATATTCAAAAGCGCCCCTCGACAGGGCCGTAGCTATTTCAATCGGCCTGGCGCTGGGGTGGGCAAGCACATAATCCTTACCCCCGGTTTCCCCTACGAGCCTTGGAAAAGTCCGGTAATTTCTGATATTGTTTCCTACAGCTGTCCAGAGCGACTGGAACACTTCGGTTGATCCGGTGAAATGTATTCCTGCGAGGGCCGGATGGGCCAGTGCCACATCAGCTGCCTCTTTACCCGGTGCAAAAACCATATTCAGCACCCCATCCGGTAATCCGGCTGCCCTGAAAACTTCCATCAGGACCTTTGCCGAATAGATCTGTGTCTGGGCTGGTTTCCAAACCACAACATTCCCCATGAGAATGGGAGCGGTTGCAAGGTTCATCGCGATAGAGGTGAAATTGTAAGGACTCACAGCATAGATGAATCCTTCGAGTGGCCTTTGCTCCAGTCGGTTCCAGGTATACCTGTTGTTTTCAGGCTGAATGGCATAAATATCAGCCATAAACTTGACATTGAAATTGAGGAAATCGATGGATTCGGCAGCAGCATCAATCTCAGCCTGGTGAATGTTTTTGGATTGCCCCAGCATGGTCGACGCATTGATTTTGTATCGGAAAGGTCCGGAAAGCAGGCTGGCGGCCTTTAGAAATACCGATGCCCTCTGTTCCCAGGATGTTTCCGACCATTTCTGGCGGGCTTCGAGTGCAGCCTCGATAGCCAGGGTCACATGTTTTTCCGTTCCCATATGGTATCGGGCAAGAACGGTACGATGATCATGGGGGGCGCGTATCTCCTCAAGATTTCCAGTCTTGATTTCCTGTCCTCCGATGATCATCGGTATTTCGGTAACCCTGCTCTTCAGCAGACGGATCGTTTCAATGATCTCAGCCCTCTCGGGGGATCCGGGCTTGTATGTGCGAACCTCTTCATTTACCGGGTTCGGTGGAGTGGATATGCTGATCATATGCTATTCTTTGTTGAAATAAAGGTATAACAAACAGCACAACCTTTTGTTATAAAAAAACCGGCTGCGAGAGCATAAAAACTCGGCAGCCGGCCTGGTGATATGTTGGTTGTTCTGCGGGTTTACTTGAGTCTTACCGAACCCATGCTGGCTTTGATTTTGATGACGGAAGCGCCATCTCCGAATGTTCCCGTTACTTTGTCAGTGGTGACTCCGGGTATCTCAGCGTCCTTCTTATTGGTCCTCTTGAATCCTTCAGGAACCTTTACCGAACCCATGTTTACATCCGCGGTAAGGGTATAACCGGCTTTCGGATCCATTCCGAGGCTGATGTCACCCATATTTTGCTCGATGGCCACTGTCTTAAATCCGGCTGCCACATTTTCAATTTTGGTACTTCCCATATTGGAATCCAGTTTTAAAGATTCACCGATGCCTTCAACACTTAGTTTACAGCTGTTAACATCAGCTTTCAGGTTGGCCACATTCCCAAGTTCCACTTCCGTAAATTGGGCATTGAGGTCAAGGGTGCCGGCATCGCCGATTTTAAGCAGTTCGCAATGCTGAATATTGATTTTGGCATTTTTCACGGACCCGATGTTTACTTCACCAAATTGCATATCTATTTTATTATCACTGCTTGTCAGGCTGACTGCTTTCAGGGAACCAAACTGCAGATCTGCGCTGAAGGATCCGGTCAGGGAACCAAGGATCAGATCACCAAACTGGTTTTCAAGGCTCATCTTCAAGCTTTTCGGGCATTTAACAAAATAGTCTATTTTGAACGACTGTTTTTCGTTTTTGCTATTGTGGAGATTGAGATTGCCCTGTTCTCCCAATTCTGTTTTAAATTTAATCTTGCCGCCTTCTTCCGTGATGTCAATCTTGATCTTTTCCATCACTTTTTTTGCTTTTGCTTCATCGGAATTGGTCACTTCAATAATGTAGGTTACCGATATTTTATTCTGATCCCAATCCGTGACGTTTATGTCGCCAAACTGGTTTTCAATGGTAAGCTCGGTCGAGCCGGTGGCATTGAAATCCTTTGATTCTTCTTTCCTGAGGGTCTGCGCAGTCAGGCTTAATCCGGTGGCAGTGAGGATTAACAGGAGAATTGCTGATTTACAGTAGAGTGCTTTCATTTTTATTGTTTTTAGTGTTATTTGATTGTTTCATCTGGGTAAGCATATTCAGAAAGCTCTTCATCATTCCGAGCTTCGATTGGTAATATTCTATCATGGCATTCACCACCCGGTCGTCTCCGGGATTGGTGCCCAATTTTTTCTGCAGGTTTTTGTGGATGGAATCCATTTCGGCCAATTCGTCCGACATCATCTTTTTTACATTTATCTGGGCATCAGTAGACAAGGAGTCCAGCCCAACAGATAATTCATCGATTTGACTGGTGTAGTAATATTCCACCTTTTGCATTTCAGGGTTTATATCGCCAAGATTTAAGATCATAGGTTCCCGGTCGAAATACCGGTCGTAGATAAAGATGGATGATGTAATCAGCAGGATACCGATGGCTGCAATACTGCTGATCCGGCTGATGAGACGAATCTTGTTGCGACGCTGAGCCATCCTCAGTTTCGCTTCGAACCGTTCAAAATGCCCTTCCGGTGGTTCCGTGTTCATGAACATTTCTTTGTTCTCCTTTATAAAATCTTCCAGTGGGTTCATGTCTGTTCGTTTATTAATTAAGATATCAGTTGCAGCAGTTTCTGCTTTCCCCTTGAGAGCTGGGCCCTGCTGGTTGATGGGGTTACCCCCAGGATCTGCCCGATCTCATCATGGTCATATCCTTCAAAAAGGTTCAGAGTCAGTACTAACCGGTATTTTTCCGGAAGTTTTTCCACTGCCCTCCGCACTTTTTCAACTTTTTCCTCAATGGTTCCTTCCTCCGGGAAATTGCCTGAATCAGCCGGAATCTCATCCGGGAAATCGGCTACCAGTTCCATCCCGGGTTTTCTTTTCCTCAGCGCATCCAGCGACCGGTTAACCACTATCTTTTTAAGCCAGCCTCCGAAACTCACATTGAGGTCAATCGAGCGAATGTTTCTGAAAGCCACCAGGAATGCTTCCTGCATTACATCTTCCGCTTCCATGGTATCGCCCAGTATCCTGAGGCTGGTATGATACATGGGCTTGTAGTAGAGCTTGTAAATCTCCATCTGGGCCCTGGAATCTCCCTTCCGGCATGCTTCCAGGAGCTGATTATGGATGATGTTATGTCCGTATTGTGTTTCCATTGTCAATCTAAAGACGATATGAAAAAAAAAGTGCTGCAACTTTTATGAAAAAAATGCAGCACTCTTAAATTATGTAACCAGATTTTATCCTCCGCTTATCAGGTGGATGATCTCCACGTTGTCGCCATCATGAACAACCGCTTCCTCATATTGAGGCTTTCTCACCAGTTTGCCGTTGATCTTGACGACCAGGTTTGGAAACGAATAATTCTTCAGAGTAAGGATCTCCCTGATAGACAGGCTTTCGCCGGGAAGGGTTTCGGGATTATTGTTTAACTCGATATTCATGAACTACTGATTGTTCCGGTAATAATTATTAAGGAATCCTTTTAATTGCTCATAGATAGGTTTAGTGAATTCCAGGAACAGATACTGGGGTGGCGGAGGCATCACTGGTTTTCTTTTGCACATCTCAAGCTGCTGAGCACTAAGGGCCCGACTGTCGCCATTGTAACTGGCCCATTCGCTGTACCAGGTGAATGTTCCCGGAAATTTCTGGGTAGCCTTGGGTTTTTTCGTCCGGGCATCCACAATCTGAACCAGGAGGACACCGGTGGATACCACTTCGCGACGGTGAGTGATGAGTTTTGCTTTAACGCGGTCAAAAACATCCACCTTCTGACCATTAACGGTGGCTTGGCCGGTTTTAACCGAATCCTGGCTGGTGAATTCCTTTTCCGTCTCTTTGTCAAAGGTTGATCCAACGATAAAATCGTCGAATTCCATCATCAGAATCTCATCAATATAAGGGAGCTGCTTGGCGGCTTCCGGACTGTAAAACTCAACAAATTCGCGCTTGCTGGTTTTAGCCAACAGGTTATATACCTGGTCGTAGAAGAAATCTGAGCTTAACTTATAACGACCCGGTACCGGAACCTGATCCACAAGGACTTTCAAGGTAGCATCGATTTTTGCCTGAACAATTTTCTGCCTGACATCCTTATACCCTGGAACGAACCGGTCGGTATTAAGGAATTGATAATACGCATCTCTTGCCGCAGCCCTGGTTCCCTGCTTCAGAAGCGCCAATCCTGCCTCGTAGGCTTCGGGGGCGGCTTTTTGCCTTGCACCGGCAATTTCTTCGGAGAATGATTCCGGATTAGGTACAATCTTCAGGGCAGCAGGGCAATGGCGAATCTCATCAGCCATTTTATTCATGGTCTCATACCGGTCAGCTACCCCTGAATACTTAAAAGGATCCTGACTTTTCAGCAATTGTTCAATTTCTGTTTTGAATGTGCTGAGCGCCAAAGGATAGGCCTCATCCAGCGTCTGCCCCGACTTCTTACTGTCGGGATTGTCGCGGAGACGTTGAACCGCAGCAAGCACTGCTTCAGAGTAATTTCCCTGCTGCAGTGCTTTTTTTCCTGAATTGCAGGAACCCAGAATTGAAATCGCAAGTATGGAAACTGCAATTACTTTAAGGGATGCTTTCATATACCTAATTTTAATTTTTTAACAAAAGTTCGATTCCCGTATCAGCCATCATGCTGGCAACAATGCCTACGCGCGGTGCCAGGGGTGGGAGATCATTCGCAATCTCCGATGTCTCGTCACCGCAAATGTACATGTTACCTGTCTTTCTCATGCGGAGTGCATTTGAATTTCCAAAGCCGGCCATACCGGAGCCTATAATCAGCGGTCTTTCAGGCCAGGCAGTCAGTGCCGATTCAATAATCATGACTTTCTGGTCAGCCTTGTCAAACGCCTCGAATAGAACATCAACCCGGTTAAAAAGTTCAGGAATGTTTTCAGGAGTCAGTAATACACGGTGCTTTTCAATAATCAAATCAGGATTTATTCTTAATAAATTGATCTTTAACGCATCCACTTTGGCAAGTCCGAGCTGGTCCCGGAAATAAAACTGACGGTTAAGATTGGATTCCTCCACCACATCGAAATCACAGATCACGAGGCGGCCGATACCCACCCTGACCAGGGCCGCAGCGCAATTGGAGCCGAGTCCGCCGGCACCGGCAATTCCGGCGCTGCATGATTTTAACTTTTCTTTTATTTCAAGCCAGGTCATCGGTCAGAGTGATACTTTATTGCTTTTTTTACTGAATGACTGTGTGCCATTGCCATTACCGATCAGGCTAAGTATCTCGAAATCGAAAAGCCTGAAAGTCATCCCGAACAGCCCGGTGATTGAATACACTGATTTAAGCTCAGGGAGCAAAGGTGTTGAGGGGCCCAGCATATATACTTCAACTCCTGGCTTAACCTTTGACATAATATCCACGAAAGTTGAATTGATCAGCGTGGTGGCAGTGATGATCACACAGCCGGCCTGACTGAGATTCTCATTAAGCTGCGAGAGGGGAGTCATATCGGGATATTCCTTAAGCTGGTCGAACGCTGACAGGGGTATGCCATCCCTGCGGAATTTTTCCACCAGGGGAGGGAAATAGCCAATCATTGCCGTGTTTTGCTTCTTGGTAAAATCCACCTGTTCAAAAATGTCACCGGATCCCAGATTTTTATGACCGTAATTAAGGTGGGCATTCGCAAATGCGGTTACCAGCATCCGATGCTCCAGGTTCTTCAGATCGGGAGAAGTCAGCAGGAGCGGATCGGTATTAACCGGATGGCTGAGGGTTGAACAGACACCTATCTGGCCATTTGCCAGCATGATAGCCACATAAGCTTCCCCGCAGGCAGATGCAAGAATCTTCCCGGGATCAAAAGGATAAGCTTCAAAAAGGATAGTAACGGGGTCACTCATGGCAGAAATAAATATCAAAAATAGGGAAAGAATCTGATTAATTGAACCGATATGTTTGAACATGCATAATGATATAAATCATCAAATGATAAGTGTTTACGGAACGATTATGTGCTATTTTTGTCAAAATCTCACTAGAAAAATTCGAAGTTTTATGAATATCAAGGAAATGCTCGGGAAACATGTTCTTCTCTCTGAATTCAGGTATGATGTTACTCCTTTGGACAAGGGTTATACCGACAAGGTTCTGCATCTGGATATTTCAGACAACACCTTTAAAATCAAGGATGTTCCGCCAATGATGAAAGAAAAGTTCATTGGAGGCAAGGGTTACGGGCT
Organism: uncultured Porphyromonadaceae bacterium; assembly: GCA_964355105.1. Classification (GTDB taxonomy): domain Bacteria; phylum Bacteroidota; class Bacteroidia; order Bacteroidales; family UBA12481; genus UBA12481. Next base: position 7,078 of record CAYHCO010000066.1, read on the forward strand.
TAAGCTTCTGTGGGAGGCCACCCGGCCGGATACCAGGTGGGATGATTCAGATAATGAGATTGTAATTTCATCGGGTCCTATTGCTGGTATCACCCAATATTCCGGTACCGGAAAATCTTTGGTCGTAACGATTTCACCGGCAAGTAATTCGGCTACCGACAGCAATGCCGGCGGTTATTTCGGACCGTTCATCAAGTTTTCCGGGTTTGATGCCATCGAGCTCCAGGGTAAGGCTGAAAGGGATATTATTATTGTGCTTGACGGAACTACCGGTACGGTAAGAATAGAGGAAGCTCCCGAGGAGCCGCTCGACAGTCATCTCCTGAGTGAGATCCTTACTGAGATGTATGCTGACAGTGAAGAAACCAAGCACAACGTGTCGGTAATTTCAACCGGTATGGCAGCCGAACACTCCTGGCTGGGCATGCTGAACTTTTCCTTCTGGGACAAGAAGAAGGGCCGTATCCGTCTCAAGCAGGCTGGTCGCGGTGGCATAGGGGCCGTACTCCGGAATAAAAAAGTTAAGGCACTGGTGTGCAAGATATCGGGAGTAAAAGGCAATCTTAATAATGTGGTGGATCTTCCGGCCATTATGGAACGGGGTAAAAGGTTCAATACGGAGATCAGGGAACTCGATGATACCCAGTGCGAGATGAGGACGAAGGGTACTGCCCACCTCATGGAAGTGATGAATGATTACGACCTTCTTCCTACCATGAATTATAAATACGGGTCGCACAAGGATGCCGCCCTGATTGATTCTGAAGTATGGAAAGCCCGCTTTCAGCAAGGCACACCTGATGGCTGCTGGATTGGATGCAATATGGGCTGCGCAAAGGCTGTGAACCATTATATTGTCAAAACCGGCCCATACAAAGGCGAAGACGTACTCGTTGACGGACCCGAATATGAAAATGCTGCAGGATTGGGTTCGAATTGCGGAATTTTTGATCCGGATTATATCATCGAGGCTAATTTCTATTGCGATACATACGGGATGGACACCATCAGCTGGGCAACCAACCTTGCCTTTGTTATGGAATGCTATGAAGCAGGGATCCTCAACAAGGAGCGGACAGGCGGTCTGGAGCTGAATTTCGGGAATACCGAAGGCGCCATTGAACTTCTGCATAGGGTTGCACGCGGTGAAGGATTTGGAAAGATTGCCGGTATGGGTATCCGGAGGATGAAGGAGATCTTTGCACGGGAATACGGTGCCGATACGGCTTTCTTGCAGGACATCGGAATGGAAAACAAAGGACTCGAATATTCAGAATACGTATCCAAGGAATCGTTGGCTCAGCAGGGTGGATTTGCCATGACCAACAAAGGTCCCCAGCATGATGAGGCGTGGTTGATCTTTATGGATATGGTTAACAATCAGATACCTACCTTTGAGAAAAAAGCCGAGGCTCTTCATTATTTCCCGATGTTCCGTACCTGGTTCGGTCTGGTGGGCCTTTGCAAGCTCCCGTGGAACGATGTGGAACCGGCTAACAATGCTGAAACTGATGAGCCGGCAAAAGTTCCGGAACATGTCGACAATTACGTAACTATTTACAAGGCTGTTACGGGACGGGAGTTCGATAAAAATCGCCTGATCGAGGATTCTGAGCGTGTATATAACTTCCAGCGAATCTTTAACCTTCGTCGGGGTTACGGTACGCGTAAACATGACGCACAACCTTTCCGAGCTGCCGGTCCGGTTACACTGGAGGAATATGAAAGTCGCGCAGAGCGTTACGACAAGCAATTGAAGGAGCAGGTTGGGTTCGATCCGGAAGGTAAAACAACTGCAGAAAAGCAAAAAGCATTGCGAGCCTATCGCGAGGGCAGGTACGAGCAATTGCTGGATGCGGTTTATAAGCGCAGAGGCTGGAACAGCAATGGAGTTCCGACCATCGAGCACCTGAAGAAAATAGGCATGGATCTTCCTGAGCTGCTGGAAGTAGTGAGGCCTTATCAGGAATAACACAAAATAGTGACTGAGGATCGCGTAGCACAAAAGAGCCGGGAGTTGGGCGAGGAAAAAATCTCCCGGTTGATGTGGAGGTTTTTCGTTCCGGCATTTGTGGGAGTGATCATGTATGCGACCTACAATATTGTGGATCGCATTTTCATTGGACAGGGTGTTGGCTCCATGGCTCTGTCGGGACTGAGTGTGGTTTTTCCGATCATGCTGATTGTCATGGCCTTCGGTATGCTTATTGGTATGGGTACCGGAGTGCAGGTTTCCATTAATATGGGGCGGAGGGATTTTGGCCGGGCTGAAAAAGTTCTGGGAAACGGGTTCTTCATGATGGTGCTGGTGGGTATCCTCGTTACGGGAATCGGTTTTGTGATTAAAACCCCGCTACTGAAAATGTTTGGAGCCACGGCCGAAACCATCGGTTACGCGCAGGATTACCTCAATATTATCCTACTTGGGAGTGTCTTTCAGTTGGTTGGATTCGGCTTGAACAATGTGATACGTGCCGAGGGAAACGCGCGAATCGCCATGCTTTCCATGCTCGTCAGCGGGGGTATTAACTTAGTTCTGGATCCTATTTTCATCTTTGTTTTCGACATGGGCGTTAAAGGTGCCGCCTATGCCACCGTCATCGCGATGATCGGTCTTGACGTGTGGGTTTTGGCCCATTTTCTAAGTAAGCGCGCCATCATCAAATTAAAGCCCCTGAATATCAAGCCCAATTGGAAGATTATCAGCCTGATTCTGTCCATCGGCATGGCGCCATTTTTCATGCAACTGGGTTCGAGCGCGGTCAATGGCCTGTTCATGAACCAGCTCATAAAATATGGCGGTGACCTGGCAGTCGGGGCACTGGGCATTATTTATTCGGTTGCCCAGCTGTTGGTCATGTCGATGGTCGCCATAAATATGGCCAGTCAGCCAATCGTCGGATTTAATTTTGGTGCGAGAAACTTCGACAGGGTCAAGCTGACAGTGAGGTACGGAATTTTGGCTGCCACCTCCATTGGAATAGTGGGATGGCTGGTTGTACAGATATTCCCTCATGCAATTGTCCGGCTTTTCAATTCATCTGATCCTGTACTGTTTGATATTGCCGACAAAGGCCTGCGGGTATTTATGGCAGCGTTGCCACTCGTTGGTTTTCAGGTTATTGCGGCTAATTTTTTCCAAAATATCGGCAAGGCGAAAACTGCCACATTTCTCTCCCTTCTGCGCTCACTGATCATTTTGGTTCCGGCATTACTGATATTGCCGCAAATTTTCGGACTCAAAGGCGTATGGTTGTGCAGTCCGTTTGCGGATATCACCTCGGCCATAATAACCGGATTTTTCCTCTGGTGGCAAATGAAAAAGCTCGGCACGGAGGATCCGGACAGGATTGCCAAAGGAAAACCTCACCCCGGACCGGATGATGAAGAAATGACTCGTGCCGTGGAGACATTTCAGATTGTAACCCCCGAATAAATTCTATTTTTATCAGATAAATCAATCTGATGAAAAAAATCTTCTTTCCCATCACTCTCGGCCTGGCTTTGTTCAGCATTATCCAGGTCAATGGTCAAAACCTTTTGGAAGGTGCATCATGGATATCGGGCGGAAATATAATTCCCCAATCCGACAGTCTTTTTTATCTTGATCATCCGGCGCCCCTGCTGAAAACCGAATTCAAGCTGGGCAAGCCAGTCCTCAAGGCTGAGATGTGGATTACCGCCGCCGGATATTATGAAACCTGGCTGAACGGCAAGAGGGTTGGAGATCACCAGCTTGATCCCGCCTGGACCAATTTCAGTAAACGTGTGTACGTATCCAGTTTTGACGTTACGGAGCTTGTTGATAAAGGCAACAATTCGTGGGGCATTATCCTCGGGAACGGTTTTTACAATCCTCTACCGCTGAAAATGTGGGGCGGCAGGAATATCAGGAATGATCTGCCCACTGGGCTGCCGGTTGCCATAGCCATGCTGACGGTAACATTCACGGATGGAAGCACAGTATCATATAATACCTCGGATAAATGGCTGTCGCATCCCGGGCCGATAACCAGGAACAATGTTTACCTGGGGGAGTGGTATGATGCCCGGAAAGAGGTAAAGAACTGGAATGTTGCGGGTTCGGGTTCCAAAGGCTGGGAAAAAGCTGTTGTATCTCAAGGTCCGGGTGGCAAGTTGGAACCCTCAGATTTTCAGCCGATCAGGATCACCAGGTGGCTTGAGCCAGCGAGTATTAAAATGGACGGCAAGAATCATCAGATTGTAGATTTCGGACAGAATTTTGCAGGTTTCATTAAGATCCGCATCCGCGCTCAGGCCGGAGATACCGTGCGTTTCCGTTATGGAGAACTGATATATCCCGATGGGACCCTGAACCCGATGACAACCGTGTGTGGCCAGATCAA
>CAYHCO010000066.1:11544-14159 GCA_964355105.1 uncultured Porphyromonadaceae bacterium
CTCAGCAACCTCCAAAGCGTACAGTCGGATTGTCCTGCCCGCGAGAAATTCGGATATGGTGGCGACATCAATGCAACGGCTGAGGCTTTCATTTATAATTTTAATATGCACGATATCTACCGGAAGATGATTTTCGACTGGGTTGATGCCATGAAACCCGACCGGTTCGTGGATACTGCACCCTCTGTGGGTATCGAGTATTGCGGAATAAGCTGGGAATCGGCATTCATTTTTCTGCAGGATGCGATGCTTGTTCATTATGGGGATCAGGAGCTGATCAGAAAGTTATATCAGATCAACCAGGACTGGATGGAAAAGGTTGCCCGGATTCATCCCGATCTGGTGGTCACTGACGGGCTCAGTGATCATGAAAGCCTTGCAAAAGTCCCGGTTCAACTGACCGGTACCTGCCACTATTTTCAGGTTGCCCGCATCATGGCGAAATTTGCTGCAGTGGTCGGCGACGTGGACGGCATCTCCAGATATGCCGGTCTAGCTGAAAGGATCAGGCAGCGGATTCTTGATCTTTTCTGGGATACTCCTTCCATTGAAGTGCCTAATCAGCAGACCTTTCTGGCCACTCTTCTGGCTTCGGAAGTTCTGGATGCTGCCGGTCAGGATGTAGCGGTTGCCAGACTGCTGGAAGTTTTGAATGCAGCCGATTACCATGTTTCGACGGGTATTTTCGGAACCAAGTATTTGTTGGAATCTCTTTCTTCGCACGGTCGAACCGACATTGCCTGGAAAGTAGTTAACCAATCCGGCTTTCCGGGCTGGAAGTATATGATTGACAATGGGGCAACTACACTTTGGGAAACCTGGAAAGAGAGCGACAATACCTATTCCCAGAACCATCCCATGTTTGGTTCGGTTTCTGAGTGGTATATCAAATGGCTGGGAGGAATTCAGCCTGATCCGGAAAATCCGGGAAGCACTCGCGCGATTCTGAAACCTCGGCCGGTTGAAGGACTCGATTCGTTATCCGTGGAAAAATTCTACCCTGGAGGAACGCTTAAAAGTGCGTGGAAAAGACAGGGCACCAGCCTGTTTTACGAATTCACGGTTCCTGAAGGGTTAACAGCCAGCTGGGTGCCGGGAGTGGATCGCAATTCCATAAAGATGATCAAATCGCCGGCAGCATGGGTTCCGGAAAAAAACAGAACAGTTCAGGGATATTCACTGAGTATGCCAGGAACCTATGTTTTCGAAATTCAGGATTTCAGGAGATAAGTATATGCTACCGAGACTCTTTGCTGTCGGTGATATACATGGGTGTTTCGATTCTTTTCGCGCTTTACTCGAGCAAAAAATTAAAATCCGGAAAACTGACAAAATTGTTATTCTGGGAGATTTTATTGATCGTGGACCTCAGAGTAAGGACGTTGTGGATTTCATTATCGACCTTCAATATCAGGGTTTTAATATTCTTCCTTTGATGGGTAACCATGAAGCGATGTTACTGGAATCAGGAATAAGTCATCACCATTCAGCAAGGTGGACTCAAAACGGAGGATATGAAACATTGAAAAGCTTTGGAATCAGTTCGATCCATAAAATAGAATCCAAATACATTGACTTCTTTAATGGATTGAGCTACCACTTTGCGCATGAAGGGTATCTTTTTGTTCATGCAGGGTTTAATGATGAATTAGCCGATCCATTTGAAGACAAGCATCATATGTTATGGAAGTGTAGAGAAAGCTATCTTCACCCTTTTTTCAATTGCAAGACTATTATACATGGTCATTCAGCGATTAAAGAAATGAGCTGTATTCAAAAAGTTAAAGAGAAAGGTAAGGTTTTAAATATCGACACCGGTTGTTATTATAAGGAAAATGACGGTTATGGGAAGCTAACGGCTTTGGAGTTGCATTCAATGTTTCTTTTTTCGGTATAATTATTTTATATTTGTAATTCGCGAATCGCGAATCGCGAATTAAAATACATAATATGAATAAACATAGTGGGATGCGCCCCCAGGACATTGTTGTTTTACTGAAGATAGTGGCACTAAAAGACACTAATTGGCGAAATATTGACTTGGCCTATTCATTGCAAATTAGTGCTTCTGAAATATCAGAGGTGCTAAACAGGTGCAAAATTGCTGGTCTGATTGATGCAAATAAACGGAAGCTTCATCTTAATTCCTTCCAAGAATTTCTTATTTATGGGTTAAAGTATGTTTTTCCTGCCGAACCTGGTGCCATGGTGAGAGGGATTCCAACCGCGCATTCAGCTTCTCCAATAAATGACCATTTCTCTTCAGGCAGTGATATTTATGTATGGCCTTATGCAAAAGGTAATCAAAGGGGACAAGCAATTGAACCATTGTATAGGACTTTACCTGAAATTATTGAGCAGGATAAGTCATTTTATGAACTCCTTGCTATTGTTGATACTTTAAGAGTTGGGCGTGTGCGGGAGATCAAAATTGCGGCTGAAGAGTTGAAAAAGCGATTGAAACATGCCTGACACAAATATTTCCATGCTGCAAACCGTCGCGCATGGATTGAGGGAATTGAGAGAGGATATGGTATTTATTGGTGGTTCGGTGGCGGAGCTGTGACTGGAAATTAAGAATCCCCACTTTTCGGAAAATAACTTTCCCCACTTAT
>CAYHCO010000067.1:0-3909 GCA_964355105.1 uncultured Porphyromonadaceae bacterium
TGAATTTCAAAGTTGACTGTTCAGCAGGGTCCCGCTACGCATGAGCTTGGCAAAATGCCTCGACTGCAGCACTTTCTGCAGCTCGGTAACGTGACCGGTATAGTGCACATCGGAGCCAGCAAATCCGATCATGCCCGCATCGATGAGCTGATGCGCGGCCATTTTCGAGGCAAATCCATATAAACCGTTGAGCGAATTCAGGTTAAGCTGAAAAACCAGATCAAGATCGATGAGCCTCTGATACATTTTCATATTCCCCATCATCCACGGAATCCGCTCCGGATGCGCCACCACCGGCACATATCCCAGTAACTGTATCTCCCGGAAAACCTCCTCGTACGAAAACGATGGCCGGTTCCACGGCAACTCGATCAACAGATAATTTTCCTTCCCAAACGGCAGCACCTCTCCACTCTGCACCAAATCCAGCAACTCCCCATCCATATGATACTCCCCTGATACTTCTACCCTTATCCCTAATTCTTCAATCTGCCCTTTGCCTTCTGCCTTTTGCCTTTCATCTTCAAGAAATTCTTGCAGATGAAACCCCTGCCCAAGTATTTGATCTTTCGTATTCGGGTAGAGTGTCGAGATCACATGCGGCGTGGTGATCAGCTTGCGGTATCCGAGACGGGCCATCTCATTGATAATCCTCAGCGATTCAGTGATTGTGGAAGCGCCGTCGTCCATGCCCGGCAGGATGTGGCTGTGCAGGTCGGTGCCGAGAGCTGAAAAATCAGGAAAATCGATATTGTTGGTACGGAAAAATCCCATGGCGCAAAAGTATCACTTTAACACCTTTGCGCAATAATGCAATGAACATCCGCGGTGTAACGTTATCTTTACGAAAATAACCGAACGATCCATGAAAAACTTTGCCCTGATCGGTGCTGCCGGGTATATCGCGCCCCGCCACCTTAAAGCCATCAAGGAAACCGGGAACAACCTGCTTTGCGCCCTCGATCCGCACGATAACGTGGGCATCCTCGACCAGTTTTTTCCCAGGGCCGATTTTTTTACCGAATTCGAACGGTTCGACCGCCATGTCGATAAGATCCGCCGCAACCCGCCGGCCGTGGATTACGTATCGATATGCTCACCCAATTACCTCCACGACGCCCATATCCGCTGGGCCCTGCGCTCCGGCGCCGATGCCATCTGCGAAAAGCCCATTGTGCTCAACCCCTGGAATATCGATACGCTCGAGCAATATGAACGCGAGACCGGCCGCCGCATTTGGAACATCCTGCAACTCCGGCTTCACCAGGCCGTCACCGGTCGCGAATTCAATTTCACAAAGCGCCCACGGGTCAAGCTCACCTACATCACGCCGCGCGGATCGTGGTACCACCACTCGTGGAAAGGCGATGAATCAAAATCCGGCGGCATCGCAACCAACATCGGAATTCATTTTTTCGACCTGCTGATATCCCTCTTCGGCGCCCCTGAACAAAGCAAAGTCCTTTTATATCAGTCTGATAAGGCCCAGGGCGAACTCATTCTCAAAAATGCCGATGTCGATTGGTTCCTCTCAATCGACGAAAACGACCTCCCCTGCAAACTCCGTGAACAGGGTCAGCGCTCCTTCCGTCAGCTCACCCTCAACGACGAACAGCTGGACTTCTCGGAAGGCTTCACCGACCTGCACACCAAAAGCTACTCTGAAATTCTTGAAGGCCGGGGATTCGGCATCGGCACCGCAAGAGCAGCCATCGAACTCGTCCACAACATCAGGAGCGCAGCGGCCCATTAGTGAGCCGCAGGCGAACCTACCTCCCCGGCGGTTACGATCTTCATCTGATGCGGTACATTACATGCACGTTTGGTAAAAAGAACGAATACAATATTGCGACCGTCAAGCCATTGGAGCCGGCTTACCTTATTTTTCATTCCAGACAAAATCATGTCGGGATTGACCTCGTCAGACCATTTACATTCACCGATCATAACTGTTTTACGATCCGTTGTTTCGCTGACGACATCAAGTTCGAGGGGCTTGCCGTTACGGTCACTTCCCCACCATGATTGTGCCGGCTGCCAGATTCTTTCAGGGAAAATCCGATGAATGGATTCCCTGCAAATCTGCTCCCATTGAGTGGCGACAAACTGGTTGAAATCTGACCTTATCTTAAGATTGGCCGAAGATGTATCATCAAGAACAAGCAAAGACCGGTTCGGTGCCACATATCTGAAATAAAAACGCAAAAAGGGATCAGAAATACGGTAAAGCGTGCGTTTAGTGGTTTTGACAGACTCACCGTATGGATAATCCCGACGTATAAAACCTAGCTCAATAAGCGTACTTAGCGGATGATTTAGATGCGTGGATGGTTTTTGCATCCTTCCGGCAATCTCAGACAAGCGATGACAGCCGTTTCCGATGACATTCAGCAAAGAATCTGCCATCATCGTTGTACGCAAATCATCGAGGAAAAGCCGTGTAGGCTCTTCATGCAAAACTCCAAGTGGATTTAATAAAGCCAGTTGTATAGCCTCATCAAGAGATTTATACTGACTGCGGATTTCCCAATATCTTGGTATGCCTCCCCAGACAGAATATTCTTCGATTGCCTGAACCGGATCGATATCCAGGAATTCCGTCAGAACAGGAACTGACATCGGTCGCAGCCTAAGAATCTCATCCGCACGACCATACAAAGGAGCGGACTGATCATAAACCAACCGGCCCATCATTTGTTGGGATGAACCACAAAGGATCAAATGAAAATTCAGTGTATCGCGATTATCAGTCAAGCGCTGGATTACGCTTGGCAATTCAGGTGAACTTTTAACCAGATAAGGAAATTCATCCAAACACAATAGGGTCCCAACTGCACAAGCACGGTTAAATTGGTTCAGTAAACCTTCCCACGTCGGGTATACAACTTCATCAAATCCAGGTATAATCCGAGCTGCCGCATTTGCCAGATACCCTCTTTGAATACCCGCATCGCTCTGATCCGCAAGAATATATAAGTCAGCCGGTCTGAGCACCTCACGTATTAACCTCGATTTACCGATCCGCCTCCGGCCCATAACAATGATCAGCTGATGCCTATCCCGCTTTAAAGCGGATCTAAGCAAATTCAATTCAAAAGTTCGGTTCTTAAATTCCATATACAAATATAATAATGTTTCTCGAACATTATGTTTCTCGAACATTATTATTTTCTCATTAGTGAGCCGCAGGCAAACCTCTTAGCGCGTAGCGCCTTTTAGGAGCGAAGCGACCAATTAGCGACCAAAGGGAGCCTATTTGCGAGGCGAAGCCGAGCCTATTTGTGAGCGAAGCGAACCTATTTATTATATTTACATCTCAAACATCGAACCCATGACCTTGATTATAGATGATCTCGTGAGCAGAAAAGCCTCGTTGGCGGTGATTGGCCTGGGCTACGTTGGCTTGCCGCTGGTGCTGGCTTTTGGCAAAAAGATGCCGGTTACGGGCTACGATGTTAATATGGAACGGGTTGCCCAGCTCAGGAAAGGCATCGATCCATCAGGGGAGAGCGCTCCGGAAAAGTTTAGGGGAATCCAGGCGGAATTCACCACGCTGCCCGATGTGCTGAAAAAATCAAAAGTGTTCATTGTGGCCGTGCCGACACCCGTGGATGATCATAATGTGCCTAATCTCGATGCGCTCCGGTCGGCGACTGAGACGGTCGGGCATGCGCTGAAAAAGGGGGATCTGGTGATTTACGAATCAACGGTTTATCCCGGATGCACCGAGGAAGAATGCATCCCCCTGCTCGAGCAGGCATCGGGATTGCGATACATGAAAGATTTCAAGGTCGGGTTCAGTCCGGAGAGGATCAACCCGGGCGATCATGTTCACCAGCTGGAGAATACCGTTAAAGTTACCGCAGGATGCGATGAGGAATCGTCGAAAGTCATTGCCGCGCTGTACGG
>CAYHCO010000067.1:4009-7528 GCA_964355105.1 uncultured Porphyromonadaceae bacterium
CTCGCCAAAGGTCTGGATATCAGGCAATCAAAAATCCTGGTACTCGGCTTCACCTTTAAGGAAGACATATCAGATATCCGAAATACGCGCGTGGCCGACCTGATCCGGGAGCTTCAATCCTATCAGGTATCCGTCACGGTTGCAGATCCGCACGCCGACCCTGCAGAAGTTGAAAAGGAATACCATATCAAGATAGATCCTTCAAAAGATCTGGACTCACTCCCGCATCACGCTTACGATGCCGTGATCATCGCCGTTTCGCACCGCGAATATCTCGGACTTGCCGAAGCCGATTTTCAGCAATGGCTCAGCCCTCAGGGGCTCGTTGTGGATGTAAAAGGGATTTACCGGGAAAAGGTGGGAAATCTCGACTATTTTTCCCTGTAACCGGCATTGCGAAAACTCAAAACACACAGAATGAACCGATTCCTCATCCTGCTGATCTCTCTCACCCTCTCAGTCACCTTATGGGGACAGGATCTGCGGCATTACGAATACATTAGGGAGCGGTTAGGAGGAGAGGAGGTTAGGAGATTAGGCGGTGATACACTCAATCATTCGTCGATCAGGGATCTGTATTTTTTCACCCAGCTTCCGCAAACAACCCCCTCGAACGTTTCAAGCAAAAAATGGGTCAACAAGATGTATGACAAGGTCTTTCAGGAAAATTTCGTCATCATCAAACGCCCCGGATATGTGATCACCGCCGATCCGCTTTTCGACCTCGAACTGGGCCGCGATATATTCAGGCCGGCGAATACCTGGGTAAATACGAGGGGAGTGCAGTGGTATGGGAAGATCGATCTGAAGAAGGAAATCGAAACGCGAGACACGGAACGCGAAACGCGGAAGAAAGAAGTCGAAACGCGGGACACGATACGCGAAACACGGAAGACGTTTAGGCCGTCGTTTGAGTTTTATGCAAATTATTTTGAATCACAGGGTAAGTATCCCAATTATATCGATTCACTGGCGTGGCAGGGTAAAGGTTTACCGGGACAAGGATTCTTTTATCGGGAAAACGAGATTTGGGATCCCAGCTATGCTACAGCCTATGTGCGCTATACACCAAACAAGTATTTCACCTTCGAGGTTGGTCAGGGCAAGAATGTATTCGGCAACGGATACCGCTCCATGCTTTTATCGGATCAAGCCCCGAATTATCCCTATTTTCGGATCGATACCAAGATATGGCGCATTCATTACACCAATCTATGGGCTGAATTTCAGGATAATGCATTCCGCGACGGGCCTCTCGGATCCTATCAGAAAAAATACGGCGCCTTCCACTATCTTTCTTATTCCCTCACCAAACGCCTGGAAGTATCCTTTTTCGATGCCGTGATCTGGCAAGGCAGAGACAGCCTTCATCAACGCGGGTTCGAACTGACCTATCTCAATCCGGTGATATTTCTTCGCCCGACGGAATGGACGGTTGGCTCACCTGACAATGCACTCGTAGGGATTGATCTCAACTATCGACTTTTTGAGAACTCATTTGTATACGGACAACTGCTGATCGATGATATCGCCATCAGTCACATTAAACTGCATGATGGCATTTTTGCCAATAAGATTGCCGGGCAGATAGGAGCTAAGACGCACTTTTATCTCAGTCGACAGTCGGCAGGAACCAGTCGGCAGTTGGCAGTAGGCAGTCAGCAGTTGGCAGTAGGCAGTCGGCAGTCAGGAGGGGTATTGCCAAACGCAATATTCCTGCAGACCGAGTTCAATTTCGCACGCCCATATACCTATTCCCATTGGTCGCGAAAGATGAATTACGGACATATGAGTCAAAACCTGGCGCATCCGCTGGGGGCGAATTTCTATGAATGGGTAAACTTTGCGAGACTAAACCTGAACCGGTTTACTGTGGAAGCCCGATTCAGCCTGGCTAAATTTGGCACAGATTACGACAGCCTGAATTACGGACAGAACATCTTTCTGAACTATGAAACCATGGTCAGCAGATACGGCAATTATATCGGACAGGGATTAGCCAACACCCTAACGTACAAATCCATTACCGCCTCCTACCTCGTCAATCGCGCATCCTTATTTAACATCTTCGTCTCGCTCACCGATCGGAATCAGGTCACCGAGCATGCCACCAAACACAGCATGTGGGTAACCTTCGGCTTAAGGAACTCGCTCAGGAATTTATATTACGATTACTGATTGTGCTCGCGATGCTCGCTAATTGCACTCCCTTCGGTCGCTAATTATGCTCACTACGTTCGCTAAATAATTAACAATTAGCGCGTAGCGCCTCTTAGGAGCGCAGCGACCAATTAGCGACCAACGGGAGCATAATTAGCGAGGCTTTAGCCGAGCATATTACTCCGTTCGACGAGCCAATTCGCTTGCTTCCAGCAAAAATTCCTCGACGGACAGCTCCTTGTAGAATATCAGCCCGTGCGTAGCCCTGACCAGCGGCTTCTCGTTTTCGTAGAAATAATCCTTGCCCAGTAAAAGCTGGATTTCCTTTAATTGGTCGACCCACACCTTCTGGGCCAGATCGCAGAACGGACCCTTCAACTCGGGGCTCGGGAATGATGCATCCACCTGACTCAGATAACACTGTCTGAAGCTGTTTTGCAAAACTGCCAGACTGTTCAGCGAAACCGGCAAATACACATTCGCCTCCGCCGGATGATACCTGTACCACACATTCCTATACCCAATTATCTTAATCTCTTTCGTCTGTCGTCTTCCGTCCCCCGATCTTCTTCCTCGTCCTCCGTCTAAGGTCTTCCGTCTAAAGTCTTCTGTCTCCTCGTCTCTCAGCCTCCTCAATGCCCCGGCCGTAGCCTGAAGTACCTTGTAATGCGTATCCGGACCGCTGCCTTCGGGGTCCATGGTCACGCTTATAATATCCGGATTGATTGATTTTATCAGATCCAGGATAGGCTTAACGTCACGCTCCTCCTCAGGTTGTTCGGTAAAAATATCTCCCTTGTAAAATCCGAGCCTTAGGTGATGCACATCCTTCACCTGGATGCCCGAGTGTGCCCACACCAGCTCCTCCTCGAATTCCCTGATCATGCCCTTGAGTTTCTGGATTTCCGGCGGATTTTTTTCGCCATCGTAACTGTTATGCATCAATAAGATAACATCCGCGATGGTCTTCTTCAGTTGGGCAGTATCCGCCAATTGCCAGATCTTCACCATGCACCTGACAATCCTGTGACTTAAACCCCGGTACTTGCCTGCCTCATCCCTGGCGCCTACCTTGTTCAGGTAATGGCTCACATCTTTATCCCACTTAAACAGGTATCCGCTCGAGAAAAAGTCGGGGTAATTGAGCATTTCTATTTCACCCTTCTCAATCAGCTTCAATGTATATTCCAATCTATCAATCAGGTAGCTGTTACTTAAGGCAGTAAACCCAGATGTGGCAACCGCAAAATGCACCTTGTTTCCACTGCCGCGCAATTGCCTGTTAACCAATGGCATCAAACCCAGCATAATATCATCGTGATGCGGCCCGGTGTGCAGGATCACCTTGTTTTCGACTCG
>CAYHCO010000067.1:7628-13513 GCA_964355105.1 uncultured Porphyromonadaceae bacterium
TGATGGTCGCTGCCCTTGATATTAAAGGCGATATGCCCATCCGGACCAATGCCGCCCAGAAAGAAACCGATACCGCCCAGGTCGCGGATCTTCTGCTCATAATCCATGCACCACGAGTCGATCATGAATATCGCCTTCTGCTGTTTCTCTTCCAGATGGCTCAGCGGCTCCCGGTGGCGCAGGGTCAGGTCGATAGTCAAATCGGGAAATATCTTTTTGTAATTGAAGCCCCCTATCTCATCGGAATTGATCAATAACGCCTTAGCCGGATCAAGGCCCAATCCCTTGATATAATACTCTTTAACATAATGACAGAAGCTGTTGTGCTGATTCGGATTGATCGGATAAAAATCATCCATCTGAACAAAGGAAAGGCCAGTCAGATCGGGTCCCCGCCTTTCTTCCAGGAGCCTGCGGGTCCAGTAAATGAAATGTTCCGGAGTTTTGCCGGTCGGCAGACTGATAACCCCATTGGGATTATCTTCCACCCATTCCAGGAACCGCTTGGCCGTCAGCAATCCGAGCTCGGGGAAATTATCAACCACGATGTAGGGAATGCGGCCGGTCTGGAGAGAGTAGCCGGAGCGGGCGATGTATTCTTTTTCAACAGTAGAGCTTTTCATAGCTTTTCTTTTTTCGTAACACGTAACGCGTAACGCGTGATGGACTTAGTGGGTTGGCAAGGGATCCCCGCCCCCCGCTTCCGCGGGGGCAGGCTTCCGCGGGGATGACACCTTTTCGAGGGTAATTTTATTGGTAGTGAATCATTGGTGCGAGGTCTTTGAAAAAATCATTCGACCAGGAATCGAGTACGTCAGGTCGCTGAATGAACCGTTTACAATCAAACTTTGCCTGATCAATATCGAGTCTGGTAATCCTTTCAAGATACAAGCTGTTAATAGCATCTGAAGTCAGGGAGGCAGTTCCGGTCCAGTTACCGGCTTGTCGCATCCTCTCCTCGAGCTGGCGACAATCAAGTGGAATCTTCCTGGCAACGAACCATATCAGATCATACCAATCGCGACCTTTAACCCGCTGTTTCCAGGAGCGAAACAACAAGGCATGCATTTTCCCGGCAAACAGATACGGCAAAGTATATGCTTTCACCGAGAACGGGATTGGCAGTAAGAGTCGCCTGACCTCAGTTTGAAACAAAGCCGGCGGATTTACATCAATCTCAATCTTGATCTTAAGTATTTTCGTAGGGCCGTTGGCTGGTAACACAGCTGAAGGATCCAATACCAGTACTTGCCCGATAGTATCAGCCTTTAAAAAAGCTGAATGAATCTGATTTTCCGGACTTTTTGTTTTTGGCATGACAGTTACCGTAAAACCGAAAGAATTCAATTCATCCTCGATATACCGGAAATAAGGGTCCAGCGAAAAATCGGGATCCGGGGTAATTAGCGAAAAATCCATGTCCTCACTGAATCGGTCCAGTTGATGCAACGTCCTCAATGCAGTCCCCCCGTAAAAAGCTGCGTGCTCAAAAAACTTACCCCTCCATAAACCCAGCAAAGTCAGATCCTGAATAACCTCTCTCAGTGCGTTAACCTGTGATTCCCAGTTATTGCGGGGATAATTTGCCAACATGCTCTCAATTGCCTGATTCATAATCGTTTCATTTTTTTCAATAACCGTGCACAAAACTCTGTCTTACGCGATTTCCCGATTCGTGCAAATTCGAAAAGCAAATCATCATCCATTCTCCGAAAACCATCCTCATCCAGTCGCAAGTCCTCAAAAAGGTAAGCCGATACATCTCTCAGCGACTGAAAACGGTTGTGCAGATCATGAAGAACTTTATCAGCCAAAGCCCTTTCTGGCGAAGCCGCAAGAAACGTACCTGCCGGATTTTCTATCCGGGTTATTCCGATGGAATACCAGGCCAGCGGAACTTGCTGGTAGGAAAATAGCCCGACAGGTGTTTGAAATTCTTTTGGCCTTTTAATGGTCGTTGAGGTCAGAGCATCAACCCTTTCCGGGATGAGCCCATAATAAGAAAGCATGGTCTCCATAGAAACCAATGAAGGCCCGTAAATCCAGTTGGCTAGGATCTCCCGCGAATAAAAAGTCTTTCTATACTGATCTCCAAATATATAGATACCCTTCTTAATCCGGATGATTACACCCTTTTTAGATAAATCCCGGATTTTAGACCTGGGATTGGCGTACTCCGACAAACAAGACACCAGAAGCTGGTAATCAAATTCCTCCGAAGTAATCTGGTTCCGTATTTTAGTTATTATATCCATTTTTCAACATAGTATGTATACGGATCATATACTTACTATGTTGCAAAATAAAGAAAATAGTGAAAATTGCCGAATTCAGGGTAGGCAACGAGATCCCGACTTTCGTCGGGATGACACTTCTTCGATCTTTCCTTCGTTTAGCGATCTTCTTTTTCGTCCTCCGCGTCACGCGTCACGCGTTACGCGTTCCGATTTACTTCTACATCAGTCCCGGTCTGCGAATCTTCACCCGCATGGTACCCGGGATCTGTTTTTCCGCCACGAGGGCAAGATATCCGCCTCCGCCGGCACCGGCGAGTTTCCAGGCGAGGGCGTGGTTGCGGTAGCTGTTCACGACTTTCGCTATTTCCGTATTGAACATTAAAGGGAACAGTTTAACCTGGGCATCGAATGAAGCTTTGTAAGCTTTCGCAAAACCCTGCAGATCGCGGTTAAGGATCGCAGGCCAGCACTGCTCCGCGGCAGTGGTCAGGGCTTTAACGTTTTCTTCGTTGATCTGTGATCCGACCAGCGGACTGAATCCTGCCGGCCGTGGCCACAGCAATACCATGAACAGGTGATCCTCAAGCCAGGAGAGTACCTTCTCATCGTAGCAAGTCTCGATCTTCTTAGGCCAGTAGCCGGTATCGTAATAGTGCCTGGCCAATCCCGGAACACATATGCCTATTGAATCCTGGGCACCGGAAACCTCGATCCGACCGGGCTCGTTCTCATATCGGAACAAAATCTCAGCCAGCTTCTCCGGCTTCTCAGGCGGCAACTGGTAAGGCCATAATTTTCGGGCTGCATTGCGGGTGCTGGTCGACATGCCGCTACGCTCGTTATAATCCACCACGGGCTCCAGCGATATCGTGATCGCCCAACCCGCACCGTATTTGTTCACATAAGGCTGATCAATCCAGGTGCCAGCCAGATCCAGTCGGTAAGGCAACAGGCAGGAATCGGCGCGACGCAGACTCGTGGTCGACCGGGCCGGCAGACCGGCCTCGGGGATACGCTCCAGCACAACGTACTCAATACCAAGCTCCTGGCACAACTGTTCTTTGGCCGGCGAGTTACCATCTTCATTCACCAGAAAAATATCAGGCTTAAAACTCCTCAGATCCTCCTCAAAATCCATGATTCCGGAACCCCGGCTAATCCAGGCATCGGTCACATAACGAACCGATTTCACCATGTATAGCCTTTCATCCTGACTATTGACCGTATCACGGCCCTTAAGCTCGCGAATGGTAGCATCGGAACCAATACCCACATGAAGGTCACCCAACCGGGCAGCCTCCTTAAAAAACGCCACGTGACCGCTGTGCAGCAGGTCGTAGCAACCGGAAACAAATACTCGCTTGTTCATGAAGTAAAGTTAAAAAATCTATCAACCCCTGAGCACATTCCTGAGTTGGCTGATAGCGTATAAAGGTAAATTGATCATCCAATCCTGGATCCGAAAATCCGACATGGAGGTCCGTATGGCTACTGCAGGGTTATACTTTTCCCGAAAAACCTTCAAACTCTTGGCATACAGGTTTTCCTCAGCTTTTACCTCAATGGGAGCAATCAAGCCATCTACCTGCACAACAAAATCCAGTTCAGCCTTGGAACTTTCAGAAGACCAATAACAAATTACATGACCTCCTGTGCTAACTAATTGCTGCAGAACATATTGCTCAGTTAATGCACCCTTAAACTCTACAAAAAGCGCATTTCCTTCCAGCAATGTCTTTACATCGATGTCTCCCATGGCAGCCATTAATCCGATATCGACCATAAACAATTTAAAAGCACTACGGTCCTCATAGGCCAATAAAGGCACGGCAGGCTTGGATATCCGGTAAACCTGATAGATCTGCCCGCAATCGATCAACCATGAAAGGGCCAATTCATAGTCCTTGGCACGTGACCCTTCCTTTATCAATCCATAAAGAAATTTTTTGTTTTCCTTGGCTAATTGGGCGGGAATGGAATTCCAGATCATCCGGATGCGAGGCACGATCGAATGGGGAGCATGTTTTGAGAAGTCCTGTTCATAGGCTTCCAGAATTTGTTTCTGGATAATTCGAACTACACTGAAATCGCCGGATTTGCAAAACTGGTCAACAGCCTCCGGCATTCCACCAACAAAATAATACTGCCGGAGCCATTCAATAAATTTTGATTTAAACGCTGTAACCAACTTCCAATCTGCACTTTGCAGAATTTCACATAATCCCTCTTCGCCATTTGCCGCAAGAAACTCCAGGAAACTCAACGGAAACAGATCCAGAAATTCAACTTTCCCCACGGGAAAGGAGGTATGTGAATGGAGCGCAACCCCCAATAGCGACCCGGCAGCAATAACGTGGTACTGAGGGGCATCCTCGTAAAAATATTTCAGCGAAGTAATTGCCTCAGGCACTTCCTGTATTTCATCGAAAATCAACAAAGTATTTTCAGCCACAATGGTCAATCCCGATTCTACCTGCAACGCAATAATTATCCTCTGGATATCGAAATCATCTGAAAACAATGATCTTAATCGCTTGTTCTTTTCAAAATTCAGATAAACAGTCTGCGCATACTCCGTCCTGCCAAATTCCCTCATCAGCCAGGTCTTCCCTACCTGCCTGGCTCCCCTCATCAGTAAAGGCTTACGATCCGGGGATCCCTTCCAAGCGATCAAATCAGTCAGTTTATCTCTATCCATCGTTCCGATATTTGTTGCAATTTACAATATTTCGTACGAGTTATTGTATATTTTCACACTTTTCGGAACGAGTTTGCATAAAAAAAGGCGAACCACCGGTCCGCCTGTATATGCCTCTTAAGACTTATTTCATTATCCTTTTGCCTAATTTTTGCCCTCTGCCTTCCTGCCCTCTGCCTTATCAAGGTACCAATGATATAATCGCCCAACTCCTTCCTCCAAATCAACCTTATGCCTCCAACCCAGGGAATGCAGCTTAGATACATCCGTCACTTTACGCATCGTACCATCAGGTTTCGATGAGTTAAAGACCAGCTCGCCCCTGAATCCGACTATCTTTTTGATCAGATGCGCCAGGTCGCGGATTGAGATTTCGATACCGGTGCCGATGTTGACGAAAGAAGCACCTTGCCAAACATTCACTGTATGCGACGAGATCCCGACTTCCGTCGGGATGACACTGCTTCGATTGTCCATTTCCATAAGGTACACGCAGGCGTCGGCCATGTCCTCGCTCCACATGAATTCGCGCATCGGGGTGCCAGAGCCCCAGATCTCGACGGAAACGGTAGAATCGTTAGACGAAGAAGAAGATCGAGGAAGAAGATCGGTAGACGAAACACCATTTGCCGACTGCTTACTCGAAACACCAATACTCGACAAAATCGACCTGATCTCGTCTCCTGTCTCCTGTCTTCCGTCTAAGGTCTTCTGTCTAAGGTCTTCCCGTAGTGCAGCAAAATTACCTTCTTCGAGGAGTTTGCCCAGATGTACCTTTCTGAGCAACGCCGGCAGCACATGCGATTTCTCGAGGTCAAAGTTGTCATTCGGCCCGTAGAGGTTGGTCGGCATAACACTGATAAAGTTGGTGCCGTACTGGATATTGTAACTTTCGCAAAGCTTGATTCCGGCTATCTTGGCAATCGCGTAAGGTTCATTGGTGTGTTCCA
>CAYHCO010000068.1:0-7982 GCA_964355105.1 uncultured Porphyromonadaceae bacterium
CTATCACTGTGATTTCGATAATGAATATGCTTAAATAGGGTATCAGGTATCAGGTATCGGGTATCAGCCAAGAAACCCTGAAACCCTGAAACTCTGAAACTCTGAAACCCTGAAACTCTGAAACATTTTCATATGAAACTCAGACTTACATTTATCCTCCTCCTCGCCCTTGGAACACTCGGCACGCCTGCTGTCCTGTGGGCCCAGCAACTCTCCACCATTCAGGTAAAGGACCTCACCGACGCTCAGGTTAAGCAATTCCTCAATGAGGTGAATAAATTGGGTATGACCATGGAGGAGGCGGCCCAAATGGCTCGCTTGCGCGGGGCTTCGGAAACACAGATCAAGGATCTGATGGGGCGTTTAGTGGATATGAATTTGAAAAAGGAGAAGGAAAAAGAAAAAGATACGCTGAAAACAAGTAAAGGTCAGGAGTCAAAACTCAAGGATGAATTGTTTTCTAAAAAGAAAATAGATAAGGACAAGGAGAAGAAGCTGAAAGATTCAACTGCAATTGAGCGGAAGATCTTTGGGTTCGACTTGTTCAACAATGAGAATGTCACTTTTGAGCCAAATGTGAATGTACAGGTGCCGCGTGAGTATGTGCTGGGGATCGGAGACGAACTGATCATTAATGTTTGGGGAGCTACTGAGGCTATATACCAGTCGAAGGTGGATAAGAATGGTGCCATCCAGATTCCCCAGATCGGGCCGGTATTTGTAAATGGACTGACCTTTGATGCTGCCGAATCGCTCATCAGGAAGCGGCTGACGAGTATTCATAACGGATTGGGAGGAGCTAACCCAAATACGTTTGCCATCATTAACCTGGGAGGTTTGCGGAGTATCACGGTAACGATTGTGGGTGATGTGGTTACCCCCGGTACTTTTACGCTTCCGGCCACGGCAACGCTGTTCAATGCCCTTTACATGTCGGGTGGTCCCAATAAGAATGGTTCTTTCCGGAATATACGGCTCATACGCAAAGGTAAGGTGTTGAAGTATATTGACGTCTACAATTTTCTGGTGAATGCCGATGCTTCCGATAATATCCCCCTTCGCGATCAGGATATCGTGTTTATTCCGACTTATGAAAAAAGGGTAATGGTAGGTGGCGAGTTCATCCGTACCGGCCTCTTTGAAATGAAAGCTCAGGAGTCTTTGGCCAACCTGATCAGTTTTACGGGTGGGTTTACGGATAAAGCGTTTAAATCGAGGTTATTTGTTCATCGAAGGGCAGCTGCGGAGATGGAGGTCAATGATATTCAAACGGATTTATTCGCTCAATATATTTTGCAGGGTGGAGATTCGGTTGCTGCCGGACCAATCCTGCCCAGGTATTCAAACCGGGTGAAAATTGGAGGCGCGGTTTTTCGTCCAGGCAGTTATGAACTAACCGCTGGGTTAACTTTGCGTGAATTGATTGCCAAATCGGAAGGTCTCACTGAAGATGCCTACATGAACCGAGGCCAGATATTCCGTTTAAAGGAGAATAATGATACCCTGGCTCTGGCATTTAACGTATCGAAAGTGATAGAGGGCAAACAGAACTTTGAACTTATGCGCGAAGATTCGGTATCTGTCAAAAGTGTTAAAGATTTGCGTGAGGAATTTTATGTGGATATCCAGGGTGAAGTGAATAAGCCTGGTAAGAAATCATTTTACGATCAAATGACTGTTCAGGACCTGATATTGCTCTCGGGAGGGTTTAAAGAAAGCGCTGATCTCAATGTGATCGAAATTTCACGGCGGTTATCGCAGGAGGAGGCTTCTGTTCTGAGTGATTCATTGGGTCATGTTTTCACGGTAAGTGTGTCGAGGGATTTAAAACCGGGTGACGACGATTCCCTGTATGTTCTTAAGCCTTTTGATGTGGTTTCGGTGCGAAAAGCACAGGGTTTCCGTGACCAGGGTAGTGTTGCTATCACAGGAGAAGTGCTCTATGCCGGATTCTATGGAATCAAGAACAGGCAAAACAGGATCAGCGACCTGATCAAGTGGTCAGGCGGTCTCACACCGGATGCGTATGTTGAAGCAGCCAAGCTTTTTAAAAGGGATTCAACCCCGGTCGGGATCGACCTTCAGAAAATCTTGACTGATCCGGGAAGTCGTCTGGATATGATTTTAGAGCCGGAAGATTCAATAAATATTCCAAAGCGGCCCCAGGTGGTTAATATTTATGGGCAGGTGCAAAAACCTTTTGCAACAACTTTTATACTGAACAAAGGGGTTAAATATTATGTTAAAAATGCCGGAGGATGGTCAGATTCTCCGGCTAAAGGCAAGATATATGTAACCTATCCGGATGGCAGTTCAGACAATACCCGCACATTTATATTTCATCGCTATCCTCCCGTTAAGCCAGGCAGCAGCATCGTCATTCCCGTTCAGCCCGACAAAGGCCCCCGCCCGGACCGCTCCGCCTTATATCTCGCTGCCGCCAGCACTATGACTAGTATTGCGCTTACGGTGGTGACGATACTGAATATGCTGAAGTAGGCAGCAACCCCCAGGCTTCAGCCTGGGGGTTAAGAAGCCCAATATTAAGTACATAACTACCATGGAACCTTATCAAATCGACCTCTACTCTCTCGCCAAATCCCTCTGGGCTGGTAAGCGAACCGTTGCCATCTGGACCGGATCATTCATTCTCATTGGCCTTCTTATCGCCTTTTCCAGCCCACGGGTATATACCGCGAGCACAGTGATGGTTCCCCAGTCACAAACCAAAAGCAATGGTATGGGGAATCTGGTTGGGCTCAGTGGAATAGCTGCCATGGCAGGCATCAATCTTAGCAACCTGAATAGCGGAACTGAAGATTTATCGCCTCTGGTATACCCTGAAATTGTTAAGAGTTATGAATTCCAGCGGGAAATCATTCACATGCCACTGAATTGGAGTGGTATGGATCAACCGGTGAGCATGGCTGATTATGTGCAGAAATATCAGAAGGGAAGTTTTCTCGGTAAGATAAAAAGAGGGGTTCTTAGTTTTCCCGGAACGGTGGTTTCGTGGTTCCGGAAGGAAAATACAGTTCCATCGGGTATCGCCGGAGATTCAATAATACGTATCACAAAAGAAGAAAGAGATTTATGGGATAACCTCACCAAATCCATCGTTCTGAGTGTAGATAAGAAAAATGGATTTGTTACCCTCACCGCCAGCGGACCGGAACCATTAGTTACAGCACAAATAGCCGAAAAGGCGCAAAAGCTGCTACAGCATAAAATTACAGAGTTCAGGATACTTAAGGCGCATCAGACTGTTGCCTTTATCGAGGGAAGGTACAACGTCAAGAAGAAAGAGTTTGAGCTGGTTCAGGACCGGCTGGCACGATACCGCGACGGAAATGCCGGTATTCCTACTAATCGTGCAAAAACCGAGGAAGACCGGCTTCAGAGTGAATACCAGCTTGCTTTTAATGTGTATTCAGAGTTGGCAAAGCAACTGGAAAGCGCAAAAATTACCGAGAAAGAAGACACCCCGGTATTCTCAGTCATTCAATCTGTTATCGTACCGCTGAGCCCCACTAAACCACGAAAGTTCATGATCCTTTCAGTTTGCCTACTGCTCGGCGTTGTCCTTGGAACAGTATCAGTTTTCGCCCGAAAGAACTGGTCTGAAGGTAAAAGCTAATAGCTTTGAACAAAAGTCTGTCTTTTCGGGAACCTGATACCCGATACCCGACACCCGATACCTTGTCTAGGCTCCGCCGCTGGCTAAAAGACGCTGATATTTCGCGTTGGTTTGACACCTTCTTCATAGCCTACCTCTACTGGATAGCCTTCGAGTGGACTATTCTATCGCGGCTCGGGAGTTTCACATTAATACAATATGCCAGGAATGCCGTTGATCTGTTCCCGATAATATTATTAGTCACCATCCTGCTTGTTTTAAATCCGAAACTTACCAGACCGGACCTTAAGATCTTCGGGGGTTTTTTATTAATCATTATACTTTCAGCCCTGTCCCTGGCTATTGAGAGGGCTCCGGTAAGCGGTGTTATTAATTACATTGGTGTTACGGTCAGATTTGTTCCGTTTATCGCTCTGGTACGATATACCTCTCCTGATTTTCAGGGAAAGATATTTAAGCAGATCCGGGTAGTTTACTGGATTGTCGCGGCATTAGCCGTGGTGAACCTGTTTAACAAAGAGCTGTTTATTAAATTATTCCTCCCCCCGGCGGATATTTTTGTTGATGCTGTACCAACCGTTTATCTCGATAAGGGGATCAGCGCAACCTTTATTCATACTACTGATTTTTCCTTTTTTATTCTGGCCGCGACAACGATTTATCTGAACATTACCGATTCAAATAGAGAGAAGATTTTCGTTTCGATCATGTCGCTCGTCCTGTGCCTGATGTCCTATTCCATTGCCTCCCTGATCTCCATACTTTTTGTGTTTTTTTTGAGAAGCAACAGAAAATGGCTCATGGGATCGATGCTGGTTCTGGGAATCATGGTTTCACTATGGACATTCAGCGATTTCTTTCTGGGTTTGCTTGGCATGGATATCAGGTATTGGATTGAGATCTCATCCGAATTTAACCGTATTGGATATTTCACGAAAGTGTTACCTGAATTTCTGCACGGTGGGTTAAAAGACTTGTTTCTGGGAATGGGGTATGATGGTCAACTGATTGATACAAAATTCATGGACTATAAGAATACTCCATGGGTGATGGTCAACAATGAAAATAACCTGCGGAACCTGAAAGATGTATATTGGGTGTCTATTATTGTTGTCCAGGGGTTGATCGCATTTGTAACGACCGGGTATATCCTGGTAACCATCTGGATCAGTGCCAAGCGCGATGCAACAGAGGGGAATTATCAGATAGTGAGAACCTTTATGCTCCTGACCTTGTTTTTAGGTCTGTTTAGTATGATTCTCGACATGAAGGCCTTTTCTTTCTGCTTTTGGCTGATGGCCGGGCTTGCGATGAATAAATTGGAGCCAAAAGTAGCGGTTTTAACGTGATCATGCTGAAGAAAACTGCTCTGGTAATTCTCTCATGTGATCATTATTCCGAACTGTGGGACACTCATTTTAAGTGTCTTGATGAATACTGGCCGGATTGTCCGTTTACAAAATATATACTCACCAACCATAAGAATTCATCGCGACCGGACATTCATGCAATTAGAATTGGCGAAGACCTGACCTGGTCGGCCAATCTGATAAAAGCACTGGAAATACTCCGCGAAGAGTATGATTATATCCTGGTCACCTTTGACGATCTTTTTCTGGTGGAAAAGGTTGATAATCAACATCTGGGAAAGGTTTTAGACTCCTTTCATGAATTGAAGGGCCGGTTCCTCCAGCTCATCCATTGGTATAACAAACCTAAAAGAGTTAATGTATATCTTGGTTTGGTTGAAAAACACTCCTTGTATCGGCCAAACTGTGTGTATTCCTTGTGGGATATTGAGGTTCTCGGTAGCTTACTGGTTGCTGAGGAAAATGCCTGGGAATTTGAGAAGAACGGTTCGGCCCGCAGTGACAGATATGATGGCTTTTACGTGGTTTTATCCGATGTTTTTCGTTACCGGAACACGGTGGTGCGCGGCAAAATCTTGAGAAAGGATGCCAGTCAATTCAATCTGGCCAATACGGAAATCCTCCCTGTGATGGATTGGACGGAATCCGTACAATTCTATTTACGGTATTGGGGGTTTTGCATTTTCCTTTTCCTGGTTCCGAGAAAATATCAGGTTTTAATGGCAAAAATTAAAAACAGGGCTTTAGGTCGTCAGGCATGAACAGGCTAAAGATACTTATCTCCTCCACTGAGCTTTCGCCTGATCAGGGTTCCGAATGTGCTATTGGATGGAATCTGGTGACCCGGATTGCCCAGTTCCATGAGGTAACAGTCCTTTACTCACGAGGCAGCCATGTCTCGTTGGATTCATACGAGAAAGCTGTTTCCAGATGGATAACCGAAAATGGTAATCCGCACGGGATCAATTTTATTGCTGTTCCGCAACCAGGAATGGCCCTTTTGCTGATCAGGCTTAACCGATTGTTTTCAAAAAAGACATCCAGTATAGGTTCACCTTGGTTATTCTTCATGGCTTACCGGATTTGGCAGAAGGAAATACTAGGAATTGCCACCCGGTTGAATAAAACGGAAAATTATCATGTCATCCATCATCTGACCTCGTTAAGTTTTAAGGAACCCGGATTTTTATGGCGATTAAAGGCCCCATTTGTTTGGGGTCCAACCGGAGGAAACTCTACACTTCCGGTTTCATTTTACCCGCATATCGGATTCAGGACCGCAGCCTATGAAGCAATGCGGGCTTTAACAACACCTTTAATGCTGCGTTTCGGACAGAGGATCAATCAGGCAATTCGAAGAAGTTCCTTGATCTATGCTTTTTCGGAAAACGACCAGGAAGAGTTTGGGAGGAGAGGAGCCAAGGAGGTTAAAGTGATGCTGGATGCAGGCTGCGAAGTAACCCAAACAGGTATCGGGTATCAGGTATCGGGTATCGGGTTGAAGAAAGAAAACTCGAAGTTAAAGGTACTGTGGTGTGGACAATTGATAAAGAGAAAAGCTCTTGATATTCTGCTTAAGGCTGTTGCAGGTGACGAATTTCTTATGCAAAACGTTGAAATAACAGTAGTTGGTGACGGCCCCTCACGCCATTATTACGAAAAACTCGCACAAACCCTCGATCTTTTTCCAAATTCTCAAAGTCCTTCTCTGTCATTCCCGCGAAAGCGGGAACCCGACACCCGATACCAGGTGACTTTTGTTGGCTTGCTCCCGCGAGAACAAGTCTTCAATTACATGAAATCTTCGGACGTATTAGTGCATACCAGCTACCGCGAAGCGACTTCAAATGTAATTCCCGAAGCTCTCTCATTTGGAGTTCCGGTAATTTGTCACGATATCAGCGGAATGGCCATTGCCATTAATGATGAATGCGGCATTAAGGTCCCTTTAATGTCTTACGAACAAAGTATTTTCGGTTTCCGTAACGCTTTGAGACTTCTTCTTCAAAATCCAGAACTGGTAATTGGCCTTCGCAAGGGCGCCGTTAGGCGATCGAGCCAGCTTTCCTGGGACTCGATGGCTGAAACCATCGCTACAGATTATATTCGAATTGTTGAGGCAGGATGAGGGTATTATTAATCAACCGCTACGATTTTATGGATGGCGGCGCCGACCGGGTCTTCCTAAATACCTATGAATTGTTGCAGGATGTGGGTTGCGAGTTGCAGGTTGATAAGTTTACTGGTAGGGATGCCGGGATATCTCCTGTCAACCCACGATCTTTAACCTTGTGGGACAAACTTAATCTTGTCAGGGATTATTTATACAATCGAGAGGTAGCAGCGGCCCTGGAACAGAAGATCCGTGATTTTCGTCCGGATGTTGCCCATGTTCATTTGATTTTCGGCACGTTATCTGTGTCGGTACTAAGGGTTCTTAAAAAAAATCGGGTTCCGGTTGTTATGACGCTTCACGATTACCGGTTGATCTGTCCGGCCAACGCGTTTATCGACAGGAATGGCAAAATATGTGAGAAGTGCCGGAAGTTTCGTTATTACAACTGTTTGATTAACCGCTGTTCTGGCGGAAATGTATTCTATAGCTCCATGATCATGTTGGAAGCCTATATGCGAAAGTACATATACCGGCCATTGAAATTGGTTGATCACTTTATTTTCGTCAGCCAGTTTGCAAGAAACAAGCACATCGAATACGATCCACGGTATGGAACGAAATCCAGCCATTTATATAATATGGCTAATCCCGTCGCGCAAACCCCTTCAACACGAGGTAACTATTTCCTCTACTACGGCCGCCTCTCCCGCGAAAAAGGTATTTTAACTTTGATTCAAGCTGCTAAAAAGGCTGGTGTTAAATTAATCATCGCCGGTTCCGGCCCACAAGAGTCCGAATTACGAGACCTGATACCCGATACCCTATTCTGTCATTCCCGCGAAAGCGGGAACCCGACACC
>CAYHCO010000068.1:8082-10457 GCA_964355105.1 uncultured Porphyromonadaceae bacterium
AGTGCATCTCGACCAATTGATTGGAATATACAAACAAGTGGCAAATCGGGCATGAGACGACTCTTAAACAAGATCATCCAGAAACTTGGCCGCGAGAATTACGAGATCGACCCATCTATCTCCTCTTTCAGTCTATTTGTCTTGTTAGTCTCCAAGTCTTCTCAACTAATGCGTGGGCTCCTGCTCAAAATGACCCTTTGCCACTCAGCTGGCCTTATCTTTAAGGGACGGCATTGCCGTATATCTCACAGGAGCCAAATCACTGTTGGGCGAACACTGATCCTCGGAGACTACGTTGAAATAAATGCCCTATCAAAACATGGAGTTAGAATTGGAGATAATGTTTCCATTCAAAAGAATACCATTATTGAATGTACCGGAGTAATACGCGATTTGGGCGAAGGCCTGGTGATCGGCAATAATACAGGCATTGCTCAGGGAGCATTTATTCAGGTTAGAGGAAAAGTGGTGATTGGCAACGATGTGATTTTTGGCCCCAACGTCTCCATCTTTTCCGAGACCCATAACTTCGATGACCCAAATGTTCCCATTCATCTGCAAGGCGAAACCCGTAAGGGTGTTACCATTGAAGATGGTGCCTGGATTGGCACCCGCGCAGTCATCCTCGACGGCGTCACCGTTGGCCGCAACAGCATAGTTGCCGCCGGCGCAGTAGTCACCAAAGACGTTCCTCCCGGCTCTATTGTTGGCGGAGTCCCCGCAAGAGTGCTTAAACAAAGGAAATGACCACACTTGTCATCCCGACGAAAGTCGGGACCCCTTCCCTTACAACGAAAAATAATAGTATTACCATATAATGAAGAAGATTTACATCGCCGGTTGCGGCGGTATGCTCGGAGAAGCTTTTTACGAAGGTTTCCGAAATGAATATGAGCTGAAATGTACCGATATCGATGTGAACAGCTCCTGGTTGACCTACCTTGATTTTCGCGATTTTGAAGCCTACCGGAAAGATGTGATCGACTTTAAGCCCGATTACCTGTTTCACCTTGGCGCCTATACCGATTTGGAATTCTGTGAGCAGAATGTTGATGAAACCTATCGCACCAATACCATGTCGGTTGAAAATGCAGTATATATCGCCAACGAATTGAATATACCAATTTTGTACATCAGCACCGCCGGGATTTTTGATGGGCAGCAAGAGGTTTATGACGATTGGGATGTGCCGAATCCTATCGGAATATATGCGCGATCGAAATATATGGGGGAACGCTTTGTTGTGGAGAATGCAAAACGCTA
Source organism: uncultured Porphyromonadaceae bacterium (assembly GCA_964355105.1). GTDB lineage: Bacteria > Bacteroidota > Bacteroidia > Bacteroidales > UBA12481 > UBA12481. Next base: position 9,346 of record CAYHCO010000068.1, read on the forward strand.
TCTGGTATGCCGGGCCGGGTGGATGATGGGTGGCGGACCTAAAAAGGATAAAAAATTCATCGGTAAACTGATGCGCCAGATTGAGGATGGGGTAACCGAGATGTTTGTGGTGAATGATAAAAATGGTACCCCCACTTTTACACATGATTTTGCAAAAAGCGTTAAGATTCTTCTTCAAAATGAATACTGGGGTTTGTATAACATGGCTTGCGAAGGATTAACCAGCCGGTTGGAAGTAGCAGAGGTCATGCTGAATTTGCTGCATTTAGAAAACACCATCAAACTGTTGCCGGTAACCTCCGACTATTTCAGTGGAACCTATTTTGCCAGTCGGCCGCCCAGTGAGCGACTCGAGAACCGGAAATTACGCATCAGGGGACTCAATGGCATGCGAGACTGGCAAGTGGCACTCAAGGATTATCTGGATAATTATTACAAAAGTTTTTAATGACCAAAACAATTGCCATCATTGGTTCTCATGGCCTGTATGCCAATTATGGCGGGTGGGATGAATTAGTAAATAATCTGGCAGAACGTAAGCCGGAGGATACTCATTATATTGTTTTTAACTCTGCTGATGCTCCTCCGCATAAACAGATACCGGAGGGTATAACGGTCAGGCAATTAAAATTGCGGGCCGATGGCTACCAGGGGATATTGTATGACTTCTGGTCGATTTTTGAGAGTTTCTGGAAAGTGGATACTATCTTACTCCTTGGAGTACAGGGAATACCTATCATTCCAATTCTCCGGCTATTTAAAAAAGTCCGGATTGTATCGAATGTAGGCGGTATTGAATGGCTCAGACCCAAGTTTGGGTTTTTTCAGAAACAGTATCTGAGGTGGTGCTTTAACCTCAGTATGATCTATTCCGATGTGGTCATTCTTGATAATCAATACCATCTGGAGTTCCTTCCTCCAAAAGTAAAAGCAATAGTAAAAGTCATACCGTATGGTGGCGAAATCAATACCAGCCTGGAGCTTACTAAAGACCTTGAGCAAAAATACCCTTTTATCCGGGAGGAATATTTCCTGTCTGTCAGCCGTTCCCTGGAAGATAACCAGATAGGCCCTCTTTGTGAGAGTTTCAAAGGCTCTCCTCATAAATTGGT
>CAYHCO010000068.1:10557-12808 GCA_964355105.1 uncultured Porphyromonadaceae bacterium
ATGAGTTAGAGCGATTTATTCCTTCTTTGACAACTTGTAATAAATATGATTGGAAAGTGATTGTAGATGAATATGAATCATGTTTAATATAGCAGGCTAAAGGGATGAATAGGATAACTTTTATTTCTACATTCCCAAGGGATGGAAATTTTAGGGATGGTTATTACCGGCGTGTAGATTTTGTTGATCAGGTTTTTGAGGACAGCACTCGGTTGCATTTGGATATTCGTTTCCGGACTAATTTTAGGAAGAGTGTAATCAAAAAGGATAGAAATACCAGCGTAATCCATCTGAATGCAATCCTTCATTTTTTTTTAATTACCTCAATACTTCGCAACAGTAGCATCGTTTATATTCATTCTGTAGCGAAAATTCCGAGCATTCTTTTCAGTTTGCTGATCATTAAAAATACTGTTCCAATTGCAATCGATTTTCACGGGATTTTTGCAGAGGAGTTACAATTATCCGGCAAGATATTTAAAGCGTATCTCTATTCCTGGATTGAAAGATTTTGTTTCAGTATTAGCAGCCTCAATATTTATGTTACTGAAGCAATGAAAACTCATTTCCGTCAAAAGTATCCATATTATAGTGGTTCCGAAACGATCTTTGTCCCGTATGATAGTTCCATTGATCGTGATTTAATAATCTCAGTGGAGGATATTCGCCAATTATTAAATATCAAGGATTCTGATATTGTTATTATTTATAGCGGCAATTGCCAGCGCTATCAAAATGTTGAATTGATGTTAGATTATATTAAAGGACATGATCACCCGGGATATAAATTCATTTTTCTTACGGGCCAACCAGAGATAATGAATCAATTAATTTCAAATAGTGCAGTTCCATCAAGAATGATCCGGGTTCTTTCGGTTGATCCCAAAGAATTGAAATCCTATTATGAGTTAGCGCATTTCGGGCTTATATTCAGGGATGATATTTTAGTAAACCGAGTAGCTAACCCAACAAAACTAGCTGAATATCTGCAATATGGGATTGTGCCGATTGTGAAACTGGTGGATATTGGGGATTATGCAAGATTCAACTATGATTATATTTCGTACCTGGAGTTAAGCAATGACCTGACTCCAGGAAAGAGCGCAAAGAACCGTGATATCTACCGGGAGATTAGCCAAAAGTATGGCAGTCAACCTTTACAGGATTCGATCAGGAGGATTCAAAACCGGTACATGACTCCCAACAAGGCCTGAATGGAATAAATGTTTTTTGCCGGATCCCAGAAATAAGGAGGATCGCTGGGAATGGGATCATAATAGAACTGGTAGCTGTAGGAAATAACCCCGTCGATTTTTGCAGTGAAAAGCAGGTTCTTATAGTCCCATTGTGCAATTACAGAGCCCAGGAAATCGACCCAATGGTATCGGGTATCAAGCCAGGCAAGATAATGGAAATCGTTGTTATGAACATATCTCTCCAGCTTTAGACCAACCATTTTTAATCCTTTGATCCAACTGATATTCAAAGACTGCAAATTACTTCCAGGACCAATTCCTGCTCCAAGTAGCTGCCCGTTGTTAGTATAGCCTTGCGTAATACTCCAATGAGTATACCAGGATGAGGAGCCACCAGTCCTCCTATGGTTATTGGCTTCTAAATGAGTAGCTTCCATCCCTACCTCAACAAGCTGGCCAGGTCGATTCTTTAGTGGAACGAGCTTTCGAAACCCCAGATTATAAGCTCTGGTGTGTTCCAGATCCAGATAAAGATCACGCAGGTTATAGGCATGATCCTCCCGTCCGTATTCAAAATAGAACTCCGCATGGTTATTTGGTAATAACCATCGGATAAATAATGAGGCTAACTGATCTTTTTCATCGGTCTCCAATTCTCCCTGGCCAACAGAAACCTTTTTACTAAGAGGAATAATAACCGGTAAAAAGCTGCTAAAACGGGTGCCCATATCTTGATGATACATATAAAAGGCACGGGTGGCGCCCAGGAATAATCCAGGCACCCATTTGGGCTGATAACTGAGCACGATACCGTTAAAATATCGCCAGTCGTTTCGTTTCGGAATCATCCATTGGGACCCTAAGTTATCATGTTTATAAATCGGGGCCGAAAATCCGGAATTAACCAGTCTTCCTGCCACCAATTGTGCTTCAAACGACCCGATTGGTGTTCTGATTGGCCTTACGGTATTCAGGGTTAAGTGTTTAAATCCGGGAGACGAGTTGGTCATCAGCAATGAGTTACGCATTCCGGGCCCCCACCAGAGATTCTCATT
>CAYHCO010000069.1:0-12748 GCA_964355105.1 uncultured Porphyromonadaceae bacterium
CTCCCATATTGTAGAAAATTCCTTCCAAATTGAACTACCAAAATACATAAATCCTAACAAATGGTCACCCAATTGTTAACAACTGATTATCAGCTGAATGATTTTCTCCAGCCATTCAGCATCAATTTGATCAAAAGAGTTAAGATGCTCGCTGTCAACATCGAGCACTCCGAGAATAACTCCGTTTTGGTCGAAAAGCGGGATGACAATTTCAGATTTTGAACGTGAATCGCATGAGATATGTCCTTCGAACTTGTGTACATCCTCAACGATCATGATTCTGCGTTCCTGAATTCCTGCCCAGCAAACGCCTTGGTCCTTAGTAAGTTCCATGCAAGCTACAGGACCTTGATAGGTAGAAACGATCAGCTTGTCGCCATTCAAAATATAAAATCCGGTCCAAAAGAAATGGGGTAATTTATGGTGCAGAACGGCGCAGACTGTCGCCATCCGGGCTTGGCGGTCGGTGCTTTTCTTTAGCAAACCTGATATTTGCTCATGTAAACGTTCGTAGCGGGCCGCTTTATTCATACGATAAAATTAACAACTTAGGGATCTAATTCCTCCAAAGGTAACTGGCCTTAAAGAAAAATCCCCGCACAGTTTCCAGATAATCGGTTCCAGGCTGGTATTCATGACCGTTCCAGGCCATTTTCTGATAGAGCGATCCGTAGCCCAGATGAACAACGGTGCCGGGTATATAGGTGAATGATACGAGAAAATCAGTGGACAGGTCCTTCTCAAAAGAGTTGTATTCCAGAATACCCCGTACAAACAGTTTTGATGATAATTGAAAGGTATTCCGGCTCCTTAATATCAGGTAATTGAATTCCATGACCGGGTTATCGATCTGGTAAAAATCAGAATAGTTGACCATGAGATCAGACTGGAACTTTTCCCAGGGCTGGAAGTTAACTGCAATGCTTGCAGTATTTCCCCATCCGGTATAAGGATTTTCGACATAACGAGTCCGGTAGCCGAACCGGTACTCCCCTTCGAGACGGACGCTTTTTATAATTTGTGTGATGTAATTCAGGTGAATGGAGTGGGTCCTGTACCTTCCATTACGATATACCTCATCTGACGGATTCAGGAAGAAGAATATCCTGGTTGATCGCTGACCGCTGACGGATGCACCCAGTCCAAGATCTCGTTCCCAGAGGGACGTCGGGATATCCTGATTCAGGAAACCGTAGAAAAAGGGTGAAATATTCCTCACAAAACCCTTAGTCCTATAAAAACTGTACGAGAGGTCGATAGTAAAATTATTAACTCCTGATCTTAACAGAAACCCGCTCCTGGTTATGAAATCAGCCCCTATATGCTGAGCCTGGATGCTCCCGCTGAGGCGGTTGGTATTTCTGGCTAATCTTGCTGTGGCCATCCAGTCGTTTTTTTGACTGGCACCGGCGGAGTCGCTGGTTCCGGATCCCATGGCATTGAATTCGACCGTGGTTGACGGGTTGAGCCTTAATTTCCCATCCAGCCCGCCTACGCGGTTGAAATTGTCGGCACCCTGGCGAATTGTGGTCATTGCCCCGATGTAGGAATCATCCTTAAAAGTATGTTGATACCTCCCAATACCGTAATTGACCAGGGAACGGCCCGAATCTGCAGCCAGGTCAGGCAGAGGATTGTCGAGCGCGTAAAGAAATCCGATGCGGTCATGATCGGTTACCTTACCGGCCAGCTTGATTCCAGCGATAGGATTGACAATCTGCCGGGTATGGAATGCCTGTTGGAAGAACCCCATCTCACTGGTGCCGGCAACCTCAAAATTTGATTTACCTTCTTGGAAAAATGGTCGCTTCTCAGGATAATAGAGTGCATAGCGCTGATTTTCCGAGATCTGACCGGCATCAGATTCAACCTGGCTGAAATCAGGATTAACCGCCATATCGAGAATCAGCTGTGAAGTGATCCCCACAGTTCCGGTTAACCCGACGGAGGGTTTGTTGGTCGAAATCGCCAGTTTACCTTCCGATTGCCTCTGCTGTAATGAATAGGTGAATGCCGGTAAAAGCTCCATCAGTGTATAATGCTTGATCCCGGTAAAGGAAAATCCCATGGTCTGGGTCAGGAAGTTCATTCCCTGGGCGGGATTCAGAGCCGGAAAGGTCGATTGTTCTGATAACCGCTGTATCCTTCGTTCGAAAATAAATCCCATGACCACCGGCTCCTGCCTGGGATAACGGATGCTTTTAAATGGGATTACCATTTCTACCTGATAACCATCGGATTGGATCGTCGCCTTGGAATAAAAAACATAATCGGCTCCGATATCTTCCTTGTTGGCGGAAGACCTCCCATCGGCCTGTATTCCTCTCGCATTGACATAAAAGGCGATAAGGCTTTGCTGGTCGAAAAAAGGATCGAAATTTATGCATACCCAGTCTTCGCTTTTTATCTGGTCACGTGCCGTTATGGTCGCCTTGAGCTTATCTGGTTCAGGATCCTTGCAATCAAAACCGATATAGAAGTTCTTCTCATCAAAAGTGATCATGGCTGTTGTGGAAAAGGCGATCTTAGAGCCGAAATCAGGGGTGTAGGTTTTGAAATCCGTATACCTGGGAAGATTTTGCCAGATCTCGTCATCCAGGTTGCCATCGAGGACAGGTGCTTTAACCGTTTTGGTAACCACAACAGGGTTTTGTGCGTAGGCCGCGGAAATACAAAGATTAAGGCCTATTATCAGTATCAGGAATCTCATCAGCCCAAAGGGATTTAGATAAAAAACAAAGCAACTCCGGCTACTGCGATAACCGAGCCCAGAATGTCCCTCCAAGATACTTTTTCTTTTAGAAGAATGATAGCAGGCGGGATCAGGAGGACCGGCACCAGGGCCATTATCGTACTCGCAATACCGGTAGTGGTATATTTTATGGCCATCAGGGAGAATGAAACTCCCAGAAAGGGACCTAAAAATGAACCTGTAGTGACAAACCCCAGTGTTGATGGTCTTTTTAGAGCAGGTTTCAGTAGCGCCCATCTGTTCATGGATGCAAATAGAAATACAAAACCAAAGGTTCCGGCAATTACCCGGATCTGTGAGGAAACGAAGGGATCCGCATCGCGCATGCCAAATTTACTGAATACCAAGCCAATAGCCTGACCGGTGGCGGCACCTAAACCAAATAGAAGGCCTTTTTTCGAATAGTGAAAATTGAATTTGTTACCCGGTCGCCTGAGTACGACAATAATGATTCCGGTGAGTGTAATGGCCATTCCCAGCAAGCCCCGGAGAGAGAATTTTTCACCCACGATCATCCAGCCGAAAAGAGTAGCGAGTGGGGGTGCGAGTGCCATCAGGAGGTTGGAAATCCTGGAGCCGATAAGGGCATAGGCCGAGAATAAACAGTAATCACCCAGGACAAACCCTATCAATCCGCTGACGGATAGCCATATCCAACCATGCATGTCGATGCCTTGCGGGAATAAATGACCGCTGCGAAAAAGGGAGAGGGTACAATAAAAGACCAGTGCAATGGCCAGCCTCAGAATATTTACGGCAAGGGAGCCTACACGCTTAGCTGCCTGCTCAAATGAGAGTGCGGTAAAAGTCCATAGGACTGCTGTTGCGAGGGCGGCAAATTCTCCGGTATGATTTCCCATGGAAAATAAAAGGCAGGTGTCACCTGCCTTCACTTACATCTTTAATTTCTTTTCTATCTCTTCGAGGTAGAGCCTGAACCTTTTATCAGTTTCAAGCAGATTGTTTACCGTTTTGCAGGCGTGAAGAACGGTTGCATGGTCCTTGCCTCCAATCTGGGAACCGATGAGTGCCAGGGACGATTTTGTCAGGCTTTTTGAAAAATACATCGATATCTGGCGGGCCTGAACAATCTCTCTCTTCCGGGTTTTGGAGTGCATCAGATCCACGGGAATGTTGAAATAATCGCTGACAACCTTTTGTATGTAGTCAATAGAAAGCTCTCGGGTGGTGTTTTTGACCAGTTTGTCAATCATCTCCCTGACCAGGCTCAGCGTGATCTCTTTCTTATTGAGTGTTGACTGGGCAAGCAGGGATATTAGTGCCCCCTCGAGTTCCCGGACGTTGTTCGTGATCTGCGATGCAATATATTCAAGTACTTCGTTGGCCATGTGAATGCCATCGGTATAAACCTTTTTCTGCAGTATGGCAACGCGGGTCTCAAAATCTGGGACCTGCAGGTCGGCCGACAATCCCCACTTAAAACGGGAAAGCAGGCGCTGTTCCATGCCTTTCAACTCAACCGGTGGCTTGTCGGAAGTAAGGACAAGCTGTTTACCCGATTGGTGCAGGTGGTTAAATATATGGAAGAAAGTATCCTGAGTCTTTTCCTTGCCTGCGAATTCCTGAACATCGTCGATAATCAAAACATCGATCATCTGGTAAAAATGCAGAAAATCGTTGCGGTTGTTATTTCGGGTTGCCTCAACAAACTGTGTCTGAAACTTATTGGCGTTTACGTATAGAACCACTTTATCCGGAAGGCGTTCCTTTACTTCAATTCCGATAGCCTGCGCCAGATGGGTTTTACCCAGTCCGGATCCGCCGTAGATAAGCAGGGGGTTGAAGGCAGTTCCTCCGGGATTCTGGGCAACGGCATAACCGGCTGAACGAGCCAGTCGGTTGCAATCGCCTTCAACGAAATTGGCAAAGCAATAATCAGGGTTCAGCTGCGGATCAACATGCAGTTTTTTTATCCCCGGGATAACAAATGGATTTTTGATGGTTCTCTCTTCTTCGTCGAGAGGCATTGATAAGGGCTTGTTTTTCAGAGCATTCTTGGCCTGTGTGGGAAATTTCACCGTGTAAGGCTTAGCATTCGAATACCCGTTTTGTTCCATGACAACACTGTATTCCAGTTTGGCATCAGGTCCGAGTTCCTTGAGCAAAGTCTTTCGGAGTATGTCAATATACTGCTCTTCAAGATATTCATAGAAAAACGGTGAGGGTACCTGAATGGTTAAAACACGCTCTTCAAGCCGGATGGGAACGATAGGCTCAAACCATGTACGAAAGCTGATGGATGGAACATTGTCCTTTATGATCGACAGACATTTATTCCATACTTCAATGTGGTTTGAATTCATCTAGACTGATTATTAAAGAATTAGAACAAGGGATTAGATAATGCAATATGGTAAAAAAACCATTAATGATACCTCATGAAACTTTTTTTTTTTGATAAAAAATGCATCCGATTTATAGTCAGGCAGATAATTTTTTACGAATCGTAATAGCCTTAAATTCAGTGATCTAAATTTAATATTCTGACTACTAGGGGAATCTGTCTAAATCGATAATCTCTTCCATTTGCCACCCACCCAGGTATAGATGGAAGCAGCCGGATTGTTCTTCCGGATTTTATCCAGTCGTTTAAGACAGGGTTCGATTTTTGCGTGGTTATAGGTATAATAATAATATAGCGAGCCGACCTGAATGAACTCGGCTCCTGAGATACCTTTTAGGGCTTCATTATCAGGGGATAAAGGGGTTGGGCTCTGTAAAACAACGAGATAATAATCTGAAGTTCCTTCCCCCGCCAATGCCTTGGAGAGCTCAGAATCATTTGTAGTGTAAACCGATTTGCTCCTGTCGGTCATACTGAGTTTGATATATTTGGATGGATGGATCCGGATGTCCTCAATCAGCCGGTTCAGACTGGAATTGGTAACCAGCAGATCGGCATAGAGAGAATCGTTCATTACCAGCTTCCCGAGGCTGCCTTCACCGGCGGAAATCTTGGCAGTAAGGGTATTGATATTATTCATCGCCTGCCTGAAGGCAGCAAAAGTCTCCAGAACCGGAGCATTATTTAGGGTATCGCTGAACCTTCTGACATTGCTGATTATTGCTTCCAGGCCTTCTTTCTGTTGTAGCAAACCCATGCCAAGAGTATCCGCTTTGCTCAGAATGCCACTGACCTTAATTGATTCATTTTTAACGTATTCGTTCAGAAAACGTGAAGCAGTTTCGAGGTTTGTCAAGGTTTTGTTGATACTTGAGAAGCTTTCGGCCAGGTTATTTCTGTTGCTTTCGCTGAAAACCAGCTGGATACCGAGTAAAACGGAATCCACCGAAGACATAAGAGATTCAACTTTAATCTTAAGTGGAAGAATCTGTTGGTTAACCTGATCGAGCAATTCGCCCTCAATAGACCCGGGTAAGGTATCGTTGGGCTTGCACATGACAGGGTCCTTGGTTAGCTCAAGCCCGATTCCCTTGCTTCCCATCAGGTCAACACTGTAAATTCTGGCAACCGAACCCTTAGGAATCTTTATGGATTTATAAGATATTGAATATTTTACTTCGATCTTGCCAGGTTGTTTGGTGGACAGTTCTATGTCGCGGACCTGACCGATCTGAAATCCGTTTATCGTAACCGGACTGGATTTTGTGAGCCCTCCGATTTTCTCATAAACAGAGTAGAACGACCGGTCAGCACTCAGGATATCCTTTCCTTTAAGGTAGTTAAGCCCCCAGAAAGCAATTATTAACGTGGCAATGAACAAAAGTCCAACCCTTATATATGCTTTGCTTTTCATTACTTTTCTTATTTATTGGTTCTTCGGGTCAACAACGGAATTGAGTGAAACCTTTTTTCCGTTTTTAAAAGGAACTATAAACGCTCCTTTGAAAGAGCTAGCCATCTTGCGACGCAGCGCAAGAGCTTCGGGGTAAGTTCTTACCGCCGGGGTCATGTATTTGTAATATCCGTCGAGGTGAAATTCTTCCAGATTCTTGATTCCTTTAAACGTCTTGGACGATGAGGGTAATTTTTGGGGTGAGGCAACAACCTGAACACGGAATTCCACCTCGTCGTTTTTTACGGTCTCACCAGCCGGTTCCGATACCGCTGCTGTGTCTTTCACGGTCCGGGCGATTTCGGCTGTTTTATTTTGTTCTACGGCATTTGTTCCGGCTGTTTCGATCTTCTTCTCCGTCTCATCGATCTTCTTCTTCGTCTCTGTGGTTTTCGTCTCCGAGGCAACGATTGCCGTCTTGGTTGCATCGTTCATGTTTGCATCAACCGCTTCCTTGTATTTCCGGAAGGCCTTATATATGGAGGAAGCCATTATTTCCTGACCGTTCTCAGACATCAGAAATTCCTCCTCCGACGGGGTACAGATAAAACCTGTTTCAATCAGGACGGCAGGTATCGCGCATCCCCACAAAACAACGAGGTTTCCCTGATAAACTCCCATGTCCTCTCTTTTGGCGTCATTTCTGAAATAATCCTGAACCAATCCTGCCAGTTCAAGGCTTTGGGAAAGGTTATTGTTCTGAACATTGTTGCCCATGATTACAGATTCCACTGAGGTTGGGTCGAAACCGGCATACCTTGTCTTGTAATCGTCTTCGAACAACATAGCCTGGTTTTCCTGCATGACCAGGTCGAGATTCTTTGCGCTTCTCGAAAAGCCCATGACATAGGTTGAGGTACCCAAAGGGGTGCCCTTTTTTACTGAATTTACATGTATCGATATGAAGAGGTCTGATTTATTTCTGTTTGCGATTTGTGCCCTTTCGTACAATTCAACAAAAACGTCAGTCTTCCGGGTATAGAATACATCAACGTCGGACATCTGGTTTTCAATGTATTGACCAAGTTTTAATGCAATGCTCAGTGCGATATTTTTCTCCTTTGATCTTTTACCAACCGCTCCTGGATCCTTGCCGCCATGACCGGCGTCGATGGTTACAGTAAATTTCTTGTATGGAATGTCACCGACACTGGCAGTTAAGTTACTTTTGTGCGCGATCAGAAGAATAACAATCGATAAAATAGAAAGCAACGATGACTTGATACAATGGTTTGTTTGTTTATCCGTTATGTCCGAAAGGTTCCTGGGCATAGTAGCATTTTTTTCTTTAGTTTTGAATCAATCCCTTTCCGGGATTCAACCGGCTAAGTCTTGATATCGCAGTTAAAAATACAAAAAATTATATTGGGGATTCTGGTCCTGGCCTTGTGCGTGATCGAGGTGAATGGTCAGGTCGATACTTTGCTTCCCCTTAAGATCAAGCCTGACAGCACATTAATTAAATCGGCCAAGTCGAAACCATTCCTTGAATCCCCTGTTGTTTACCCGGCAAGGGATTCTACGGTGATCAGCATGGCTGATAAAAAGATAAGGATGTACGGACAGGCAAAGATCGTATATGAGAGTATCGAGATTACGGCTGATTATATCGAGATGAGCATCGATAAAAAAGAATTGTATGCCACGGGAGTCAAGGATAGCAGCGGACAGTTGAAAGGCACTCCGGTTTTCAAACAGGATAAGGAAACATACGAAACCAAGGAATTGCGTTACAATTTCGAAACAAAAAAAGCCTTCGTGGTCGACGTGGTGATGAAGCAGGATATGGACCAGGGATTTATCCACAGCCACTACACCAAAAGGGATTCTTCCGGAACACTAAATATCAAGCAAGGGAAATATACCACCTGCGATGCCGATGAGCCTCATTTTTACTTCGCTATCAGCAAGGGAATCATGGTGCCAAACAAGATGATTGTTACCGGTCCGTTGCATCTGGTGGTTGAAGGGATTCCGCTTTATCCGATAGGACTTCCGTTCGGATTTTTGCCAAAGCCGGAAAAAAGGGCTTCGGGTATAGAAATGCCCAAATATGGTGAAGAGCTGAACAGGGGATTCTTTCTTCGGGATGGTGGTTATTATTTTGCAATCAACGACAACTTCGATCTTTCCGTAACCGGGGGTATCTATTCGCGAGGCAGCTGGCAGGCCGGAGCTAAATCCCAATACAAGAAGATATATAAATTTACCGGAAACCTGGGCTTTAACGTTGCCCATAACGTTTTAGGCGAGAAAGGCTTGCCCGGTTATTCCAAACAAAAGGACTTTAGCGTTAACTGGACACATACCCAGGATTCAAAAGCAAACCCGTACAACGATTTCAATGCCAGTGTAAACCTCAGTTCCAGTGCTTACGACAGGCTCAACTCGACCACGGATTATGCCAGTCAGAATGCCAATTCGCTGGAGCGACTGACCAATCAGAAATCATCTTCGATCTCCTACAGGAGAAAATTCACCAACAACCTGTTCAACTTCACGGCAAAGATTGGTCATTCGCAGAACAGTAACGACCGGTCAGTGGTATTAAACGTTCCATCCGGTAACTTTTCAGTCGGTCGGTTTTATCCTTTCCGGTTCAATCCGAACAGCACCGGGAAGAAATGGTATGAAAAAATCGAAATGCGCTATACGGCTTCATTCGAAAATAAGGTAAAAGCCCGTGAAGACTCAATTTTCAGGCCTGATATCTTTTCAAAGATGAGGACGGGCTTTCAGCATGAAATCCCTCTTTCGGCCTCTTTTAAACCCATTCAGAACATGACACTTACCCCATCGCTGAACTACCAGGGTATCATGTTCTTTTCGCAGCTTGAAAAAACCTACGATCCGGTGGCTGACAGTATAATATTAAACCGTGTGAGCCAGCTGACCTATGTTCAGGCCTTAACTCCCAACCTGAACCTAAGCTATGCACCGAAAATTTATGGATTTTTTGATTTTACGAAGGGCAGGGTGAAAACCATCAGGCATGTGATGAGCCCCTCGCTTACGTTTGGTTACAGGCCAGATCTAGGTTATGATTTCGGGAAATTCCAGCGGACCCTGGTGACTATCGAAAAGGATGCATTACTCAAAAACCAGGTAAGCGAACAAACTTATTCGATCTTTGACGAGGGTATTTACCGGGTTCCATCCGTGGCAGGTAGGTATGGGAATATCGGTTTTACGCTGGGTAACACTCTGGAGATGAAGGTAGCCAATCCATCAGATACCACCGGAACACTCAAGAAAGTCAAATTGCTGGAAAACCTAAGTCTGAATACGTCTTACGATATTTTTAGGGATTCGCTGAAGCTGGCACCGATTCAGCTTCAGGCAAGAACCATGCTCCTCGATCAGTTAAGCCTTTCGTTCCGGTCAACCTTCAATGCCTACGCGTTTGATTCCAGTCTGAATTACGGCAGGTACACCTACCGGCTTATCGATACCTATGAAGTCACCCGGTCGGGTCGGCCGGCCCGACTGACCGATGCCGACTTTTCGCTGGATTTCACCCTTCCATTTAAAAAATCGCAGCAAAGTGGCCAGTCGAAGCCAAAATCGAATTCATTGGAAGCCGGCCAGACAGAGCAGGAATTCAAATCGAACTGGAACCTCACTGTCGGGTACAGTTTCCGGTATACAAAACCTTACGTGGAGAGCAAGATAACCCAAACACTAAGGTTCTCAGGGCGTATGGACCTGACGCCCAAGTGGAGCGCGAATTTCTCTACCGGATATGACTTTGTCAGCCAGAAGTTTACCTATACCCAGCTCAGTCTCATGAGAGACCTGCATTGTTGGCAGATGAGTATCAGCCTGGTGCCTTTCGGGCAATATAAGAGCTATACGTTCAGCCTGAGTGCGAAAGCTGCTCTGTTGAAAGACATAAAATATGAGAAACGTAAAGACTGGAGAGATCAATAAAAACAGAATATGAAGAAAATTATCAGTACAGTTCATGCTCCCGCTGCTATCGGCCCTTACAGCCAGGGCATTGAAACAGGGGATTTGGTTTTTGTTTCGGGGCAGATCCCGATTGTTCCGGAGACCGGTAAAATCCTGGAAGGAGACATTAAAGTTCAAACTCTGCAGGTCATGAAAAACCTGGGTGCCGTTCTTGAGGCAGCCGGGCTGAACTTTAGCCATGTGGTTAAATGTACCTGCTACCTGGCCGACATTGCCGATTTCAAGGAGATGAATGAGGTTTATGGCACGTATTTCACTTCCGCACCGCCGGCAAGGGCAGCCATCCAGGTTGCTAAACTGCCTTTGGGGGCAAAGATTGAGATAGATGCCATTGCATCGAAGAAAGCATAGTGCAAAAAAAAAGGCTGCCCTTTTGAGGAGGGCACTGAAAAAGTCCCTCATTAAAGTAGAGCTCTAAAAAATCAACTGGCAGGTGAAGTCCAAACTTTCATCTGCCAGTTTTTTTTCATACAGGGCGAACAGTTCGAAGTGCAATTTATTAGAAAGAAAGTGCTTCTTGGTACTTTATTTGGGGTGATTTTAAGTGCTTTTAGGGTTTTGGGGGATCGTAACCCACTTTAGTTCAATAATTTGAAGATCCTTTTCAGATTTACTGTAAATATAGCCAATGCACCCTGCATTTGCATACTGTCAATTCCATACGAACTTGCCCTTCCGTATCCATGTATGTTTTTTAATTCACTGTTTTTTGCTTCAATCTTATACCTGTGTTTTGCTTTTTCTTTGAAGTAATCAGTCTGTTGAAACGTCATTTGTTCCAGGTGTTTATCAGATTTAATAGACACAGAATAGCTTTTGGTTTTTGCGTCAGGTTTATAACATCCATTTTTAAATGAACATGTTTTACATTTTTCGACATCAAAGTAATAAGTAACTGTTTGGTTGGTGCCATAATCTTTCTTTCCCTGGCGGGCTTTTCTGATAGCCATGTGTCCGCCCGGGCAGACAAACATTCCTGCATCTTTGTTGTAATCAAAGGTATTTTCATGTTTCCGGAAGCCTTGTGTAATCGAGGGGTTCATCTTTGCAACGATTTTTATATCCTGCCCACTGGCCAACTCAAGGTTTTCCTTTCCTGCGTAGGCTGCGTCGCCAATGATTGTATTTACTTCAATACCATTCTCCTGACTGGCTTTAAGCAATGTGGGCAGCTCAGGACCGTCACCCTTTTCTCCGGATGTCACTACTGCCGCTGTAATAATACGCTCCTCTGTCATGGCGATATGGGTTTTGAACCCAAAAAATGAGCTGTCCGCTGTTTTATGACCTGTCCTGGCATCGGGATCTTTTGAGAGTGTATAATGATCCAAGGTATCTTCAATAGTTTCCTTCAAAAGGTTTAACTTTTCTTTTACCTTGGGTATTGACCGCAGTACTTCATCCGATTCTATCTCCTTTTCAAGCTTGCCACAATACGATAACTCATGTTCCAGATCATTATCTTCATTCTTTTTTGGCATATGCTCTTTCCAGTTTTCGTCGGTGGAATAAACCACCTTGCGAAGTTGCCGGGCTCGTTCCTTCAACACTTCGATCGGTGATAATGGGTTCGACCTGGATAATGAATGTGTGGCGTCAACAATAATGGACTTCGATCTGATAATGCCCTTTTCTATGGCAATGGAAACAGTCTTGCCTATCAGAAGGTTCAACAAATCTGTATCCTTCAAACGCAGTTTCCTGAATTTGGTAAGCGAACTTGGATTTATCACACCTTCTTCAGGTGTCATATCCAAAAAATACTTGAAAGACATGTCAAAACGGGAACGCTCTACTATATCTACATCTGAAACATCATATATCGTTTTGAGTAGCAGATATTTGAACATGCGGATTGGGCTTTCGGCATTGCGCCCATTGTTTGAGCAGTATTTATTTACCAGCTCATCATGGATAAACGAAAAATCAATTAGTTCGTTAATTTTTCTCAGCAGATTATCCTGTGGTACGATTAGATTGTATAATTCTGAGTAGGTACTCAACTGAATCTTTTGTTGTTGTACTAACATTTAAGTGCCTTTAATTCAGGCTTTAAGATATGAAAAAAGCAGTAAAATACAAAGCTTTTAACCTGTATTTTACTGCCTTATTTTTAAGAATCTTGTCCGAGGGACTTTTTCAGTGCCCTCCTTTTTCGGGGAGCCTCTTTTTTTTATGGTTGTAACCGGCATTAGACTTTAACGCG
>CAYHCO010000070.1:0-11677 GCA_964355105.1 uncultured Porphyromonadaceae bacterium
TGCGCGCCATTGCCTGATTGATGAACAACTGACAAAAGGGATCGAACGACAAGCGAGTCACCCGGTCGAGGAAATCCTTTTCGGTGATCGCCTTCCGTTCAACGTCGTTCAACAGTCCGGAAGCGGCCATCTCCGCAAGCGCGTGCAGTCCGAACTGGGAGTACCAGTCGCGGTTCTTGCGCAGCTCCGCCATTTTCGACCCGGCGTAACCGTTATATTTGGCTTGCAGGTCGGCACGGCCGTAAGCGCCCATGGCTGCCGCGAAATCACTCCACATCCGAATCGAGAGCATTTTATAGGCGTTCTGTGCTTCCTGCGCCTCCGGCGACGCGGCCCTGTACCAGATTTCAAATCCAGTGCATAAGCGCTCGTCCCAGCCGAAGAAGCGGAGGGCGGGGTCCGTTCCATAGACTTGATAGGAATGATCGAGGATCTCGCATGTGGCTTTGAGATACTTTTCCATCATCGCGGCATCCCCGGTGTACTGATAGTAATCAAGCAGTCCGATCACCCAATAGAGCGAATAGGCGATGATGCCATTGTTGCCACCGGCCGTGAGGTCGATGTTCGCCTTGACAAAATCGGAGTTCCCGAAGGCGACGAGTCCCGCAGCCTGCGATGCCGGTGCGTCACCCACCCACGGTATTCTGTCGCCTCGTTCCAGCAATATCGAGCTGAAGTAGTCTGAAACCAGGCAGATCTTCACCCCGTATGCGGACATATACCATGCCTTGGTTAACATGGGGTCGCTGCAGGAAAAGCCGCCGTCATAATTGGTGGGCTTGACCTGACACACGGCCCGGATGCCTGTGATATGCCAAGGCCTGGCGGGCGCCTTCACGTGAATCCATGCGAAGCGCACCCCTTCGTAAAGCTCGGTGTTGAGTTCAAGCCGGTAGGTATTGCCATGCCTGACCGGGGCTTTCGTTTTATCAGGGCCGGGCTGGTTGTACTCACTGATGCTCATCTCGACATCGCCCGGGCAGTCTGGACTGTCGAACTCCACCCAGGCCGCGCTTTCCCGCCCGAAATCCATTCTGATCGAACCCGGCCCGTTGACCGTGACATTCGGATGATCTGTTGTCAGTGAACCCAGGTTGTCGAATGATGCGGCAGTGTCGGTTGAAACAGTGCCGGGCTTCAGCAGATAGATCTCGAGGCCATCGGTGGCCTTTGGCCTGGGCCAGCGGTAGGCAACCAGCGGATCGGGCGAATCCGGTACCGCCGGTCCGCTGAAACTTCCGGTGCTGACATAGGGATACGGCTCAGCAATCGGCGAGGTCCCCCAGACGGTCTTAACTGAATCAGCAACCGGAAAGCTGAGCGGCCACACCTTCATGGTGAGCGTTCCTGTTCCCGGGGCCTCGAAGGGTCCGGGCGTCGGATTTTCGGCGTTGCGCGGCTTGCCGAAATAGTCCGTGCCAATCGTGATGGGAGAACCATCAGGATTCTCGAAGGCGCAACCGGAAATGCTGGCCTTGCCCAACCGTGACGAGGTCGCCGGTTGAGAGGGCTGTTCGCTCCCCAAAGCAGCGGCTAAGGTCATGGTCAGATAGAAGCCGTCGCTCTTCTCAACCAGCGTAAGCACCGGATCGGATGCAGACCGGTTGATGGGTGCGCTTTCATGCCTGGAAGACTTCGCGCCCTGGAAGAAAACATTTCCATCCATCCACATGGGTAGGCGGGCCTCATCATATATCGCCAGACTGCCACTTCGCATGAACAGGTTGTTGTCAAAGTGGTTGTCGCCAGAAGGGTTGTCATGAAGGGCCACAATTTCAGTGGAATGGGCTTTATGGAACGGGGTCTTGCGCCCATCGAAGAAATCAGGAGCCAGATTGATGCCCCCGGCGATGAGGTTGTGGGCAAAGGCAACACCTTGCGAATCGTCCTCTATGGCTTTGGGCGACAGAAAAATATTATTGTCGACCACGAAGGGGCCGTGGTTCGCCTCCACGGCCAGATCGTGGAGGTCGTTGTCATGGCAGAGATTACCTGAGATCAGGGCCCCCTGGGTCATCCAATCCAGCCAAATGCCCCGATAGTTCCGGTAAACATGATTCCTGCTGATGGTGACATCGATGGCCCCGTGGAATTTTATGCCCGCCATCTCGGCACCCGAGAACAGTTGCCGGATATGAATGTCATGAATGGTGTTGCCCGTGACGGTGCTGAACACTGCACCCAGACTACCAACGATGCCAACCTGTCCACAATGGGAGATGTGGTTGTTGCGAACCATGTGATGGCCTATGGTCTCCTTGTTCCAGCCATTCTGCAGTGCCCGTTCTATGGTCCTGACATAACCCTCGGCCCATCCTTCATTAATGTCTTTGGCATCCCCATATTTTCCAAGTGAGATCCCGGCGCACCTTGAATAAGAGATATCGTTGTCCTCAATAATCCAACCCTTGCTCCAATTGACGCCGATCAGGCCTATCTGTTCCACGGTGGGTGGCGCCCAGGGAGTGGCGGCATTGCGTAAGGTGAAGCCACGCACGGTGATGAAATTCCGACCTGGCTTGTCGGGATAGAACACGGTCTGCCGCGCGTTGACCTCCACCTGCTGCTCATTGGGATTGACGCCCTTGAACTGCGCCCAGATGACCGTGCTGGTTGTGTCCACGCTTGCGAACCATAACGGCGTAGCGGTGATGGGTTTCATAACCTCCTCGCGACTGACCGCCTCGCTCAGCCATTCGCCGTTCAGGTAGACAGCCCCGGCGTGATGTTTGCGCCCCAGGTCGTCGAACCAGTCACCGGAGATGAGTTCCGCAAATGGATTGAAACCGCCAAAGAAGGTGTTGGGAATGGTCGTTCTCCAGACACCGTCCTGGACCTTTTCCCAGTTCTTCACCTCTTCCGAACCGGTGATGACTACCTTTTCGCCGGCGGCCGCCTGATAGACGATGCGCCTGGTATCGGACTCGCCACCACGCGGCGGATTGACGCGTTCACGGTACACGCCGGCATGTACGGTGACGGTATCGCCCGGCTGGGCAAGGTCGGCGGCACGCTGGATCGTGCGCAGCGGCGCGGCCTGGGTACCGGGATTGGCATCGTTGCCGGTGATGGCGACGTGGAGTTCGGCGGCTTGACCCAGTGCCAATGGCATCAGAATGGCGATTAAAAAGAGACGATATTTCATTGTTTTTCCTTGTTTGATGTGAGTGGCCCGCTGTGAGGCCAGACTTTCAGCATTTGCCTGCCGTCCCCGGAAAGCTCAATCGGGCCCGGAAACGGATTCATTTCACTTCTTTTATTGCCTGCATAGTCAGTGGCGAGGCGGAGTGGCGTCCCATCAGGCTGTTCGTATGGCTGGTTCGGGATGACCGCATTACCCAAAGACTTGGTCGTCACGAGTGCGCGCCTCGGCTCGTCGCGCCATGCTTTGTCGAACGTCATCTCAAGATAAAAGCCGCCGGTCTTCTCGACCAGTCGGAGCGCGGGATCAAACTCAGGTTTGAAGAGCGGCCCGGTTTCATTCCTGGATGGCTTGGCACCTTTGAGGAAAACATTGCCACCCATCTTTGCAGGCAGTTTCGCCGTGTCGTACGGGCTCAAATCGCCACGTTGCACAAACACGTTGTTGTAGTAGCGGTCGTCGCCACCCGTCATCTTGTGCAGTCCGGCGATTGCCGTGGAATGCGCCTGATGAAAAGGGGTCATCCGGTCATCGTCACTGTGGGTGCATATTTCCCCCGCGAATAAATTGTGGACGTAGGCCCCGCCTGCCGACCAGGCCCACAGCGTCACTGGCGAGAGGCAGACGTTGTTGTCCACCAGGAAGGGCCCGTGATTCGCTTCAAAGAACAAATCCCGTTCCAGATTATCATGGAGCAGGTTGCCGGAGACACGGGCACCTTGCGCCATCCAGTCCAGCCAGATCCCCTGATAACACCGATAGAGGTGATTCCGGCTGATCTCAACATCAATGGCCCCATGAAATTTGATGCCGGCGATCTCGACACCCCCGAACAGACGCTGGACATGGATATCATGGATATTGTTGCCGGTGATGACACTGAACGAACACCCTAAACTGCCCACGATGCCGGCCTGTTCACAATGGGAGATGTCATTGTTGCGCACCAGGTGGCTGCCAACGGTCGCCTTGTTCCATCCGTTGGTCAGGGCACGCTGGATTGTCTCCACATAGCCTTCCGCCCTCCATGCGGAGGTATTGTCCCACTGGTCGCCATACTTGCCGAGTGCGATCCCGGAACATTTCGAGTGGCTGATCGTATTGTTCTCGATGATCCATCCTTTGCTCCAGTGGGTACCGATCAAGCCCATCTGCTCGGCCGTGGGGGGCGCCCACTGCGTCGCGGCATGGCGTAGGGTGAAACCGCGCACGGTGATGTAGTTTATGCCCGGCTTCTCTGGATAGAAGACCGTTTGTCGCGTGTTGATCTCCACGTGTTGAGCGTTGGGGTTGCCACCCTTGAACTGCGCCCAGAGGGTCGTGTTTGTCTGGTCCACCCGCCCGAACCAGAGCGGGGCGGCTCCCGCCGGTTTCAGAACCTCGTCAAGTTTGGCCGCCTCACCAAGCCAGTCACCGTTGAGATACACAGCGCCGGTGTGATGTTCGCGGGGGCCTTTGGGCTGGAACCAATCGCCCTGAATGAGGTTGGTGTAGGGATTGAAGCTGCCAAAGAAGGAGTTGGGAATGGTCGCTCTCCAGACACCGTCCTGGACCTTCTCCCAGTTCTTCACCTCTTCCGAACCGGTGATGACCACCTGTTCACCGGCGGCCGCCTGATAGACGATGCGCCTGGTATCGGACTCGCCGCCACGCGGCGGATTGATGCGTTCGCGGTACACGCCGGCATGTACGGTGACGGTATCGCCCGGCTGGGCAAGGTCGGCGGCACGCTGGATCGTGCGTAAAGGTGCGGCCTGGGTGGCGGGATTGGCATCGTTGCCGGTGATGGCGACGTGGAACTCGGCGGCTGATGCAGCCACCGCAGTGAAGGCGAGCAAGGTCAGATGGAGGAGGTGTTTCATATTGGTTTTTCGCTGTTGGTTATTCCCTGGTGATGGAGATTTCGGCGAAGGAGGCGAACAACTCGGATGGGTTCTGCGGATCCAGCAGGGTGATGCGCAGATAACCAATAGCACCGCTGATGACGATATTGTCATACCCGAACAGAAATCCGCCCAGCGATGAAACACTTGCGGCAACCACCAGAAACCGCAGTTTGCGCCCCGCAAGGCTGCTGTTTGTCGTCATAATGGAAACCCTTTCATCTTTTGATGATTGTTTACATTTTTTAAAGTTTCCTGATCCAGATATTCCGGTAACTGACTTCACTGTTATGGTCCTGCAGCATCAAAGGCAGTTCAGGTTCCGACAGCCTGAATTCCGGATTATGTGAGGCTGTAGGCTCTCTTACTTCAACATGGTTTTGCACCAGTACCCCGTTATGGAATACGGTGAAATAGCCCGGCGCAACCAGTTCATCTTTTTCATTGAACACCGGGGCGACAAATACGATGTCATACACCTGCCAGCTGTCAGGCTGCAGGGAAGCATTCACGAGAGGCGGAAAATTGTCGTAAAATGCTCCAGCCTGGCCGGTGGGACCTGTTTTATTATTGTATGAATTCAAAACCTGGATTTCATAATTACTCATGAGATATATTCCCGAGTTGCCGCATCCTTGTCCTGTTTTCCCCGCTGTGACATCTTTACCGGGCGTTTTCCACTCGATATGCAACTGACAATCACCGAATTTCTGTTTTGTCATGATATCACTGGACCCGGGTTTTACCGTGAAGCTATCTCCGGTAACAATCCATTCCGGTGCTCCACCCGTTTTCACACTCACAAAATTGACCAGGGTATCTTTATCGAACAATATGATCGCATCGGAGGGTGGAGCTCCATTTTGTCCAGGGGTCACCATCGAAGGCTCGATTAAGTCGGGATACCATTTCCTGACCATGCGTTTCTCTTCTTCAGTTAACAGGCTGATATCAATGGGCTTATCCTGCTCCCGGACTCCTTTTTGGTTCAGGCGGTTCATC
Organism: uncultured Porphyromonadaceae bacterium; assembly: GCA_964355105.1. Lineage (GTDB taxonomy): Bacteria > Bacteroidota > Bacteroidia > Bacteroidales > UBA12481 > UBA12481. The sequence continues at coordinate 6,031 of CAYHCO010000070.1, forward strand.
AAACTCCAGTTCCGGCTATGCTGGCCGGGCTCAGGATCAGCAGGTTCCCGGGCTTCCAGATCGTAACGGGTAAAGTCGATCACGTTGCCGGATTCATTTTTTTGCCAATCCCGCAATATCGCCATCCGGAAATCTTTGTTCATGAACCACTGGATTTCCAGTTCAGGCTCAGACCCGCAAATACCGGTGCCCCTTTGAACAAACTGATAGTTCAGTTTATCATTGTTCTTGTACTGCTCACGCCAGAGCATACCAAATTCACCTTGTGTAATGCACTGTGCATCAGGCCAACGCTTCCTCATCTCACTGAACCAGATCAGCATACCCTCCATTCCGTTGCGACCCTTATATCCATATACTTTGCGCCCTTCCACCAGACATAATTCCCAGGCACAAGTTACCCAGGCAAAACCATTTAATTTGAAACCCTCGTCGAAGTGAGCAGCAGTAACGGCAAGCATTTCCTGAGTACCCAATTCGGTCCCCAAACTGATTACCGTTTCTATCGGGCCTACACCCTGCCGGCTGCCACACCATCTTCCATCAATCATCCTGCCTCCCGCATATCTCGCAGACAGGAAATCCATCGTCCAGCCATCCAGATTCACACAATCGATCAGGTCATCCTTGCCCTGGGCAGGCTTTAAAAAATGCTCTTTTGACGGGTAGTATGGATAGACTATCGATCCGTCACCATCCCCGTTGTCAATGGCATACTGGCTCCAGATATTGCCCTGGCAAACGTGGATCCCTTCCTTTTCGGCCAGATACCGGAGATTTTCCGCAGCAAGATAACCGGCTATGACACTCAATGGACGGTAACCGCCACCTACCATATCCGAAACCATCTTCAACCCGTCGTGGAGGTCGCGGTTAACCTGCTCGCGGGAATTATACATGTTGGCAAAATAGCCGCCGGGTATAAAAGTTATCTCATCGCCATACTTTTCATGATAGGAGACAATCAGCTTTTTCAAATCACGATAGGCGGGGCGCTCATCTTTCAATGCCATCCAGCTGAAGGCCCAGGTAATGCGCGCGCCGGGCCAGCCTTTTTCTACGGTTTCCCGGAAAACACGGGCTTCAGCCGGAGAGTGAATACTCGACTCATCTTCGCCGTTGGTTACATCACGGGAGGTTTCAATCTGATTTACCCGCACAACCGTATTAAAAGTAAAAAAACGATTGCCCAGTAGCTTGCTTTTTGTTACTTCCTGAGCAGAAAGAGGTTGGGCTGTTGCCATGAAAAAGCAGGCAATGATCAGGATTGTTAAAACAGACGGTTTAATCGTTTGCATATTGATCTTTTTAATTCGATAGTTAAGATTTATCTCTGTGAAGTTGTGACGGGTGTTACTTCCAGCTTCCACAAATCGATAGCTTCTTTCATTTTTTCTGTGCGCTCCGGGTGCTTATCCGCAATGTTTGTGGTTTCCATGATATCCTGACTCAAATCGTACAACTCAACAGAATCACCTTTAGTCAGCATTTTCCAGTCCCCATCCCGCATGGCCGTGCCCAGCTTGGGTTCGTATCCGAAGAAAACCTGCCGGTCGGGTATATCTGCCTGATTAAGGAGGTGCTCCTTGATGCTGATCCCGTCAAGGTTGCGTTTAATGAAGTCTATCGATTTTTCAGTGATGATGTGTGTTGAATACCCAACCTGTTCCTTTTTCTCAGTGCCATCATACCATTCCTTATGCCTGAGGTAATCGCTTCCTCCGGGCAGGAACCCGATAAACTCGTCGAAGCCGAATTTGGTCGGATTGTTCTCCGGTTCTCCACCCAATTGCCATTTTCCAAAAAGTGCGGTCCTGTAGCCGCTTTCCTTCATGAGCCGGGGAATGGTCAGTTCGGTGGAATCCAGACTCGGTGTTCCCAACTGGTTGGTAATCACATCAACGATCCCGACGCGTTGCTGATACCGGCCCGTCATGAGGGCGGCGCGGGTTGGACTGCAAACTGATCCGTTTGAGTGAAAGTCCCTGAACCAAACGCCCTCCCGCGCCATCTGGTCCAGTCTGGGTGTTTTAATCCAGCCGTTATAAAGGCTCATGTCGCCACAGCCCAGATCATCCGCCAGGATAATTATTACGTTCGGCTCATCTCCATCTCCGTTTTTCCCGGCACAGGAATTAAGAATCAACCCGGGCAGGAGAAATATCAGTCCCGCAGGCCATGGGTTGGATCTATCTCTTATCCTTTTCATCCTTTTGTGCTTCAGGTTAATAACTGACTTTCGAAATCCACTTCCGGTAAAGGTATTCCTCCAATCCCTCTCTTTCCTTTGTGGTCAGTCTGGAGTTAAAAACGAGTACTTCCGTTAGCTCACCCTCCCAGTGACCATCGGTAACCTTAAAGGGTTTGTCAATCACCCCCGCAAACTCATACGTGGCAATGTAGAATTCCTTCGGCATAGCTGCTTCACGGGGATTTACCTTCTCTCCGTTAATCCATACATTCCCATTCAGGGTGGATGAAGAAACGGTTTCGTTAAAAAGTTTCCCGCCATACTCTCCAATGCCAATCAGAGGATCAAGTTCCCTCCAGGGAGCGGTTCCTTTTGAAGCAAAATCACTCTCTTTCCTCACCATGATGATGGTCTGGTAGTTTTTAACCGGGGCACTCATTCCCTGAATCCAGATGGTTTTCCAGCTCAATACGGGTTTGCCATTCTGCTTGTTGGGGAAATAATTGAAAAAATGGAAATCTATATCGCCAACCTTACTTTTCCCACCGTTCGCCGATCCTCTTCTGAAAAGTTTTCCGTCCGGTTTTCCGTTGGCATCGAGATCCCCGGCGTCGAGCCACATCTGTAGCTCAGAGCTCTTGACATCCCCGGGTAATATTGCTTTCCGGGCATTCCAATCTGCTTTTTGAGTGATCGCCACACCCACCCGGTTCACGCTCCTGGCGCCTGTTTTCAGGTGGCAGGCTTCCACATAGTAATTACCAGGTTTTGCGGGCTCAAACTCAGTACCTTGAGCAACTGCATCCTGACCGCCGGCATAAAACGAAGAATAATACAGCTTCATCTGACTACCTGAAAATCCCTCCTCACGGAGTTCCAGATAACCATCCTTTATTATTCCATTCCACTTAATATCAGCCGATTCCGTACTGAATTGGAAATTATCATCATAAATGATTTTAGACGTTTGATGATCCCTGATGGTCAGTACGGAATCAAATCGTCCGTTCTGTGTGGTATTTATTTCAAACTCAACCGGCAAAGCCTGGTCCCCATTTGCATAAACTTTCAGATAGATCCAGCTGCCAAAATCATTTTTAGCGGTATCCTTGATGAAGATCCCTCCCCGGTTTTCAACCACCGTGGCTACAGCCTTGAATTCAGCACCATTGGCTTTCGTCCCGGAGCCATAGAATTTACCATTTGGAAATTTTGGCACATAATCGGGAATGTCAGCCTCATACCAGAAATAGGTATAATCCGGGCAGGGGTTTGATATCCTGACTCTTCCCTTTCCAGACCTGCCAAACTCAAGGTTGTTCACATAAAATGCCGGCACCTTTCCGATCTCAAATTCCTGTTCTTTCACATAGCCATCTGCATCGGTTATTTTAACGGTATGGATTCCGGGTCTCAAAAAGGAACGGACTGGGGTATCGGATGTTTTTCCGTCTGACCAGGCAAATGAATAAGGCATTTTTCCCCCGGTGACGTTGATTTTTACACTTCCATTATTCTGACTTCCGGTTGAGGGAATAACTTCCGATATGGAAATAGTCAGATTACCCGGTCCCTTATTAACCACCGGTTTGTTTTCCCTATCGCTGTTTTTGGCACCGGATGATATGCTGACGGATTGGTGATCAGTATTCTTATCCTGGTTTTTTTTATTAATGGTCCATTTAACCGACGCAACAGGGTAATCAACCCAGGGCAGGTCGGGCCTGATAAATTCCGACTCATCAACCAGCCTGCATTCCACCGTGTATTCCCCTGTTCCGTCAAAGGTGATATCCACTTCTCTCACATCCCCGGCAAATACCTCTCCGTTGAGGAACCATGAAAGCTTTTGTGAACCGTTCTGGTTATCAATTTTGTCCACGGAAAAATGCACGGTACCCGGTACCGTCACATTCAGATTCTTACGAACCGGGGAGGTGACATCAAAAGGATCCACCCACATGTACAGGCGGCAAACCGTGCGCTGAACACATATGGGGCACAGTCCGTCGGGATCACCGGTGAAGGATCCGGCTCCCATGATGCATCCCCTTGCAGTAGGCCGGTAAATGTGGTGCAGCCGGTGTGTTGCTCCTTCAAAAACACCAATTTTATCCATATTCTCAGGGGAGTAAGGAGTTGGAATCTCAGTTCCCGGATCAATCCAGGCTCTCCATTTCACATCTTCCAATACATAATCCAGAGTGGTATTCGAACCTTCCCCTCCCTTGCCCCAAACCCCGTTTGATGTGTATTCGTCGGGTAAACCCGGGGCGGTATGTGCGAATTCATGGATGAATGCCTCCGTTTCCCTGCCAGCTATCATGGCATTGCCGGTTCTCGTTTCGATATTGCGAGCGGCTCCACCACCACCACCATCCGTGTTCAGCATGGCCAGACAGGATACCCATCCTTTCCCTTCCTTATTCCACGGGAGAAACAGCCGGTCCCTGATTTCGTCGAGGTCAACCGTTGTAAGTCCCTTCTCCCAATTATAGGCTGGCATTCCAGGCCACCAGATCGCATACAAGTTGAAAAAATCGCGGTATTCCGGGAATGGGGCTATCGCACACTCATCACCGGGAATAAAGGTCCTGAATGAGTGTTTCGCGTCATTTATAAACTCTTCACGCAGCAGGGGCGTGTTGTAACTGTTTGGTTTTCCCTCTTCCCACCTGTTGATCGCGCAGAAATTGATCCGGTTATCCTTATCGCCGGTGACCCTGATGGGGATCAGCTCAATCTCGCCACGGGCGAAAGCCTTGTCAATCTCAGGGATATATCTTGAATCGCCAGTGTTAGTTGATCTCCGGGTGGTCACCTCATAGATTCCGGTTGAAGGCATTAATTCATTCGCGGCTCCTGCCCTCCTGACCCTTGCAACATACCGGTATGCCGTTTCAGGCTTCAGGCCGGTGTTCTTGAATTCATCTGAACTCTGCCATTCACTGCTGTATCCATCACCCCCGACACATTCAAAACGAAACTCCAGCGGAACCCCGACTTCAGGGATTTTAACGCTCATCTTCACTTCTGAACTGAAAACAGAGTGGGGCTCGCATAACCATTCCAGAGGATCTTTTCCAATATCAGCATATTGACCATACAAATCATTGATAATTCCACTGTATATACTGATAGAAAACAGTAACAGAATACTGCTTTTTCGCAATTCGCAGGCAAGGGTTTTGAATATATGTATGCTCATGTCAGGTAGATAAATGTTTTTTTGCCCTATTGCGTGACCAGCAGGAAGAAGCTGTTTCCGCTTTTCGGCAACGTCAAAGCGCCGCTTTTACGAAAATCGCCCGTCGCAACGGCCTCCTTTTTGTCGAGGTCGTACAGGCGGTAGTGCAAAGGTTCGTCCGGGAACCCCTGAAGTTTTATCGTGCTTCCCGGATTCTGCCCGGGCAGGTAGGCAATCAAGGTCCGGCTGTCGCGACTCCACGAATAGTG
>CAYHCO010000071.1:0-11003 GCA_964355105.1 uncultured Porphyromonadaceae bacterium
AGGTCTTTGGGATTTTGGAAATTGGTAGATTTCCTGTCTAAGTGATCCAGCTGGGGCTCGAACCCAGGACCCCATCCTTAAAAGGGATGTGCTCTACCTACTGAGCTACTGAATCAATACCTTCAAAAAACGTGCGGCAAAGATATAGGTTTGCTTTTAAACTTCCAAAATTAATTTTTCTAATTCTTCACACTTTTCAACAACCACCCTGTTCAGAACTCATCCAGACCTATAAAAGGTAAGGCCCTCTTTGGGGAGGGCCTTACTGAAACCTAAACCTAAAACTAAACCTATGAAAAAGTACCTCAGACAATTGGGATTTGTCTGATAACGTTCCTGCCATCAGGTTACGTTACTTATTAAACGATCAAATCATGTACCATGTTGCTCAGGAAAACAGGAAATTTTACCCGTTAACAAAAAAATAACACTCACTTATTCCTTGTGGGAATGTTTAATGGTGATTTCGTCTCTTTTTTTGTCGAATCCGATGGTAAAAGTATCGCCTTCCTTTGTCTTGGAATCGATGATTTTCTCGGCTAACGGATCCTCCAGGTACTTCTGGATCGACCGTTTAAGCGGCCGGGCTCCGAATTTCTGATCGTACCCTTTCTCCGCCAGAAAATCCTTGGCAGCAGGGGAAATCTTGCATTGCAGGCCGAGCCTTTTCATCCGGTCGAACAGACCCTGAAGCTCGATATCAATAATTTTATGAAGATCTTCTTTAGAAAGGTTGTTGAATATCACCACATCATCGATCCTGTTGAGGAATTCAGGTGCAAAGGCCTTGTTGAGGGCTTTCTGGATAACATCCTTCTGATAGTCGCCCGTTCCTTCTTCCTGCGGACGGATATTGAATCCCAAACTCTGGCCGAAATCCTTGAGCTGCCTGGTCCCGATGTTGGAGGTCATGATGATGATGGTATTCTTAAAATCCACCCTACGACCCAGACTGTCAGTAAGCTGACCGTCGTCGAGAACCTGCAGGAGAATATTGAAAATGTCCGGATGGGCTTTCTCGATTTCATCTAACAAAACCACTGAATACGGGCGTCTCCTGACTTTCTCCGTCAACTGGCCGCCTTCTTCGTATCCGACATAACCGGGAGGGGCTCCAACCAGCCTCGAAACGGAGAATTTCTCCATGTATTCGCTCATGTCAACCCTGATGAGAGCATCAGTGGAATCAAAGAGGGTAGTGGCCAGGACCTTTGCCAGCTGGGTTTTTCCGACTCCGGTAGGACCCAGAAAAACAAAACTTCCGATCGGCTTGTTCGGGTCTTTCAACCCGGCGCGGTTTCTCTGTATTGATTTAACTATCTTATGAATAGCCTCATTTTGGCCAACCACTTTCTGTTCGAGCTCCAACTGAAGATTCATCAAACGGGCACCTTCGGCCTGGGCAATACGCTGAACCGGTACCCCGGTCATCATGGCGACCACTTCCTCAACATTTGACTCATCCACCGTCTGACGGTTTTCCATCAACTGCTTTTCCCACAATTCTTTTTCGCGCTCCAGCTCAACAATCAGCTGCTTTTCGCGGTCGCGGTGCCTGGCAGCTTTTTCGAAGTCCTGATTCTTGACCGCTTCAATTTTTATTTTGCGGGTTTCCTCAATCTCTCCTTCGAGTTTTAACACCCTTTCCGGAACCGAGATATTGGATATATGAACCCTGGAACCGGTTTCATCGAGTGCATCGATGGCCTTGTCAGGCAGGTGCCGATCGCTTATGTATCTCTGAGTCAGATAAACACAGGCTTTAAGGGCATTATCGGTGTAGGTCACGTGGTGGTGATCCTCATATCTGTCCTTGATATTATGCAGAATCTGCAGGGTTTCTTCCGGAGAAGTTGCCTCAACCAGAACTTTCTGGAACCTTCTTTCCAGTGCGCCGTCCTTTTCAATATGCTGACGGTATTCATCAAGGGTAGTGGCTCCAATACACTGAATTTCTCCGCGAGCCAGTGCCGGTTTCAGCATATTGGCGGCATCCAGCGATCCGGTAGCGCCTCCTGCACCCACGATGGTATGAATCTCGTCGATAAACAGGATCACGTTACTGGTTTTGGCCAGCTCATTGAGGATGGCTTTCATGCGCTCCTCAAATTGGCCACGGTACTTGGTGCCGGCAACAATCGAGGCCATATCAAGGGCTACCACGCGTTTGCCAAACAGCACCCGGGAAACCTTGCGCTCGACTATTCTTAACGCCAGACCTTCCGCAATAGCTGATTTACCAACACCCGGCTCACCGATGAGTACCGGATTGTTCTTTTTCCGGCGGCTCAGTATCTGGGCGATGCGCTGAATTTCGTTTTCGCGGCCCACGATGGGGTCCAGACGGTTTTCTTCTGCAGCACGGGTGATATCGATACCGAAATTGTCGAGAACCGGTGTATCGGATGCAGGCTTGGAGCCTTTAGACTGTCCTTTTGAGGGTTCAGCCGGTCCTTCGGATTCGTCATCTTCTTCGTGATAATCGGCTTTCGGTGAGGGAAGATCGCTCTGCAACTGCTGCTTGACATTATTATAATTAATACTCATGTCCTCGAGGATCTGGGTAACCATGCAGGCCTCATCTTTGAGGATGGCCAGCAGGAGATGAACCGTGCTAACTTTTTGTGGCTGTATGTCGCGGGCTTCAAAGTAGGCAAGCTTGAGAATACGCTCAGCAGGTTTTAATAGGGGCAATTCCTTTTGAGTCAGGTTCTTGTCGGGATTCTCAACCCGGATTCGTTGCTCGATCATGCGCTTGATTTTCGGCAGATCGGCGCCCAGGTTGACCATCACGTCAATAGCTTCGCTTTCACCTTCCCGCAGGATACCCAAAAAGAAATGCTCAGGTCCGATCTGATCGTTACCCAGGCGTATTGCTTCCTCCTGGCTGAAAACCAGGACGTCGTGAATTTGCTTCGGAAAATTTGAATCCATAAAAATGCTTTTTATCTATTGTCAGCCTGCCATAATATCTCTGTCATTCTGTCAAACACACATTTTTCGCAAAAGTTCGAAAAATGCTTAACCATTAATTTACAGGCGTTTCAATTAAATATTAAATCTAGTAAATATTAACACCTCAGGAAAACAAATACTGAGCCAATTATCAACAGGCATCGAGGTGAAATATATGATAAATGTGTGCTCGGGAGAAGAAAAAAGTGGTATTTTTGTCCTTCTTCAAGAATTAGGTTAGAATACTGTATATCGTTTATTATAAGTAATTTATGTCAACAGGCGAGAGAATTGTCCGGATCAATATCGATGAGGAGATGAGGTCATCATACATCGACTATTCGATGTCGGTTATTGTTGCCAGAGCATTGCCCGATGTGCGCGACGGTTTAAAGCCCGTACATCGCAGGGTGCTCTTCGGAATGAACGAGTTGGGAATGAGCTCCAACCGTCCTTACAAGAAATCAGCCCGTATCGTCGGGGAAGTGCTCGGTAAGTTCCACCCACACGGCGACAGCAGTGTATATATGGCCATGGTGAGAATGGCACAGGAATGGTCGATGCGGTATCCGCTGATCGAAGGTCAGGGTAACTTCGGGTCGGTCGACGGCGACAGTCCGGCGGCTATGAGGTACACGGAAGCAAGGCTCCAGAAGGTTGCTGAGGAAACCATGGCAGACCTGGAGAAAAACACGGTCGACTTTCAGCTGAACTTTGATGATACCCTGGAGGAGCCTACGGTGCTGCCGACCAGGATCCCAAACCTGTTGGTTAACGGTTCATCGGGTATTGCAGTGGGTATGGCTACCAACATGCCCCCCCATAACCTTACCGAAGCCGTAAATGCCATCATTGCAGTCATCGAGAGTCCTGAGATCACCATCGAGGGGTTAATGAAATATATCAAAGCTCCCGATTTTCCAACCGGAGGTATAATCTATGGATATCAGGGGGTTAGAGATGCTTTTGAAACGGGTAGGGGACGAATTGTTGTCCGCGGAAAAGCACTCATAGAAACCTTGCCCAATGGACGCGAAAGGATCGTCATCACCGAGATTCCTTACATGGTGAATAAGGCTGAAATGATCATCAAGACAGCCGAACTGATCAACGATAAAAAGATCGAGGGGATTTCCAATGTCAACGACGAATCGGACCGCAATGGTATGCGAATCGTTTATGACCTGAAAAAAGAGGCTATCGCGAATGTTGTGCTCAACAACCTCTACAAACTGACTCCACTGCAGACTTCCTTCTCGGTAAACAATATTGCCCTGGTTCATGGCCGTCCGAGAATGCTCAACCTCAGGGATATCATCGACAATTTTGTTGCCCACCGTCATGATGTGATCCTCCGCCGGACCCGCTATGATCTAGATCAGGCAGAAAAGAAGGCGCATATCCTTGAAGGATTGCTCATTGCATTGGATCATCTGGATGAGGTAATCAACCTGATCCGGAATTCAAAGAATCCTGACGATGCGAAAACGGGATTGATGGAGAGCTTCCAATTAACTGAAATCCAGTCAAAAGCGATACTTGAACTTCGTCTCCAGCGATTAACCGGTCTGGAACGGGATAAGATCCGCATGGAATTCGATGAACTCATGACCCTGATTGCTTACCTGAATAAAATTTTGGGTGATGAAGCGCTTCAGATGGAGATTATCAAGACGGAACTGCTCGAAATCAGGGAAAAATTCGGCGATGAGCGCCGTACAGAAATTGTATACGCTTCGGAAGATTTCAATCCTGAAGATTTTTACGCAGACGAAGACATGGTTCTGACAATCAGTCATATGGGATATATTAAGCGTACTCCGCTGACTGAATTCAGGACACAGACAAGGGGTGGGGTAGGGTCGAAAGGTAGCAATACCCGCGACGAGGACTTCATCGAACATCTGTATATCGCTTCGATGCACAATACCCTGGTTCTGTTCACGGAATCCGGCAGATGCTTCTGGCTTAAGGTTTACGATATTCCTGAAGGAACCAGAACATCCAAAGGCCGGGCCATTCAGAACCTGCTGAATATTGAGCAGGAAGACAAGGTTAAAGCCTATCTGAGAGTACAAAATCTTAACGATGAGGAATACATCAATAATAATTACGTAATCCTCTGTACCAAGAAAGGTGTCATTAAGAAAACCCTGCTCGAAGCATATTCAAGGCCGCGTCAGAATGGTGTAAATGCTATCACGGTCAAGGATGGCGACCAGCTGCTGGAAGCCCGCCTGACCAACGGCAACCACGAGATCCTGATGGCTATCAAGTCAGGAAAAGCCATTCGCTTCCATGAGAGTACAGTCAGACCAGTCGGACGTACCGCTTCGGGTGTGAGGGGCATTTCGCTGGCCGGTGCCAGTGACGAGGTTGTTGGAATGATCTGTGTTCAAAAAGAAGAAGAGGATATCCTGGTGGTATCTGAAAACGGATACGGAAAGCGTTCCAGCATTCAGGACTACCGGATCACCAACCGAGGTGGCAAAGGAGTGAAAACCATCAATGTAACTGATAAAACAGGTGGACTTATAGCTCTACTTTCTGTTACGGATGAGGATGACCTGATGATCATCAACCGGTCCGGCATAACCATCCGCATGGAAGTATCGCAGCTTAGGGTCATGGGCCGTGCAACGCAGGGTGTAAGGCTCATCAACCTCAGGGACAACGACAGCATTGCTTCGGTGGCCAAGGTTGATACGGAAGGCGCCGTTGTGGATCAGAATCCGGACGGATTAGCTGATGTTGATCTGGATGGCGATGAGGATTCAACCACTGGTGAAATCCGGGATATTGATGCAATAGACACTGAATAAGCGCTTTTAATTGACAATTGTGGTATTATAATTGATATCGTGCTTTTGAAACTGTTTGATTTGTAATATTTTTAAAAAAAATTGAAAATTAGTTCCGACATGAAAAAATTGATTTTCCTTCTAGCCTGTGTATTTAGTCTTGGTGCCGCTTTTGGGCAAAGCAACAAGGTGCAGACGGCCATTAACTGGATAAAACCGGAATACATGGAACTCGACAAGGCCAAAGAGGCTATTGATGAGGCAACCGTTCATCCTAAGACAAGCGCAGAATCCAAAACGTGGTTTACCCGCGGACAGGTTTACTACAAGCTTTATCAAACCAAGGATGATCGGTATAAGAATTTGGATAAGAATCCGTTAAAGGAAGCGTACCTCGCTTTCGCAAAAGCAAAAGAGCTGGATGTAACCAAGCGTTATGAAGACCAGCTGCTTTTCCATCTTACCCAGATCAGGGCTGATTTCTTCAATAAAGGCGGTGCTGAATACGAAGCCAAAAAGTTTGCTCAGTCCATGGAATCTTTCGAGACTGTTATAGCAATCGGTAAACTTCCATTCATCAACCAACTGGATACTGGATCATTTTACAATACCGCTCTTGCTGCCGAAGGTGCTGCTTTGCAGAGTACAAATAAGGATACAATTACCAAGTACAACACTAAAGCACTGGATTATTACAAAAAATCCATCGACCTGAACTGGGGTGGGCCGGATGTTTTCCATTACATGGCTACCATTTATTTAAAGCAGGGCGATTCCACCCAGGCTTTAAAATGTTATGAGCAGGGAATTGAAAAATATCCAAAGCAGACTGCCAATCTTTATATCGCACTGATTAACTTTTACTTGGCTAAAAAGGACCTGAGTACAGGTTTTGTTTATATGGAACGTGCCCTAGAGCTGGATTCTTCAAATGCCAGTCTGTGGCAGGTTTACGGTAACGCCTTGGAAAGAAGGAATGATCGTGCGAAAGCGATTGAGGCTTTTAAAAAGATGATAGTAATTGATTCTACTAATTTCATGGGATTCTATAATGTGGGCTCAGTGTACTTTAACATGGGTGTTGAGGAAAATGACAAGGCCAATGCTGTGCCGTTCCCGTATAAAACGGCTGACGATGAGAAAAAATACAATGAATTCCTGAAGTCGGCGGATGAGAAATTCAAACTTGCATTGCCGTATTTTGAAAAGGCTTATGTTATCAAGAAAGACGACAGCGACCTGTTGATTGGTTTGAAGCAGATTTATTACCGTTTCAAGGAAACTGAAAAACTTGCCGAGATTCAAAAGCAGATCGATAAACTGAAATAACAAAAGGAAAGGGGCTTAACGTCCCTTTCTCTTAATAATTACTATTTAACATAATATTAATTATAGGACAAATTATGAAAAACGCAAACTTGATTATCAGGCAGTTACGTGAAAATATGGAAACAAGTGTACACCGTTTCCCGACAACTTATTGTTTGCTGAATAATCTTATCCTCCTGAGAATCAAATAAATGATGTACAGGAGTTATGTGTACAAATTCCGGAAGCTCTAACGCAAGTATCTCGGAATCAGTCAACAGTAAGTAAATCAATACTTAAAACAACACAATATATATATGTATGAAGCGGATTACGATCAAGAGTTATAGTGAACCTGACAAAACAAGTCTTTACGTTGAGGATAGATGCTACAGCGTATCTCTTTGGGCCCGGCAGAAAGCTGTATTTAAAAATCGCGATGATGTCGAGAAATTTTTAGCTGAAGCAAACCGGGTGCTTAATGACTATTTGGTTGAAGTAATTGATTTGTTCACCAACATTCAGACAGAATATTGGAAACTGTGGTTGTATTTGGATTCTGAATCCGGCCAGTTAACCCGTACGGCCGGAATCTGCGAATCAGCCTTGTCTTTTGTTCCCCAATGCCTGGGCCGGATTGTTTCAGGTTTTGCAGCTTATGATGGCAGTTATTCTACCATCAATTGGTTTTTAAAGGCTGTTAATAACCTAAAAACGGTAACCGATGAAATGTCGGTTATCCGCTACGAAAAGCGGGATTTCTTGGAAATCAAGCGGTTTAACCTTATTGAAGGAAGGTTGAACTCTCTCAAATATGAACTGGAACATATCGTTGATACGGTCATGCAAAGCCTGCAAATGAAGGAAAAGCTGCCGGAACGTATGGATCCTTTCAGGCGTTATGAGGCTCCGGTTAAGGAGGAAAAGATTGATATATATCAATTGCTTGCCCGAGGAAAAGAGGCCGTTCAAAGCCAGGCAAAAAAAGAAAGAAGCAAGAATACGGCTAAGAAAACCAAGCCTAAATCAAGTAAAACTCACATTCAGCCGGCTCCACCTTCCCATCCCTGAGCACCAGATTCCGGTTCTTCAGGAGGTAATGGTTCCCGTTGATTTCATAGAGCTTTGAGAATTCAAGTCTGGTTGGATCCGTGATGATCCAGGTCACCATTTTCCGGGTCTTGTACCAAGAAAGGTAATCCTTCCAAGACTGCTCAAAGAGCCCGGATGCACCATCCCAGCGAATGCTGAGGCTTGAATTGGGCAGTGGGTCCCCTACCCTGTCAAATGAATCCGAGGAGCCATACGGATACAGTGATCCGTTGGAGTCCGGAACCATCCCATGATACATGAGGAACCTCAATGAGAATGGCGTATTTTCCTTCCTGATGATTGAATTTGATTTCTGGGCTGCTTGTGGGCAGCGTATGAAAGGACCACCGCTGACCCTCTGGTAATGGATCATCGGAAGCGTCGAAGCCTTGGCCGTGAATTCCTCCGGACTGGAACCCGTTTTGAAATCCTGAAAGTCTATAGAATACTTGCGCCAGCAGTATTCCATCACCCCTTCCACCTCTTCTCCGGCATACTGGTAATAGAGCCCCAAACTCTCCACCAGCCGGATCTCGTTAGGGGTTGGTGCTAAAGCGGCCAGTTCGTCCATTCCACGGACCGGGTCTTTCAGGAGTTTTTCATTTTCATGCACATCCTTAAAACCTTCAGAGAAAATCAGATCCCCCATATCATGCTCCCAATGAAGAGAAACCCCCGTAACCCCTGAACAAGTGGTTATAAATGGCTGACGGACCGCTTTACCAGCCAATGAAATGGCATTTCCGGAGACAACCAAATCCTTTCGCCTGAGGATAGAAACAGAGCCATGGTTGTCTATAATGATGGCCAGGTTAAAAAGGTTCCGGATGGCCAGGATGAAATCCGATATCAGCATGTCAGGCATTGAGTCCTTCATGTCCCACTTGTCAAAATGGCGTGTGATCGTGGTGACCGGGACGGTTCTGGACATCATGCCATTGTATCCCTGAAAGTAAATCTCCCTGTACGTCACCGAGGTGGTGATGGTCGAAATGTCGTGGTTGGTGTACAGAACCAGTTTTTTTAGGTCCGGATCCGTGGCCAGGACGCTCTCCCGGATCACAAATCCAAAGTGGTTGAATACCCGGCTGACCACATACCCCAGGAAAGGAAAAGGTGAAATAGCCATGGTGGTATTAACACTTTCAAACCATGCACCGTTTTCATAGGAATTCAATCGGCATTTATTACCAATCCAGGTTGCCTGGTACCCGGTATCGTCCATGAAATTCTCATTGTAAACAGGAAACAGCGCAAAGTCATCCCCCGGAAAGATAAACTCCGGCTTGAACTGCCAGGGTCGCGGTCCCCCAAAATCAACATCGGAAAGTTTCTTTCCGCTGATTTTCCCGGCAAAGTCGCCTGTTGCCACCTGCAGGTATGCGCTGTACATCCGCTCGGATGCTTTACGGATGTTCGCCGTTCCTGCCCCGATCAGGCTCCCGTCCAGAAAAAGTTGGAAAGGGAATTCTCCCCCACCCCTTTGGATCCCCTGGATCCGGTCCGGATGGCCAAGGATCCGACGGTTCTTCGGGGTGGCCGGAAGATCGAAGGGAAAGGAGAATCCCCCCGGTATGGAGTCACGCTCGAATACCGGGGACTCCTCCGTTATGCTGATCGAGGAATTCGGGTTCAGATCTACTGGTTCCCCGTAAACAACTAATTGTATCAAACGCCTGCCGGGTTTTTATACGTCAAAATACTCGACCAGCCCGAGCATATCTTCCTGGGTGATATTAGCCGGAATCTGGTCCATAGAGATAATGGGCTCTTTCATCAGGAAGGCCAGGGCAAAGAACTGGGCACCGGTCAGTTTGGAATTCCCATCGGCATCTTTTACCGTGAGGTGGCTGCAGTCCTTGCCGTCAATTTTATGAAACTCAATCCGGATCGGTTCGTCCAGGATCGCTTCGTAGTTCTTTTCTTTGGTCCGTTGCCGGTTAACCACCTCAAGATACTCCTTTTCAAGCTTTTCAGCATCAAACTGGTAATTCTCCTGGTCTTCCCCCGCGATGTCATACACTTCCAGGTACCGGTCCCCTACCCGCTGCATTTTGGTCGCCGGCTCGCCCGAGGCACGTTTTCGTGCCCATTTTTTCTTGGTTTCTTCCAAGAGGTTGTTGAATTCCACAAAATCTTCGTCCGGCTTACGGATCAGCTCGAGGTCGCGAAGTTCCTGATTGATCCGGTTGATGGTTTTAGCTGAGGCATAGGCCACTTTGATGTCAGGTACCCCGTTCAGGCGTCCAAGAAGGTCCCGGACGATCGGGAGCTCACGATTGGTCAGTGTCTTCATAAAGTGAAACAAGTTATTGTTAATGAAATAGAATGATCAGGTTTGGATCAGGAACGCCGGGATCTGGATCCTGAGGTCGAGTGGAACCGAGGCCGGGAGGTTATCGGGATTGATCTCCCAAAAGATCAATTCTCTGCGAACCTTGATCCCCTGTTCGCTGTCCTTCAGCTTTCCAGGTGATTCCTGCACCGATATAAAGGCGTCCCGGGCGGTCTCAAAGTTCAAATCCACCGTGACAACGGATTCCGGAGCCATGGCAGCGCGTATTTTTTGCATTGAACTCAGCACATCACGGATTTCCCTAACAGAGAGTTTTGCGTATCGTATCATAATTATAGAGGTTACATATCCCAGAAATTCTCCTGGAGAGTGATTTGATAACAGTTTCCATAGGCGGTTCCAATGGCATTGATGGCATACGCCCTGTAGTAGAAGGTTTCACCATTAAAAACATTAGCGCTGCACTCATACGTACCCGTGCCTCCGGAGGCGGCGGTGGCTTTAAAATTCGAAGTGGTCGGATTGTTTGTCCAGCCCCATACAACGCCCCG
>CAYHCO010000072.1:0-10947 GCA_964355105.1 uncultured Porphyromonadaceae bacterium
GTTATGTGGGTGAATTTTTCCTGGGCAGTGTCAGTTTACGGGTTGCGCGGCATGCGGATTCGAACCTCCTGATCATACCGTTTATTAAAGCCTGAGCCAACCGGCCGGAGCCATCGGAACCCCCTCGAATGCTATTTTCGCTGTACCATCGGTGGTAGTGATGACAATCGGATACAAGGTTCGTTCCCAGTGGAGGAACTCATCGTCGGAAGAATCGACAATTATGGTCGTTTCTTCGTTGTCGGATGACTTCCTAACACATCGCCGAGCATCATACTCCAATTGATCTAAATTCGCACCAATAACGGTGAGAACACTATACTCATAATTAGCCATGTCATTTTCGTTACGCGCAACAGCCCTTTTCAATGCTCCGATGCGCAAATCAACGATTTTGAGTAGGGCCACGACTTCAGCAAATTTAGGATTTAAACAATCTGCACGATCATCATCCCCTGAATGAAATGCGGCTTGATTCATCGCTAATAGCCATTGATACAGCGATATTCCTCTATTGAATACATCTTCGCCATAGGCTACCTTTTGCTCCAATGTTAAAGGTGGCTGGTTGGAGGATCCGGGATCTCCGGTTTTCAGGGGCTCGACGATGCCGGCGGACCGGCTAATGGTAAACAGGTGTTTGGTTCCATCAACTACCACAACCCGGGGAGTTTCGGGCTCCCATTTTCCGTCCTTCGAAACCTGCGACTCGTAGCTGCCGGCTTTCATCAGGATGGTCATCCAGCCCCTGGACCCGGTGGTTACCGTTCGCCATTGGGTGGTACCGGATTGGCGGAACCGGAAAGTGACATTCTCGCCAAATACGGTTTTGTTATCGCCTGTCAATGTATAGGACAAAGATCCGTGAAGGATGGTAAATTGATCCACCACAGCCAGGTCGAAATCAACCTGTGTGGTCTGGGAACCGGTGATAGTTATTGTTTTTGGCTCCGGAAGCTTAAATATCGACTCGGTCCATGGATTCTTGAAGGTTACTTTGACGACATAGGTCCCTTCGGGAAGCGCAGTGGAGGTCTGATCGCTGCCTTCGTTAGTCGTAAAAAAGACCAGCGGGGACAGCATCCCATCACCCGGGGCGGTAATCTCAATTGTAAAATCAGTCTCTGAAAAGTTAAAATTGTACCGTAAGAGCAGCGCGTCATAATCGGTTGACCTGAGATTGATTTGCACATTGCTCGGCTGGGTTGTCAATCCCAGGCCCCAGGTTGAGAGATGTTGCAACCCGACTTTCACACCACCAGGGACATAAGAAGCTTCCCCTTCACTCTGCCATCTTCCGTTTGCAGGATCAAAACTCATCAGTTGAAGCTTATCGCCCGTCTGAATGGACTGTTTAGTGAGCGGATTGTACATCCCGGAATTCACCGGCAAGGTTAATCCGATTACGCCCGAACCGACCTGACTGGCAACATTCCCCTGTTTATCACGTATTTCGATATCCATCCAGGCTCCGGGAACCATAAACACATTCTCAACCGTTCCGTCGGCTTTTTCAAAATCTCCGTTTATCCCTCCCGGCAGCAGATCAGAACTGTTGACAATTCGGGGATCGTAATATCTGGCTTCCAGTGAAAGAGGACCTTCCAGCGGAACTCCCGCAGCGGTCCGGAGCACCAGACCTTCGTCCAGCTCAATTTTTGCACCGGTGGCTCCCAGGGACTGTTCTACCGAAGCATTTATTTTTCCACCTGTGGCACCCGCAAAATCGTCAACCGCAACCGATGTAACCCCACCGGGCAGATTGTCGGGTTTGATCATCGATACATAGATCCGGTGCCTGCCCTCATTGGTGATCCTGAGCTGTCTGGTTACGGGCAGGTAACCCGGGCAGGTAGCCTGGAGGACAAGCTGCACGGGCTGGTCGATTGACGGTACTTTTGCGTAGGGATCGAGGTTTAATTCGATGGTTCCCGTGGCGGTGGAAAACTGATTCTTTCGCTTACCTCCGGGAGTTATGGTCAGCAGCTGGTCGGCTCCGGCAAAGGAAACCGCTATTTTATCCGTTCCGGCCGGTGCCAGCATTTCACCGGTAGTGGCATCTTCAAAAACAACCGTTACATAGGTTTTCATGAAGTTGTTCGACAAGCCAAGTTCCAGGTCGTCAATACCGTATTCGTCCTTCTGGCATCCTGAATAAAACAGGACCATGCCTGACAATGCAAGGATTGAAAATATTTTTTTCATTTGGGTTCGGATTAAAGGATTCTATATGACAATTCGATATTCAGCATCGGCCACCAGGTATAAGGCGCAATTATTTTGCCGATAATCATCATGTTCTTCTCACTGGCGGTTGGGGTAAGCATTCCGTTACCGATAAGGATTGCCTGGGGAGCTGCGTGATAAAAAGTCCCCAGATCAACCGAAAAACCTAACCTTTTCGATCGGTTCAGGGTGCGCCCGAAGCCGATTCCCGCATAGGGAGAAACGGTCCACGACGGGTAAAGGAGAATTTCCATACTACCAACATCTTCCGGCTTAACCTGCAGGTCTTCATAAGGCAGCGCTCCGTTGGCCCCTGCCGCCAGCGATAGCATGGTACCGTTGGTTGCCGCTCCCAGGGTCAGGTGAAACCATTCCGCAAGGTTGTAATTGAACTTCAGATGTGCTCCTCCGGTATACAGAAAGCCTTTGAGAGCCAGGCTGCTGCCCTGAACGTCCATGTTCTGGTTAACTTTCAGGTTCATCGCACTGTAACCTGCGCGCACATCGAATTTAGGTCCGAGGCCCTTGATGACCTCCCCTCCGATTCCAAAAGTGGAAACTTGAAGGCCAATGCCCCACTGACTGGACAGGAGCTTGTTTTCAGAAGGGGTTGTTTTCGATTTTGCCTGTCCGGGAATGGCGACGAGGCAAATGAAAAGCAGCAATGCTGCGGACCTTAGAAGGCCTGGATTTGTTTTCATCATATCGGCAATTATGCTAAAAGTGAATGTTATACCCCTTTCAACAAGCCGATTGTGATTTTGTTTAACTTTTGGTTAAAAAAAACACCCCCTGAGTCCAAAACTCAGGGGGTGGGGGAAGTAGAGCGTTTCTTAGAGCTGACAGGTTTTGAAAACCTGTCAGCTCTAATTTCATTTTCTTGTCATTTTTTCGGTCATTCTTACCGTCATCGGGATCGACATCGGGGAAGGTAGTTGCGGAGAATCTATCGAGATATTTCCAGAAATCGAGGTAACGGCATCAACACTTTGCACAAGACCGGTAACCGGATCCAGCATCATTTTGCCATCCTTTGCGCCTAAAAGCTGGAAAGTCATGTTCATGCCCTGAATTTCCATCGGGGGAGCATCGGCATCCTGGCTGATCGTTCCGGTGAGCTTGATTTCGTTGGATTCCTTTGATGCTTTTACCAGCTCAAATTTAGCCAGCACCTTCATGGATACCAGCTGGTTGATCTTGGATTCGGTTTCCCAGGGTTTCTTGATCTCAGCGCCACCTTCGGGGAAAGTGATCAGAAGTCCTTCCAAAGTTTTCTTGAAACCTTCCGGGCCGGCAGCATCGCCAGCCATTCCGCCCATACCCATCACACCGTCGCTCATCTCGGCGACAATTTTATTGATCTTTTCAACCAGTCCTTCCGGCGCCTTGATGTCGGAAATCTTGCCCAGAGGCGACAGGGTGAAGGAATAATACTGATTCATCGGTGCGGAGGAGAGCCTGGCGAATTCCGGAACGACGGTATCCTTGGCAGAATCAAATTTCATATCGCCGTTCGGGGAGCTGCTTGATATTGCATAACCCACCATAGCTGCCTGAAGCGACATATCGCCGGTTGCCGTTACACCTGTCACCTTGAAATGATAAGTTGTAGCCATATCGGTAGTGGTACTCTGGCTCTGTCCCATAACTTCCTGAGCAGTCTCCTGCTTCATAGAGATTTCATACTTAAACTCATCACCGGCCTTTAGCTGGTACTGAAGTTTAACTTTTTTGGCTTCGGCTTGCGTACCGATGGTCAGTAACAGGGCTAAAGCGAATAACAGGCGGTTCGTTTTCATGATTGTTGATTTAAATTCTGACCCCGAAGGTATAAAAAAACCGGTCAGGATATTTCCTGCCGGTTTTTCTGTGGAGCCATGACCGGGAATCGAACCCGGAATTGCGGTTTACGAAACCGCTGTTATACCATTTAACTATCTTGGCATGATTGCGGCACAAAGATAGCAACCATTTTCATTTTTGCCAAAATCCCTTGTCCATGCAGGGCTCCCGGCTCCCTATTATATTCGTTTTGCTGTGAGCACCATAACCAGGCCGCTCTCGATGTCCATGATGCGGGCTGCAAAAGCAATTTCCACACTTTGGTCGTCATACAGGAAAGCCCCATGATAGCTCGATGCATCGACATCCCAGTAATTATATCCGGTAACCTGAACATTACCCGGTCCCACCCACGCTTCCTGCTGTGGAATGTCGAAGACGATGGCATTGCCAACGTCTTTCAGGTTTATCGCTTCGAACATCACGATATTGCCGTCATAAAAATCCAGTCCGTCCGTATACAAGGTGCTTTTGGTTACCCGCATGGTACCTATGATATCGCCCACTGTTCCTTCGTCGCCGGCATACACCAGTTTGCCGCCCACTTCACGGTAAATTTCAACGGTATAATCGTACTGGCCAATGATCTCATCACGAAGATCCACAGTTTCCTTGGTGCAGGAAGTAAAAACTAAGGGTAAAGAAGTTACCAGGATCAGTAATCCCGGGATGATGGTTGATTTTAAGGTTTTCATCTGTTGTTTGATTTTGAGAGATTAACGGTCATCAGGAGCCGGCTGCCACTCCAAGCTTCCTCAGTTCTGCCTGATGAAGCTCAATAGTTTTGCGGAGTCCGGATCTCTCTTTCAAAACCTGTGCCAGTTCCCATCCGTTATGTATTGCGTCCCTGTCAAAACTTTCCATTACGATATATTGGAAGGTTTTTCCTGTAAGCCTGGCTTTTACCGGTTTCTTGTAATTGTCGGCAATGAATGCGAGCGCTCCGGCATCGGAGCCATCGCGAAATTCGATCGTTTCCCACCGGTCACCAAGATCTTCCACCTTACGGTTCCATTCATGGCCGAGACCAATGGTATCGGTGAGCACGTAATTATCCTGGTCATAAACCCTCAAACTCGTATGATCGATCCATGATTTGCCATAATAGTGTGAGATAAGCCAGACATCGCCGTTCTCGTTCAGCGCTATCTTTAAAAAAGTCCTATTCCACGAAGCTTCCACGGTCTGACGCTTATGCTCATAGGCTCCGGGCCGACTGGCTTCACCCGGCTTGAAAATAAAATCTTTCGATAATTGGGAAACCAGGGGATCAAGTTCCCGGATGCGGGCTTCCGAAGAAGCAATGATTGCCTGGTGATAATCCAGGGCTACACTGTTCTTCTTCTTGAGTGCCTGTCCGACGATCCCGTAATCGTCCTTGTTCCATGCCATCATCGAATCGAGTAGTTGCAGGGCACCTTCCAGTTCCTGCTTCGCGACCAATGCATCAACACGTTTAAAATCAGCTTCAGCCTTTTTTGCAACATTGGAAGTGCATGATATCAACAGACTGACAATCAATATAGTGCCTAAGGTTCCGGATATGCTTCTCATGGCTCGAATTTTCTCCAAAAATACGCTAAATTGCGGCCCATTTTCATTGTTATGTCCAGTCCGGCAAAGATTTTCCAGCCTATCGCAATCCTGTTATTATTGCTCTGTTCCTGTGAGGCTGAATTTCACCCCAATATTGCCGCAAAAGCAACCCCTTTAGTATATGGGATCATCAGTCCGCAGGACAGCCTGTACTCCATCAGACTGACAAAAACTTTCAACGGGGCAGGCAATGCCTATGATTTTGCCAAGATTCCGGATTCCATCTATTTCAAGGATGCGCGGGTGTTTCTTGAGACCCGGACCCCGGGCGGCCAGCGGGTTGAGCAGGTTGAAATGGAAGAAACGCTGATTGAGGACAGAGTGCCGGGCATGTTTGCCTCCACCCCGAACAAGATTTTTCAGACCGATGTTTCGAAAATCCATTTACGTCAGGACTATTTTGCCGCAAATGGTCAGCCTTATAACCTGAACCTGTATGTAAAGGCAGTGATACCGGGCTATCCCGATACGGTTACTGCTTTTTCGCGACTCCGTACTATACCCAAGCTTATCGAACCCCGATACATTTTTCAGAAGGTTTATTTCTATACCGAGGATCCTTTCTGGATGCAATGGATGGATACCAACGACGAAAACTATTTCGAGATTCTGGTGCGAATGCGTTACACAGAATTCCTTTACGACGACCAGCGCGACAAGGTAGCTGAATGGGTTCTCACCGGCATCAATGCAAACATGACCAGTTTTCCGGGAGGCGATCGAAAGGTTTATTCCTACTATTTCAGGCCTGAAAACTTTTACGCCAAGCTAAGCACCGTGATCGATAAGGATCCCGAGGTTGAAGCCCGGGTTTGCCGGAAAGTTGATTTCATTGTCCTCTCCTCTAACCGCGAACTGGAATATTACCGGAGCGTTTATGCGATCTCCGACGATTACCACGGCGCAGGATACACCAATATCTCCAACGGATTCGGCCTATTCACCACTTATTCCTCGGCCGGGGTGTACGGATTGATCCTGGGTCAGCAGGAACTCGATTCACTGGCTAACGGGAAGTATACACGTGGCCTCAAGTTCAAGAACTGGTAACTCAAATTTGCAAATTCGATAATTCGATAATTAAAGAATAAGAATTCGATAATTCGATAATTGAAGAATAAGAGAATGTGCTAATTTGATAATTCGATAATTTGCTAATAGAAGATGAAGAGAATTCGATAATTCGATAATTTGCTAATTTGTAAATTAAAGAATTAAGGAGCAAGGAAGAGGTTAGTAGGTGAGGTGGGTGAAGGTGATTTTTGAGTAGTCGTCGCGTTCAAAGAGGAGCCCGATTTGTTGATTTCCCATGTCGGTAAGGTGAGAGTACCCAAATGAGCCGCTGTACACGAGCCGGTAAACGTTCCATGTTTTTGCATCATCAAAAGATAATCTGAGAGCTCCGTTTACCCGGTCACCTTCTGCAGCCGGATTGGAAAAAGCTATCGGCGCAGGTTTCAGCGATGACGATTCGAGCCGGATAATCGATCCCATGCAAACGGGATCAGGCAGCTGTTTTTCATCGACCAGACCAGTCCAGTTCAGCCCGCCATCCTTGCTGTACCCAATTTTTCGGAGCTTATGCCCACCCTGGTTGCGAGCGTTAATCATTACAGTTCCATCAGAAAGCTCCACCATCTGTACCTCATTGCCATATCCCGGATCCATTTCGAAGGCCACCTCTCCGTATGCCCAGTTTTCACCCAGGTCATCACTGTAAGCGGCGTAAGTTTTCCAGCGGTTGACCGGCCCCTGGTTAAATGGCATCAGGATGCGGCCTTTATGCTCACCGTATTTCAGCTGTATGCCGTTGCCCGGACCACTGGCTATGCTGGTGGCGAAAGTCGGCCTTTTCACTCCCCGGGTGATCTCGCGCCTTTTCGACCAGCTAACCCCATCATCATCAGAATGGATGATCCATGCCCGGCAGGTGGTATCGCTCTCGGTACCCGGCCCAACTCCGGATTCATGATATCCCTTCGGGTAAATCTGGAATACAAGCAATATCCGACCGGTGGCATCCACCTGAACGACTTCGGGATTGCTCAGACAATTGGCACCGTCCTCTGCGATAACCTGCAGGGGCAGCCACGTTTTTCCCCGGTCTGTACTTCTTTTCAAAACAATATCATTGGCAGCATGATCGCTGATACTGGCCCGGCCTTCGCTGAAAGCCAGCAAGGTCCCTTTCTGGGTAAACAAAATGGCAGGAATCCTGTATTGGGGATAGCCATCCTTCCCATTAACGAAAACATCGGTCGGGTCCTGGGCAAAGGACTGACCGGCAAGAATTGAAATGACAAGGGTAATAAGATAGTGACGCATAAGAAGAATTATTTCAGGACCATACATTTGGATAGCTTCACATCGGTAAGCATCCCATCGCACCTGCCTTTGAGGGTGATGGGTTTTCCTTCAGTGAGCTCTTCGATTTCGAGTTTTTGTTTTACCGCCTGGATACTGTCGATATTGCAGGTGACCCCCATCATCGGATCTACCAGGGTAATCGTGACGCTGCCGTTCAGGTCCCTCGAAACGCCAACGACGGAGGATTTTACCAGAAGAATTTTACCCCCGAACTTCTCATTGGCAGCCTTTTCATCTTTTGTGAATTGCGCAAAGAGCGAATCCGCCGTTATTTCAATATCAGGTTTCATTCTTTCGATGGGCTTCTCCTTGCGCATGAAACCGTACCAGTAAGAAAAACCGCCGGCGACCACCGCGATAATAACCCCAATGCCCAGCAGGCGAATAAAATTCTTCTTCATGTTATTGTTTTCTGGGTACATACAACTGGTAATTCATCTGCACCGTCACCTTCATCGATTCGGCAAAATTAGCCTTCACGACCGATGGTATCTTGATCTCGTAATCCTCAGGTTTCACATTGAATACCGAGGATGCATCCACTTTATCTTTGCCGACCAGCATTTCTCCGTTTGCCTCAATGTCCCTGGTTACCCCGTGAATGGTAAGTTTTCCGGTAACCTTAACCGGGTACTTGCCTTCCTTGGTGAAGTCGACCGTTTTGAGATCTACAATTTTCCCGATAAAGGAGGATTTCGGAAATTTCTCCGATTCCATGTAATTTTCATTAAAATGCTCCTGCATCAAAGGTTTGGGAAACTGAAACGAACGGCTGAGCACCGAGAAAACCAATTCTCCGGTGGCAATATCCAGAAAGCTGGTCACCTGGTCGTTGACAGCCTTTATATCCTCGACTGCCGTGTGCGAGAAGAAATCGATATGACCGGTTTTAGTAAAATACTTGTTTTGAGCGATGGATGGTAAAGCCATGGTCAGGCCTAATGCCAGCCAAAGAATCCTGCTTTTCATTTTTACTTCTTTTTTGAATCTAACGTAAAAACTCTCGATATGTTGAATCCAAGGTGAATATCACCTTTAAGCCATGAACCGGTCGTTTTCCCGATAAAGCCGCCCTCCCGCATGCCCTGCGCATTAGTCACCACAATCTGGAAAACGTGGCCGCCGGTCTCAATATCGAATCCAAGAGAAAGGGGATTGGAGTATTTCTGAACCGTGCGCTGCGGAACAGGCCTTGCCACATAATAATATTCTCCCGTGACTGCCAGCCGGTTGGAGAGTTTGTACCGGCC
Organism: uncultured Porphyromonadaceae bacterium; assembly: GCA_964355105.1. Lineage (GTDB taxonomy): Bacteria > Bacteroidota > Bacteroidia > Bacteroidales > UBA12481 > UBA12481. The sequence goes on from CAYHCO010000072.1 coordinate 9,282, forward strand.
TGCCACTCCCAAAGCGAACAGGTCGTTCTGGTCCATTTCTGTAGGAACCAGGTTACGGTGAACCACTGTAGGCATGACCTGAAGGCTGAGTTTTGAAAACTTCCTTGCTATGAGCAGCTGATGGGTAAAGCTCAGCCTCGAAGTAAAATAGTTGGTTCGTTCGGGATCGCTCCATTTGAGTCCGATGGATTCCACGGTTGACAAAAAACTCAAGGTAACCGGAAAGGCTCTTTTTCCGGCGTGCTGATTGGCAATATTATACCGGGCAAAAGCATCAATTGTTTTCTCGAAAGTCCCCCTGCCCACACCGATCATAAGCCGGTCGAGCAAGCCGTATTCGAGGCTCAGATGGATATTTGACTGGTCGAGGCCGAAAAATTCGTAAGGACCTGAATTCACTCTCCCGAACCGGTGTGAGATGCGGAAGTCGAGGTCGTGTTTCTTCAATTGCTTTACCGAATGACCGTTGAGCACGCGGGTGGCTTTAAACAGAGCCTCCACCGGCTGCGGCCCATCATCGGTCTCGGCTGCCAGCAGGTCGTTCAGGTTCTGGGCCTTAAGGGTGCTGGTGAGAAAGAGGAAGGTCAGGAAGACAATATGTTTTGAATGGAGTTTCATTAGAATTGGTTTTAATTGTTAATGGCCCCATGATCAATCCAGATCTTGATTTTGGTGATGGAGCAGGTATCGATTTTCGAGCCGTTCTTGGGCATGGGTATGTTATTGGTGTTGTGGGTTACTGAACCGAAGACCGATCCGCTGATGGCCAGCTGTTGGAATAGTGCAAAGTCGTCGAAATTGAGATTGCCGCCCGATGCGGCATTTTCTGCGGCACTGTGACATCTCAGGCAATTCGACTGAAGGATCGGATAAATCGATTTGGAGTAAGTCACAGAAGTAGTATCACAAACCTTGCCCATATCGGGGTACAAATTTTCCTCATTGTCGTAATAGCATCCACCGAGGAAAATCGCGACAGCAAACATTGCAGAAATTACAACCATTCCGCCTGCTATGGCTTTCTTCATAATTATTAAATTTGGCCTAAAGTTATCGATATAAATCTGCAACCGAAATTACACTGCCGTTTAATACCAATCACCTACATGAAAACTAAATCAGGCACCTTGATTTTTGCCGTACTCATTTCTTTAGTCATTGCCGCAAGTACCGGATGCAATAAATCCGGAAATGATGGTTGGAAACCGAAAACCGGACCCCTGATGACCCGATGGGCTACAGATGTTTCCCCGGGCAAGAGCTGGACCGAATATCCGCGTCCGCAAATGTCGAGAAGCAACTGGGTAAACCTGAATGGCTTATGGGATTATGCCGTTACCGATACCACCTCCGGAATCCCAACTTCATGGTCAGGGAAAATTCTGGTTCCCTACCCTATTGAAAGTGCGCTTTCTGGTGTTATGCAGCGTGTGTATGCCAAGGACAGGATCTGGTATCAGCGTACGCTTAAGGTGCCGGCACATCTGCGAAGTACCCGGATCATGCTGAACTTTGAGGCTTCCGACTGGGAAACCCACGTATTCATTGATGGCGAAGAGGTTGGCATGCACCAGGGAGGGTATGATCCGTTCAGCATTGATATTACCAAGCATGTTAAGCCGGGGGTTCAGCATAAACTGACGGTTTCGGTTTGGGATCCCTCAAC
>CAYHCO010000073.1:0-10942 GCA_964355105.1 uncultured Porphyromonadaceae bacterium
CCATTGTCCGTTGATTTTTCTCCACAAAAGGGTGAAGTGTCCAGATAAGGTTTCTTTACCACGGGTCAGTGTGTATTTCCCTACCTGCGACCAGGCATCTTCACTTATTTTGTCGAGATGAATAAAGTCGAATTTCAGGGTGCCCTGACGGGCTTTATCCGGATAACTGGTCTTGTACCTTTTCAGTGTGGCATCCCATCCGTAGGTGATGCCGGTTTTGCCAATGAATTTCAGCGAATCCGAGCGCCAGTAATTGTGCATGAACCCCTCCAGATCACCTGCATTCCAGTACTCCTGCGATTTCTTCATTGAATTCATTATCTCATCCCTCACTGCCTGATCGGGATCGGCTGAGGAGGATTTCAGGTAGAGGCCGAACTCAGAAAGGGCCGGGCAAACCGGTGATCTGGTTATTCTCAGCCTGACTTTGGTAGTGGTCACAGGTTTGGATTCTATGATCCTGCATGACCCCACTGATGCTCCTTCGGAAACCAGTTTCCAGGAATCCCCGATCCAGGCTGCGACTTCCCAACCCTCGATCCGCTGACCCAATGGCAAATATTCCCTGAAACGCACCACATCAAAGGTCACGGGTTCCGGGAATTCAAAAATGATCCCGCAATTGGTAACCACATCATCTGTTGCCCAGTAAGTTTCGGTATTGTCATCCACCAGGTGGCCGGTGGAGAAATTGGCGTTATTCTGCCTGGTATTGCCGGCTGTTATTTTAGCCTTGGCTGCCAGGTTGGTGCCGAAAGTCCCTTTGAGGATATTTCCGAAGCCTTCCAGTGCTTTTACGTCATCATCGCAGATCAGTCCGCGGGTATCCGGGGCCAGACCGATATCCATGCCCGTTCCCCGGCCAACCGATTCGAGGTATATCTTCCAGAGCCTCTCGGGAGTTTTGGGTTGCTCCTTCGGATGATAGAACCAGCCTCCCCGTAGTGGGAAATCTGCTTCCGCCGGGATCCAGAATTTGCCGTCGCGGTGTCCGCCCAGCCCTTCCTCATATTTCGTATTCCCCGGAGTCGGCGGCAGGTTCTCATTGTCGCGGTTCTTGGGAGTAAAAGTAGCCCAGCAGGTATCTTTTGCCTGACCGGATTCGTTACCTACCCAACGGGCATCCGGACCGATATCGCTGAAGATTGCCGCGTTGGGCTGAAGCTTGCGAACCAGTGCAAATATCTTGTCGAAAGGATAATAGGAGTTTTTGTCGATGATCCGCTTCTCCTTTGCCCCGCCATAATAACCGTCGCCACCGTTGGCACCGTCGAGCCAGACTTCATAAATCGGACCGTAATTGGTGAGCAGTTCGGTCAGTTGGTTCAGGTAATAGGTGATGTATTCAGGCCTTGCGTAGTCTTTATGATTCCGGTCCCAGGGCGAGAGGTATACGCCAAATTTCAGACCGTACTTCTTGCACGCATCGGCGTATTCCTTTACCATGTCGCCTTTCCCGTCCTTCCAGGGAGAATTCTTCACCGAATAGGAATCGTTGAATTTAGAGGGCCACAGGCAGAAGCCGCAATGGTGCTTGGTAACGAGAATGAGCCCTTTAAGTCCCCCGGCTTTGGCTGCCGCTGCAATCTGGTCGGCGTTGAATTCCGTCGGGTTAAAGTGTGCAGCTGGTTCGTCACCGTATCCCCACTCCAGATTGGCGTAGGTGGTCGTGGAAAAATGTACGAGTCCGAAAAGCTCTGTCTGATGCCATTGCATCTGGGCTTTGCTCGGAATGGGACCATAGGGTGCCGGTGGATTTTGGGCGAATGCACCCACTGCTGCCGATCCAATCAGCAGGGCGGCGAGGATAATAAGATGGCGAGTTGGTTTCATGGTTAGTGAGAAAGTTGTCGGTTTATAAAGATGTCAGCTTTAAGGAACTCCCTGGTTTCATGTCGACCTTGGTCTTTTTAGCCTTGTATTTCAGGGTACAAGGCCCGCCGTTCTTGGATTCCACGGTAAGCTGTGTGAGTACTCCGGCTTTCCATTCAATGCCGATAACATAACCACCGCGGGCAACCAGACCGCTGACCCTGCCGTTAGGCCAGGATGCCGGCAGGGCAGGAAGAACTACGATTTCACCGGCATGGCTTTGCAGCAGCATCTCGGCAATCCCTGCAGTAGCGCCAAAATTGCCATCAATCTGGAAGGGCGGGTGGAGGTCGAAAAAGTTCGGACTGGTACATTTCGACAGCAGCACGTCAATGGCTTTCAGTGAGTTGTCACCGTCACCAAGCCTTGCCCAGAGATTCACCAGCCAGGCAGCACTCCAGCCTGTATGGCCGCCTCCGTTTGCCAGACGGTACTCCAAAGATTTCCTTACTGCATTCTGCAGCTCTGGTGTGTTGGAGGTGATTTGCCGTCCCGGATGAAGGGCAAAGAGGTGCGACATGTGCCGGTGTCCCGGCTCGGGTTCCGGAAATTCAGACGGCCATTCCATCAGCCGGCCATCGGAGCCGATCTTCGGCAGCAAAAGGTTGTTGCGGGCATCATTTACCTTTCGGGTGAAATCATCCTTTATGCCCAAAATACCTGAAGCCTCAATGAGATTCGTAAACAAATCCCAGATCACTTCCTGGTCATGCGACGGCCCCATGGTGAGGTACCCGGTGCTGCCGTCAGGCGCCTTAAACGAGTTCTCCGGTGAACTGGCCGGACCGGAAACCAGCTTGCCCGAAACAGGATCCTTCACCAGCCAGTCGAGATAAAATTCGGCCGATTCTTTCATAACCGGATAAACCCTTTTCAGATATTCCTTATCCCGGGTGAAATCATAATGCTCCCAGAGATGCTGAGCCATCCAGGCACCTGCTCCCAGATGGAGTCCCCAGCTGGGCCATTCGCCCGGTGCCGTGAATCCCCATACATTCGTAATCGGATGGATCGCCCAACCGTCGGCCCGGTAATGGATTTTAGCAGTCCGCCTGCCGGGCTCCACAACCGATTCGATCAGTTCAGTGAGCGGCATCTGGCATTCGGATAAATTGGTTACCTCCACAGGCCAGTAATTCATCTGTATATTGATATCGGTATGATAATCAGCGTTCCATGGCGTCTGGATCGAATTGGCCCAGATGCCCTGAAGGTTGGCCGGCAGGGAGCCTGGACGGGAAGAGGTTATCAGAAGATACCTGCCGTACTGGAAATATAGCCCGGTAAGGAGGTGATCGTTTTTCTCAGTTTTGAAACGCACCAGACGTCGATCTGTCGGGATTGAATCGACATATCCGTCAGGGGTCAGGTTGAACTTCACCCGGCTCATGAGCCCGTGAAAATCTTTGAGGTGCCCACCCAGCAAATCGGGATAGGATTTACTGCTTGCCCGATCGATTAAATCAGCAGTCTTTTTAACATAATCGTTACCCTTGTAGAAGGGTGGTTTTAGAGCATAATCAGTGCCTGCGGATAAGATCAGGGTTATGGCATCTGCCTTATTGACAATCATCGACTTGCCTGAATATTCTACCGTTCCACCGGTGTTGATGGCCTTAATCCTCGACATCCATTTCATTCCCGACACGTCAGAGCCGCTGTTCATTTCGCCGGTCATGATCAATTGCCCGTCTTTTACGAAGGTGGAAAAGTGCTCGGGCCGGGTAAATGAACCGGTGAAACTGATGCTTCCCTTTTTATCAGCCGTCAGACGGATGACCAGCACCTGGTCGGGAAAGCTGCTGAAAACTTCCCGGGTGTAACGGATGCCATCTTGTGTGTAGGTTACCCTGACAATCCCATCCGACATGTCCAGCTCGCGGTAATAGTTTGACCAGTCTGATTTTGTGCCAAAATCGAGCCACAGATCTCCCATGGTTTGGAAGCATCCGAAAGGCACATTCGCTCCGCTTCCACTGCCCGAGCCGGCACCTTTGCATATCTGGGTTTTTTCGGCCATAACGTGGGCTTCCTTGTATTTGCCGGAAAAGAGAAGGTTACGGATCGAATCGATATACGGATAGGAAAGAGGATTGTCATTGTCAGTCGGCGAACCTGACCATAACGACTTTTCATTAAGTTGGATACGTTCCCTGTTTACATCGCCGAAAACCATCGCCCCTATGCTGCCGTTTCCGACCGGAAGTGCTTTCAGCCATTCGGCATCGTTTTTCCAGCCATTCTTGCCGTCAGGGACCGATGCGTCAGCCGGCTGCAAATACCAGAGCTTCAGGTTCTGATCCTTCTTGACTTTCTCGTTGCTGAACCCGAAAGTCAGAGCTAACAGGCAGATAAATAACAGATTGTGTCTCATGGGTTTTGGATATTTGAGGATCTGATATTACTGATTTCAAGCTTAATTTACAACGGTTAATAAACGGTTATTATGATGACGTTACCCCACTTAACTTCGTTTCCGATAATTGCACGATAACGGTAAACACCTTGGGGCATGTAGCTCCGGTAAGGAATAACCTTGGTTTCTCCGGCGTTGATATGGCCTTCGAACAGTCTGCCAACCAATTCGCCACCCGGTGTAAACAAGTCGAGTGTAGCCATGGCACCATTGTCAACGGTTATCTTGAAATTGACCGGCCCAGGTGAAGGATTCGGGTAAACGGAAAGGTTGTAACTCGGATTGAATTCAAGTGAAGCCCTTGCCGGATTCGGATTTAGCCTGACATTTCCGTTTTCATCGTTAAAGTACGCAACAGCCTCCTTGGTTCCCGGTTCAATCGATCCGGTAATTGTTGTCTCCAGCAGCGATACTGTTATGCTTGCGACCAGGTCTTGGCCCTTAACCTCTATCGGGATATTCGCATTGTTTGAATGATCGCGTAGCATCTGGCCCTCCACATAGAAGGTCGTCGATGCGGCTGCCTTGCCTCTCGACTTAAGTGCGGCACCGCCCGTAATGGTTGCCGTTAGGGTCAACAGGTCGCTGTTGTGGGTGAAGGTATTCTTGTTCACCGTAAGGCTGGTCTGCATTCCGATGATCAGGATATGTGCCTTCGTATAGGCAGTGTCGTTGACCGTGTAGTTTAACCTGTCACGCCCGTCGAGCAGGAAGTTGGTCCCCGTTACTACTTTGTCGAATCCCACATCGGGCGTGTCGAAAGTGGCAATGCCGCCGACATAGTCTAACGAGTCGCCGCCTACTACTCCCTCGAGTGAACGGGTCAGGATAGTTGCATCGCTGGTGGCATCGTATTCCTTGTTCGCTACTGTGAAGCTGCCGGTAAGCTTACGGGGGCTGATGACCCCATTGGTAGTTGTCTCAAAAGTAACCCGGTAGTTTTTACCGTTGTTGCCATCGGATATCTGACCGGACGGAGTCAGCAAAATACCCTGTCCAACATTTTTATCGGCAAATGTTTGGAGGAAGTAGCCGACATCGCCGAGAGCAAGATCCGGAGTAACTGCGGGCACTTTTAGCGATGAGAAAGTTCCGTCATAAACTTTTCCGTCGCCAACCGCCTGAACAGTGATTTCCTTAACCGTTATCGAGGCGGTGGTCGTTATTGCGCTGCCAACAGCATATTTAGCAGCATCCCTTCCACTGATGGTGATGCCTTCAACCGTTACCACCTTGCTGTCTTCGGCATTTTTGTCCTCGAAGCTAGCCCGGGTGTAGTTCACCATGATGGAATCGCCGGCTTCGGCTTTGTATGTCAGGCTAACCGAGGCTACATCGTTACCGTCATATACCTTGTCAAGGGCCGTAACGGTGACCTTCAGATCGATAGGTTTAATAGTAACAGTAAGCAATGCTTCACCGCTGGTTATTGCCGGCTGGCACAATCCGCTTACGATCACGCGGTATTTGAAACCGGTCATTTTCGATTGCGGAGCTGTCAGACGCAGCGTATCGGACGTTGAGCCGGAATAAGTTTCAGAATCCGTAACGTTGATAAACCCGTTGCCCTGATTAACCTGCCATTGATAGGTGAGTGCAGAGCCTTGAGCCTGAACGCCGAACAGGGCTGCCTCCGGATAGGTAACCGACTGGTTGGCCGGTGAGGCGAGGATCCTGGTTGCAGGGCTTATCTCTACCTGCGTGGTAGTGATCATGTCGCCACATCCGCCTGATGCCGCTATCTTGTAGTTGATCTGATAAATGCCCGGCTTGCTTGTGGATGGTGTGATCTGGCCGGTTTGCGCATTGATCGACAGGCCGTCCGTCGTAACGCTGAATAGACCACCGGTGGTTCCGTCAATTTTAACGCTGACAGGTTCAGCCGACGGGCAGAAAGGTGATCCGGCATAGGAAATAGCAGCTTTCGGTTCAGCAGTTACACTGACCAGAATGGAATTCTTTATAGTTCCGCAATCGGTTTCTATACTGTACGTTACAGCAAACAATCCTGCACCTGAAATTTTCGGTTCGAAGCTGCTGCCGCTGACTCCAGGACCGCTGAATGTGCCGCCAGCCGGAGTAGCGGTGAGGATTACCGGTGCTGCATTGCTGCATAGCGGAGAGATCGGACTGATCACGATAACCGGGGTGGGGGTAATCGTGAGTGGCACTCCCACGGGTTTTGCACACTGATTGTCATCAGGCGTGAACGTGTACGTGTAGGTTCCGGCATAGGCGGTGTTAACAATAGCCGGATACCAGGTTCCCGTTATTCCGTTGTTTGAATGGGTTGGCAGGGTCTGAGCTTTCGAGTTCTGGCAGAATGGTGTGAATGCGTCAAAAGTCGGTGTAACCGGTTCGGTGATGACAACCTCGGTTGTGGTCTCCATGCTTCCCTGACCCGGATCAGGCGTAAAGATGAACTTAAAGGTTCCGGCATTGGCCGTGGCTACCATGGAAGGAGTCCAGGTTCCGGCAATACCGTTTTTCGAAACAACCGGCAAGGTAACCGGTGCTGTATTGCGGCAGAAAGGTCCGATCGGATCAAAGACCGGCGTACCCAACTGGTTGATAGTGATAGTCATGGTGCCCTGGGTGGCGCACTGACCGGCATCTGGAGTGAAGGTGTAGGTGGTGGGGCCGAGTACTACCGTGTTGATGACCGATGGTGTCCAGGTTCCGGTGAATCCGTTCAGTGAGGTGGTAGGAAGCATCTGCGGGGTTGAGTTCAGCCAGAACGGACCCATCTGTGTGAAGGTTGGAGTTACCTGGTAAACGATCTGGATATCGATGGTTACCGGATCACTGCCCTGGCCTGCTTCAGGGTTGAAGGTGTACTTAAAGGTGCCGACAGCCGAGGTATTGATGGTCGACGGGGTCCAGGTTCCTACGATGCCATTGGTTGAGATGATGGGCAGGGCAGCGGGTGTGGAGTTGAGGCAGAACGGTCCGATAGTGTTGAATGTGGGGACGCCAACTGATTTAACCTCAACGGTCAGGGACACGGATGATGCGCACTGACCTGCGTCGGGAGTGAATTTATAGTTGGTTTTGTTTACGATGCTGGTATTGATGGTCGATGGATCCCAGCTTCCCGAAATACCGTTTTTGGAAACCCGAGGCAGCGATGGGGCTGTGTAGTTCATTACCAACGGGCCAATAGCATCAAACTCGGGGATCGTTACCGCGATGACGGTTATGTCCATTTGGGTTTTTACCGTGCCCTGGCTGTTGGTCGGGGTGAAAATATAAGTGATGGTCCCCAGAGCTGTGGTGCTGATAGTTGACGGATTCCAGGTTCCGGCAATATTGTTGAGGGATATGGATGGTAACCTCGGTGCGGAGGAATTCTGGCACAGAGGAGCGATCGGGTCAAACAATGGGGTGCCCAGCGGAACAACTTCGATATTCATGGTTGCAATGGCAGCACACTGACCATAGTCGGGCCTGAAGCTGTAGGTTACCGAACCTACCGAGGAGGTTTCAATTGCAGATGGGGTCCATACCCCGGTGATACCGTTGATGGAAGTGCTTGGAAGTGCCGGTGGGGTTGAGTTCTGCCATAACGGCCCGATGGAACTGAAGGTGGGGATAATCTGGGTGGCAACGGTTATGCTGGTAGTGTACGGGACACTTCCCTGTCCTTCATCAGGAGTGAAGGTGAAGCTGAAAGTGCCTGCTGATGAGGTGTTTACCTCAGCTGGTGCCCAGGTTCCTTTTATATTGTTCTTCGAAATGGACGGTAACGGCTGGGCAATTATGTTGACACAGAAGGGTCCAATCGGATCAAAAATCGGCGTAATCAGTGGCTTAACCGTAACATTCATGGTAGCCTGGGTTGCGCAGATGCCGGCCGATGGGGTAAAGGTGTAAGTCTTGGTTCCTGCAGTGGATGTTTGAATTGTGGATGGATACCAGGTGCCCGGGATATTGTTTTTCGAGGTGCCTGGCAGGGCTGGTGCAGAAGCGTTTTGCCACAGGTCGGCGATCGCGTCGAATTCTGGCACGAACTTCGGCGTAATCAGCAGATCAACAGTAACTGCCACACTTCCCTGATTTTCGTCGGGTGTAAACCTGAAACTGAAAACACCTTCAGCAGAGGTAATGATGGTGTCGGGGACCCATGTACCGGTGATGCCGTTGGTAGAAGTTCTTGGCAGGCTAGGAGGAGTGGCATTGATACAGAGCGGTCCCAGCGGGTTGAAGGTTGGGGTACTCAGGGTCTTTACCGTCACGTCCTTGGTCACTGAGGCAGCACACTGGCCCGAATCCGGAACGAAAGTGTAGGTGGTAATGCCTATGGATGAGGTAGTTATCGCTTCCGGTGTCCATTTACCGGTTATCCCATTGGATGAAGTAGTTGCCAGAACCGGTGGTGTTGAATTCAGCCAAAGCTCGGTGTTGATTTCGAAGGCCGGAATAACCTGTGGGATGATAACGATTTCTTTGGTTATCTGGATACCGCCTTGCGCAGTATCGGGTGTAAAGGTGAAGTTGAATGTCCCCGCTGTTGCCGTATTTACGACAGAAGGACTCCAGGTTCCGGTAAGGTTATTGGTTGAAACGGTCGGTAGCGCCGGTGCTGTTGAGTTGGCGCAGAATGGTCCGATAGCCTCAAATGTCGGGGTGATCAGCGGATTAACCGTGATGGAGATAGTTGCCGGAGAGGCACACTGACCGGAATCAGGACTGAAAGTGTAATTTGTTGTTGCAGCCGAAGAAGTATTGATGATGGCTGGATCCCAGCTTCCCTTTATACCGTTGGCAGTGATGGCCGGTAATGTTGGCGGGTTGGAATTCTGCCACAGTGGTCCGATAGCAGGCAGCTGAGGTACAACCGTCGGATTAATGATCACGCTGACCTGATCAGTGGCTACGGAGCAGCTTCCATCGTTTCCGAGCCCGCCGGCTTTGAGCGTAAGAGTGACGTTCCCGCTCGCCAGATCGGCGGTACCGGGGGTGTAAACAGGATTGAGCTGATTGGCGTTATTGAAAACTCCGTCACCTGCAGTGGTCCATTCCAGAGTGGAAAAATTCGAAGCGGTCGACTCGCCCAGGGTAATCACTCCCCCTGAACAGGTTGATTGGTCGGCTCCGGCAAATACCACCGCCTGCGGAACCACTTCAACATTTCCCTGTTTAATGGTTTCACAACGGGCACCATTCCTTTGGACAGCTTTCAGGGTGTAAGTACCTGGATTCATCTCCCAGTTGATATCGATTTCACTTCCCTGGATGGCTGCGCTGTCCTTGTCGGTATCCGTAAAGTCTGTTCCTGTTGGCTTGGTAAGCGTTACGGTATCACCCGACTGTGAAAGAAGGATCCATTTGTAGGCCGCGCCGGGTTCCCCATTGATTCGGTAGGTGCGAACAGCGCCTTTGCATACCTTGTCTATGGCAGGAGAAGTCTGCGTGGCTGCCTCGGGGTTCTGCTTCAGATAGATGCTTGAACTCACCGGTAACGGATGAACCGTCAAACTCACTGTATTTGAAGAGTCTTTCGAGTTGCTGGTGATATCCGCAACTTCAACGATTGTGTATTCCGTGGTCACGCCGGGCCCTACGGGGATCAGGTAAGGATTGTTTGAGGCACCGATATCCTTGTATTCCTCTATGGTGGCCCCGTCCTTGTTTTTTATCTGTAGCTTGATACTCCAGGGTGCGTTTCCGGTAAAGGCGATTTGGAGGCCAGCCGATTCACCACTGCAGATCTCGCTGGTATTAACCGCGAGAATGGCAGTTGGGCCCCCGGGAAGCACCTCCACCTTGCCGATGTCGATGTTGTTCGAACCGCCCGCCTGGATGGCGGTAACCTTGTAGAAATAGATGCCGGGTTTAAGCCAGGTAACACTCACCGTGTGGCCCGTGTTGATGCCCTGCGCGAAAAACGCCTGATCGGCGGGACAATTGCCGGGTACCGCTGCGATGTTTATCCCGGTTACCTCGTTGTATAGCTCCCAGCTGTATGAATTTCCGGCAACTTCGACAACTTTGAGCTGGGTGGTTTCAAACGCATGCACAGTATTCGTCTGGGCCACAGCAGATGCCATAGTCATGGCTGCCAGGAACACCAGCAGCAGGAGACGGAATATTTGTTTATGCTTTCTCAATGAAGTTTATCGTATTGTCGGCATTCTTTTTTGACCATGGCAAGCCCAGGGCACCGTTTCACGTACGTACGTGTATGTGTGTGCGTGTGCGCGTGCGTGCGCGCGAAAGCGAAATTGCGCATACACACTATGGTGGACGCACATGTAACTCGCTCCGCGGTTTTCCCTCGGGAGTGTATCTGTATCAACTTGTTAGCGCATGGTCACGGTCAAGAATTTCTTTCACCTGTATCCAATACCGCAGAACATTTTTGCTTGCGGATTCGCTTTAAAATGAGCCCGATGTAAGGGCAGGATCAATGAACAGTCTGGAAATAGCGCAATGCCATTTGCTCAGCTCGCTCACGGTGTCACTGGTCGTTATGCGGCATATGTTGCTGCATGACCTTTGCTTTCATTACCCGTCAGCCCTCTCTGTCCGGAAAAGCTCCGGACAGAGGGTGCCTTGGGAATGAAAAAGCAAATCAGTTTAGGCCATATATTTGGCCGGATACAAGTTGTTAGTTCTGCTTGTTGCCGGGCAGGAATGTGGCGGGAGTGACAG
>CAYHCO010000074.1:0-10666 GCA_964355105.1 uncultured Porphyromonadaceae bacterium
ATTGCTGATATGCGGCAATTCGTTTTCCCGTCGGATTATCCTGAACTGGATTTTTCAAACATGAAAATTTTCATCCTCGAGTCTGCCCAAAGATTACTCTCTCCCATGTCGGAGTTCGCCTCCAGAAAAGCTACCAAATATCTGAAAAACATGGGTGTAACCGTCAAAACCGGTTCTGCGGTAGAGGGGTTCGATGGTTCCACCGTAACCCTGAGTACGGGTGAAAAAATTCCCTGTCGCACGGTTTTATGGGCTGCAGGTGTTCGTGTTCCCGATATTAGTGGACTGGAAAATGCCACCCGGGGCAAGGCGGGACGTATGGTGGTTGACCGCTTCAGCCGGCTGGTGGATTTTGAAGACATTTATGTGGTAGGCGACCAGGCTATCATGACTGAGGAAGCCTTTCCCATGGGGCATCCGCAGGTAGCTCAGCCCGCCATTCAGCAAGCCCGCCTTCTCGCAGAAAACCTCCTCAGGAAAGAGAAGGGCCGCGAGATGAAACCTTTCTTTTACCGCGACAAAGGATCCATGGCAACTATCGGCAGAAACAAAGCCGTAGTAGATATCGGACGCATCCATATCGGTGGTTTTATTGCGTGGCTCATCTGGATACTCGTTCACCTGATGGCCATTGTCGGCACCAAAAACCGTTTTTTTATTTTCATTAACTGGGCCTGGAACTACCTCACCTATGACCAGTCGCTGCGGCTCATCATCCGCCAGCACCCCTGATCACCTCAACAGCCTTTTCAAGTTGAGGATCCCGACCGTTTAGCCGGTCGAGGAAAGTATTTTCCACATAAATATCCGGCTTGACTCCGGTCAGCTCGAGATCCTGTCCATCAAGGGTATAACAACCCCATCCCGGCAGTCGATAGAATGAGCCGTCGACCAGGCCTTTCCCGGAGGTAAAGATGATCCACCGATAGGTTTCAGTTCCAATGATGGTCCCCAGTTTGAGCGCTTTAAATCCCGCTGATGTCATCTCTGCATCGCTGAGCGACTGCTGGTTGATCATCAAAACGATGGGCTTATCGGATGGCGAGAAATTCGATTGGTTAGCCAGTTTACCGCCCCTGGATTTCCATTGCAGATAGGTTTTCTGACTCAGGAACCTCAGCACTTCGTCGTGAACATTCCCCCCGGTGTTGTAGCGCAGGTCGAGGATCAGTCCGTCCTTGCCCTCCAGGTCGCGGGTCATGGTCAGGAAGAAATTTTCCAGTTCCCCGCCTCCCATATCCTTCATCTGGGCATAGGCAATCCTGTTCTTACTCAACTCATCGACTTTCTTCCGGTTGCCGTCGACCCACTCATCATAAAGGTTACGGCCTACTGATCCATAATTCATCGGATGAATTTTCACCTGCAGGTCTTTACCGTTACGACTGAATGTAAGCAGCAATTCAGGCTCCATGGCGGGTTTGTAGAAATAGAAATCGCGCGGCAAGGCGGTGTCAATGGTTACGTCGTTAACCTTTACCAGCACATCTCCCGGTTGAATATCGATGCGTGAAATGTCGACCGCGCTCCGGGCAACCAGCCTTTTAACGGTAAATGGAGCAGATTCTTCAAACAGGATGCCTGTTTCCAGCGTATTGTAATTGATCCTGCCCGTTTCCTCCTCGCCAAAACTGCTGAAACCCTGGTGCGACGAGTTCAGCTCACCCAACATGTCCGCCATCAATATCCGCAAGTCGTTCCGGTTATTCAGATAGGGCAGGAACTGGGCATAGTAAGCCTTATAAGCCGGCCAATCGGCGCCATGTAAATCTTCATGGTAATAATCCCCCTCCATATTTGCCCATGTTTCCTCGAACATCTGACTGAACTCATCTGCAAGGTTTCGGGTGAAGGAAGTATTGATCTCTATTTTGTCAGCCTTGTTCCCGTCGACATTCAACTTGTAGATTGCCCCGCCGGAAAGCATGTAGTATTTATCACCTGCTTTTGCGATCTTGCCAGGGGCCGCACCCTCGATCTTTTCCGTTTTGGAGGGATCCCAAAGCGAAAGCGTTGTTTTCCAAAGCGCACCCGCTCCCATGGCATGATCAGAAAAATACAGGATAGTGGTCTTTTCACCTTTTTGAATGATGTACGGAGCTCCCTGTGACCCGAATGCCGGGCTGATAAGCTCAAAGCGTTCCCAAATCCGGTCGGTATTGATGGTTATCGGAACAACGACGTCTTTTTTAGCGGCTGTAGTGTCCTTTTTACCGGCAGAAGCATCTTTTTTTGCAGCGGTTGTGTCCTTTTTAACCCCGGTTGAATCCTTTTTCCAGAGCTTGTCAAATTCATCGCTGCGGAAGGGAGCATCGGTTCTGTCGAGTGCAAAACGATACACATGTGCCGGGCCTCCGCCGGTCGGATAAGTAGGCTTCGTGCGGTTGGTCGTAAAATAGATATGCTTCCCGTCGCCACTCCAAACCGGATTCGACTCCGCTACACCGGTCCCGGTGAGGTTGGTAATTTTTCCGCTTTTCAGATGGTAAATAAAGATATCATCCTCAAAATTTCGTTTTCCGGTATATATAACGTACTCTCCATCAGGCGAGAATCCCGGTGCCCCATTTTGAAAACCCCAGAATTCATCTTTCAGCAGCAACTTGCTTTCCATGGTTTTGAGATCCATCAGGCGCAATTCTTCCCGTCCGCTGATGTATACCGCTTTCGTCAGGTCCTTGTTGAAAACGATATCGCGGTCATTTGCCTTATCGGTAGTCAGCTGTTTGGGCGTTCCGGTACCGTCGGCCGGCAGGGTAAACCAATTCAGGTAACCGTTCCAGGTCTGGTTATACAGCAGAGTTTTATTGTCGCTGAGCCATTTAACGCTCATCACGCGCTCAAACTGCTTGCCGGTGGACTGTGCCTTGATAAATTTCCCCTCGATATCACTGACGAATAATTCACCCCTCGAAATGAAGGCAATCTTTTTATTATCCGGAGATACATCGAAATCACTGATCCTGTTGGCCACTGCAAAACTCTGTTCTTTTGGCAGGAGGCTGTTCCGGACAATCCTGATCTCCAGCTTGCCGCTCTTGCCGGTGGCAGTTTCATAGAGATACAACTGGTAATCTTTCTCAAAAACCACCTTTGATCCGTCAGCGGAAACAATAGGCCTCTTGATGGAAGTTTTGAAATGGGTCAGGTTTTTTGTCTTTCCGTTGTCGAGCATACAAAGATTATATTCTCCATTCTGCTCATCCGAAACAAAATATACGGCACCGCTGCGGTCGATAGTTGCCCACATATCTTTCCCGATCCAGGTGGTATATTTCCGGTACTCGCCTGTTTTCGGATTGTACGACTGGATATCAGGATTGTACTGGCCTTTGTACCGCTTGCGGCTGGCCATGCTCTGACTCTCCCAGGTATCATTGAAAAACAGTTCACCGGTCTTCGGATTCTCAGCCAGGTTATGTATTGTATTGAAATAATGATCGAAAAGCCTTGCCGGATTACCACCCTCAACAGGCACTTTATATACCGTGCCGCTGTTCAGTCTGTTCGATGTAAAATAGATCGATTTTGAATCGGGGCTCCAGTTTTCCACATCATCATTGGCTGCGTGCCAGGTGAGCTGACGTATTTCGCCTCCCTCAACAGGTATCAGGAAAACATCACCATTCCCAAACTGCCTGCCGGTGAAGGCTATCCATTTACCATCAGGTGAAATCCTGGCATTGGTTTCATAGCCCTGCATAGCGGTGAGCCGGGTGGCTGCCCCGGTGGCCACATCGGCCTTCCACAGGTCACCCTCGAAACTGAAAACCACGGTTTTCGCGTCCGGTGAAAGGGCTGGCGATGAGAGGAAAAAGGGTTCCTTTGCAGGCTCCAGACCACTGAATGAGGGCAGAAGGCAGGAGGCAGAGGGCACAAGTAATGTAAAAAGGAAAAGGGAGGTAAAGAAGGTTTTCATGATCGTGAATGCTAAAATTGAGTATTCAGGGTGTTAATAATATTGATGGGTTTAACGGAAGTGCGGCGACTCCCGAAGCGTGGTTCCCAGGATCATCGTTACCACCGTCAGGGCAACAAAGATGGTCATAAAGGTTCCCAGATATTGATTCTGATGGATGCTCATGCCGGCGACAAAGATCATCCCGGTAACCTGCCCGATCAGCAGCAGCAGGCCTTGGGAAGTTGATTCAGGTGCAGGGTAGCTGACCTCTGCAGCGTACTGGAATCCAATCGGCCCGGCACTCATCACGAAAAATCCCAGGATGAAAGATCCGATCAGGGTAATCATATATATCGTATCGGGATTGGAAGCCAGATGATCAGCCAGCGACAGTCCAACGATGCCCGGAACCATGCCGATCATGCAGATAACCAGGAAAAATTTTCTCTTTTTGTATAGATCCGATAACCAGGGGATGACCACGGCACCTATGATTCCGCCGATCAGCATAACTCCGCCAATCAGTCCTTCCGAATCTTTCACGCCCATATGTGCCGCAATGGCATCGGTCATGGTGCTGACGGCATTAAAGATACCCAGACCTATTAAAAAGATTATCAACACAATACGCATGTCACGCAAACCCAGAATATGCTTCATGCCCTTGCGAAAGCTCATGCGCTCCACCAGCTCGTCACCCGGCGGTTCCGGTGGTGTTTCCTTAATCAGGATCAGGGACAGCACTCCGGCAAAAGCAGTGATAAAACCGTAAATCATCAGCATATGCCCGAAACCGCTGCCGTAATCCGGGTTGTCGGGGTTGATTCCGATCATCAGCGGGGTCACCAGCATGGCAATGATTATACCCAGATATTGAGCCAGGGCTGCCAGACCGGCCGCCATGCCACGCTCCCGAAGCGGGAACCACCTGACCGTCAGCGCAGTCACGGCATTTAAAATAAAAGGCTGAGCTATGGCGAGTCCTACCTGCGCTATTAGTATGCCGGTAAAATTCTCTCCCATGAAACCCTTAAGCAATCCGCAGACTACGGTAATTGCCGCACCGATACCCAAACCAGTCTTGATTCCGTAGGTATCGATGACATAGGATGCCGGGATACTTACAATAATATAGACCAGCATGTACAAAAGTGCCAGGAAATCGATATTGAGAAGACCGTCGGGATTGAACTGTCCGGCGTAAAAGACCTGTGCTGGCCTGGCCACAGCCGCGTGCGCCAGCCACTGGATCTGGATCACTATGGATAAAAACATGTATACAGCAAGGATCACCCATCTGTATCCGAAAACCGGATAGGTCTTCTTTTGTTCCATACTTAGTTGGTTTACTTATCGATTTTTATTGCATAAGCTTCCGTTGCCCATCCTGCATTGGGATCGAAGGGAGGCATCTCGATGACCAGATCGGCCCCGACTGTCCGTGATTTCAGCACCTGACCGGTCTGCAAGAACGTAACGCGTGACACGAGACGCGGAACATCGGGCACTGTGATCCGGAGCTCCTTGCCGGGCCATTTGGGGAGTATTGCGTAGATCGCATTGGCTTTTTGAGTAAAAAATATCTCCTTTACCGCCTGACCGGGATCAGGTTGGAGAGTCTCTTTCATAATATTATATGGAACCATGAATTCTCCGCGCTTGATTTCCGGTTTCGTACCCGCTGACCACTGAACCGGCGTTGTGCACATGCGGGTTCCGTAGATAGCTTCTCCATTTATTTTTAGCCAGTTGCCTATCTGAACCAGCCTTTCCTGCATAATCACCGGAATCTGCCCATCGGCGGCCGGACCGATATCCAGACAGAGATTCCCGCCTCGGGAAACAATGTCGGCAAGCATCAGGATCAGTTCCCGGGCGCTCCGGTAATCATCCAGATTCTCAGCCCTGTTATACCCGTATGAATAACCCATCCCACGGTCCTCCTCCCAGGGATGCTTGTCGTTGTCCATTCCGGAGCCATACTCGGTGGTAAAAAACCCTCCGTGTTTATGACGGGAATCATTACCCCATCGATCATTGATCACAACCTCCTTGTTCCTGCTCTCGTTAAAAAGCCAGGCAAGCAATTCGGGGGTACGCCACGCTTCCGAAGTCTGCTCCCACTCCCCATCGGCCCACAAAATATCGGGCTCATAACGGGTGACCAGATCCTTGAACTGCGGGTGAAAATGATCGGCTACAAAAGCATGAAAATCATTAAGATACCAGGGGTGATACCATTCATACAGTGAATAGTACAGGCCCATCTTCAACCCTTTTTTCTTAACTGCCGTAGTGAGATCGCCCACCAGATCGCGTTTGGGACCCACCTTGACCGGGTTGAAATTTTCGCCCCAGGTTCGCTCTGCTTCCTTACTGGGCCAAAGGGTATAACCAGAATGATGCTTGGTGGTAAAAACGATATATTTTGCACCGGCCTTTTGGAAAAGGTCGGCCCAGTCATCCGGATTCCAAAGCTCTGCCTTGAAAAGCGGGGCAAAATCTTTAAACTGAATATCCGGTCCGTATTTATTCTGATGAAAATCGTACACTTTCCCGTCGAACGCTTTCTGCTTCAACCAGTACATGTACCATTCGGAATACTGGCCTTTCGGACTCCAGGCAGGAACCGAATAGAGTCCCCAGCAGACGAAGATTCCGAACTTGGCATCAGGGAACCATTGCGGGGTGGGACGGCTGTCGACGGATTCCCAGGTGGGAAGGTAGCGGGTTTGGCCATTTATCGACAGGGTAACCAAAATAAACAGCAGGCCGGTAAAAAGGGCCCTTTGGAGTGAAAAACCATTTCGCGCCATATGCCGGTAAGTTTAGGTGCCGGAAAGGTATTCAAAACTCCGGGAAATCCTAATCAGGTTCAAATGCAACAAGGGTTAGGCAAAAGATTTAGTTAATTGGTCTGCAATTACAGGTTGCCAATAAAAAAGGAATAATAATCATGACATTTTTGATAACTGGATTGCCGACACCAAAGGAACACGTTTTCAGACTTAAAAGCGAACAAGGTAAAATTCTGAATTTGCAATAAATCCTTAACCTAAGTCCGGGCTACAATTGCAAACTGATCCGGGCAGGGAAATCACTTCCTGCCTCCGGAAGGAAAATATTCGTAATTAAATTGATAAGGCTTGGAACCCAACAGGTACTCATACCAAGAGGGCGAGGTTTTCTCCTGGTCCCAAGGGAACAAAGCGAGATCGGTAGATATCTGCCCGACTTCGAATCTTGTTTCTTCGGGCGAGGCCAACCAACCTGATATGTGCTTTCTAGATGCGCTGTGGTCGCGGGAAATCCATGAGCTTGCCTCTCCTGACCGTTTCACAGTAAAACCAGCCGCAAAAGATACTCCGGCATCCGTTTCAACCTTTAGTTTTATGCGGGTAATTCTTCCATTTGGTGTGGTTTCTATTTGATGGGAGGTTATCCTTCCAATGACAGTTTTATTTATTCTTCTCTCACCCGGATTATCCATGCATCCCTGAGTCTGGTATACCAAACGATCGCCTGATATAAGCATGAAACTCAGGTAAGGCTCCGTATATTCCATGCTATTGATAGGGATCAGAATAAACTGAAAATCACTTATCATTTTGTTTACCTGTTCAGAAGTGGCCTTGTTGTTGTTTGCGTCCTGAGGAAATGCAATTGGAGTGCAAACGCAAAACATTATCAGCACAAATGTGGTTGTTTTCATTTGACCTGGTATTTTAAAATCTATTTGCATTAACAAAAATCATGCCTTCGGCAGTAGCATTTCCAAATATATCTCACCCCCCCACCAGATTTCAGTCTGGGGATTTCCCCGGGAAATAATTACATTCGGCTCAATAAAACCGCTACTATGTCAATCCATCCTCAGTCTCCCCGTCTTATGTCTTCTGTCTTCCGTCTTCCGTCTTCCGTCTCTCTGTCTCTCCTGTCTTCTTGTCTTCTGTCTCTCTGTCTTCTGTCTGTTAATCTGTCTGCCCAAATCCCCCAAAGCTACCGCTATATCGGTCCGGGGGTTAACAGTGGGCGCATTTCCGATATCGAGGTGGACAGCAAGACTCCTCAGAATATTTATGTCGCAGCCTCAACCGGCGGGATCTTCAAATCTGCCGACTGGGGCAAAACCTGGGCACCCATTTTTGATTTCGCGGGAATGTCACTGTCCATCGGTGATCTGGCTGTGTGTGAAACCAATCCCGAGCTGATCTGGGCAGGCACCGGGGAAGCATCGGGCGAGCAGGCTGCAGCATCCATCGGCGACGGGGTATATAAATCCACTGACGGGGGGAAAACATGGACCTGCATGGGATTGAAGGAGTCGAGGCATATCTCCAAGATCCAGATCAGTCCGTTAAATCCTGATATTGTATATGTTGCAGCCACCGGCGCCCGCTGGGGGAACAATGAGGAACGGGGAATTTTTCGCACTGATGATGGCGGAAAGACCTGGAAAAAAATATTGTATGCGAATGATTACACCGGCATGTCGGACCTGCTGGTTCATCCCGACGGGAAAACGATTTTCGCTTCGGCATGGCAACAGTACCGCAACGCCTGGGCTCATATCCAGCGCGGGCCGTCGAGCGCACTCTACCGTTCTGAGGATGGCGGGGATACCTGGGAAAAAGTTACCCAAGGATTTTCAAAAGATACGCTGGGACGCATAGCCATTGCCCTGGCACCCTCGTCGCCCGACATCATCTATGCCTGCGTTGAATCGAAAAAAGGAGGATTCTACCGGTCAGCCAATAAAGGAAAAACATGGAAACTGATGAATTCGAAACCTTCGACCGCTTATTGGTACGGGCGCATTTACATAAATCCGACCGATGAGAATAACGCATTCGTGATGGGCACCATGGTTCAGGAAACCCGCGATGGAGGCAAGACTTTTATCATCATGAACAGTCGCAATGTGCATGTCGACCACCATATTATCTGGATCGACCCAAAAAATCCAAAGCGCCGGCTGCTCGGTAATGACGGGGGCTTATATCAGACCCATGACAGCGGTGAAAATTGGTCATTTTACAATAATCTGTATATCGGTCAGTATTATGCTATTACCGTTGACGAAGGTTATCACTACCGGATTTTCGGCGGGAAGCAGGATAACGGAGTGTGGGGCGGACCGGCTTACTCGGTCCATGGCGAGGTGGCTCCCGACAGCCTCATAACCAATATTTCCTGGGGCGATGGCTTTTGGGCAGCGCTTGATCAGGAGGACAAAACCATTGCATACGGCGAATCGCAGTACGGCGGGTTGAGCCGATACGAATTCCGCACCGCCAAAAGTTTTTACGTTCAGCCGCGTAGCAGTGATAAAAAGAATCCGTACCGCTTTAACTGGAATGCTCCGTATTTTATATCCACGCATCCGCCGCATGCCCTCATTATGGGAGGCAATAAGGTATTCAGGTCCGAAAATCGCGGTGAGGACTGGACCGTTATCAGTCCTGATCTGTCAAGGAATGAGCCGGTTGCCAGCAAGACCATCATGGGAATGAAACCCGTATTAAAGCCTTATGCCTCCATAACCGCTTTAGCCGAATCGCCTATAAAACCCGGAGTCATTTATGCCGGAACCGATGACGGGAACCTTCAGATGACAGCTGATGGCGGTCAGACCTGGGTCGATCTGTCGGGCAAACTTCCGATGCCCAATGACCGTTTCTTTACACGGCTCGTGTGTTCGGTGACGGCTGTTGGCACGGTTTACGCGGCCTGTGCAAGGTATTACGAGGCAAACGACCTGAAGCCTTACCTGTTCCGGAGCACTGACTTCGGTCAGACCTGGGAATCCCTCACTGCCGATATGCCTGCAGAAGCAGTTATCAGAGGCTTTGCTGAGCATCCACTGCATAGCGAGGTACTGTATTGCGGCATCCATAACGGACTGCTGGTCAGCATCGACAGCGGAAAAACCTGGGTTCGGGCTCCGATGATTGCTGTGGCGATTGATGATATCAGGATTCAGATGCCAACCGGGGATGTGGTGTTGGGCAGTTACGGACGCGGGATTATCATAGCGAGATAGAGAGGAAACTGAGGTTAGAAATTCGAGGTCCAGTGTTGAATTTTGATTATCAAGATCAAGGAAATCCAAAGCAAATGTTAACTCCGAGCCCACTTGATTTTGTGATTTCAGCATTCAAAATTGGCCCTCGAATCTCTAACTTTTATGCACGGTCCAAACAATAATGCTTACATTAGTGTTTACCCTAAAAAGTCCATGATGAAATATATCGGAGCCCACGTCAGTACTGAAGGTGGTGTTGAAAACGCCCCAATAAATGCAAACAGGATAGGAGCCACCGCTTTTGCCCTTTTTCTGAAGAACCAGCGCCAGTGGGTGGCAAAGCCATTTAGCGAATCGAGTATTTCGGCATTCAGGAATAACTGTGAGAAATTCGGTTATACTGCAGCTCAGATTCTGCCGCATGACGGGTATCTGATCAATATGGGTAGTCCCGATCCGGAAATGCTTGAAAAATCGAGAGCCGCCTTTCTGGATGAGATGCAGCGCGCGGAGCAGCTGGGGCTCGACCGTCTGAATTTTCACCCGGGCAGTCACCTGCAGAAGGTGACCGAGGAGGAATGCCTTTCAACGATAGCCGAATCGGTGAACATTACGCTTGGAAAAACAAAGGGCGTAAAGGCAGTGCTCGAAATCACCGCCGGTCAGGGCAGCAATGTCGGGTATTCATTTGATCATCTGCGCTACATAATCGACCGGATTGAGGACAAGTCGCGGATTGG
>CAYHCO010000075.1:0-10238 GCA_964355105.1 uncultured Porphyromonadaceae bacterium
GAATTTACTTTTAGCAAGTGAGTATTTGGAGATATTGAGAAACAGAATCCAACTGTCGCTCTTTTGTTTTAAACAAATCCAAAACCACCACACGAAAATGGAAAAAAAGACCACAAAACCGAGTGCTGATCAGGTAGTCAAAGAAATCAAGCGCCAAACCCGTCACAAGTATACATCAGTGGAGAAGATTAAAATTGTATTGGGAGGCTTACGAGGCGAAGACTCCATTGCTGCGGTATGCCACACGGGATGAAGTATCAGATCTTAGAAGGATGAATGATCTGCTCAAGAGAGAACTGGGCGAGCTGTATCCTAAAAGGAATATCTGATCAAAGGGTATTCCATTAATGAATCGAGAATCCGCGAACAGAACAAGCAGTTAAAGGAACTCCAACAGGCTGTGAAAATTTTAGGCAGCGTAATCGATAATCGGGAGATCTCAGATGAAGAAGGGCAAAGCCTGTTAAGGGTTATTTCAGAATACGCATATGCATTGGATGTATTGGACCCATATGATCATCAAACTTTCGAAGGTAAGGATCTGTATCCATCAATAGAAGAGAAAGGTGCGAACCTGCTCTATTTTATTACAAAAAATCACTCCTTTACTGATGGAAACAATTGAAAATTTGATATAACATTTTCAAATCAGTATCCAGGTGGTTCGACTTTTGTCCCGCCAGCTCCACAAAAGACTCTGATTCGGCATCAGGGTCTTTTTCATTCTAATCCCAGTCCTGGCAATGCGGTATTCCTGGTTTAGTCAGCAGTCTATTCCTGCGATAATTGCACTCCACGCAATCAACTGCGATCTGCCGCTTTTGATCAGTAATCTATTGCTCAATCCAGATAGGAACAGGGTGATCTCTCAGGCAGGAATATCTTATAAAATCCTCAAAGAATATCTGTTCAATAATCTGAATATTCCGTCGGATACAGCAAGCTTGCATCAATGTGGGAAACGGTATTCAGGTATTTGGGAACCGCCTTTAGCTCCGTCCATTCGGGAGAAGCGCTAAAGGCAGCCCAATGGGCCTTCCGACTGGCTTCGTCGGCGAAACTGATCATATACATGAGATTCGGCATTCTGGGCCCGGAAATCACCCGGGCATAAAATACCGCATTGAAATTAAGACGTTCAAACAGTTTGATCTCTCCGCCGGCATTGAACATGTCAACCTTACGGTTGTGATAGGCTTCCGTTGCAGATTCATAACTTCTTAATTCATAAACCCTGCTTGCCCGGTCGCTATCCAATTCAGGCGCCTTGATATAAGGCATGCCTTCAAATGCCACCAGCAGAATCGATTCCATCCTCAGATAAGTTGGTTTATCATAGGGCGCATCGAGGTAATCCTTTCCGGCTGTAAGGTACACCTGGTCCTTTTCCAGGCCTTCTTCCAAAGCCTGGAATTGAGAAAAAGAGGTAAAGGGAATTAACAGCATAATCTTTTTAACCGTGTCGGTCTCAGTGTTCCGGGGTTTGAATACGCCCACATTTTTTATTCCGAGCCTTTTCATACCCGGCATCAGGGCGCTCCGTATATAATTTTCGGTTATGACCATCTGTTCAGCCGTGCTGAAAATGTAGGTTTTCAACTGATAAAATTCCCCGGATTTCTGCGTGGGGATCATGGATGCCGGATTGCCGGCAAACCCCTCGGCACAACCTATAAACCAGATCATACCGCAAAGAAGAATCAGACTTTTTAGTAGTTTCATAATGGCTGTCGGATTATTGCAGAAATTTTGATTTTGAGGTCGTAAGGTAGATATTCCGGCCAGAGTAAGCAACCATTTACAGCAAATTCATCGGCAGAGCTTGTCAAATTTACCGGCACGTCCGCCTGATGTGTCAAGCCTGTCCCTTTTTTTACGCAGCTATAGCAAATGTGAGAGAAACAAACTATTTATTTGTCATTGACTATCAGATGCTGCTCAAAACTAGCTTTTCGGCTCACGAATACAAAGTGTTAATATTGTGGGAAAATTTAACCCGTCAATGCACAGAACGGCATTCATGCTGGCAGCTGCCATATTTTTGCTTTGTTCCTTCAAGCTGTTCAGCCAGAACAAAGGCATTAATCGCGACAAATACCGGATCGGAATTTCGAAAACCGATGAGGATATCCATGTCGATGGAATTCTTGACGAAACTGCCTGGCTCAATTCGGAAAAAGCAGGCCATTTTCAACGGGTATTGCCAACAGATACTGGCTATGCTATCGCCCAGACTGAAGTGAAGCTTACCTATAATGAATCAACACTTTTTGTCGGAATTATCTGTTATGATCCATCACCCGGCAAAAGACCGGTTGAGTCGCTCCGCCGTGATTTCAATTTTCAAAAAAACGACAATTTCGTTGTCTTCATCGATACCTATAATGATCAGACCAATGGTTTTGCCTTTGGCATTTCCTCGGCCGGTGCCCAATGGGATGGACTGCAGGCAAATGGCGGTGCGGTAAATCTCGATTGGGACATCAAGTGGCAATCAGCGGTCAGGAATTACGACGACCGGTGGGTGGCAGAGTTTGCTATCCCGTTCCGCAGCATACGCTATAATGGGGAAGCCACAGAGTGGGGCATAAATTTCAGCCGCAATGACCTTAAAACCAGCGAGAAATCGAGCTGGGCGCCAATGCCGAGGCAATTTGCAACAGCTACACTGGCCTTTACCGGATCGCTGGTCTGGGATAAACCGCTTCCTTCCTCCGGTCCCCGATTCTCTTTGATTCCTTTTATTTCTGCGAAAACCACCCAAAACAAGGAGGCCGGCGAACAGCTAAAACCTTCGGCAACCGCCGGCATCGATGCGAAAGTCATACTCTCCACCTCCATGAACCTCGACCTGACGGTTAATCCCGATTATTCGCAGGTTGAGGTTGATAAGCAGCAGACCAACCTCGATCGGTTCGAACTCTTCTTTCCCGAAAAACGGCAGTTTTATCTGGAAAACAGCGACCTGTTTGCCACTCTTGGTAGCGATAACCTTCGTCCGTTCTTCTCCCGCCGGATCGGACTCAACAGCCCTGTTCAGGCTGGCGCACGGTTAAGCGGAAAAATAGGCAGCAACTGGAGGATCGGTCTGATGGATTTGCAAACCGGGAGCAGAGACCAAATACCCGCGAGCAATTTTATTGTTGCGGCAGTGCAACGAAAGGTATTCAGGCGATCGGGCCTAACAGCCTTTCTGGTGAATAAACAGCTGATGAATATCACTAACGATTCCTCCTTTACCGGTAATAAATACAACCGGGTTGCCGGATTGGAATTCAACCTGGCAAGTGCAAATAACAGGTGGACCGGTAAAGCCTTTTATCACCGGTCCTTTTACCCGGGAGCAAACGGCAATGCCTCCCTGATGGCAGCCAATATTACCTATGCCACCCAATATCTCTCTGCCACGCTGAACCAATCATGGGTGGGAGCCGATTACCTTGCCGAAGTGGGGTTTATCAGGAGAAAAGGGTATTATGAAGTTAATCCCTTGGTGCAGTATAAATTCTTTCCTGCCTCCAGCAAAATTGCCAATCATGGTCCGGCCATCAAAGCCGACCTCTTTTTTAACAATCAAATGGCCACCACTGACCGCGATGTACAACTTCTGTACCAGGTGGAATGGATAAACAAGAGTATTTTTCAGGTCGATGTAAAGGATTCCTATGTCCGTCTTCAAGCACCATTTGATCCAACAAATTCGGGCGGGACAAAACTTCCTGCATTTGAATTCTTCCGGTGGCAGGAGGTTGGCGCTTCCTTTGTGTCAGATATCCGCAAACCATTCAATTACCTGTTAAACAGCAGGTATGGTGGATATTTCAATGGTACCAGATTTACTGCAAATGGAGAATTATACTACCGGATTCAACCTTTTGCGAGCCTGGCAATAGTTGCCACCTACAATAATATAGTGTTGCCAGCTCCCTATAATAGTGCCGAATTTATCCTGATCGGACCCCGACTTGATATTACCCTGACCAACAAGCTATTCTTTACCAGTCTTATTCAGTACAATAATCAGATCGATAATATCAATTATAATTTCCGTTTCCAGTGGCGCTTTGCTCCGGTATCCGATCTGTTCATTGTGTATACGGAAAATTCTTTCCCCGAGAATTATCGATTAAAAAACAGAGGACTGGTCGTCAAATTGTCCTATTGGTTTAACTAACATAACCTGCAAGATTATTTAATTGGCTGAATTGTTTTTTCAGACAGTCATTAGAACAGAATACAATTAAAAGCAAATCGATTTCTCAGTCGGCCAAGCGTGTCAATTTTTCCGGAGCGTCCACTGACCCGCTCACAACACATAAGGGATAATGGCTTTCCGCTTAAGTGGATAATCATTAAAATGCTGCCGGTACCATCTGTGATGCGACAGTGCCCGGGGAACAAGATTGGCGACTGTCCACACTAAAAACGAAACGGCAGCCAGGTTCCAGCACATAATGGCAAATCCGGTCCATTCGAGGATTTCCCCTAAAAGATTGGGGCAACTGACCACTTTGAACAGACCGCCTTCGGGAATTTTGTAACCGGTTTCACCGGGTTTGCGAAGGTGTATCAGCCTGGTGTCATGGTCCCAGTTTATCCAGATACCCCAGAAGAACAGCACGGCACCCACAATGAATTGGGCACTAAAAAAATAGGCAGAGGTATACTTTGCAAAGAAAGCGAAGAAATATCCGAGCAGGTATCCATTAACCAGGTTGAAGAGAACGCCCGAAACTACAATCACTACAGGCATTTTCTTAGCTTTTGTATGTATGCGGAAAGGGAAAATAAAGGTCCGGTTAACGTAGTGAAACAAGTATAACCCTGCGAGGGTCCAGGCCACCGCGTTCTGCCGTGAGGCAAATTTGATCACATAGAACAACAACAAAATCATTCCCGGCATTTCCATTAATACCCAGCCCAGGCGGTTGCTGATCTGCGGTCCCCACCTGGATGTCGAGTGCCTGCCATAAGGCGCGGTCACTTTCAACAATACCAGGAAGATGAGTGCTGCAAAGACCATCCATCCAAAATTCAAATTCCGAAAAGCTTCGTAGGACATCGTTGGAATTTATTTAAGATAACCGGCCTGTTTAAACCAGGCAATCGAATCTCCGATCGTTTCCGCGAGCGGACGGGGGTTGTATCCAAGTTCACGCATGGCTTTCAGAGAGCTTATGTTTTTATGTCCGTTCCCCAGGGCCATGATGGATTCTTTCGTGTAAAGAGGTTCCAGCCTGTTGATTGCAGCTACCAGTCGGGTAAAAGGAAGTCCAGCGTAACCTGCCCATACCGGCAACACCGGGATCCTGCGGTTATCGCCCCGGATCGTACTGATAATTTTTTGCAAATCACTAAGACTGTGCCATTTTCCCGAAAGCAGATAGCTCTGCCGGTCACGGCCTTTGTCGATGGCTGCCACCACAGCCGAGGCCACGTCGCGCACATCGCAAAAATCAAAGCCTCCGCGGATCAGTATCGGAATTTTTCCGCAATACATGTTCAGAACGGCCTTGCCCAGATGTGAGGGACGGAAATCAAAGGGTCCGATGACGGCGGTCGGATTCAGGACTACCACTTCCATTGGATCCTCTGTGTGTTGCAGAACGTACTGCTGGGCGTCGCGCTTCGACTGGTCGTATCTGGGGGCTTTATCTGAGCAGTAACGGCTCTCCTCATTCAGCAACTCATCAGGGGTATGCTGGTCAAAGGCATGTATCGAGCTGAGTTGGATGAACCGCTTAACTCCCGCCAGTCGGGCTGCAGCGAGGATGCTGGCAGTGCCTGTCACGTTTGTCTCATACACAGCGGGATCACCTTCGCTGTTCAGGGAGATCCTGGCCGCACAGTGTATTACCACTTTGCAGCCTTGTACCAGAAGATCAAGGGAAGGAATATCAGACAGACTGCCCCTGACAGGTTGAACGCTTGAAGTCCAGGAAGAAGCTAATTGATTATGAACCAAGGCCTTTACCCGGTATCCGGCGGCGGCGAGCAAAGGGATCACCGCAGAAGCAATATGGCCGGTCGAACCGGTTATGGCAATGGTAATTTCCTCATTCATAAATAAGTTCCTAAGTAAACAATTCCGGATGAATAATAAGAGATCCCTGCCCCCCTCGATCTGAAGCTAAATTCAATGTACCTGGCAATTGCGGATATTCCGCTCAATATGCTTCGCGAACTAAAAAAGCGAATGGATAATCAATAACCTTTTACCTTTGGAGGAAATGGAGAAAAAATCGGGTATCACTTAATTTTCACTCTATCCTTATGAACTCAAGAGAAAGAATTCTTGCCGCTTTCGCTCATACTGAACCTGACAGGGTTCCGGTAGATTTCGGATGCCATCGCTCAAGTGGTATTTCTGCCCAGGCTTATGTGAAGTTGCGGAGTTTTCTGGGATTGCCACCGTCAGAGCTCTACGTATATGATTTTATTCAACAGCTGGCCTGTATCGAGGACGACGTGCTTGACATCATTGGAGTTGATGTTGTTAATGTTGCTCATGGATATTATAAAATCGCCGATTATTGGAAGGATTGGACCCTGCCAGATGGTTCTCCGTGTAAAATCCCCGCATTTATTGAAGTGGAGAAGCAAAACGACAGCTGGGTGGTCCGCGGTGATGAAAGTCAGGTTATTTGCATTCAAAAGAAGGGAGTACTTTTTTTTGAGCAGACCTGTTTCCCATTATTAGACAATGAGAAAGACAGAACTTTTGAAAATCTTGAATACTACCTTAAACAGGTTATGTGGGCTCGCATTGGGGCACCCCCGGCACCTGCAGGACTCGACGAGGCGGGGCAGATGATCAGGAGGAATCATGCAAAGGCATTGCGCGAAAGTACCGACCGGGCCATTTATGGCACATTCGGAGGAAATCTGGTCGAGAATGGCCAGTTTGTGTTCCGGATAGATAATTTCTTAATGCAGCTGCTTTCTGACCCGGATCGCATTCATACTTTTCTGGATAAATTGATGGAACTACATCTCGCTAAACTGGAGAAATACCTTAACGCAGTTGGACCCTACCTGGATATTATCAGCTTTGGTGATGATATGGGAACGCAAACAGGTCCCCAATTTTCACCGGAAATCTACCGCGAGTTTTTCAAGCCCCGGCATAAGTTATTGTGGAACAGGGCAAAAGAGCTTTGTCCCGGTATTAAAGTAGGACTGCATTGTTGCGGGGGGGTGTATCCATTGCTGGGTGACATGATTGAAGCAGGATTGGATGCGATAAATCCCGTTCAATTTATTTGTAAGGACATGGAAACAGAACGCCTTAAACGTGAATTCGGGAAAGACCTTGTTTTCTGGGGCGGCGGCTGCGACACCCAGTCGATTTTGCCAAATGCAACTCCCCGGCAGGTATCCGAGCACGTAAAAAGGCAGGTAGAGGTTCTTTCGCCGGGCGGAGGATTTGTTTTTCAGCAGGTGCATAATATTCTGGCCAATGTGCCCCCCGAGAATATTATGGCCATGTTTAATGCTATCCACTGATAATCAATACCAATAGCAATCAGAACGCCATTCTGCCCCACCCCCGGTCTTTCGGACGGCGAACCGGCAGATTAAGGATTTCCCTGCCGGTTTCCACATAATAACGGTAGTTCTCGATCGGGGTTCCGTTAGGGATCCGATGATCCAGTCCGAATACACAGCCTCCTTGACGCATAAGCGGTTGCATCTTATATTCGAGCTCGTCGCGGATAGCTTTTTTGTCCTGCCGAAGAACGTGTTTGTCGATTCCGCCGCGCATCACGATTTGTTTTCCAAATTTACGCCTGACCTCTACAATATCCATCCCGCCGGCTGGTTCAAAAGGATGCATAGAATTCAGTCCGCAATCGATCAGGGATTGGAGAATGGGATTGATATTCCCGTCAGAATCCATATCGAAAAGCCGCGTGCCCTTGGAGGACAGCATATCCCAGATCCTACAAAAATAGGGCTTTACCCAAAGTTCGATTTCATTCGGGCCGATCAGCGGCCCCGTTTTACCGGCCAGGTCCTCATGAACGGACAGCTGGTCGATTATCAGATCATCACTTACCCTATCCAGGACCTTAAACGAAGTTTCGGTCATTGTTTTCATGATATCTGCAATCAGCTCGGGCTGGATGAAATAGCTCAAGCAGGCATTCTCCTCCCCCATCAGCTGCCGGGGCATATCGAATCCCCCGGGAATATAGGCAACCACCAGGTGTCCGGCCTTTTGCAGTTTCCGTGCCTGCTCCACCTGATCCCAGTCGATGCGCTCATCGCGATATTCGAACAGGGGCTTCACTTTCAGCCACGAATCCATATCCGTAACGGGATAATCCATAGGCAGGGGAATGGTTGAATATCCCTTCAGGAGTTTGGTCCGGCGACCGAGATCATCCAATTTTATGATATGGTCATCATTTTCCTCAATGATTCGCTCGGCAGGACCACCGAAAACCCCTGTTTGGCCTCCGCATTGAACCACTGGAAGATAATCCCAGTCGAAGGCTGTCATGTTGATTTCATCTTCTGATGCACCTTGTTCGCGCCATTCCTTATCCAGACCGATCAAAGGCCCGAAAAGCTCAGAAAACATGGGTCTTTCGAAGGACCCGAATGTCATCAGTTCCAGATAATCTTCCCTGCGATATCTCATTAGATTCTTATTACCGTTTGGCCGCCTGTCAAATATAAGGCTTATAACTTGGCTTCTGAATGTCATTTTGTCTTTTCAATTCTTTTGCCTAACTTTTCAGGATCAACGGTTTATAGCGGTTCCCACATCTCAAAACCAGTGATTATGACATCAACCGACCACCTTAATTGGAAAGTTATTTCGGATGAGCTGAAAGAAGGGGACCTGATTCCTGTTGTCGGCCCCGAGCTGCTGCAGATAACTCGTGATGAAAAATCCGGCTCATACCGGTTATGGCTTGCCGGGGAGCTAGCACGGGAATTGGGCATTACTGGTGAAGGGTTGGAAAGTTTCCTTCATCCGGTAGAAGAGGTAATGCTCCGGTTCTACAAGCAGGGCGATATACGAAGCATAAGGCCCTACCAGGTAGTAAAGGCCCTGATCAGCGAAAACGAATTTCCCGTACCGGAAAGTATTCGGAAATTAGCAGAGATCAAGAAGTTCCGTTTTTTTCTGACCACCACGTATGAACCATTTCTTGAAACGGCTGTCAAGGAAGCCTGGAAATTAACCGATTCCCAGATTCATATCTTAGAAAACAATCTGACCAAACAACCCGATGACCTGACCAAGTTTACCCAGCGTTCGGCTATGCAGCAATTCGATCCCCGGTATATTGAAAATCTTTACAAAAACAGTGCTGCACCCTCAATTTATTACTTATATGGCCGGCCTTCCCGTATGAAATCCTACGCATTGGCTGAGGATGATGTACTGGAGGCTATGCTGATGCTTGAAAGCAGCATTTATCGGCCCGATGAGCTGATCAATTACCTGTCGGGCAAAAGGTTGCTGATTCTGGGATGCAATTTTCCTAACTGGCTTGCGCGGTTTTTTATTTCCCTCACCAGTCCGGATCCAAAGAATCCCACAATTCAACCGGTATTTGTGATGGGTGATTCGGTTTGCCGGACTGATAAAAACCTGACTGATTACCTGAACCGCATTGATGCACAGGTTGTTCTCGATCATACTGTTGAGACTTTTGTCGATCAGTTATATGATGTCTGGAGAAATATCAAAGGTGAAGATTCCGGGGATGCCACAGGTAATTTACCTTTTGAAAAACGATCGGTCTTTATCAGTTATGCATCTGAGGACAAAGCCATTGCAGATCAATTGTATCAAGAGATAAAATCGATCGGACTACCGGTCTGGCTCGACAAGAGAGCGCTTACCCCCGGGGAGCGCTGGTTGACAGGCATTGAGTCGAATCTTCGAAACTGTTCCGTCTTTCTGCCGCTTATTTCGCCGGCCACCCTGGTAGCAGATGAAAGCAGGTTTTACCGCAGAGAATGGGACCTTGCCATCAGCCTGAAGGAAGGAGAGATGAACGAGTTTCCGATATTACCGGTTCAGATCGGGCCCATTCCAAGGGACTCACACGATTTACCGGAAAGCTTCCGAAACCTGCACTGGATCGATGCCCCGGAAGGAAAGATCACCGATGATGGCCTTTTCCGCATAAACGAAACCTTTCAAAAAAACAACCGCTAACCTGTCCTTGCCTGAAATAAGTTGACCGTTTTGAACCCTTAAAATTGGTTAAAAA
>CAYHCO010000076.1:0-3565 GCA_964355105.1 uncultured Porphyromonadaceae bacterium
GGCAGCGATGAAAGCAAGTCCAGAGGCTATAAATCTTCCCATTTTCTGACCGGTTCGCGCGACAGCCGTTGTCCGGAATGCGAGGGTTCGGGACAGAACCGGGTAAGCATGGATTTTTTCAATGATGTCAATACTCCCTGCGAGCGCTGTGGAGGCACCGGCTTTCGTGATGAAGTGCTCGAAATCCTGATCGATGGAAAGTCGGTTTACGATGTGCTTCAGATACCGCTGGCCGACATCTCCGGATTCATTAAAACCAATCCGGCCGTAATTGATCTGGTCATAAAAACCGGATTGGGTCATCTGTCGGGCGGGCGGTTGCTTAAAACACTGTCAGTGGGTGAATTGCAGAGGCTGAAGCTCGTATCCGGACTTTCAGACCGGGTGAGTGACAATACCCTCTGTCTGCTGGATGAGCCGACCGGAGGATTGCATCAGCGGGATATCGAAAAGCTGAGTGCCCTTTTCGATGAGATTCTTGAACGCGGAAATACCATCGTGTGCGTAACGCATGAACCACTTCTGATGGATGCGGCTTCCAAAACCATACAATTAGGGCCTGGCGGAGGCTACCGGGGCGGGCAACTGGTACCCTTTACAGTTTGAAGCGATTTTGGCTACTTTAGACTCCTGGTAAATCAGTTTATGGGGATTGATTAATAAATAATTCAAGCAGCATGATACGTTTTCGGTCTATAATGATAATTGCGGTGATCTTATTGACGGGCTGTTCAAAAATGGGCCATGATGTGCCGGAAAGTGCACCGGCAATCCATCTTAATTTTGAGAAAAACCTTTCCTCGACCTATAATGAAGTTATTGCCAATTACCGGAAACTCGACAGCATATGGCCAGAGGCAAAGCTGTTGGAATGCGGGCTCACGGATTGCGGCAAGCCACTCCACCTGTTTGTGATCAGCAAGGACCAGGAGTTCGATCCGGAAAGGATTCGAAAATCCGGAAAGCGCATCGTTCTGATAAATAACGGGATACATTCGGGCGAGCCTGAAGGAATTGAAGGCAGTATGCTCGCAGCCGACGATATTCTCCGAAATTATCAGGGCATGAGAAAATACCTGGAGCAAACGGTGATCTGTATAATCCCGGTTTACAGTGTCGGCGGATTGCTTTATCAGAACCGCTGGCACCGCACCAATCAAACGGGTCCGGATAATCCCGGTTACCGCGGAAATTCCAGGAACCTCGACCTGAACCGTGATTTTGTCAAGCTGGAAACGGAAAATGCCCGCTCGTTTGTGAAAACCTTTATTCGCTGGGACCCCGATGTTTTCCTGGATACCCATACCACCAACGGTTCCGACCATCAGTACGTAATCACTTATCTGCCTGCCCAGCATAACAGCATGCCGGCGCCGCTGGGCGATTTTTTCTACGATACGATGATCCCCGCCATGTTTGAGAAAATGCGCACCACGCCTTATGAAATGATTCCTTACGCGGAGTGGGATGTTGCGGAGCCCGAGAAAGGAATCGCCAATTATGTTCAGACCCCAAGATATTCTACAGGATACGCACTTTTGTTTCATTCTTTTGCCCAGATGATCGAAAATCATTGTTACAAGCCGTATCCCGACCGGGTTCGGTCGATCTATCATTTTATTCTGAAACTGG
This sequence comes from uncultured Porphyromonadaceae bacterium, assembly GCA_964355105.1. Taxonomy (GTDB): domain Bacteria; phylum Bacteroidota; class Bacteroidia; order Bacteroidales; family UBA12481; genus UBA12481. The sequence goes on from CAYHCO010000076.1 coordinate 1,633, forward strand.
TTGAATTCACCGGGGATAACAGTGCCACCATAGGCCGGCTGCGGACGGAATCGAAGGAAAGAGTTAAATCCCAGAAGGAGTATGCGCTGCAATACGGGATCGATAGCTCACGCTTCAGGACAGTGGAATTCAGGGGTTACCGGATGGGCCATGACAAGAGTCCGCTGACGGGGGAGGACCGTGAGATTTATGATTACAACCAGCCTTTCACTGTTGAGAATGTCCCGGTGTATGACAACTATAAACCCACAAAAACGGTTACTGCACCCAAATACTACCTGGTTCCCCAGGCTTGGGGCGAGGTGATTGATCGTTTAAAAATGAATGGCGTGAGCCTGTCGAGGCTGCCGAAGGATACAACAATTACCGTGGAAGCCTATTATATCGACAGCCTGGTTTGGGGTAACCGGCACGAGAACGGTCACCAGTTTCATGATCGATTCTCCACGCACAAAGAAATGCAACCCATACCTTTTTATACCGGGGATTACCTGATTCCTGTGAACCAGGAGTCGAACTTTTTCATAGTCAACCAGCTTGAGCCGGAGGGTCCGGATTCGTATTTCAGATGGAATTTTTTCGACCCCTGTCTGGAGGACCGTGAATGGTTTTCTTCTCATCCGGTGCTGGAGGATAAGATCGCAAAATACCTCAGTGAAACGCCTGAATCGAGGAAAATGCTTGATGATGCGATCCGGCAAAATCCGAAAATGGCAAAAGACCGGACGGCTCAGATGTATTTTGTTTATTCCCGCTGTGGCCTGGCAAACAAATGGTTTAACCGCTATCCGGTGTACCGGGTCCTGCAATAGGTCATCAGCTAAACCTAAGCCGGGTTGTCATAGAAAAATACTCAGGATTCCGTTTGGTAATAGATCTTGTAAAATTTCCGGCCATCTGCATCGGTGCCACGCTCGATCAGGTCCTTATCGCCGTGAATGTATATGTGGAAATTCTTATCGAGTTTTAAAACAGATTTGAATACCCTTGCCTGTTTTTTTACCGCCTGCGGTGATATTTCAAAATTTTCAAGTGGATCTATTCCTTTTTCCATCAGCCAGTTGTCGTTGAAATTCCGAAACGAGCCTATGATGTCGTCCTGCTGGAAAACTTCATTTTCGAACTGGGTTTTATCAAAATTGCCATGAGCCTTAAAATACTCAACCGAGCGGTTCAATAAATCAATCTTGTCGGCCTTGCTCACATCGAAATCCTCCGACAGTTGCTTGATCACGAAATTCTTGGCAATTCCCATGAACTGGTTGGTCTGGTAATATTCGTCGCTGACCGGCGCCACCTGAAGAAAATCATCTTTCCAGTAAACAGCCTCAGCTGATCGGTTGGTATTGTCGACAATCAGAATCCGGTAACCGTTATCGGCAGTGGAATTGAAGATGATGCAGCCTTTATCGATCCCTTTCAGCTCATATCCAAAATCATGGCGGATGGAAAAACGGGATTCAGTGCCTCTCATCTTTATGAAAGCTGAATCGTTCTCCGATTTGAAAATTCCGATGGCAGCCACAATTTCATCTCCCAGGATAGCCTCCGAAAAGAGGGCGATATTCAGCTCACCCTGCTTGATTTTTGGATGGGTGGAATTTTCATACAGCAATCGTGCAATCTGCTGTGAGTCTTCAATAAACCCTTCAGTGGATGAGAATATGCGCTGGGCTATTGTGTAAACTTCATTCATGCTGATATTTACAGCATGGGTGAAGCAATAAAACTCCTCAGGCCTGAATGCATTGAGAAAATATTTAAGCAGGTAATCACCTGATTGACGGTCGATTTCGGTGACCTGCTCAGATAGAATAATTCCTTCTTCAAGAAGTTTGTTCCCGATATGGTGCGTAACCAGTTTATCGAGATTGATATTGGTAAAATCCGGGGTAATCATGAGCGCCAAGATAATCCTAAAAAACCGTCCCGG
>CAYHCO010000076.1:3665-4961 GCA_964355105.1 uncultured Porphyromonadaceae bacterium
CCGGTTACCGTATTCGTCGAAAACCATCATGCCGGTCAGCCGGGTACCGTTCATATCGAAATAAACCTCGGCTGAAGGGCAGATCACGGAGAAACGCAAGGTATCGTCGTTGGTTATCAGCCCGTCGGCAAGCGGCTGGCTATTTAAATCCGGCAGGGTGACCGTATACTCCGGGAAAGCATTCGGAGTCATAGTTCCTATAGTTCTGTTTTCCAACTCCTTGTAACGTCCGGAAATGGTTATCCAGTCGAGGAGGGCCGTCTTGGCGAAATAGGTGATAAACGGATAGGTCACCGCTTGTGAATGACCACTGAATTTCGACTGGTACGGCTCAAAATTGCCGTCCTCATATCCGATGGTCCGGGAGGATCCTGGTTCATTGGGGTCCGCTATATAAAGTTTTCCTTCATTCATGGATATCTGGTAGCAAATAAGAACATGACCGGAATAGCGGCTGCCTCCCCTTTCATCGAGGCCTCTTAAATGATAGGTTGCGACTGCCTGGGGCTCGCCGGTAACCAGCATGGTTGCTGCAATGAGCAATAAATTGTAATGATCGAGATCCTGAAGTTTATCGATAAAATATTCGAAGGAGGTGGAAATCCTTTCGCTCCCGTAAAGGTCCTCCTGCAGTACGGAGCAAAACCGGTACCCCAGACTATTGTCCTGCCATAATTGGTCATTATTGCTGAATTGACCAAACAAAGGCCCCAGGGAGGTTTTTTTCTCGAAATAATACCAAAGTGCGGCAGCGTTCTGCCCGGTGCTCTGGCCTTTCGAGTTTATGTAGGAACCATCATTGATAAATTCCCAGTCATCAACTCCCGGACTGAATCCCGAAGAGATCACCGGATTCATTTCCAGGAGGCTGTCTGGTATTGAACTGATAATGATGTTGGCTCCAAACGCCTGCGGGACACGCGACAATTTCAGGGCTCCGGCGGAAGGCAGAAGACTGCTTCCCGGCAAAAAATGACGGGTAACCAGGGTTATTGAAGTGCTTGAATACGATTTAACCGGCATTCCCTCCAGTTTCCCACTTTCGGCATTGTACATGAATCCGACCGGAACGCTGCCTTCAGGTACCGTTACGGGTATCGTTACACTGATCAGTTCATTGGCATATCCCCCATCGCATTTAACGGAAATAAAAGGGGAAATGGGATTGAAGTTTTCGCCGAATTCATGACTGATAATTTCCGCGTATGAAATGATGAATGTTTGTGTTGAGCTGAAAGCTTTTGCCGGAATCTTGATTTTAATGCCGTCTACCGCGGTTCCCTCTGCGGCTACCGT
>CAYHCO010000076.1:5061-9849 GCA_964355105.1 uncultured Porphyromonadaceae bacterium
ATTTCCGGACTAAAAAGTTTTTGTTTTTCCCTATCTTGGGGCAACAACTATTATTTGAGAAATGAAAAAAATTATTTTCGCCATTCTGCTTTCCTTCGGGTTTTGCATGTTTTCAACGGTTGGGATTGCCCAGAAGGCCAAGCCCGAATCACTGCAGAGCTGGCGCGATGCCCGGCTTGGAATGTTCATCCATTGGGGTCCGGTAAGCATCACTGAAAAGGAGATCAGCTGGTCAAGGGCGAATACGAATCCGAAGTGTCCCAACCAGGGGCCAACTGCTGCCAATGTATATGACAACCTGTACAAACAGTTCAATCCTTCAAACTTCAATGCCAGGGAATGGGTAGCCACGGCTAAAGCGGCTGGCATGAAATACATGATCCTGACTGCAAAGCATTGCGATGGATTCCTGCTGTGGGACTCAAAAGTGGATGATTACAATATTATGCATACGCCCTTTAAGCGTGATGTATGTGCTGAGTTGTCGAAGGCGGCGCATGAGGCGGGCATGAAGCTGGGATGGTATTTTTCACCGATGGATTGGCGGGATCCGGACTGCCGCAACGAGAAAAATGCAGAATTTGTCCGGCGCATGCAAGCTGAACTGACTGAGCTGCTGACCAATTACGGAACCATTGATATTCTCTGGTTCGATACCGACGGGAAATCGGCGCCCTGGGATGCGGAAAACACCTATAGACTGGTCCGGAAATTGCAGCCCGGTATTGTGATCAATGAGCGACTTGATCTTGGTGACCAGGGTGGCTGGAACGAAGGAGTAATCGGCCCCTGGGCTGATTTCCACACTCCCGAGCAAACGGTAGGCGGTTTCGACCAGCGCCCCTGGGAGTCGTGCATGACCGTTTCAAAACGGAGCCAATGGTCATGGGGCGGACCTGCCGACGGGGTTAAGCCGGCTTCCCAGTGTATCGACATGCTCATTAAATGCGCTGGCGGCGACGGCAACATGCTGCTGAATGTGGGCCCGATGCCCGACGGAAAAATTGCTGCGGAGCAAGTGGCAGTTATCTCAGAACTGGGGAAATGGCTTGAGAAATATGGCAAAACGATATACGGTACCCGCGGCGGTCCTTGGAAACCGGGGAGTTACGGAGTGTCCACCAACAAGGGAAATACAGTTTACCTGCATGTCCTGAACAGGATTTCCGACACCCTGGAACTTCCATCAATCCCTGCAAAGATTGTGAGTTCGTCAACATTCGCCGGTGAAAAGATACGCACCTCACAAAACGGTGACCGCCTTAAGATCGTTCTGCCGCCCGCCAGGCCCGGACAGCAGGATCTGATTATTGTTCTGGAATTGGATCGCAAAGCAGAAGCAATTGAACCGGTAAGCACCAATTTTAGGTCGATGTCGCTGGCAACCGCTAAAAAGGCTACAGCATCAAACTATTACCAGGGGTTAGCCACTTATGCACCCGAAAAGGCTTTCGATGATAACGATGATTCCCGGTGGGCAACTGACAACGGCACCCATTCTGCCTGGTTGGAGATCGATCTGGGCACACCACAGCTGATCGGACGCGCTATCGTTAAGCAAGCCTTTCCAGAGCTTAAGCGTATCCGGAAATTTTCCATCGATTATTGGGATCAAAATCAATGGAGGGTCTGCCATTCAGGCGAAAATATGGGTGAGATACTTGATGTCAGGATTAAACCTGTTACCGCTCAGCGCTTCCGTCTGAATATAACAGAAGCATCCGAGGGACCCACAATCTGGGAATTCCAGTTGTACCCTCCGTCAAGATAAAATTCTGTATATTTGGATGTAACGGCATTTTCGCCCCGAAAAACGGAGGTTATTATGGACGCATCCAGACTTTCTTTCCCTGCCTGTTTACTCCTCAGTGCCTGCCTGGCACTAAGTTCCTGCACCAAATATCTTGATTATATCGATCCAGGCACCGGGGAGTCCGGTGCCATTACGACCGATCCTCCAATTTCGGTTGTTACGGCAACCGTTGGTACTTCCGGCGGCACGGTCCTGGTCAGCAAACCCGGCAGCCCGGTCGACGGACTGGAACTTACTGTTCAGGACAGCTCATTCTCAGAGCAGCAAACTATTAAGATTTCCTATGCCGTGGTCAAATCGCACGAGTTCGGTGAGAACTTCAATGTATTATCCCCGTTAATAACGGTTGAACTCACCGATTTGTACGCTGACCGACCGATGGATCTGAAGATTCCGATAAAGGTCCCGGAAGGTCATTTTGCCATGGCTTTCCTGTTCGACAGCACTTCAGGAGAGCTGGAAGGATTGCCGACCGCAGAACTGACAGCCAATTATATTATCATTTCATCGCTGCATTTCTCCGCAACAACCGCAGGGAGCCTCAAAAGCGCAAAACCAGGGGATCCTGACTGGAACAACAGGATCATAGTCGGGTCGGTAGCGGAATCCCTGATCAGTGGCAACCTTCAGATTTCTTCGGGATTTAATGTCGGTACGGATGATTGGGAATTCCCGAATTACGGGGCCTACATAGCCCCTGCAGGTATGTGTGTGGGGCAATCCTGTGTTGCGATCTGGTACTATAATTATCGCAAGAAAACGCTGGGAGAAGCATTCCATAAATTTGATACCAACCTGAGCACAACCCTGCCAGATAAATACTGGTTCGATAATCCCAGAGCTTACAGATTGTCGGCTGTTATTCACCGTGATATCGACGAGAGTAATAGAATTGATAACTGGAAAACCATAATGGAAAGGCAAATGAGCAACCCGGGAATCATTTGGAAAAGCCTATTGGTTCAAATGATTATCCGAAATTCCCCACAGCTGTTGTTCCTGCGTGAAAAGGCTACGGGTCTGGCTCATGCAGTTATCTGCTATAAGGTTGACCTGCAGGAGAAAAAGTTGTACATCGCCGACCCAAATTATCCCGGTGATGCTACGAAGACCATATCCTTTACTGAAACAAGCATCGGCACCTATGCCTCGAAAACCAGGGCTTCTGCAACCGGAACCGTCCTGTTCGACCAGGTATGCTATCTCCAAATCTCCAATGTCCTCGATCTTGAAGAGATGCAGCAGCGATGGGCCGAGTTTGAAAACGGCACTATCGGAAATGACAGGTTCCCTAAATACAAGCTTTTTGCAGGCAGTACCAGCGGAACTGAAATTACCGACAAGATGCTTGTGAGTAATGCCGAATTTAAGATTGTTTGCAAGTCGGAGGATTGCGAAGCCTTTATTAGAGGAACCGACAAGCTTCAGAGAATTTATATAGTTAATAGTGATGGAGGTGATATCGGAAAGGCTGATCTTGCCTCGAATGGTATTGCAACCTGTACTTTAGAGCCTGCTGACAATAAAATCGGCATATATGTCGCAGGCTTCAGAGCCGACCTGCAAGAGTATTATGTCGACTTCAAGTGGTTTACGATTAATCTTGGGAAGGTCGGCCTCACAATTACTCCTGATCCCCTTCAGGCTATGGTTGACAAGCCCTGCTCCTTTATCGCGGAGGTCAAAGGAACACTTCCGGCGAGCTATAAATTAGTCTGGGATTTCGGCGATAATACCGGTGAAATCTCGACCGGCACTTCTCAACTTGCTGAGCATATCTTCAAAAAGGAAGGCAGCTATACTGTTACCTGCTCCCTGATCGACAATTCCAATTCAGCGTTGGTTGCCAGGGCTACGTCAAAAGCTACGATCATCTCAGCATTTGTATCTGAATTACTCGATACGAGATATCTATATGTTTCTCTTAATGCCAATATGCAGTCCGATGAAGGTATATTGCTCAATCCACTCACGATCGACATGGAGTATAAGCATTACAATAACCAGAAGATCAAATGGAACGGACTGGAGTTTTCCCTGGATTTCAAATACGAGGTATCCAACTCCGGCGCTGATCCGGTGGTTGTTTCCGGCTCATTGTCAGGCAAAGTGTCTGCTGACGGGAAAGTTCTGGAATCCCTGATCGGTACACAGAAAAAGGAATTGAAATCTCAAACGGGTGGATGGCGCGAGGAATCGGTGGAACTAAAAACAGTGCCTTACAGCGATCATACCAGTGACGCCACGAAATATCACATGACCGGTTCCGAAATCCGGGCTGTGGTGGTCGGAGCCTCAATTGCCTGGAATCGCCAGAATCCCACCACCGGGCAGTGGGAGGTAATTGAGATGCGGTTTTACGATTTTAACGGTACCTCTCCTGTTCCCACTCTTTGGGTTGATTTCTATAAGTATTAGCCATCAGTTGTTTTAATTATTGTGTATTTTAATGGCTGGTAAAAATGCTTCCCCTAAATCATTAACGCAATGAATCTCAAGTGGATCAAGAACAAGTTTTTTATAGCCGGGGCCTTGGTCCTGGTAACCGCTGCCATCCTGGTCATAGCCTTTACCAGCAATTCCGGTGATACGGACAAGATGAAGGGGACTTTCGCCAAATCCTACCTTCCCTCAATCGGTGATACCGGAACCGTGACGGACCGGCTGACACTTTACGATCTGAAGGTTCATTTCGACAGGGATCCTGAAATTGAACGATGGTTTCCCTGTGTCAAACAGGATGATGACCGCGAAGTTGCTGTTCGCGGGCGGGTCAGGGTAATTTCTCAGGGTCCTCCGATAATTGTCACCCGGGAATAGCTGCATTATTATTCACAGGAATTTATGAAAGCATTTGTTCTCACCGGGATCGGTCAGATGGAATGTGTGGACCGGCCAATGCCACAGATTACCTCCGATAACGAAGTCCTGATACGAATGAAAGTGGTGGGGGTTTGCGGATCCGATATCCATTA
>CAYHCO010000077.1:0-2906 GCA_964355105.1 uncultured Porphyromonadaceae bacterium
CTGCAAGCTCATCATCCGTTTCATATTCGAATGAACCGTAAAGACTGAATCCGCCCAGCATATCCCATTGGCACGATCCGTGGACTTTTGCAGGATCCAGCTCGCCCTTATCAGCCATCTCATGAAGCACTTCAAGTAAAATCGATGGCATGAAACCTTCGAAGTTGAATTCAGCCGATTCCAATGGCAGATCCTTCAGGAAATCACGTACCTCCTCAGTGGTATGTGGTTCATCAAGGTTGAAGCCGATGGATTGCACCCCGCGGGACAGCAGGTACAGGGCCTTTTCCTTTGCCTGGTCGAAATCAATGATTTCAATATCCTGACGGATCAACCAGTCATTCGCTTTTCCGCTGGTCTTCGCAGTGAATTCGAAACTAAGCGGATTAAAATCACTATTATTCAGTTTATCAAGATCTTCAGTACGGTAATACGGCTTAACCTTTACACCTTCGGGGCTGGTCCAGATGAGCCTTTTGGCATAATCGGCACCTTTTAAGTCCTTAAGGATCAACTGTTCCCACTCCTGAGTTGAGATGGGGGGAAACTCGGTAAAAAGTTTCCGGCTTTCATCATCCTTTATCATAATCAATAGTCTTTAGGATTCGGCGGCAAAGTTACGCCTTTAAACCAAACGCAAAACGCGATGGAAACTGACTTTTGTCACTACGATGATGAAGGGAATTTTCTAACTTGTATATGAATTTAAAACCCGACCCGTGAAAACGCGATTTATCACCTCAGCCGCCATCATCTTACTGATATTTGGGCAATTATCCTGTCTGAAGGCACCAACCGACCTGACCAAAGAGAGCATCATTCCTCGCCCTGTTCTGGTTCAGGCCACCGCTGAATCGTTTACCCTGAACGATAAAACCGACATTTATGTTGAACCGGGATCCGGAGAATTGGCTGCCATAGGAAATTACCTTGCAGACAAGCTGAATCCCCCGACAGGATTGGGAATCGGGGTCGAAAGCACCACTGAGGCACCTCCTAAAGGCAACATCTGGCTCAGAATTAGTGCTGATGCCACCGACCTGGGCGATGAAGGTTATGAGATGATTATTACAAAGAGGATGGTAGAGATCTCCGCCGGCAAACCGGCCGGACTTTTTTACGGCATTCAGACACTTTTGCAGCTTTTGCCGGCAAAAATCGAGCAGTCGGGCTTACAGGAGGGACCCTGGACTATTGCCACAGGAACCATAAAGGATTATCCCGATTACAGTTACCGCGGAACGATGCTGGATGTGGCCAGGCATTTTTTCAAGCCTGCCGATGTTAAGCGACTGATCGACCAGATGGCCCGGTATAAACTGAACAAGCTGCACCTTCATCTAGCCGATGATCAGGGTTGGCGTATCGAGATAAAATCCTGGCCAAATCTCGCCATATATGGGGGCAGCACCCAGGTTGGCGGTGGTCCCGGAGGCTATTACACACAGGATGAGTATGCCGATTTGGTCAGATACGCTCAATCACAGTATATTACTATCATTCCTGAGATCGACATGCCCGGACATACCAATGCGGCTCTGGCATCCTATGCGGAGCTGAATTGCAATGGCAAGGCCACGAATTTATATACGGGTACTGATGTCGGGTTCAGCACGTTATGCACATCCAAGGAGATCACCTACCAGTTTGTTTCCGATGTGTTCCGCGAATTGGCCGCGCTGACTCCCGGACCGTACATTCATATCGGGGGTGATGAGTCGCATGTCACGAAAAAAGAAGATTACATCCCTTTCATCAGCAGGGTGCAGGAGATTGTGACCTCGGTTGGAAAAATTCCAATGGGTTGGGATGATATCGCCTTGTCGGTGATGAAGCCCGGGACCGTTTGCCAGCACTGGGCAACTGTTGAGAACGCAGTTAAGGCAGCCGCTCAGGGGTCAAAACTGATTCTTTCGCCTGCCAGCAAGGCCTATCTGGATATGAAATACGATTCCACAACTACCCTCGGACTCAAATGGGCCGGTTATGTGGAGGTAGATACGGGTTATTCCTGGGAACCGTCGAATTACGTTCCGGGAATTACGAAAGCCGGGATTCTTGGCATTGAAGCAGCACTCTGGACGGAGACGGTTACCAACCGGGATGAGATCGACTACCTGGTTTTCCCGCGGCTGCCGGGTTATGCGGAGATTGTCTGGACCCCTTCAACCCTCAGGTCGTGGGAAGATTACAAGATCAGACTGGCCAAGCATGGCGAGCGGATGACCGCGATGGGAATCAAGTTTTACCGGTCGCCGAAGGTGGCATGGTAATGCTCAGGAGATCTCTGAGAAGATTCCCCGACCCCAGACTGAAGTCTGGGATTACCCAAATCCCCAGACTGAAGTCTGGGGTTAACCAATGTCACTTAGATGCAACGATATTGATTTCAGCCAGTTCGCGGCCAACCTGTCGGATACCATTAATGATTCGTTCCAGTTGAGCCTGCGATGGTTTCTTTTGGCCGCTGATATATTGAGCCAAAAGACTTTGGTTCATTTTGATACGCTTACATAAAGCAGAGGCATTAATAACACTATAAAACTCGAAGAACTGAGGAAGATCAAGGGTTATTCGGATGTTTTCCAAGGTGACTACTTTACCTTCCTCTTCGAAATGTAAATTAATAGCCTCAAGTATGTTGGACCGCAATTCTTCCATATCCGATCCTACCGTATATACCATGTAATCTGTAGCATAGGCTGAATAACCAGTATTGGTCACCTCGACGATAAATTCAATTTTCTTCATTTTACAAAAGTAATATATTTATTACCTATTACAACTTCTTACACTGTATATAGATGCAGAAAAGGGATGCGAATGGAAATAATATGCTCTGAACTTTCCTTTTTGGTACTTCGGGCGGATTTACTTTTCTTTGCGCCTAAATTTCAAAAACTTAT
>CAYHCO010000077.1:3006-5795 GCA_964355105.1 uncultured Porphyromonadaceae bacterium
TGAAAATCGAAAATAACCGCGTCGTTCAGATACACTATACCCTTAAAGATGACAAGGGTGAAATCCTTGACAGCTCAGAAGGCCAGAATCCGCTTCCTTATATACACGGTGTCGGGGCACTGATCCCGGGACTGGAAAAGGAGCTTGCCGGCAAACAGGCCGGAGATAAATTTACCGCTGTCGTTGCACCGGCTGACGGTTATGGCGATTACGATAAGGAGCAGGTATTTCAGGTTTCCGCCGACGGATTTCAGGGTGACGGGGACATTGAAGTAGGGATGCAGGTTCAGCTCGACAGCGAGGATGGTCCGGCTATTGCCACCATAACAAAAATCGAGGGCGAAGATGTCACCCTCGATATGAATCACCCCCTTGCAGGCGTGCAGTTACATTTTGATGTTGAGGTAGTTGAAGTCCGCGAAGCCACCAAACAGGAGCTGGACCACGGACACGTGCATACCCCGGGACATCACCACCACTGAGGACAGTCGGCAGTCGGCAGTTGGCAGTCTGGAAAATTCAGACCATTTTCTTGGGATCTACCCAGAGGGTGAATTCCTCGTCGGTGACGTAGCCAAGTTTCATGGCCGCCTGGCGTAAGGATAATCCTTCCTTGTGAGCTTTCTTGGCGATCTCGGCTGATTTCTCGTATCCTATATGAGTATTTAGCGAGGTGACCAGCATGAGCGAATTTTCCACATGCCTTTCTATCACCTTGTAATTGGGTTCGATGCCAATTGCACAATTGTTGTTGAACGATACGCAGGCATCGCCGAGTAATCTGGCCGAGGTGAGGAAGTTGGCGATGATAACCGGTTTGAAAACATTCAACTCGAAATGTCCAAGCATCCCTCCAACACCGATAGCAACATCATTTCCCATGATTTGGGCACAAACCATGGTCAGAGCCTCGATCTGAGTCGGGTTAACCTTGCCGGGCATAATGGAGGATCCCGGTTCATTTTCCGGTATCGAGATCTCGCCGATGCCGCTTCTCGGGCCCGATGAAATCATTCGAATATCGTTTGCTATTTTCATAAAACTGACAGCCAGCATTTTAAGGGCACCATGCGATTCCACGATGGCATCATGGGCAGCCAGTGATTCAAATTTATTTTCCGCTGAAACAAACGGATAACCGGTGAGCTTAGCGATTTTTGCTGCCACCAGTTCAGCATAGCCTTTCGGAGCATTGATCCCGGTACCCACTGCAGTACCGCCCAAAGCCAGCTCGCTCAGGTGGGCCAGCGAATTGCGCAATGCTTTCAGTCCATGATCAATCTGCGACACATATCCGGAGAATTCCTGACCGAGAGTAAGTGGTGTGGCATCCATGAAATGCGTACGGCCGATCTTTACGATCTCCATGAAAGCTTTTGATTTGGCTGCCAAAGTGTTGCGGAGAAGTTCGATACCCGGAATGGTTGTTTCGATCAGGATCTTGTATGCCGCGATATGCATGGCCGTCGGGAACGTATCGTTCGATGACTGTGATTTATTCACATCATCATTCGGGTGAACCAAACGGGCACCTTCACCAAGGTTATTCCCTAACAGCACATGCGTGCGGTTGGCTATTACTTCATTCAGGTTCATGTTCGACTGCGTGCCGGAACCGGTCTGCCAGATCACCAGAGGAAACTGGTCATCATGCCTGCCGGCAAGGATCTCGTCGCACACCTCGCCAATGAGTTTTGCTTTTTGTTCCGGAAGCACTCCCAGATCCTGATTAGTAAGCGCCGCGGCCTTTTTCAGGTAAGCAAAGGCCATGATGATCTCGCGTGGCATTGAACCAGGCTCACCGATCTTGAAATTGTTGATTGAGCGCTGGGTTTGGGCTCCCCAGTACTTATCGGCCGGTACTTCAACCGCGCCCATCGTGTCTTTTTCAATTCTGTAATCCATATCTTAATTTGATAATTTGATAATTCGATAATTTGATAATGTGGCATGCGATGAAACAGCTATAAATTTAATGATTATATAACAATTCACTATATTTACCATAAGGCCGCCGGCAACCTGTTTTGTTTTACTCTGGATGCCAAAATTTACTTTCTGTCCCCCGGAACTTTTATTGCAAAGTCTTTCAAATGACATGTTCGGCAATCATATCAATTTGGAATTACAGTATTAAGGCTACCATCATCTTTTTATCATTAATGGCACTTATCAGTTGCCAGAAGGAAAAGATAAACACGCCGCCATTGGCCGCCCTAACCGCCTTTCCATATGCTGGCGATACCACCACGATCTTTACCTTCGATGCTTCAAAATCTTCAGACGCTGAAGATGTGAAGGAAAAGTTAACCGTAAGATGGGATTGGAACAGTGATGGGATTTGGGACACGGATTATCAATCGGAACTAAAAGCTTTGTGCCGGTTTTCAACCAAAGGAATGAACTATATCAGGATGGAATTATCTGATTCCGGAGGACTTACCATGGTTTTAACTGATAGCGTAAGAGTCTTTACTGTCCCTGTGAAAGGTTCTATGACAGATCCCAGGGATGGTCAGAAATATGAAACAGTATATCTGGAGGGGAATTGGTGGATGGCTGAAAGTTTGAGATATGGCAAGGTTATTCCGTCTGATTCCCTTCAGAAAAACAATAGTATTGTAGAAACCTATGCCTATGGTAATCAAATTCAGAATATTACAGCATCCGGTGGATTGTACTCCTGGTTTGAAGCCATGCAATATGATGAAACCGAAGAGTGTCAGGGCATTTGTCCGCCCGGATGGCATGTTCCTTCTTTTAATGAATGGAATGCCATCGCACCAAGG
>CAYHCO010000077.1:5895-9266 GCA_964355105.1 uncultured Porphyromonadaceae bacterium
AAGGCAGTATCAACCCATTTACTTCAGCAAGGATAACTGATTCCATTTGCTACGATACATTAACTCCAAAGATTGAATTTTATACCGAATCCGGTTGGAAATATCATGAATTGAAGTTTTTCCCGGCACAAAATTCAGTCAGGGAAGAAGGGTGGTTTACCAACCAGGGTCTGCAACTATATCAATGTCAATCCGATATATCTTCCTTATTTATTAAAGGAACGCATTTGGTATTAAATATTTCTATTGGACAAAGTCGGTTGGTGTCTGCTGCTGTTGATTACCTTGAACCTCCAAAAATTTTCGCCCCCAGGCAGGGAATAAGGTCATTATTAGAATTTTATGCACTCCCATTTGAGATTGGCTTTGAAGATCTGGTCGGCTTTGCAAGATATGAGGCACATATAGTTTTCCATTTCATGGCAGTCATGAAAAACGGAGATACAGTTAATCAACTGGTAGACAAATCATTTATCAGAAATACGCAAAACGGTCACTTCATTGGTGAGCACAAAAATATCTCCATTTATGTTGCCGGAGATGAATTACTTGCACAAATCAGACAGGATGTCAAAGATGATCCAAACGTTGCCTACAGGCTTCCCGGCGAACTGCAGGTATATCTTTATACTGGTTCGCCAGCTTTTTATGACTATGTTGACCTTAACAAAATATCAGATGATTTTGGTGGCAAAGTTGTTACCAACATTTCCGGGGGATTGGGTGTATTCGCACTAAAATATTACAGTAAAGTCACAAATATCTTTCTGGGTCCCATTACAATGGATTCGTTAAAGCGCGGACGCTTTACTCGAAATCTGAATTTTAAAGACTGGCATTGAAATCACTTGCTGCTTTTAATCCGTAAGCAAAGTAAAGCGGAACAAATTCGAGTTTTTGTTCGGGTAGTGCTTCAAAATTTGCACCAGAAAGGACAAATCCTTTGGGACAATCGGGATAAGTTTTAAGATATAAATGCATACTTCTCAGCTTACCCGAGGGTCCGCTTTTTACTTCAACCGGATAGATTTTGCCATTTTTATCCATCAGGTAATCAATTTCAGCCAGGCTGCTTTTCGCCTGTCGCGACCAGTAATACAGGTCCTGTCCGGCCGACAAAAATTCCTGTCCTACAAATTGTTCGGCTAAGGCACCCCGGTATATTGCCAACAGATCATCGGAAAGCATATCTATATCCGGAGAAAGATTATTCAGCGATCTCATTAATCCGATATCAGTCAAAAGTGTTTTAAATACTTTCTCCGAAGCTGTTGACGCAAAAGGCAACCCGGATCCTGATGCTGCTGATATTTTATAAAAAACGCGTGCAGAACATAAAAGATCATACGCTTTGGTGATCGTTGGATTGGTGAAACCCTCCGCCAGATGCGCGTACTTGGTTTGCTGTCCTACCTTTGACGACACCGATGAAAGAACGCTCATGAGGCACCGCTTGTCGGAGTATGGCGCATATTTCGAAAAGTCCTGTCGGAATGCATGAACCAGATCATTTTGAACATCAAAAACAGCAGTCATACTTCCTGAGTCAGCATAAGTTTTCACACACTCAGGCATTCCCCCGACAAATAAGTATTTCCTCAGCTCGTCCATTAACCGGTCATGAACCGCTTCAGACTGCGGTTTTGGTGTGTTCAAGATTATATCAGCAAGCATGGGTTGATTGGTCGCCCATAAAAACTCTCCAAAATTCATCGGATACATATGAATCATCTGGACTCGTCCAACGGGAAAGCTGATATCCTTCAAAGCAAACTCCAGTAGCGATCCAGCGGCAATTACATGCAAATCCGGCAATTGCTCATAAAAGTACCTTAATGCCATTATGGCTTTGGGACATTCTTGGATTTCATCAATGAAGAGAAGGTCGTTTCCGGGAGTTATCCGAGTGTTCAATAGAATCTCCAATTCTTCAAGAATTCTTCTGGCGTCGAGGTTAGGTTCAAAGACCCTGTGCCAGTCGGGGTGTTTTTCCAGATCTACTACAATAACCTGACCAGGGAAAAAGGCTTTTCCAAAATCGATAATCGACCATGATTTTCCCACCTGCCTGGTTCCCCGTACAATCAAGGGCTTAATGGTTTCTTGGTTTTTCCAGGCCAAAAGATGTTCTGTGATTATTCTTTTCATAGGCTGCCTTTAAAAATACAAGGCAAATATAATATTCAGCCTTTAATTATACAAACCTAATTGCCACTAATCACCAGAATTACCAATCCTCAAATTAGCAAATTAGCAAATTGTCGAATTATCGAATTGGTTAAAGGACTTTGCCGAATTCCATCAGGAAAGCTTTGATGAATCCGTTGAGCTCGCCGTCGAGGACTGATTGCGGGTTGCTGGTTTCGAAGCCGGTGCGCAGGTCTTTTACCATTTTATAGGGATGCAGCACGTAAGAACGAATCTGGGAGCCCCACTCGATTTTCTTTTTAGTGGCCTCCACTTTCTGCCGTTCCTCCATTCGCTTGCGAAGTTCGATGGCAAAAAGTTCAGATTTCAGCAGGCGGATTGCATTTTCCTTATTCTGCAATTGACTACGGGATTCGCTGTTTTCAATAATTATGCCGGACGGTCCGTGTTTCAGTCGAACAGCGGTTTCCACCTTGTTGACGTTCTGGCCTCCTGCCCCTCCTGAACGATAGGTGTCCCAGGTAATATCGGCAGGATTAACCTCAATCTCAATGGTATCATCTACTGCCGGGGATACGAAAACCGAGGCAAAAGTGGTATGACGCTTATTGTTGGAATCGAAGGGTGACAACCGAACCAGACGGTGGACTCCATTTTCAGCTTTCAGGTATCCATAAGCATATTCGCCTATGAACTCGAGAGTTACAGATTTAACCCCGGCTTCGTCGCCAGCCTGAAAATCGATCTCCTTCACCTTATACCCGTTGATTTCACCCCAGCGGATGTACATCCTCATCAGCATGCCGCACCAATCGAGACTTTCGGTACCTCCCGCCCCTGAATTGATCTTCATGATGGCGCCCATGATGTCTTCCTCCTTCCGGAGCATGTTACGGGTTTCGAGTTCTTCTACAAGAGCCTGAGTATCAGCAAGCTGCTTATCAGCATCCTCCTCCGAAGCTTCGCCTTCCTTATAAAAATCGAACATCACCTGAAGATCCCCGATGGCACCGGCTACCTGGTCGTACGACTTGATCCAGCTGTTCAGCACCCGGATCTGCTTCATGTGTTTTTCAGCTTCTTTGGGGTTGTCCCAAAAACCCGCGGACTGGGTTTTTTCTTCCTCTTCCTTTAACTGAATTTTCTTGTTATCGACGTCAAAGGTACCTCCTGAGCGCTTCCCCGCGCTCAACCATCTCTTTCACCTGATCGAGGGTTATCAT
>CAYHCO010000078.1:0-9176 GCA_964355105.1 uncultured Porphyromonadaceae bacterium
TGGAAACCGCCCTACAGCACATCAATAGCGAAATATGTGAAACCTGGCAGCAATAAGCTGGAACTGGTGGTTACCAACCTCTGGCACAACAGGCTCGTGGGAGATGCCGGGAAAACCGGGGCCGACAGGATCACGAAAACCAATATACAGGATCGCTACCGTAAAAACATGCCTCTGCTGCCTTCCGGTCTGATAGGTCCGGTGGTAATCAGGAACTGAGAAAATGGATTAGCCTGATGAACATTGTGAAACCTTTACTGAGATTTTCCATTGCCGTTTTGCTGGCTCTGCCGGTAATGCCGGCCAGCGCCCAAAAGATTTTTTGGGGCGATGAGGTGCCCGCAGGCTGGACGGGCAAATGGAGCGGGAAGTATCTGACAGCAGCTGAAAAATCCTCATATGAACGTACGACTACATCGCTGGAAGTGCTGGAATTCATTGATGCTATGAAATGGGGCAGCGAAAATGTTCACATTTTCAACCTTTTTACTTCTGAACTGGGTCGCACCTGTCCGGCGGTTGTTCTGGCCAATCCAAGGGTCACCACTCCTGAACAGGCAAGACTTTCAGGGAAGCCCGTGATTTATCTGGAGGGAAATATCCATCCGCCCGAAACGGAAGGTAAAGAGGCCCTGCTGATGGTGATGCGTGATATCCTGTTGGGATCTAAGAAGCATCTTCTTGATAATCAGATTATAATTATTTGTCCGAATTTTTGTGTCGATGGGAACGATGCCCTGACTATACAGCACGGTACTCCTAATCTGATTGGCTCCGGCCCCAACTCAAAGGGTTTAAACCTGAACAGGGATGCCATCAAACTTGAATCCACGGATGTGAATGGCCTATACAAAAATTTATTGAATCCCTGGGATCCCGTTCTGTTCTTCGATGCCCACGCTATGGACCGTGTCAAACACGGTTACGCCATCTGTTATGCTACCAGCAACCTGCCGGCTGCCAGTCCTGAACCGCGTGATTATGTGTGGAACGAACTGTTCCCGGCCGTTCGCAGCCATATTCGCGAAAATTTCGGATTGGAGACTTTTTCACATTGCTTGTCAGATCAGGAAAACTGGCCACCTACCATTTGGAGCCACGACAAAGCTTACTGGTTTATTGAAGGTAAATTTCTGACCAATGCTTATGGATTGCGCAACAGGATGTCGGTAATTGTTGAAACCCCCGGCCATCCTTCCTTCGAGCGGAAAATATACGCGCAGTACGCATACATTACAGAACTGCTTGAGTATACAAACCTTCATGGCCGCGAAATGGCGGCTATTTGCCGAAAGGCTGATGAAAACCTTATCGGGCGGATTAAATCGGAAAGTGAGTCGGGCAAGCTCATGAATTTTGTACAGGGGAAATATCAATCCTACGGAAAAATCGATATCCTGGCCTATAAAGAAAACCAGCCTGAGTATATACCGGGTACCAGTGCTATCAGAACAGTTCCTGAATCAGCAGGCGGAGTTCCGGAAACCATCCATGGGGTGGATTATCTGGCCAAACCGGTCGGCACAAAAGAAGCAATCATGCCCAGGGGTTACCTGATACCTGCCGGTTACGGTTTTCTCATCGAAAAACTTAAGATGCAGAACATCAGGGTGGATACATTGAAAACCCCACTGACGGTATCGGGAGAGGAATTTTATGTTGATTCCTTACGTCATGAAAAATGGTACGGCTTCACCATGACCCGCCTGAAGGGGAAGTTCAGCCGGGTTGCCAATCGTATTTTTCCCTCAGGCACTTTTGTTGTGGACCTGGCACAACCCTTGGCAAACCTTGCCTTTTTCTGCCTGGAGCCGGAAACACCTGACGGTTACGCTGGCTGGGGATTTCTGGATCCTTATCTCAAGTTTTCCACAACCACAGCTGTTCCAGTGGTATACCCAATATTTAAGTATTTTAAAAAGCTATGAATAAAAGCCTGTTTATCCTGGCACTCGGCTTAACGCTGAGTATTACCGTTGTTTCTCAATCGCAGAAAAAATCCCCAATACCCGTTCCTGACAGGGGATTCATCAGCTCCACGCCCGGTGAAACCTGGGAACAGGGATTGCTGAGTGCAAACGGTGCAATCGGTGCCAATGTTCTGAGCCAGCCTTTGGATGAAAACATCATTTTCACTCATGCCGGGCTATTCCTGCCCCAGGGGCCGCCGACAATGCCGAAAGATCAGTCTTCACGCCTGTTTGAGATTCGCAGGTTAATTGATCAGGGACTTTATAAGCAAGCCACTCAGTTACAATTCGAACTGTCGGGACAGGAGAGTTTTATGTATCCGGATCCTTTTGTGCCGGCATTCGACATGGGAATAAAGATGGGTGGAGAACGGGAGATACACGATTATGCGAGGTCTGTAAATTTCCAGAATGGAGAAACACGCGTTCACTGGTCGGATGCAAACGGAAGCTACGACCGGACGCTGTTCGTTTCCAGAGCCGACGGAATCGCTGTTATGAGGATTACCGGCTCAAAGAGGGGTATTTTAAACTGTGAGATCGGACTGAAAAGAACCATTCCCAGCAGTAAGCTGAATTATAATTACATACAGGGTTCAATGGACGTTGCTTCGTCGTCCATTTCCAATGTTAAAATTGCCGCAGAAGGAGATTACCTGAGCTTTGCCAACAGTTACACCAAAGCCTATCCGGGTAGTATCCATGCATTGGAAGGCCTGGCGCGCATTGTGGTTTCAGGTGGGAAAAAAGTAACCAATCGCGATAATATCAGTGTTGCCGGTGCCGATGAAATACTGATCCTGCTGGATATCTCATTGCTGTATGATCCCGACAAGTCCATGAAAGAGGTTATGAAAAATCGGCTCGAATCGGTGGGTACCGATTACCCTTCCCTTATCGGCCGGCATGCGGCAATCCATGGTGCCATGTTTAACCGCGTTAAACTCGATCTGGGCGGGGGAGCCGATCATCAGCG
Source organism: uncultured Porphyromonadaceae bacterium (assembly GCA_964355105.1). Lineage (GTDB taxonomy): Bacteria > Bacteroidota > Bacteroidia > Bacteroidales > UBA12481 > UBA12481. The sequence goes on from CAYHCO010000078.1 coordinate 2,947, forward strand.
AACTACCGAGGAGCTGTTTGAACTGTCGACCGGCGATCACCTGAATACTGCCCTTATGGAGGACGAATTTGATGCCGGCAGATATAACATTATCTCATGCACGGGTAAATATCCTCCCGTGCTGCAGGGTATATGGGCGGGTACCTATGTCCCGGATTGGGCAAGCGATTTTACCCACAACGGAAATGTACCATCTGCCATAGCCAGCATTATGATGGGCAATTACCCTGAATTAATGCTTGCTTATACCTCCTACATGGAATCTATTGTTCCATGGATGGAGATAAACGCCAAAAATTTATTTGGAGCCAGAGGTATTGTATTGCCCTCAAGGTCAACAACAAACGGATATAATAATGCACTCGCGGGAAGTTTTGCTGGGGGATTCTGGGTGGCAGGGGCAGCCTGGGCCGCTCACTTTTTCTATGACTACTATCAATATACAGGTGATAAAAAATTCCTGTCGGAGCATGCATTGCCTTTTATGGAAAAATGCGGGTTGTTCTTTGAGGACTACCTGTACACGGGTCCCGACGGAAAATACATTTTCTCACCTTGCCAGTCTCCAGAGAATACGCCGGGTAATACGAATTCGCAGGGAACCTTCAATGCCACCATGGATGTAGCTGTTGCCAGGGAATTGTTCGTCAGCCTGATAACCGCCTCACGAACGCTGGGCGTAAACAAAGAGAAAATTCCCGTTTGGCAGAAAATGCTTGCCAAAATGCCTGATTATATGATTGATGAGAATGGAATGATCAAAGAATGGCTGACACCGAAACTGGCCAATAATGATGCCCACCGTCATTCCTCTCAGCTTTATGCCCTGTTCGACGGCATGCCTGAAGAGATTGCTTCCAATCCTGCGCTGATAGAAGCCTTTAGAAAGAGTATCAACTATAAATTGGAGAAACACTGGAAAGGGAAGGGATCAGGATTCATGTCCTTTGGTTTGGTGCAGCTGGGTCTGGCCGGAGCCAGCATGGGCGACAGTGCCATCGTGTATGAATCCTTGAAACATATGGTTAATCGCTTTTGGCTTAGCAATATGGCATCCATGCATAACCATAAATCCTTGTTTAATATGGATATCAGCGGTGGAATGCCGGCAGTTATCATCAAGATGCTGGTTTCTTCTGATCCCGGAAGGATAAAATTACTCCCGGCATTGCCTGCCGCCTGGCCGTCAGGTGAAATCAGCGGGGTGCTGTGTCGCGGACAAATCGAACTATCCAGCCTGAAATGGGATAAATCGCATGTTTCTGTGAACCTGGTTTCAGCGATTGACCAGACGATTACGCTTGATGCCCGCGGGATCAGCCGTAAAGTCAGCCTGCCTGCCGGAAAAAAGATAAATGTTGAATTTTAAATTGTCCATCATCATGAAAAGAATTATTATCCTCATTACAGCTGTCATCATTTTTTCCTCTATTGCCTTACAGGGCCAAATGTCTGTAGTGTCGAAGAATATCGACGGCAAGTCATTTAATCCTGCCACACTGATGTGGTATCAGGCACCTGCCAAAGCCTGGGAGGAGGCGCTGCCGGTTGGAAACGGCAGACTGGGTGCAATGGTTTTTGGTAAAAACGGTGAGGAAAGGATTCAACTCAATGAGGAAACCTATTGGTCGGGCGGACCTTATTCAACGGTAGTGAAGGGTGGTGCCAAAGTGCTGCCTGATATTCAGAAAATGATTTTCGAAGGAAATCCCCTTGGGGCACACAAGCTTTTCGGTCGATACTTAATGGGTTATCCTGTTGAACAGATGAAATATCAGCCCATTGGAAACCTTCACCTGTCTTTCGAGAACGAAAGGGATGTTACCGGTTATAAGCGTTGGCTTAACCTGGAAACCGGAACAACGGGAACAGAATATACGGTGAACGGCGTTACCTACCAGAGAGAAGTGCTTTCCTCTGCTCCTGATCAGGTTATTGCCGTTCGACTGACTGCCAGCAAGCCCGGCAGCATTTCGTTCAAGGCCAGCCTGAGGGGTTGCCGGAACGGTGCCCACTCGAATTATGCCACAGATTATTTTACCATGGATGGGGTAGGCAAGGATGGTTTGGTCATTAATGGTAAATCGGCAGATTATATGGGAGTTACCGGAGCCTTGCGCTACAGGGTTGAGCTAAAAGCCGTGGCAGAAGGCGGTTCAATTAAGTTGGATGACACGGACATGATTATTGACAAAGCTGATGCTGTAACCTTATACATCGTTGCTGCAACGAATTTCGTCAGTTACAAGGATGTCAGCGGCGACCAGAATGCCAGGGTTGAAAAGTACCTCGCAGGCGTTAACGGTAAGTCATACGGCGACGTTGCCAAGGCTTCCGTAGCTGATTACAGGAAATTGTTTGACCGCGTGCGTCTTGAATTGCCCATAACGGAAAATTCGTGGCTTCCCACCGATAAAAGAATGACAGGTTCTGCTACCGCCGCTGATCCCAGTCTGGCCTCGCTCTGCTATCATTTCGGGCGATATTTACTGATTTCATCCTCTCGTCCGGGAACCGAGCCGGCGAACCTTCAGGGTATCTGGAACGATAATATGAACCCGAGCTGGGATTCAAAATACACGACCAATATTAACACGGAGATGAATTACTGGCCCGTTGAGAGTGCCAACCTCCCGGAATGCGCCGAGCCACTGATCAGGATGGTAAGGGAGCTTACCGACCAGGGTGCCCAGGTGGCTAAGGAGCATTACGGTGCACGCGGCTGGGTATTCCATCAGAATACCGATATCTGGCGCGTGGCTGCCCCGATGGATGGCCCGACCTGGGGCACGTTCACCGTGGGAGGTGCCTGGCTGACCACTCATTTATGGGAACATTACCTGTATACCCGTGATGTTAATTACCTGAAAGATATTTATCCGGTAATCAAGGGTTCGGTTGAATTTTTCATGGACTTCCTGGTTCCGCATCCCAACGGGAAATGGCTGGTCACCAACCCTTCAAACTCACCTGAAAATCCGCCCAAGGGTCCGGGTTACCGTTATTTCTATGATGAAGTAACCGGCATGTACTATTTCACAACCATCTGTTACGGATCATCGATGGATATGCAGATCCTGACCGATCTTTTTGGATATTACGTTGAGGCCGCAAAAATCCTCGGTACGGATCAGGATTTCGCTGGTAAGGTGATTGCGGCCCGGGCCCGCCTGGTGCCGCCGCAGATCGGTAAAAACGGGAGTCTGCAGGAATGGTCGGAAGATTATGCCCAGATGGAGGAAAAGCACCGCCATTTCTCTCACATGTACGGTTTGTACCCCGGTAATGTGCTTTCAGCCAAACGCACCCCTCAGTTTGTGGATGCCTGTAAGGCTGTTCTTGAACAACGCGGCGATGGCGGTACGGGATTTTCGAGGGGATGGAAAATGGCCTTGTGGGCACGTTTGTATGATGGCGACCGCGCCAACAGCATTTTTAAGGGTTATATTAAGGAACAGGCTTATCCGCAGCTCTTTGCCAAGTGCTTTACCCCTCTTCAGGTCGATGGATCACTGGGGGTGACTGCTGGAATTACCGAGATGCTAATGCAGTCGCATGAAGGAGTTATCGACCTGCTTCCCGCACTGCCGGCAGAATGGGCCTCCGGTTCCTTTACCGGGGTTTGTGCCCGCGGAGCTTTTGAGCTGGGACTAAAATGGTCGGCCGGCAAAATAATCAGTGTGGAGGTCCTCTCGAAAGACGGTCAGCTCTGCCGGATCAAGGCAGGCGCCAAGGCGAAAGTAACCATGAACGGAAAATCTGTCAAAGCAAAGAATTTACCCGATGGAACGTTGGAATTTGCCACGGTTAAAGGAGGCCGGTACCTGATAGTAGTCTGATCAATGGAACAAACAGGTCATCAGCGCCTTATCGATGCTCTGGAGCACCGTGAACCTGACCGGATACCTTTCGATCTTGGTGCAGCTGCCGTAACTGGCATTAATATCAAGGCACTGCGGAATCTCAAAAAGTATCTTGGCATCAATACAGAATCAACCGTTCAGGATGAAATCACTCAACTCGCAGATTTTGATCCAGTTTTGGCTGAATTGTTTAAAACGGATGTGGGAGTTGCCAAGCCTAACCCTCCCGCGAAGGCTCCCTTGCGAATAGATCCTCACCGCGAGGATAATTATTTCCGCCTGACGGATGAATTTGGCATTGGCTGGCAGATGCCGGATACTGGCGGATTGTATTACGATCAGTACTTCCATCCACTGGCTAACGCACAGTCTATAAAGGACATCGAGAGTTACCCCTGGCCTGATCCACTTGATCCGGATCGATTTATAGGGTTGGAGGATCAGATTCACAGGGTAGTTTATATGGAAAAGAAAGGTTGCTTTCTGGAGAGAATGAGCTCCGGGATGTGGGAGCATGCCATGTGGATGACCGGATATGAGAAATTTCTCATGGATATGCTGATGAACCCCAAGCTGATTGAGGCATTGATGGAAAAGATCCTCGACCTGAAGATGCAGTATTGGGGAAAGGTTCTGGATATTGCCGGCGATCGTCCGGTTGTCGTTTCTTGCGCTGACGACCTGGGAACGCAGGAAAGCCTGCTCATTTCACTCGACCTGTACCAGAAAATGATCTGGCCTTACCATTGCAGGCTCTTCCGGTTCATTAAGGAACGGTCGAAGGGAAAGGCCTATGTTTTTTTTCATAATGACGGTGCCATTATGGAGACCATTCCCTTGCTTATTGAGGCTGGTATTGATATCCTGAATCCTTTTCAGGTGAATTGCAGGGATATGGATACGGCGAAATTCAAGAAGGAATTTGGACATCAGATTACGATATGGGGTGGAAGTTGCGATTCCCAATATGTGCTCCCAAAAGGTACCGTGAGTGAGGTGAGGGAGGAGACAAAACGCAGGATCGAGGACCTGGCTCCCGGTGGCGGATTTGTGTTTGCGCCCATTCATGTGATTCAGGGCGATGTGCCTCCCCAAAATATTATGGCCTGGCTGGAAACACTTAACGAATACCGGGGTTGACTGGTCAGGCGAATTGCGCTACCGGGTGTTTCTTGAGAACCTGATCCTTATATTCGGATGGGGTTAGACCGGTATGCTGCCGAAAATGCCGGTGAAAATTCGAGCTGTTGTTGTACCCGCAGGAGAAAAATGTTTCCGTAACATTGAAATTCCCGTTGGAAAGCATTTTACATGCCTGGTCGATCCGTACCTCAATTAGAAATTGGGAGAAGGTCTTGTTGGTACGTAACTTGAAAAAGCGGCAGAAAGCGGTTGGTGTCAGGTTTATTAATCCTGCAACTTCATGCAGGGTAATGCGTTTCTCGTAATTGCCGGTAATGAAATCGAATATCTTCTCGAGTTTGTGATTGTCTTCCCGGTCGCTCAGATGCGGGATGCTTGATGATATGAATTCAAAATCAAGCTTGCCGGATATCTGATCCAGGATCTTCATGAAAAGAATAATCCTGGGCACCTGCTTTAATTTAACCAATTGTTTCAGGTCGTTACCGATTCTTTTTGCCTCGTTGTTCTTGATCCGGATGCCATATTGTGCCTGTTCCAGAAATTCCTCGATTTTCAGGGTCTCCGGGAACTGGTTGAATACCTGATGAAAGGTATCCTTGGAAAAGAAAACGGATATTGCCCTGACATGCCGCGTACCGTTCCTCTCGTAATATTCCTTGTCATGCAGTAAAACGTGAGGTGTATTTTTTCCGATCAAAAGCAAGTCGCCTTCGTGGAATTCTTCAAGCTTGTCCACAACCATTATGAGGCCATGACCTTCGAGAATATAAGTTAACTGGCACTCTTCGTGGTAATGGACCATGTCGTAAAAGAAGGGCAGATCCCAGGATTCAACTCTTACGGTTTCCTCCCGCAGACGCGGTACTTTGAAACAAATCGGGTCCATTTCTCTCATTATCTAATACTATTATAACCAGAAGAATAAATTCCAATTACCAAAGATATATTCTTTTTAATTTCATCACAAAATAAAAGCGAAAAATCTTTTTAACAAACCCATTGGGCTCGCTAAAGAAAATCAGCTAAACCTTATTATTTGCGGATGTTCAGGTTCAGTTTCAGGATTTCCTGAAGAACCATGGCAAGGGCGCCATAAATAGCCGAATGGTCAGAGTGACTGGCTGGAAGGATATGATATTTTGTGGATCTGTGGTCAAAAACGTTCTCATCAATGACTGGTTTCAGAGTGTCCCAGAAAATCGATCCGTTGAGGCTGACACC
>CAYHCO010000079.1:0-8513 GCA_964355105.1 uncultured Porphyromonadaceae bacterium
CTCTGGCTAACCCCAGACTTCAGTCTGGGGGCACCTCTCCCAGCGCCACTGCTGCTCTCTCTGGCTGTACCCTCTGCCTTAGAACCTATAGTATGCCGCGATCAGTAGCCTGATGTTGGTAACAGGGGCGGGATGGCTCACCGATCCGTCGGCTTCCACAGTGCCATAAGCCGCCGTTGTAGCCTCAAGTTCACCCGCGAATGTCGATTTGCCGCTGATAAACTGCACGCGGGGTGAGATGCGGAGCAGGTAATCGATGTTCGTGCCACGGCCAAAGGCTGGGCCGACGATGGTGGTATTGGCGCCAAGATTCTTGCTGTATCCGCCAAACAGACCTGCCTGGAAGTTCTTCCCGTTGGTGGTGATGTCGAACCAACTGGTAAAGGTATTCAGGTTGGTGTAGGTTTTGAACTGCTTGACGGGATCAATTATTTCTGAAGTCGCGTACCCGCCAATCATCAGCATATCAGTCGCGTTCTGGATATAGGCACCCATGGCGGTAAAGTTTATTGGCTTGGTTTTCAGGTTGAAAGTGACAAAGCCGCTCAAACTTTGCAGATTTTCATCGGTATGGTAATTCGTGGTTGTTTTCAACTCGGGGCGGATGGTCTTGTAATCGAATCCGGCAAAGATCAAACTGGTTTTCAAAACAGGTATTCGTAGTTGCAGGTTAAAGCTCGGCAATCCGCTGTTTTTCAGATATTTGTTACTTGTTCCGTCGATTCCGGCACCGGCAAAATCGCGCTCCGAATAGGTTGTGGCAATGGCGCTGAATCCTTTGAATTTTTTAGTAAGCCTGATCTGCGGATTGCGTGCAAATGGTGTGAATGGTGCACCCGTGTTAAAACTTATAGTCCCCGGGAAGCACTCGGTCGGAAAGATCGGATGCCAAGCCTGTCCAACAAGTAGGGTGGTGTGTTCCCAGTCGAGTTGAGTGTAAGCATGCCTGAGCCTGAATCCATTGAGGTCGAGTTCACTGGTACCGAAAAACTCAGCCTCAATGAGACCTGTTGTTTTAGCACCGAAAGCATCAGGACCGTATATGTCGCCTTTCAGGCGGCTCTGCAGACTGAGGATATGAAACGAAGGACTGGCGTTCATGTCCATGGAATCGGCGCAATAGGAAACATTATCCGGAAACAGGTAAAAATGCCCTTCCCGCAATCCGTTGGCAGCCGATGACTGCCGGGTGTCGTAGATCACGTCGGTCTTGACATATCCTGATAATTTGATTCCAAAAGCCTGAGGCTTTGCAGCTTCCTGTCCCTGGACTGAAACTCCATCAAAAGTTATGAGTAGAAAGGTTATGAGCAGAAAGTTCAGGAGCTGAAAGGAGCGGATGCTTTTCATCGGGGTTTTGTTAGAGAATTCACGGCAAAAATACAATTCGGCTTGGCCATAAAACCTTAAAAAAATCAGGTAAATTTGAGAAAATACATGCCGATGAAAGTTTCCAGCAAAGTATCTTGCCAGGATTGTCCACTCAAATGCGACCTTTCCGTTGCGATCAAGCAATCGGGTCAGTCATTTTCAGAGGCGCGGGCGATTCACGCCAATTTCAAGAGGCATGAAAAGATATGCAAACAAGGCAGTCCGGTTACCCATGCGATCTATCTTGTCAGCGGCACCGCGAAACTTTATATCGAAGGCATCAACGAGCGGAACATTATTCTTTACCTCATGAAGCCTCCGGCCTATATCGGATTGCTTTCATTTTTTGAAAGCGTTCATTACTCCTATTCCGTCACCGCACTGGAAGATGCCCGGGTTTGTATGGTGGATCTTGATTTTGTAAAGGAACTATATCTGGAGGATCACGATCTGCTCCTGAAGCTGAACCAGGCTTTTGGCAAGTCGGTCTCCATGATCATGAAGAAGATAATTACCCTGAACCAGAAAAATATCAGGGGCAGAGTAGCCGAAAGTCTTATCTACCTGTCGGAGTTCTACGGCGGTCCGAAGTTCACACTACCCTTAACCCGAAAGGATCTGGGCAGTCTGAGCGGAATTTCAGAGGAAAATACCGTGAGACTCCTCACAGAATTGAGAAATGAGAATATCATCAGTCTTGAAGGAAAGGAAATGGAAATTCTCGATATGCGCCTGCTGTCGAAATTGTCCGACCTGGGCTGATACCGCCGGGCTTAATGCGGCCCCAGTTTAATTCCGGTATTGGATAGGAACAGTCTGATGGCGATCGCTAGGAGGATGATCCCAAAAAACTTTTTAAGAATCATGAGTCCAGTCGGACCCAGAAACCGCTCGAACCGGTAAGTCGCCTTTAATACAATCCATACAACTATCATATTCATTACCAGGGCAATAATGATATTAATGTGATCATATTGCGACCGTAGGGAGATCAGCGTTGTTATGGAGCCGGCGCCGGCGATTAGCGGAAAGGCTATTGGCACGATTGAAGCTCCCTCCGGTGTATCGTGCTTGAAAAAATCGTGACCGAGGATCATCTCGAAAGCAAGGATCAAAAGGATGAAGGAACCCGCGATTGCGAATGAAGAAACATCAACCCCGAACAGCCCCAGCAGTTTTTCTCCAACAACCAGAAAAACCAGTAATACGGCAAATGCCACCAATGTGGCCTGCCCGGCCTTTATCTTACCACCTTTATGCTTTATATTCAATATTATGGGAATGCTTCCGAAAATATCGATCACGGCAAACAGTACCATGAATATGGAAAGGATATCTACCAGGTTGACTTTCATGCTGCAAAAATACACAAATGGCAGAGGGCAAATGGCAGAGGGCAAAAATTAGTGAAAGGATTATGAAAAAATAAGAAGACCGGTAAACTTACAATTTGTAACATGCAGGCAATAAGGGTTTTACAAAAAAAGGCTGAAAGAGTTGCCCCTTCCAGCCTTTTTCTTAATTCTTAGGACTAATTTTTGCCCTATGCCTTCTGCCTTTTGCCTTAGTAAGTCAGCGTCATCTCATCTACCAGGTGTTTGGCCCCGGCATATTTATCCATGATGAAAAGCACATAACGGATATCTACGCTGATAGTGCGCTGTAGCTCAGGTTCGAAAGCAACGTCGCCGCTCATGGCTTCCCAGTTGCCGTCGAAAGCCAGACCGAGCAGTTCGCCCTTGGCATTCAGAACGGGTGATCCGGAGTTTCCGCCGGTGATATCATTGTTAGAGATAAATCCGATTTTCATGACTCCGCCTTCACCGTAAATACCGTAATCTTTGGCTTTATACAGTTCCTTCAGCTTAGCCGGGACATCGAATTCCCAGTCCCCAGGAACTTCTTTCTGCATGACACCATCGAGGGTGGTAAAATACTTGTAATGAACGGCATCCATCGGATCATACGATTTCACCTGACCGTAGGTTAAGCGCATCGTGGAGTTTGCATCCGGATAGAACACCCGGTCTTTCTGCATGGCCATCAGACCATCGATCCACAAACGCTGGCCTTTAGCCAGATCGGATGAGAATTTCATCAGTTCGGTGCGGATATCGCCACTTTTCTTGCTGATTGATGTTGCCGCAATATAGGCGAGGTCCTTGTCGAGAACTTTCATGCTTGGATTGTCGAGGAATGCCTCAAGCTTGGCCTGGTCGCAGAAGATGGAAGTTTCGAACATCTTGGCGGAGAACTGTACCCCGCAGCCTTTGAATTTCTTGTTGATCAGATCGTATACATCCGGCTTGAACTCAGTTGGAACATCTTTGCAGAAAAGTTCAAACATGGCAGCCGTAACCTTCTGGTCCGTAGGCATGTTATAGTCCTTGAAGAAGGAACCCAGGTTTTTCTTCATCGAACCAAGAGACTCTTTCAGTTTGGCTGCATCTTTTTCGTTGGTCAGGATGTTGGCAACCATCGGACCAACCTGACTGGCCAGGGCGATGATTTCAGATCCCTGCTGGAAACACTCAGCGAAATACTGGCTGGCATTATTGTACGGAGCCCGGCCGTCCACCGTATTCTTGATCAGCCCCAAGGCCTCACCGTATTTCTTTGTCAGGGAAGGATCCTGTGCAATCCATTTTACGAACTGGTCTTCGAGCTCTTTTTTCTGCTCGGCAACTTTGAGGCGCTTTAAAGCAGCAACCTGACCGATCGAGTTTTTATAGGAGTTGGTTGATCCAGCGTATTTTGAAGAGTACTGGATTTTAACTTTCTGATCAGCCAGCATGTCTTTAAGCATGATTTCCTGTTTTATACCTCGAATCTTAATACGGTTCGGATGGCTGATTTTCAGTACATCTTCCACTTCGTAGGAAGTCATGTAACGGGTAGTTCTTCCCGGGTATCCCATGATCATCGTATAATCGCCCTCTTTAACGCCTTTAACTGAAACCGGCAGATAATGCTTTGGTTTCAATGGCACATTGTCTTTTGAATAGTCGGCCGGCTTGCCGTCGGGCGACATATAGATGCGGAATACAGAGAAGTCGCCGGTCTGGCGCGGCCACATCCAGTTATCGGTGTCGGCGCCAAATTTGCCGACTGAACTTGGGGGAGCACCAACCAAACGAACATCACGGTACTGGGTGTAGACCAATAGGAAGAACTGGTTGCCACCGAAAAACGGGGAAACCCTAGCTGAATGGTATTTGTCTGTTTTAATTTCCGACTGGATTTTTTGTGATTCGTCGCGTATGGCAATAGCCCGTTCAGCTTCGCTCATCCCGGCATTCAGTTTGGCATTGATCCTGTCGGTAACATCCTGGATATAATCAAGGAAGGTGACCGAAAGATTCAGGTTGGGGAGTTCTTCAGCTTTGCTCATGGCCCAGAATCCGTTGGTCAGGTAATCGTGTTCAACCGTTGAATGCGACTGGATCGCACCGTAACCGCAATGATGGTTGGTGAGAACAAGTCCCTGCGGAGAAACCACTTCCGCCGTACATCCGCCGCCAAATATCAGGATAGCGTCTTTTACGGAAGAATGGTTAACACTGTAGATATCTTCAGCTGACAACTTCAAGCCCAGCTCGGTCATCTTGCCAATATTCAGTTTCTGAATCAGCGGAAGAAGCCACATTCCTTCGTCGGCCTTTGCTGATACGCTGAATAACAATGCGATACCTAATAATAGAGAGGTTAATCTTTTCATATGTATAAATAGGATTTGTTTAATGATCGAAAGATAGGAAAAATGATAAATCGTTAAGAACGATAAGATGTTAAAGTGCGTTAAGAACCCCAAGAATTCTGATCATTCTGACCAGCCCGACAACAGCCGTATTGCAGATAAACGGTTTTTGAATTACCTTTGCATGGAAATGACCAGTTATCTACATAGCACACTTCGCAAGGCATATCGCTGCCTTTACAACTGCCTGATGGTCTGACACACCGGCTCCGGCCATCACAGGTGTCATCCCGTTAAAAAACGGTGCCCCCTTTCCCTTTCCACGAATCCTTTTCTTTCATCCCGACGCAAGTCGGGACCCCTTTCCAAACCAAGAAATCTGCTATGAAAAACGAAAAATCTGATACCGTAACAACCCTTCACCCCGAGCGTCTGCCCAACGCCGAAGGGAATTTCTATATCCCCAAATCCAACGTGATAGGACCCGGAATGAACGAGCGGGTTCAGCGTCTCCGCAAACTCAGCTTTGAGACTGAACCGTCGATTACCATTGAGCGGGCACTGCATCAGACCGCATTCTACAGAGCCAATAACGGAAAGTATTCGGTACCGGTGATGCGAGCCCTTCAGTTCCTTGATCATTGCCAGAAGAAAACCGTTTATATCGGTGATGATGAACTCATAGTTGGCGAGCGCGGTCCAAAACCGAAGGCGGTACCAACATTCCCTGAACTTACCTGCCATTCGGTTGAGGATTTTCACGTGCTGAATACACGCGACCAGCAGCGGTACCATGTTGATCCGAAAGATATCGAGGTCTATGAGAAAGAGGTGATTCCTTACTGGCAGGGACGAACCATGCGGGAGAGGATTTTCAGCCATGTCCCCGATGAGTGGCGCAGGGCTTATGAATCCGGATTGTTTACGGAATTTATGGAGCAACGCGCACCGGGTCATACCGTCCTCGACGGAAAGATTTACCGTAAAGGAATGCTCGATTTCAAGAATGATATCAAGGCTCATCTCGATTCACTCGATTACCTGCTTGATCCGGAGGCTACCGATAAGGCGGAGGAGTTAAAGGCAATGGATATTTCCTGCGATGCAGTTATCGTTTTTGCTAACCGTCATGCTGATCTGGCTGAGGAAAAAGCAAAATCGGAAAAGAATCCTGCCCGCAGGGAAGAATTATTGAGGATAGCTGAGGTTTGCCGCTGGGTTCCCGCTCACGCCCCGAGAAATTTCTGGGAAGCCATTCAGATGTACTGGTTTGTCCATCTGGGAACCATCACGGAACTGAACGGCTGGGATGCCATGAACCCGGGCCATTTCGATCAGCACCTGGCTCCTTTTTACGAAAAGGAAATAGCCGGTGGCATCCTCACCCGCGATCAGGCCAAGGAGCTGATATCGTGTTTCTGGATCAAAGTGAATAATCATCCAGCACCGCCGAAAGTGGGGATAACAGCCCGTGAAAGCGGTACTTACAACGATTTCACCAACATAAATATCGGCGGAGTCAAGTCCGACGGATCCGACGGGGTAAGCGAAGTGTCCTTTATCCTCCTCGAGGTGATTGAGGAGCTGCACGTATTGCAGCCCGGTAACTCCGTTCATGTCAGTTCGAAAACACCTGACCGCTTTGTGAATGCCGCTTGCCGGGTTATTCGCCAGGGCCACGGTTATCCCTCGGTTTTCAATCCGGATGTGTATATCATGGAAATGGTGGGAATGGGAAAATCTATTACCGATGCCCGCGAAGGCGGTTGCAGCGGGTGTATCGAGGTGGGAGCTTTCGGCAAGGAAGCTTTCCTCCTGACCGGTTACCTCAATGTCCCTAAAGTTTTCGAGGTGACACTTAATCGCGGTATCGATCCCGTTACCGGTAAACAGGCGGGTATTGATTGCGGCGATCCGCGGGATTTCAAGAATTTCGAGGAGCTCTACGAGGCTTTCATGAAGCAGCTGAATTTCATTGTCGACCAGAAAATCAGGGTGAGCAATTATATCGATCGCATGTTCGCCAAATATACACCCGCACCGTTCCTTTCTGTTGTCATCGATGACTGTATCAAAAAGGGACGCGATTATTACAATGGAGGTCCACGTTACAATACCAACTACATTCAATGCACTGGTCTCGGAACCGTAACCGACAGCATGACTACTTTAAAGAAGCATGTGTTTGAAGACAAGACTTATGCGATGGATGAGATCCTGTCGGCCGTTGCCAAAAATTTCCAGGGAGAAGAAAAACTGCGCCAGTTCATACTGAACCGCACACCTTTCTTTGGTAATGACGACGAATATGCCGATTCCATTGCCCTGCGGGTTTACAATGATCTGTTCAACACGATCGACGGGAAGCCCAATACCAAGGGTGAGTCATTCCATCTGAACATGCTTTCAACCACCTGCCACATCTATTTTGGCAAGGTTATGGGCGCTACGCCGAACGGCCGTTTTGCCGGAAAATCCATTTCCGACGGGACATCGCCATCGCATGGATCCGATACCCACGGTCCAACCTCGGTTATCCGTTCTTTATCGAAGCTCGACCAGACAAAATCCGGCGGTACTTTGCTGAACCTGCGGTTCCTGCCCAGTTTGCTAAAACGCGATCAGGATATCGCACGTCTGGGTCAGCTGATCAGAAGCTACTTCACGCTTGGCGGGCACCATGTACAGTTTAATATCGTGGATACCGCAACCCTGAAGATGGCCCAGCAACATCCGGAGGAATACAAGGATCTCCTCGTTCGAATGGCCGGCTACAGCGATTACTTCAATGACATGAACGAAGATTTACAGCAGGAAGTCATCGACCGCACCCAAAATGAAGCATTTTAATTTGACAATTCGATAATGTGACAATGTGCCAATTGAACTTTATTGCACACTTGAATCTCAAACTTCGGCACTCGGAATTCTAAATTGGAATCTCAACCTTCAAGAACTTGTCAACCGCCTTAATATTTGATATCAAACCCTATTCCATCAACGACGGTCCGGGTATCCGCATAACCATTTTCCTGAAGGGTTGTCCGCTGAGTTGCATCTGGTGCCATAATCCGGAGGGGATCTCTCCGCATCTGCAAAAGCTGTACTCAAAAGCCAGATGTATTGGTTGCAGCACCTGTGTCGACAACTGTCCTGAAAATGCGCTAACCCTTACTGCCGATGGGATCGTTACCAACAATGACCTTTGTGATCTATGCGGCATTTGTGCCGAGGTATGTCCGACAAAGGCCATGGAGATGTCGGGGACCGAGATCACGGTGGAAGATATCATGAAGCGGATCCGCAGGGAGACCGTGATGATGGATCTGTCGGAAGGCGGCGTTACCATCTCCGGCGGCGAGCCTATGATGCAATCGGATTTTCTCATTGACCTGCTCGATGAGCTGGGCCGCGAAGGTATTCACCGTGCTGTCGATACCACCGG
>CAYHCO010000080.1:0-8481 GCA_964355105.1 uncultured Porphyromonadaceae bacterium
TAAATCCCGGTTCGGACTTTACCTATAAGCGATGCCTGGTAAATCTGTTTATCATCGGCTCCCATGACCGGGTACCGGCCGTGTTCGAATTGTTGCGATTGGATAACGGCAATTGTACCAGCCGTTCGGGCAACGGCTAAACCGGTCAGGATTACACGGAGTGTTTGAGTCAAGTCGGCATTGACCCCGGCATTGGAATTGATCCTAGCGATCTCAAGTGCTCCTTCGATCAGTGCTTGGGCAGTGGCTATAGTTTTTTGTCGTTTGGCATATTTACGTTCGATGGCCTCCTTTTTCTTATCATCCTTGCCGGCAGCGGCCAGTTCGCGATCCTTTTGGGCTTGCATAAACTGACCGACGGTTTCAGCAAGGGAGGTGGCTGCGCCTGCCCATTGTTCCAGGTGCTGGAGTTTCTTTTCAGCGGCATCTTTATCCAATGCCTTGATTTTGTCGTAATACTCGGTTTGCGAGATTACGTTGGCATCCAGTTCCATCTGGAGCTTTTCCCGCTGTCCCTGGGCATTGGTATCCCACCAGTACTGGTATTCCAGAACCCTTTTCTTTTGATCCTCGGTTAAATCCGGATTCTCCTCGAGATCCTTCAGGAACTTTTCATACTCCTCGTCCCACATTTCCAGGGACTTTTCATGGGCCTTGGCGGCATCTTCAGCTTCCTTGTCGCAGTTCTCCCGGATTCCGATGAGGAGATCCTGAACCTTTTGTTCCTCGGCAATGGTGGATTGACCATGCTTCTGAAGCCGGGCGATGGATTCCATCTGGTACCGGATATCTTCCTGTGCCAGATCGTTGGAATAGGTTTCTTTGTCCGAGATCCCTTGAGCGTACTGTGTTTTTATGAGCAGCAGCTGCTCCTCATGGGATTTCGTAATGTCGGCAAGCGCTTTCTCCCGGTCAAACTTTTTATCGGCCGAATCGCTGGCTCCCCGTTCTTTTGCCAGTTCGCCTTCAACCTGCTTGATTTTATTCTGGATCCGGATATAATCTTCACTGCCACGGGTCACATTCTTGAGGGCAGTGGTATACCGTTCCAATTTGGATTCCAACTCAATCGTGGTACCGGTTCCGATGGAATCTCCCTGGCTTTCGGCCTGCAGGATGTCTTCGAGTTCCGTTTTCTGTGCCCTCAGGGATTTGATTCGGTCACTTTGCGCCTGGATGAGTTCATCTAAAGGTGCAACTGCCTTCAGACCGTTTTCCCTTGCTTTTTCTTTGAGCTTGTCGGGATTGAACAGGCTACCTATGAACTGGCCGGCTGTGACTTTTGAACTGGATGCTTTTGCCTCTCCCCGGCGGGCAGTCAGAAGATCGAGCTCAGCTTCAGCCAGGGTAATGGTTTTATTGATTTTGTCATCCAGATCGGTCTTTTCCTGTACGCTCAGCTTGTTTAGGTTTCCGATTTCGGTACCGATTTCCTCATAGGTTGTTTTGAGCGATTGGTTGGCTTTCGTGAGGTCCTGCGTCAGAACCTTCTTGGTGTTTTCCAGTTCCAGATTTTCCCTGGAGTTTTTGCTGAAGTACATCAGGGCCACCACCAGAGCGGTTATCCCGGCGATGACCATACCGACCGGGTTGGCCGCCATGGCTGCATTGAGCGCCCATTGGACGGTTACCGCAGCACGCTGCCACATGGTAAGGGCTTTGGTCTGGGTTGCCTGGACCATGGTCATTTCTGCCTGAAGTGCCTGTGAGGCGGTTGTGGCTTTTAATACGATGGCTGCCTTGATGCGGGTTGCCGTATCGAGGATTGAGGCGCCGATGCTTTTAAGCAAGGCTCCATTGTAAGCCAAGATTGCCCCAACCAGAGCGGTTAAGAGGATCTTGTTCTGCGAAATGAATTGGGGCAGTGCCATCAAGGCCTTCAGAAAGTAGTTGAAGGCGTTGGTTGAATGTATCACCGCCGGAGCCAGTTTTTCTCCGATCTCGATGTACATCAGGTTAACCTTATTCTTGGCCTGTGCCAGGGCAGCCGCATTGTTGTTGGTGTTTTTGCCTGCCTGTTCAAAGGCTATCGAGGTATCGGTAACGGCACGAGAGTATTTGTTCATGTCTCCCTGGTTCATCACCAGAATCTCTCCCATCTTGGCCTGTTCCACCCCGAAAAGATCGGTGGCGGATTCTCCTTTTGCGAACCGCATCCTGAGTTCATCAATCCCACGGTTGAGGTCAAATACTCCGTCTTTTACCCCGATGCCTTGTTCCCGCATTTTAAGTAGGACCCTATCTAATGCTGTTCCTGCCCGGCGTGCTTCCGCGAACTTGGGAGCGATGGCTTCCACAGTACCCACCATTTGTTCGATGGAGATGCCCATCAGGTTGGCGGTGGTACCGGATTTTTCAATGACCTCGGTCAGGTAAGGGATTTCTCCGGCACCGACTTTGGAGCCGGCTGCAATGGTGTTGATAATCCGGTTGGCATCCCGGGCCTCGAGATTGAACTGGTTCATGGTGGTTGCCAGGGCAGCGGTTGCCGGTTCGAGTTCCATCTTGCCGGCTTCCGATAGAATGATCGCAGCCTCGGTTACCGAGGCCAGGGCTTCTTTGTCTTTCAGCAGTTCCGGTCGCTGGGATCCCATTTTGGTGTAGGCATCCAAGATATCGGTGGCCGATTGTTTGATCCGGACCCCGGATTCAGTGATGGAGATGGAGGTTTCCTTGGCCTTCAGGCCCAGCCATTCGAGTTCTTTCCCGTTTAACCCGGTCAGGGCCGAGAGGTTGTCCAGCCTTTCTTCGAACAGGTTGGCAGCCTCAGCCGTTTTCATGAACCCGGCAATGATCCCCACGGTTGCCCCGATCACGGCCATTCCCAAGGTCTGGAACCGGTTGAACTGGTCACCGATCCGGTTCATGGCGGCTCCCCAGGAGCGGTCGACTTCTTTCAAGGAGGCGGCATGCTCATTGAGCACTGCTTTGAGTGCCTTGATTTTCTTGGCAGCTTCCACATACTCTTTGGATCCGATGATCATTTTGGCCTGTTGGTTTACCAACTGGGTCATTTCGGCACGGATGCTTTTGATATCGTTGTTTACCTGCTTACCATTTATGTACAGGTAAATCTCCCGGGTGTATTCTCTTGCCATCAGGAACGGAGCTTAAAGGTGTTTTCTTCAAGAATTGAATCGGCTTTCAACCGGGTTATGATATCAGCCAGTTTGGGTATCTCCTGTTCGAAAACAGGAGTGAACCATGCTTTAGGGTGGCGCCGGATCGGATCGGTATTCAGGTGCCGGGTGATATTTTCCTCGGTATTCTTGCCATGCTTGGAGGTGTTGTTTCGCTGACCCCGGATAACCCTACCGGCGACGATTATGTGTCCACGGCCAACTCCCTTATGAAAAAATGCTCCATGCCGGGGGAAATTGAAAATCATCCGGTCGATTTCCCCGAAGTCTTTCTTGGTTTTCATCTGAAGCTGGCGCATCAGATCGCCCTTACCCTTCATCGACAGGGAGGCAATACTGTTTTTGAGCAAACTCCTCGTCCGGAATCCCCACTGGACGATGTTCTTATTGAATTCCTCGGTTTGTGCGGTATCAAGCATCCTGCCATACCTCCGGATCTATGTCGTTGGATAGTGGCCAGGTTAACTGAAATTCATAACGGAATCCATAATGAATGAGGTTGATATCCGTGAGCGGTGCTCCTGTTACATTACGGGTATGGAAGTAGGCCAGGCAATCGGTTTTCTTGAGGCGTTTATCATGAAGGATCCGGATGATGATCTCATCTCCGATCTCTTCCAAAGTATCCCAGAGGGTATGAATGGCATCATAATCCCCCTTGTCAGGAACCTTTCCGATCACCATGAACCCGCAATTGATCCGTTTGTGGACGTTATCGGAGTCCCCATCCACAAAATTGAAATCATACCCTTCCAGGATAATGGCCGGGTAGTTTACCCCTGAGCGCATCCCGGTCAGCATTTCCTCGAGCTCGAAGCGAAAGAAATGCTTCTCCTCCGGGGTGTGCCTGAGCGAGGTATGCGAAGCGGCCAGGTTTTCGAAATAGCTGACCAGGTCAGCGAACTTTGCTTTCATTTTTGTTGGATTGGATTCGTTTGTTCAGGTACCGGAGGACGGTTGATATCGGGAGGTTGGCGTACTGCTCCTGCTGTACGATATCATCCCCGACAACTGCGTCATACACATCCAGCCAGGTTGACCGTTCTTTCCGGGATTGATCCTCGGCCGGCTTAAACACGAGGGGGTACTCCTCGGTGTACCATTCCCGGATCAGGATATAGTTAATGAATATGGCCTCCTGCAGAATCAAGGGCTCCCCGGCAATGATTTTGGCACGACCGGCGATATCGGATTCCTTGAATGGGGATTCCCGGTAAAGGCAGACGATGAATTTGGAGAGGTATTCCGGATCGCTGGTTGAAGCGTAGCGTTCAAAATAAGTTTCAGCGAAGATGAAGCAGCCGAAAGTTTCATCTTTCAGACGGGCCAGTGGCCGGCGAAATCCGGCAATCTCCGGAATGATGAACTCATAATAGGGTTTATAGGTTTCCAGGAACTTCAGTAGTTCAATCAAACTGAACTTTTGGTAAGGTGATAACTTTCGGATGATCCGTTTCCGGAGCCCCAGCATCGAGGCGATCAGCTTATCATCCGATATGGTTTCCTTGAAAACGCAGACTGCCGATATGAACTGCGCCGGCGTTAATTCCTCCCAGGAATCTGGGTGGGTAGTCCTGATCCTTCGGGAAATGTTCAGCCAACGAATTGGCCGGTATTGAATTTCGATGGCGGTCATACCCAAAAGGAGGTTTTGCCCCGGTTATTTCGTACAAGCGGTGATCCCCCGGGGAGCACATATTCCGGGTAGTCCGATGCATGGGCCGAAAGGAATCCGGTCAATCGGTCCATATAGGCCAATCCTACATTTTCAGATGTCCGGGCCAAGGCAAAATATTGCTGATCCGAGAGTGGGGTGGTGACGTATGAGTTTTGCTGGGTAGCATTCTGGGATTCAAAAAAGAGGCCCTTGTCGGTGACATTGATCCCCAAATGAAATCCAGCCCGGGCAATGGAGAGGTGGACCAATGGTTTCTGGATGTAAGGAATCAGCCTGGTGATTTTATCATCCGGCTGGGTTTGGGCCATTTCTGATTTGACCCTGGCGAAAAGAGCTGCTCCAAGCACAGCCTGGATTTCGAAATCTTCCACCTGGGTGATGTGCCGATTGATCTTCAGGAAAACCAGCCGGGAGTTATTGATGTTGAAGATCTTATTAAAGACCCCCGTGTTTGGAATCAGGGAAGTTTTACGCTCGGTATAATTCTGACTCTCCGCGAATAGGGGAAAGGCCTCCATGTTGGCTTCAATGAATTCTAGCAGGATATCCAGTCCATCAAAACCGTTGTTTTTGAATCCGGACTTCAGGCTGTCTTCCTGGTATTTGAACAAAGATTTTTCGGTATCCGACTCCTGCCGGTGAAATCCGGAATCGTTCATCAAAACATTCATGAAATCGAACGATGCCCAGTAGGTAAGATTGATCAGCGACCGCTGAATGTGCTCAATCAGGATGGCGTATTTAGGCGAAGTTTCATTGGTGATGCCTTCCGGCAGTGGGGTAGGTGAGTCATAAAACTTTATGGCCAGGTCATACAGTTTCTGACCCAGCAGCGGAAGGATAAAATTTACCTCTGCCGATTGGATAAAGGGGCTGATGTTCGAAAACGTTGTTGCGAGGCTGACCGGCAGGTACTTCCTGACTTCCTCGAGCTTGGCGTTGAGTGTGGATTTAAAAAACATATCAGCTGAGGGTTTTCCTGGTACCGGCACCGGTATCCAGGGTAGTTAATATGGTATTGCGGAAGCGGAGCTGAACATCCATCACCCCGTTGAACTCGAGCATAGCCTCGATCGGATCCAGAATGTTTTGCCGGTCCAACCAGGCGCCGGCAATGTTGACCAGAAAAGCCTCACGGATGTTACTACCTCCCTGGTTCCCGGCATAGATACCACCGGGCATCCCGGCGCCCATCACGTTGGGGTTGATCATCAGTGCAAAAAGAATCTCGGAGTTGGCTGCAGCCGAGGTAATGAGTTTATCGCCCTCTTTGTACTTGTTATCAAGGGCCTCAATGAACCATTGTTCTTCGGGCTTCCCCTGGGAATTCGATGCGTAATGAGAGAACAACGCCTTATTGGCATTGGCGGTACCGGTCAGGGACTCTTCAATAGCATCCATCTCAGCCTGAATGAGCTGCATACGGGCCTTATCGTCTTTATACTGGCTCTTTGGGAACCGTTTATCCCAATAGGCATAAGGTATCTTCACATGCCAGAGCCAGGTAATCTGATTGACATAGGCCTTTTTCAGGAATGCCGGCACCTGGTTGGCGATATCGATCCATCCGGCACGATAGGCTGAATACCATATCGGGAGGGGGTAATAATCCTCGTTGCCCCATTCATCCCGGATGGGATAGATATAGGATTTGGCGGTTGCCTTTTTTGCAATCTTCTTATTGATCAAATCAGCGAGTGGATCATACGTATCCAGAACCGGAATAACTTCCGTTTTTCCTACCGGTGCATCTGGCCAGGCACCATGAATGATGCAATTTTCAATGATCCCGTTTTTTGCTTCCGTCAACCGGCAATGCTGGCCATTGATGGTATTGATCCCGACTATCTCACTGCCACCGGCATTGAGAATGAGTTGGGGGAATGCGATTCCCAGTTTAAAGTAATCACGCAGGGCATTGGCCATGTAACGGCGAACGACTCTCCCTTCGAGGAACCGGGTGAGTTTCGGATCATTGATAATCTCCATTTTCTCATTTCCCTGATCATCGTATCCGGTGATGCGGACCGGGAATATTCCCTGGCCGAGGGTGAAATTCCGAATGAATTTCAATCCGGTATTCAGAACGCCGGTCCTGCCAATAATGTCCAATGCCTTCACCGGAAAATCGTTTGCTGCACCCCAGGGACTGATCCGGTAACCATCGAAGGTCTCATACTGGTCCAGTTCCTCGATGGTTTTGGCAGGCTTTACCGGCTCCGGACTTCCCGTTGTGGTGGCAAAGTAGGTTTTGCCATAAGCCATGAGCGGATTACCCTCATTGTTCCAGAGTATTTTCGTCATTATAGCATGACCTCCATCGCGTTATACTCGAGTATGTTATCGATATTGACCGGATAGACATGCCCTGTTTTCTCGCCATCCGAGTCAACCGGCATCACTCCCCGCATCCGGTTAGTCTTCAATGAAAAAGGAAGGCCGGTGGCTACTGCCCTGGGAAGAAATACTCTTTCGCCATTCTTTTTAATGAAAACGATACTGAATGAGTTTTGCTCGCCGGATGGTGTTTCCTTGATATCGAGGTATTTCAGCACCTTGTTCCGTCTGATCTTTGTGGCCATTTGGTTTGATTTCAGGCCAAGTTATTGGTACGGCGACGTGGAAAAAAGGACAGCAAAAAGTGCAACT
The DNA here is from genome assembly GCA_964355105.1 of uncultured Porphyromonadaceae bacterium. Classification (GTDB taxonomy): domain Bacteria; phylum Bacteroidota; class Bacteroidia; order Bacteroidales; family UBA12481; genus UBA12481. Next base: position 7,468 of record CAYHCO010000080.1, read on the forward strand.
GGCTTATCAAGAAAAAAGGGGCTGGAGCCCCTTCAGGATGGTAGCGGTATTTCTACCGTTCGGAATCCTCAACTCCCAACAGAAGGCTTTCGAGGACTCTGTAATCATCAGGGAAGAAAAGTAAGTCATCGTGAAGGCCGGCGATCTCTTTTGCCATTTCGATCATGTGGTTCTGGAAGTCTTTCTCGAAATTGATCTCTTCAGCTGTGTTTTCTCTGGTTGTCATGGCTTTTAATTTTTAAAATTTTCTGCCTGATTTCAACCGAAAGGCTGATCTGTCAAGGAGGAACTGGAATACCGGAAAACTGAAGGGAATGAGGATATGCCGGGAAAATCCTTGCGGAATCACCAAGAGAGGTTATTCCTTAGCAGAATAATATTGGGAATTAAGCCATATCGACAACCGGATACGCAGCGGTTAAAAGAGGACTATTTGCAGAAGGACTTCCCGGGAGCGGAATGGCTGTCGCCGAATAGAAAATGTCTTTTCCCAGGATGAGTCAGAAGTGTTTAGTAATCTGGGTTGAGGATACGAATGGAACACTAATAAAAGCCCTAACGTTCATGGCTGAAATACATTGAACATCGTAATTCCATACACAGAAACCTGACTTTTACTAAGACTTTAGCTGTTGAAATGACACAAATGAATTACATTGATTCGTTCAGCTGGTAAATAACCTCCGGCTCAATGTTGGTCGAGAGAACGGTCAATCCGATTTGTTTTTCTGTAGCTAGTTCCCTTGCCAGGTTCATCATTTGAACGAAATCATGCGATTTGTAAACCTTTGAACGGACTTTGTCGTAATGACCTTGAACTGCAATCCAGACCAGACATAACGGTGGAAATGGATCCTGAGTCGGATGAAAATGCTGACTGGTGCAGAAATAGACTTGCTTTTTCATGATCAGTGGATTTTGCAGTTAATGATCAGACCGGATTTGTTGGAACAGTAATTACAGATGCGGCAATCCGATTTGCAGATCACTCCCGGCAGGCCGGTTGGATCCGAA
>CAYHCO010000081.1:0-1812 GCA_964355105.1 uncultured Porphyromonadaceae bacterium
CATCAGGCCTTTTTGGAATACCTCACCGTATGAATATCAATTCGACGGATTGGCTTTTGACTGGATAAACGGCACCGACCGGATAAGAAGGTGGGTGGAGGATATCGACAAAAAAGAGTTGCCAATTTAGAGATTCGAGGGCCAGTTTTGATTTTGGAAATTACACTATGAAGTATAAAAAAATGAAAAAGATCCTAACCCTTATCGTTATCTGTATTACGCTGTTGACTTCGGCAATGCCGGAAGTGGTGGCACAAAAGGTTCCAAAACCAGATTTTTCATTCGCATTCCTGACGGACATTCACCTCGCTTTTGACAAGAATGCCCCCGCCGGTTTTCAGCAGGCCATCGATATGGTGAATAAGCTGAAACCGGATTTTGTGATCACTGGAGGCGATCTGATTATGGATGCATTGGGTCAAACACGCAGTCGCGCGGATTCACTGTACCAATTGTACGGCAGTCTCGTTAAGGGATTTAAGATGCCGGTGCACAATACGGTAGGGAACCACGAACTTTTCGCCTTCTACAATAAAAGTATCGATACGCTGGACCCTGATTACGGGGATGGAATGTTTCGCAGGTATATCGGTAATCCCTGGCATTCATTCGATTACAAAGGATGGCATTTTATTGTCTTGAAATCTATTGAACAGACTCCCACACGAGGTTATGAAGGGAAAATAAATCCGGCTCAGCTGCAATGGCTGAAACAGGACCTGGCAAAACTGGATGATAAAACTCCGGTAGTTGTGTCGGTTCATATTCCGTTCATCACGGCATACAATCAGTGGCAGGAGGGCGGACAGCAGGTGAATGGCGCCGGAAGCGTGATCACCAACGGGAAGGAGGTACTGGATCTTTTGCGCAAGAAGAACCTGAAACTCGTGCTCCAGGGACATCAGCATTATTATGAAGACCTTTACATGGATGGCGTTCATTTCATTACCGGCGGGGCGGTATCGGCCGGCTGGTGGGGCGGTGCGCTGGGAACGCTGGAGGAAGGGTTTATGCTGATCAGGGTTTACGGCGATCAGATCCAGAGTGAATATGTTGATTATGGGTGGAGGGCTGTTAAATAAAGTTGAAAAGTTGAGATTCGAATTGAGAATGCCGAATGCCGAATTATTAATATCAAGTATTCGTGAAGTATGGAGGAATAACTTCATGGTGACCTGAATCTCCAACCTCGGAATTCGGAACTCTTAATTGGAATCTATAACTTCCGACTTTCTCCTTTGCAAAAAAAATACCAATGAAAACGATTGTGAAAATTTTCTTGCTTTTTGCCCTGATGAGTGCCTGCAAAACTGCCGATCAGAAGGATTATGAGTTCAGGATACCTGGAATGGCGGTGAGTGTGAACGGGAAGGGCGAAGTTACCCGGATGGAGTTTGCCGCAAATAATCAGGTTCGTACTGTCAAGGCATTCAGCAGACTGGCAAATTGTGAGCCTGAGGGTAAAATAAAGGTCACACGAAAGGGTGACCAGGTCAGCTTTAAAAGGAAATGGGTTTCGGTTGCCACCGGAAATTCGTGTATGGTTACCGACCGGTTCCACACAGGAAAAGGCAGCCTGAAATGGGATATCGAAATAACCGGTCTGCAGGGGCCATGGACCACCCCGATAGAAACACATATTATCTATCCGGATGCAGGCAGCGCAAAATTCTGGACCGCCTGGGGTGATCCGCGACTGGGTGAAATAAAGAAGCAATCGTCTGAACAGCAATCATCTATGGGAATATTACCGTCGGACATCACTGGCAATTGGAGCGATCCATTGATACCTATTCCTTTTATAAATGATAC
>CAYHCO010000081.1:1912-6345 GCA_964355105.1 uncultured Porphyromonadaceae bacterium
TTGCGCTGGATGACTGCCAATTACCCCGGCTATTTCAATCCAAATATTCCGCTGGCTGATGACATCGCCGGAACGGGAGCTTACTCGTCACTGGAAACAGCTTTTGATCAGCAGAAGATGAAAAACATGGCTTTCGGCGTAAACTGGAAGGCAAGTTTCGATTTTCCGTACATGGGGATGTTTATTCCGCCGGTGGCATCTGATACGACGCGGTGGCCAAGGTACGGCGGGGGCACAACTTCCATCGGGGACATGAGAGGTTATGCTGCAAAAATGAAAAGTCAGGGTTTTCATGTGCTGAGCTATTTTAACGTAACCGAATTCGGCGCCAACATTACCGATCCCGCCCCAAAATCCAGTGGAGCTACCGATCAGGATCTCTGGCGCAATGCCGACGACTTTTTGTATCGCAAGCTTTCAGAGGCTATTCTTCACGTTCCGGGAGCGGTTACCCAGGACAAACTGGCCTTTTATCCGAAGTCGCGGCCCAACGGACCTTATTACACCTGGGGCAATGGGATCATCATGGATCCGGGCGAACCGGCATATCAGGATTTCCTCCTCAAACAAGCCAAAACACATATTGAAAAGATTCCTGATGCTGAAGGGATCTGCATCGACCGGATGGATTGGCTGAGAATGTATAATGAACAGCGTGATGACGGAGTCAGCTGGTTCGGCAACCAGCCAACCCGTTCACTCCTGCTGTCGTGGCACAGTTTGTTAAACCAGCTTGGCCCCCTCATGCACGCATCAGGCAAGGTCATTTTTATCAACAATCATGACAAACGGATAGATCTTTTGAGGCAGACCGACGGTTATTTCGATGAATTCACTTATGGAGGGTCCCCGTTAAACCTGACCGCCATGATGGGGGTGCGCAGGCCGGTTCTCGGGTGGACGAGCGAGGAACAAAATCTGAAGCCTGATCCTGATGCGTTTTTTCAAAGGTACCTATACCTCGGGGTCTATCCGATGGCACCTTTCCCGGGTAATGACCATTCCCTTTTACCCAGCGATTGGGTCGACAGGCAATATCTGGATTACGGTCCTCTTCTGGAAGTCCTGAAAGGCAAAAAATGGGTGCTCGAACCGCACTGTATAGCCGTTGAAGGTAAGAACGCAAAAGCAAACCTGTTTGAAATCCGCGGCGGATGGGCCATTCCGGTCATGTTCGGTCCGAAGGACGGGGTTGCAACGGTAATCATCCGAAATGTCCCCGGCATAAAAGGAAATCTGAAAGCGGTAGCGATTTACCCCGGACAAGCGACGACCAGGAGTCTTTCCCTGACGGGCACTGGAGATGCCCTAAAGGTTGAGGTGCCGTTGCAGAGAGGTTGTGCGATGGTGTTGATAAGAAATGCCGCTGAGGTTCGTTAGTTCAGACAAGATAATTTTACTTTGTAAAAGAAACCGGATTACAGATTACAGATATATTTTATGGCATCGATGAGAAAAAGATATGCGATATATTTCATCATTGCTGTTCTTTTTAGCGCCTGTAAGAATAAGGACAGCAGTGATTTAACCGCCCTGGTTGATCCAATTATCGGGACTGATGCCACCGGAAATACCTTTCCGGGTCCCTCCATGCCTTTCGGGATGGTCCAGTTGAGCCCCGACACCTATAACGACGGGTGCTGCAGCGGATATCACTATCGGGATTCGGTGATACTCGGATTCTCACATACCCACCTCAGCGGCACTGGTGTGGCCGACTTTGGAGATATCCTTGTGCTTCCGGTTTCCAGCGAGAAAGGTGCATCGGCAGGGGATCCCAGCCTGCGCGGGGATGACAACTCCGCCGAGGGGTATAAATCAAGGTATAAACATTCGAGCGAGAAAGCTTCCCCCGGATATTACACTGTTTTCCTGGAGGATTATAAAATCAAGGCTGAGCTGACCGCCACAAAACGTGTGGGGCTGCACCGTTACACCTTTCCAAAATCCGATGACAGCAGGATATTGTTCGATCTACAGCACGGGATCATGAACGGCGACAAGCCGCTGGAAGATTGCTACATCAAAGTGATAAGTGAAACTGAGATTGAGGGACTGCGACATTCACAGGGCTGGGCTTCTGATCAGTACGTATATTTTGTTGCACGGTTTTCAGAACCCTTCGGGACCCCTTCCCTGTACCTCAACGGAGCGGTCGCAGGCGGAAGCAAAGAAATCAAGGGCAAATCGGCAAAAGGCATGTTCCCTTTCAAAACCAAAGCAGGCAAGGAAATTATGGTCAAGGTTGCCCTGTCGGCTGTCAGTGCCGAAGGAGCGCGTAAAAATCTCGACAGCGAGCTTTCGGGTTGGGATTTTGAGAAAATTGTTAACAAAGCCGAGAACGCCTGGAATGCCGAATTGAATAAAATCAAGGTTTCCGGTGGATCAGGCGATCAGCAGAAAATATTTTACACTGCTCTTTATCATGCGCTGCTGACACCGAACCTTTACTCCGATGTCGATGGCCAGTACCGGGGAATGGACCACCTGGTTTACTCGGGAGAAGGGTTCGATTATTACACTGTATTTTCACTCTGGGACACGTACCGGGCGGTGCATCCGCTGTTTAACCTGATCGATCCGGCACGGAATCAGGATTTTATCAAGACCATGATCAGGCACTACGAGCAGACGGGATTGCTGCCGGTTTGGGAGCTTGCCGGTTGCGAAAACAATTGCATGATCGGTTATCATGCGGTGCCGGTTATCGCCGACGCTTTGTTGAAAGGGTACAAGGATTTTAATGTTGACAAGGCTTTTGAAGCAATGCTGGCGAGTGGTGCTCAAAACACCGAAGGCATAGATTCTTATCGGAAATATCAGTTTTTACCAAAAGAAGCTTCCACCAATTCGGTATCCAAAACTTTGGAATACGCCTATGACGACTGGTGTATTGCCCAGGTTGCCAAATCATTGGGAAAAACAGATGAATACCGGGAGTACATCCGCAGATCGCAATATTATCAGAATGTTTTTGATCCGTCGACCGGATTGATGCGCCCGAGGCATGCTGACGGCCAGTGGCTTACCCCTTTTGATCCGTTCAAGGTTTCGATGCTGGATCAGGGGGATTTTACAGAAGCCAATTCATGGCATTACAGTTTTTACGTACCCCAGAATATTCCAGACCTCATCAGGTTGTCAGGCGGTGATAAAGAGTTTATTCAGAAACTCGATTCGTTTTTCACGGTACAGAAGGGGACCCGGAGCAGCGTGTCTGATTTCGAGGGGATATTCGGTCAGTATGCTCACGGAAACGAACCGAGCCATCATATGCCCTACCTATACAATTATGCGGGTGCTCCCTGGAAAACACAGGAGATGGTAAAAAGGGCAATCAACGAGTTTTATAAGTCAACGCCCGACGGACTCTGTGGCAATGACGATTGCGGTCAGTTATCAGCTTGGTACGTTTTCAGTGCATTGGGATTTTATCCGGTCTGCCCCGGTCAGGATCAATATGTGATTGGAAGCCCTGTTTTCGACAAGGCGGAGATCACACTGGCCAACGGTAAGAAATTTATTATCAAATCGCAGGGATCCGGAAGTAAAAACCATTACATCCAGTCGGCCTCGCTGAACGGCAAGGAATATATGAATTCATTCGTAACCTATACCGATATCATGAAGGGGGGCGAGCTAACCTTTAAAATGGGTTCCGATCCGGAAAAAATCTGGGGACTGGCGCAGGCAAACAGGCCGACTGCAGTCATGGTTGAACAGGAAAATCTGTTAAAACCCCTCGGCACCGAAAAATTATTTATGCCTTCAATCAGGGCCGGCAACCGGATGTTCCGTGGTCAGGCGCAGGTTGAGCTGAGCTGTATTTCAGAGGGCGCCGATATTCATTACACCCTCAACGGAACCGAGCCGCGCATCAATTCCGAGCTTTACAAGAAGCCTTTCACGATTTACCGTACCTCTCGTATCAGGGCTAAAGCTTTCAAGGCGGGAGTAGCTGAAAGTGAGACCGCCGCTGCAGATTTTTACAAAAGCTCCCTTGATCCGCAATCTCCGAGGCTTCAGGTTCAATACCTGGCACCACCGTTTGAGCGCGATTACCTGGGGAAAAAAGTTGATGGCAGTTATTCGCCCAATTTCAAGGCCGGCGGTAGAATGGCGCTGGTTGACGGAAAAAACGGAAGTGCCGATTTCACAGATGGAAGATGGCAGGGGTTTGAGGGCAAGGACATGGAGGTAGTTGTCGATATTGGCCGTCAGATGCCGGTTTGGCGCATCACCTCAGGCTTCCTTCAGAGCCTTTCAGTCTGGATTTTCCACCCGGTTGAGATCAGTTTCTACATCTCCACCGATGGCGAAGATTATAAGATGATGGGGGTAATCGATAATTTCCCCGACCGAGCAACGATCAATGACGGAGTGCGCTATTTCGAAACCCTGCTTTTCGGGGCCCAGGCGAGGTACGTAAAAGT
>CAYHCO010000081.1:6445-8012 GCA_964355105.1 uncultured Porphyromonadaceae bacterium
AGGCTGACTTCACGCGTGAAATAGGCCAGGTTTGGCCCCGGACAAACAGACACGCCTGGCCCTTCAGCCCTGTGATTCAAATCGTTTGCCAGCAGTGATGCGGTACCCAGGCCGACACAGATGCATGATTTCTCCACGATCGTATCGTACTTCTTCTGATAGGCGGCCGTGTCGAGATTGAGATGGTCGAGCTGATCGATTTTCAATTGCTGGTACTCGCGTGAGGCGGTACATATCGGTTTCTCGGTAAATTCGGTATCCAGACAAGCATAGCGCTTCGGGCACGGACTTCCGGGTTCTCCTTGTATGATGCGGGCTTCTTTCTCAACATCCTTGGAATTGCCCTTCAGCGAATAGAAAGGCACTCCCAGCGGCGATATTCCGCTGAGGTAAATATCGTCCTCCGTCGAAGCGATCAACTGACGGCGGGTTTCGTCATCCATGGTTACGGCTTCCGGTACCAACAGGAACGGGGATCCCCAACCCACCGAATCCAGACCGTAATAATCCATCAGAAATCCTTGTTCATCGGCTGTACCCACCCCACCCTGTGCGGTGATTTTCATTTGTGGTATTTCGGCCGGCACCGGGCGGTTCTTGGAAATCAATGCCTGCGACCATATCTGGTATACTTCACGAGTAAGCTCTTCCCTTGAATTCTTGAATGCCTCGAGGATGGGACCCAGCAGCGCCCCGTCGGAAGCAAAAGCATGTCCGCCGCAATTCAGACCGGATTCAACACGGTACTCAGAAACCCATATACCCTTCTTAGCCAGGAATTTACCCTGAATAATTGCCGAGCGGTAATCACTCACTTTCAGGACAATTTTCTTTTTGATGAATCCGTTCTGATCTGGATAAAAATCATCGAAATTTTCCAGATAGGCATATAGGCGGGGATTCATCCCTGCAGAAAGTACGATTGAAGACTCCAGGTTACTCTCCGCAAAACCCCTGAGCGCGGCATGAGCATCGTTGAATTCACCAGACAGGGTTTCCCCGTGGGAGTAATTCTCCTTGTCGAGCTTAGTCATGATATTCACATCGATAGACCCCGGACGAAGATGATTCTGAGCCCATTGCCTGATCTCGCCCAGGCTGGCTTTTGATGCCACCAGGGCATTGAATTCCGACTTAATGGTCGAAAAATCAGGCAGCATATCGATATAACGGTCGAACTCCTCCTTCTTGCCGATGGCAGAATGTTTGATCTCTTCGAATTTCTCTTTAACCATGGTATCCACCAGGTTCAGATAGGAAGTTATACGCTTGGCCCTGAAGTCTTTAATTTTTTTGGATATCGGTTGAAAAGGGATATTCAATTTATGGCTGTAAAATTCTCTCATCTTTTCCATCAGCATGTCATCCACCAGGGATATCACTGAAGATATTCCGTATGGAGCCACCCTCACAGCTGTATCGATGGAGTATCCAATGCCCATTACCGGGATATGGAAAGTGTGAGGATTACCTAATTGATTCATTATGTGCAACTTTTAATAATCAGGTAAAGATACGGCCTTTTTGGCTGTGATAAACTTAACAATTGAAATAGGCAGTTGGCAGT
>CAYHCO010000082.1:0-2437 GCA_964355105.1 uncultured Porphyromonadaceae bacterium
CCGGGGAAGGCCACAAACGCAAAGGCATGGACGCTTTCCAGAAACGTTTTCAACCCCACCGCATTTTACTGATCGGTAGAAGTGGGATGCCATTGATCGAATTCCTGAAGATCAATCCGGGCGATTTATTTTGATACCCGAATTCCACGGCATCGGGCTTACCACCCCGGAGGCATTTCTTTTTTACCGAAAAGACCAATATAACGATTTGAAATGGCTAACCTGGAAGTTATAGCTCAAGTCGACTTACTTGATGAAATTCGGATAACTTTAGTAATGAAAGATTTTAAGTGGGATCATTTCTACAAAGAACTTTTAAATATTTTTGCTGGACCCTTGGGATGGAAGATTTGAATCAATAAAGAGAATCAACCGAATGAACACAATATTCTATATCACGGCAGCGGTGGCTATCCTTTCCTCCATTCTGGCGGTCACCAACAAGAATGCGATTCACGCATTGCTATACCTGATCCTTTCGCTGCTCTCGATTTCAGTGATTTTTTATACCATGGGCGCTCCTTTCATTGCCGCGCTTGAGGTAATCGTGTATGCCGGTGCCATCATGGTACTTTTCATCTTTGTTGTGATGATGCTTAATGTTGGTCTGCAGGAGGAGCAGGAAAATAAATGGCTTCATCCCCGCATGTTCCTGATCCCGTCCATATTGGCCGTGGTTGTGCTTATTCTTTTCGCCATGGCACTGAAAGGTTTCCATTTCGAAAAGGGTGCGGCAATAGTCGTGGGCCCGAAGGCTGTCGGGATCAAGCTTTTCACTACCTACCTGATTGCAGTCGAACTGTCGGCCATCCTGCTGCTTGCGGGGATTGTCGGGGCTTACCATCTTGGCAAGCAGAAGAAGAAGGTCACCCATCGCTTCCTGGTTAAACCACCTAAAAAGAATTGAAGCCATGCTTACCGTATCATTGGGAGTTCAGATATTATTTGCGGGAGTGCTTTTCCTGATCGGGTTGGTCGGGCTGCTGGTGCGCCGCAATATCATATTCATGCTGATGTCCATCGAACTGATGCTGAACAGCGCCGCCATGGTCTTCATCATGGGGGGTGCACACTGGGGGCAGGCCGACGGACAGGTGATGTTCATTTTTATACTTACTGTGTCCGCCGCTGAAGTGTCGGTGGGTTTAGCGCTGATACTTCAGATGTATCATCATTTCCGGACGCTCGATGCAGATGCGATGAGAAGATTGAGAGACCCTAAGGAGAATGAAAATTTATAGAAAATGACAACATTTATCTGGCTTATTCCGGTTCTGCCGCTGTTAAGCTTCCTGATTATAGTGCTGTTTAACAGGGTGCTCCCACGAAAAGCGGTTGCCTTTCTGGGAGTCGGATCCGTGACACTTTCCGCCCTGATCACCATAATCGCCGGAATAAAATTCCTGTCATTTCCCCCTGACGGGGGTGCCTATACCGCTACCCTTTATAACTGGCTCAATACCGGGGGATTCAGTGCCGATATTGCTTTCAGGCTTGATGCCCTGTCGCTCGTGTTCTGTTTTGTCATCACATTTGTGGGCGCCCTCATTCACCTGTACTCGGTGGAATTCATGTGGGGGGATGAAGGATTCGCCCGGTTCTTCTCGTATATGAACCTTTTTGTCGGTTCCATGCTGATTCTTGTGCTGTCGAACAACCTGTTGCTGATGTATCTGGGCTGGGAAGGCGTGGGGCTGTGCAGTTACCTGCTGATCGGATTCTGGTATAAGGATCCCGAAAATGATTATGCGGCCCGCAAAGCTTTTATTGTTACCCGTATCGGCGATACTTTCATGATCCTCGGTCTCTTCCTGCTGTTCATCACCTTCGGCACACTGAATATCGATACCCTGATGCACCAGCTGCCTGAAAAATGGAGTTCCGGATCGCCGCTTGCGGTTGCGTCCGCCCTCCTGCTCCTGGGCGGAGCGCTTGGAAAATCGGCACAGCTGCCTCTCCAGACCTGGCTTCCTGATGCCATGGCGGGCCCGTCGCCCGTGAGCGCACTTATCCACGCCGCCACCATGGTAACTGCCGGTGTTTACCTGATTGCCCGTACGAACGCATTGTTTATCCTGGCTCCTTTTGTGCAGACAACCGTTGCCGTGATAGGAGCAGCCACCCTGCTGATAGCGGGGTTCAGCGCTCTTACCCAGCACGACCTGAAGCGGGTGCTGGCCTATTCCACCATCAGTCAGATCGGATACATGTTTCTGGCGCTCGGCGTGGGTGCCTGGTCGGCCGCCATTTTTCACTTCATGATCCATGCTTTCTTTAAAGCCCTGCTCTTCCTCGGGGCCGGAAGCATCATATTGCTGCTGCATGAGGAACACGACATGCATAAGATGGGCGGACTGCGGAAGAAGATGCCGCTGGTTTTCTGGACGTTCCTCATCGGGGGAGCATCTCTTTCGGCCCTGCCGCTGATCACCGCCGG
>CAYHCO010000082.1:2537-4654 GCA_964355105.1 uncultured Porphyromonadaceae bacterium
TGACGGGTATCTACCTGGCGTATCTGATTTTCAAGAAGAAAACAATTTCTTCCGATATCATTGAAAAAGGCCATCTCAGCCAATTCTTTTATCAGGGATGGGGATTCGACCGGCTTTACAACAGAATCTTTGTTTCACCGCTGGTCTGGCTGTCCAATATCGACAAAAAGGATTTCATCGATAAGTTTTACTCCTCCATGGCCCAGGCCGCAAGCTATTCGGGCACACTGCTCAGCCGGACCCAGAACGGCAAGCTCAGGTGGTACGTCATGGTCATGGTTGCGGGTATCATCTTACTATTAACCATTATGCTAAACCTATGATCCTGACCTATCTAATCGTCATATTACTGGCAGGCGGCGCTGCCGCCTGGATAGCCGGGAAATGGAGCACACTGATTCCGCGGCTGATTTCGGCAGGCACCCTGTTGCTGGATCTTATCGTTCTGTTGACTTTACTTGCGGGCAAGGGAACGGGCGATGGCTGGATTGCTGAATTCAATGCGGAATGGATTCCCAGGTTTGGGGTAAATTTTCATCTTGCCCTGGATGGGCTGAGTCTGCTGATGCTGATCCTGACTTTCTTTATCGGTCTGGTTGCCGTTCTGATTTCCTGGAAAGAAGTGAGTGAACGGTCGGGATTTTTCCATTTCAACCTATTATGGACGCTGGCCGGAATTACCGGGGTGTTCCTTTCGATGGACCTGTTCCTGTTTTACTTCTTCTGGGAAGTAATGCTCATACCGATGTATTTCCTGATCGGCATCTGGGGCAATGAAAAGCGGATCAATGCTTCCTACAAATTCTTTTTATTCACGCAGGCCAGCGGTTTGCTGATGTTCCTCGCGATACTGGGGCTGTACCTGGTACACGGCCATAATACCGGTGTTTATACTTTTGATTATCAGCATCTTTTGGGCACGGTGATGACACCGACCATGGAAATGCTGCTGATGGGAGGGTTCCTCGCCGGTTTCCTGGTGAAATTGCCGGTTGTGCCGTTCCACAGCTGGCTGCCCGATACGTATACCGAGGCGCCTATGGCCGGCACACTGATCCTTGCCGGGGTCATGTCGAAGACTGCCGCGTACGGTCTGCTGCGTTTCGTGATGCCCGTTTTTCCGAATGCGGTGGAAACATTCGCACCTTACGGCATGATTCTGGGGATTGTGGGGATTTTGTACGGGGCCAAGCTGGCTTTTGCCCAGACCGACCTCAAGCGGCTGGTAGCGTACTCAAGCGTGAATCACATGGGATTCATCGTACTGGGTGTTTTTGCAGCGAATGAACTTGCTTATCAGGGAGTTGTGATGCAGATTGTTGCACACGGCATCAGTACTGGCGCCCTGTTTGTGATTGCCGGAATGCTTGCCTCAAGAATGAATACCCGCGAAATTACCTACATGGGAGGACTTTGGACCCAGGCCCCTTTGATGGGCAGCATGGGGCTGATCTTCGTGATGGCATCGCTCGGACTTCCGGGAATGGGCAATTTTATTGCCGAATTCCTGATCCTCGTCGGGACCTTCAAGTCGAACATCCTTTTTGCTTCACTGGCATCACTTGGACTCATTGCAGCCACAGTTTATTCAGTGAGGATTCTGCAAAAGGTGTTTTTCGGGAAGCAAAATTCCATGGAGAAGATTAAAGACCTCACCGTGCGTGAAACCATTATCCTGGGAGTCATGGTAGTTGCGATCTTCTTTCTGGGACTGTTTCCGCAAACCGTACTCAATTCATCGAAATCCGCAGTAACGAAGATACTCACCATTCAAGAAAAGGCAGATTTATGACAAAGATTGATTTCCTGTGTCTCCTTCCGCTGATGGTCATAGCCAGTGCTCCGATCATCATGATGCTTACCATTACGGTATCCAGGAATTTCAAGGTGACTTATGTTTTCTCCGTGGTGATGTTTCTGGCGGCTATCGCGTCCCTTTTTGTCGTTGCACCGGGCATTCCCTGCAAACAGGAGCCGCTGCTGATCATGGATGGATTCAGCCTGCTATTATTGGGAGTGATATTTGGCGTAAGCCTGCTCATCACGATTATCTCTTACGGGTACTTTAAGAACCATACGGGAGAGAGGGAAGAATATTTCATCATCCTTTTTATCGC
>CAYHCO010000082.1:4754-6499 GCA_964355105.1 uncultured Porphyromonadaceae bacterium
CTATTATCTGAGGGTAATAAAAACCATGTTTACCCCATCGGATAGCGCACGGTATTTTGGGTTGCCGCCTGCAGGTAATCTAGTTTTAGGATTAGTTTTCATCGGGATCCTGTTTTTGGGCCTCCTGCCTTCATTTCTTACAGAGATAATAAACAGCTTCCTGGCTGTTCAATAACTCTCCAATTAATCGTTCCTTTGTACAGGAAGGGAACTTATAATGATGGATAATATACTTGACTTCAAGGGTAACTTGCATGAATTCGGGTTTGGATCAACAATGGAATTGTTTTTCCAAATGAGTCCCGACCTGTTTTGCATTGTTTCCGGGGAAGGCATCTTTCTTGAATTGAATCCGGCATGGGAGGTTACGTTAGGTTATACCCTGGACGAGGTTAAAGGAAGAAATTTTACCGAGTTCCTTCACCCTGAGGATATAGGTCGTACGCAGGATGAAGTTGCAAAGCAACTGGCTGGTGGGGAAACACTGAATTTCGTTAACCGTTACCTGCATAAGGATGGCTCCATCAGATGGCTTGAATGGAAAGCCAAAGCCACTCCGGATTTCAGGTTCCTGTATGCGGTGGCGAGGGATGTCACGGAAAGCAAGTCGATAAAAGATCTACTCAACGAACAGGAAATACTGCTTCACGCGATCACAAAATCCGTCAGGGATCCTATCATCATGCTCGATGGCGAAGGCAACATTACTTTCTGGAACGAGGCCGCATCTGCCACACTGGGTTATTCCAGTGAGGAAGTGCTGGGAACAAACCTGCACCGGACCATCGTGCCGGAACGATTTATGTCGGCCCATCAAAATGCATTTCCGGTTTTTCAAAAAACCGGACAGGGCGGTGCGATCGGCCGGACAGTGGAACTTTTTGCGCGTCACAAGGATGGCAGGGAGTTCCCGATCGAGCTTTCTTTGTCGGCCGTAAAATTTAATGATGTGTGGTGTTCGATCGGAATCGTTCATGATATCACCCTTCGCCGAAAAGCGGAGTCAGAACTGCGCAAGCTTTCACAGGCTATGAACCAGAGCCCTGTGAGCATCGTCATAACTGATTTAAACGGAAATATTGAATATGCCAATCCAAAGGCTGTTGACACAACAGGATACCTGCCGGAAGAGCTGATTGGAAGGAATCCGAGGATGCTCAAGTCTGGCGAAACACCTGATTCGGAGTATAAGTTGCTATGGGAGACCATCAGTGAGGGTCGTCAGTGGCAGGGACTGTTTCATAACAAAAGAAAAAACGGGGAGCTGTATTGGGAGTCGTCAACCATTTCACCGATCATAGACAGTCATGGTGAAATTACCAGTTTCATCGCTATAAAAGAGGACATCACTGAGAAGAAGAAGATCAGTGACGAATTGTTGGAGAGTGAGTCAAAGCTTCGTGAGGCAAACATAACCAAGGATAAACTTTTCTCGATCATAGCCCATGACCTGCGCGGCCCCATCGGAAATTTCACGCCAATACTTGATGTGCTGACCAGCGAAGAATACGACCTGAGTGATCAGGAAAGAACTCGGTTAATGACAGAATTAAAAAAAGCTTCTCACAGAACACTCAGTCTGCTGGAAAACCTTTTACAATGGTCGAGAAGCCAGTCGGAGAAGTTCAGGTTGAATCCGGTGTCTCTGAATATCGCTGAATTAATCGAGCGGAGTGTTGAATTATTTTCCCCGGCGGCCACACGGAAATCATTAAAGATATCAGCCACAGCGGACCATAACTTGC
>CAYHCO010000082.1:6599-7981 GCA_964355105.1 uncultured Porphyromonadaceae bacterium
GTCAATGAGCCGGTAATGTCGCGCTGCTGGGTCGTAAAGGTGCTTGTCCATCCACCGGTAACGGACGGTAATATTGTAACGGTCTGACTGGCAGCATTGGTGCCGCCGATTCCGGTAGCGGTAAGGGTGACGTTGTAGGTGCCCCCCTTCATATAGATATGTCCGGGATTTTCCTGGGTCGATACGGAATCGTCGCCGAAAGTCCAGCTGTATGTATCAGCATTGGTTGTTTGATTGGTGAATTTAACCGTGTCGCGTGCCAGGGCGCTGGTTGGCTCGAAAGTAAAGGCAGTCGCGGGTTTCGGACCTTTGCTGCAGGCGCCGAGAAGAAGACAAAAAGACGAAAAGACGAGGAGAGAGGAGATTTTCATTTTAAAAGGTTGGATAAGATAAATTGCGTTTCTGGTTTCAGTCTTATTAGAGACAAACTTTAGACTGCGTCCAACCTATAAGGTTTAGAGGGGGGGGATATTTTCGGTATTGGTTTCTCAGATTGCCGTACCACCTCTTTCGCCAGTCCTGATGCGAATGCACTCCTCGAGCGGAGTAATGAAGATTTTCCCGTCACCGACGCGCCCTTCAGTACCGTCAGTTCGGGCAGATTTCAGGATGGCATCCACCGTAATATCAACAAATGCATCGTTAACCGCAATCTCGATCTTGATTTTCGGGATCAGATCGGGAATGATGATCTGTCCGCGATACATTTCTTCGATCCTTTGCTGGCCGTGGCC
This sequence comes from uncultured Porphyromonadaceae bacterium, assembly GCA_964355105.1. Lineage (GTDB taxonomy): Bacteria > Bacteroidota > Bacteroidia > Bacteroidales > UBA12481 > UBA12481. The sequence goes on from CAYHCO010000082.1 coordinate 7,334, forward strand.
GGAAACGCGGCTGACCGTGATTCTTTTTATGTCGGCTTCGATAAGCGCCTCACGCACCTTGTCGAGCTGAACTTCCCTGATGATTGCCGTTATTAGCTTCATATTCGAGGAATTAGGATTGATTTAGCTCGGATTCAGCATGCCGTATCCTCTTTCGCCGTGATAAGAGCGGTCGAGACCGGCCATTTCATCTTCTTCCGATGCTTTAAACCTGACGAATTTATTGATAAGAAAGATCAGAACCCAGGTCATGATGGCTGCATAAGCAATGGCTATTGACACAGCCAAAGCTTGCACGCCAAGCTGATTCCAGACGGTCCAGGTTCCGCCAGCCGCCGCTGCGGCTTCAGTCATCCAGGAGGGTCTGATGAAGAATACCAACAGGATGGCTCCGGTGATCCCGCCAATCCCGTGGATTCCAAATGCATCCAGACTGTCGTCGTATCCAAGCCTGTTCTTCAGCATAATAGCCAGGTAGCAGGTGAGCGATGCGAGGAGACCGATGATCATGGCCCCATAAGGCTGAACCACTCCGGCTGCCGGAGTTACTGCAACCAAACCTGCGAGGATTCCGCTGGCAAATCCCAGTGCTGTGGCTTTCCCCTGATGAAGGCTCTCGATGAGCATCCATGCCAGGGCGCCTGATGC
>CAYHCO010000083.1:0-7758 GCA_964355105.1 uncultured Porphyromonadaceae bacterium
ATCAGGTTGAAACCATCACCGGCACCAACTTCGGCAGCAATGAAAACCCATGTCTGAGGTCAGTTCGTTCAGGTGCGCGCGCTTCCATGCCGGGCATGATCGATAACATCCTGAACCTGGGTTTGAATGACGACGCAGTGGAAGGCATGATCAAGAGAACCGGCAACGCCCGTTTCGCATGGGATTCTTACCGTCGTTTTGTTCAGATGTACGGCGACGTTGTTCTGGGACTGAAACCGGCTTCCAAAGAAGATATGGATCCTTTTGAAGTGATCATCGACGAAGTAAAAGAACACAAAGGCGTTGAACTCGATACCGACCTGACTGTTGATGACCTGAAAGACCTCGTTAAGAAGTTCAAGGCAGCTGTTAAGAAAAATACCGGAAACGATTTCCCGACCGATCCATGGGAGCAGCTCTGGGGCGCAGTTATGGCCGTATTCAACAGCTGGAACAACGACCGCGCAATTTATTACCGCAAGCTCAACCGTATTCCGGATGAATGGGGAACGGCAGTGAACGTCCAGGCCATGGTTTTCGGAAACATGGGTGAAAATTCAGGTACTGGTGTTGCCTTCACGCGTGACGCAGGTACCGGTGAAGACATTTTCAACGGTGAATACCTGATCAATGCTCAGGGTGAAGACGTGGTTGCCGGTATCCGTACCCCGCAGCAGATCTCCAAAGAAGGATCGCAGCGCTGGGCAGCATTGGCTAACGTTTCGGAAGCTGAACGCGCCGCAAAATTCCCATCACTGGAAGAAGCCATGCCGGCTGTTTTTAAGGAACTGAACGAGACACAGCAGAAACTTGAAGACTATTTTAAAGATATGCAGGATCTTGAGTTCACCATGCAGGATGGCAAGCTCTGGCTGCTGCAGACCCGTAACGGCAAACGCACCGGTGCTGCCATGGTGAAAATCGCCATGGATATGCTCCGTCAGGGCATTATCGATGAAAAAACCGCCCTGAAACGTGTAGAACCGAACAAGCTCGACGAATTACTCCACCCGGTATTTGACAAAGCCGCCATGAAGAGCGCAACGGTCATTGCAAAAGGTTTACCGGCTTCTCCGGGAGCTGCTACCGGTCAGATCGTTTTCCACGCTGACGAAGCCGAAGAATGGGCTGCAGCCGGTAAGAAAATCGTTCTGGTTCGTATCGAAACATCCCCTGAAGATCTTAAAGGCATGAACGTTGCCGAAGGTATCCTTACAGCCCGCGGAGGCATGACCTCCCACGCTGCAGTGGTTGCCCGCGGAATGGGAAAATGTTGTGTATCAGGTGCAGGAAGCCTGCAGATCGATTATAAAAAACGTACCGTCAAAGTCGGCGGTAAAGAACTTGCCGAAGGCGACTGGATCTCCCTGAACGGTTCAACCGGTGAAGTATTTGATGGAAAAATCAAAACCATAACTCCTGAGATGAGCGGCGACTTTGGTGAACTGATGACACTGGCCGACAAATATTCAAGGATGAAGGTCAGGACCAATGCCGATACGCCCAATGATTCACGGGTTGCCCGTGCATTCGGTGCCGTTGGTATCGGACTCTGCCGCACCGAGCATATGTTCTTCGAAGGTGACCGTATCAAAGCTGTCCGTGAGATGATTCTTGCCGACGACGAAGCCGGTCGCAGAAAAGCTCTTGATAAACTACTCCCGATCCAGCGCAGCGATTTCGAAGGGATCTTCGAAGCTATGGCCGGACTGCCGGTAACTGTTCGTCTGCTCGATCCGCCACTCCACGAATTTGTTCCCCACGAAGAAGCCAACCAAAAGGAAATGGCTATCGAAATGGGCATATCACCCGCTGAAGTAAAAGCAAAAGTTGAATCCCTGCACGAATTCAACCCGATGCTCGGACATCGCGGTTGCCGTCTGGGTAATACTTATCCGGAAATCACCGAGATGCAGGTACGCGCTATTATTGAAGCAGCGTTGAATCTGAAAAAGCGCGGTATTGAAGCCAAACCTGAAATCATGATTCCGCTAACCGGAACCTTTGAAGAGATGAAGCTTCAGGAAACCATCACCCGCGACACCGTAAACAAGGTGTTTGCCGAGATGAACGACACCATTGATTACCTTGTAGGCACGATGATCGAAGTTCCCCGTGCTGCCCTGGTAGCAGATAAAATCGCCGAATCAGCTGAATTCTTCTCCTTCGGAACCAATGACCTTACGCAGATGACCTTCGGATATTCACGCGACGATGCCGGCAAATTCCTCCCCGTTTACCTGCAGAAGGGCATTCTTAAGGATGATCCGTTCCAGGTTCTCGACCAGGTTGGTGTTGGCCAGCTCATCACCATGGCCGTTGAAAAAGGCCGGAGTACAAGGAGTAAACTTAAAGTTGGCATTTGCGGCGAACACGGAGGAGAACCTTCCTCAGTCGGATTCTGCCACCGTGCCGGCATGGACTACGTAAGTTGCTCTCCTTTCCGCGTCCCCATTGCAAGATTAGCTGCTGCACAGGCTGCATTGTAGTTCCTGTTTGCGGAACATTGAAAAAAAAGTTGTCAACTCTTCTTGTAGAGTTGACAACTTTGTTTTTACCTTTGTCTATGATATATAGAAATATATGAATATCTGGATATCGCTTAGTTTTGTCGTTTTGGCCTACCTGATGGGGTCAATTTCCTCAGCCGTCTGGCTGGGAAAATGGATGAAAGGTGTTGATGTACGGAACCTTGGCAGCGGCAATGCGGGCTTTGCAAACGTCATGCGAAACCTCGGTCCGCAAGTTGGCATACCCGTTTTGGTGATTGATACGATGAAGGGATTCCTCGCCGTTCAACTGGCTTTTCTGATTCCGGGTATCGAAACGGATACTGATATTTTTTATTTCTGGCAGATTTGTTTTGGCGTCGCTGCCCTTCTGGGTCACCTATTCCCGATCTTCAGCGGTTTCCGCGGCGGAAAAGGTGTTGCAACGGGTCTGGGCATCGTGATTGCGCTTTTTCCTCTTGGTGCCGTTCTATCATTCGGCGTATTCCTGGTAGCCTTGCTTATTAGTCAGTATATGAGCCTGGGTTCATTGCTTGCTGGAATTTCATTCCCGCTGTTCGTCATGTTTCTGGAACCGGTGGACAATGTCCCTCTGATTGTTTTTTCCTGGCTTGTCGCAGTTTTACTGATATTAACCCATCAAAAGAATATCGACAGGATCCTTAAGGGTCAGGAGCACCGGGCAACCATTTTCAAGAAAAAATAGTCTGCCCTAAAACCAGGGGCAGTACTCTTCTCAACTCATCCGGCTTTACTTTTCTGACCAGTTCGCCCTGGTTGGCATAAGATATATGCCCGGTTTCCTCGGAAACGACAATCACAAAAGAATCTGAATTTTCCGACATCCCAACCGCAGCGCGGTGTCTGAGGCCCAGGCCAACGGGTATCTGCGGATTCTCCGAGACCGGCAGTACACAACGGGCAGCTGAAATCCTATTCCGCACGAGAATCATACCACCATCATGCAAGGGACTGTCCTTCCGGAAGATGGTCTCAATCAGTTCGGCGGTTATTGCGGCGTCAACCTCACATCCGGTTTCCGCAAAGGCCCTGAGCTCCGACTTCTTGGCGATGACCAGCAGCGCACCCGTACGGGTTTTCGATAATCTCTCGCAGGCAAGGACAACCGCATCGAAATCCCAGCCCGCAGCACCTTTGCTATCCAGTTGAAAAAGATGATCAAAAGAAAACCTGCCGTTCCTGAAATACCGGGTCCCCAGAACCAGAAGAAACCTCCTGACCTCCTGCTGAAAAACGATCAGCAATGCAATGAGTCCCAGTCCGATCACCTGCCCCAGGATCGATCCCAGCAATTGCATGTTTAGGGCTCTAACAATCAACCAGACGAGGTAAACAAGAAAAACTCCGTAAAAAATATTAACCGCAACGGTTCCCCTCGCCAGCTTGTATACCTGAAAAAGCAGTAAGGCAACAAGTCCGATATCTATCAGATCGATCAGCCGTATCGTTTCTAAAAGGAAATTCATTTAGTCGTTTTTTAACCTGTCAATTAATTGAATGCATTCGTATGCCTGTTTCACGTCATGTACCCTTAGAATATCGGCTCCTTTCAACAGGGAAACCGCATTAATCACGGTCGTTCCGTTCAGAGCCGACTGAGGAGCACTCTTCAACACATTGTATATCATTGATTTTCTGGAAATACCAACCAATAATGGTTTCTCAAATATTTTAAAATCCGGGAGGCGGTTAAGCAGCAGATAATTCTGATCCCCCGTTTTTCCAAACCCGAAACCCGGGTCAAGGAACACATCACTAATGCCAAATCCTGATAACTTCCTCAACTGCCCGGCAAAAAAGAGTGAAATATCGCCCACTACATCCGCATATTGCGGGTTATCCTGCATCGTGCGGGGTGACCCGAGCATATGCATCAGCACATAGGCTACCTTAAGCCTGCCGACGGTCTCCAGCATACGGGCATCCTGATTCCCACCCGACACGTCATTAATGATTTCAACACCGTATTCCTTAACCGCCCATTCCGCAATCCCGGACCGGTAAGTATCTATGGATATCACCGCATCAGGAAATTCAGACCTCAATTCCGTCAAGGCAATTTCCAGCCGCTTTTTCTCGGTTTCCTCATCCGGCTCAATTGATCCGGGCCGTGTGGAGCATGCTCCTATATCGAGTATGGCAGCTCCATCCTCAAGCATTCGCGATGCTTTCATCCTGACCAGGTCGGCGGTCTGACTGACCCCGCCGTCGTAAAAGGAGTCGGGAGTGACATTTATAATCCCCATAATCAGGGGCTTCCCCAACGGCAACAAACGGCCACCCGCCTTAAAGAATCGAGGTTTTTTCAATATTTGTCCGGCAATTGGCATGCTTGTTGAAATAAGGTCATAAAAGTAAAACTTTGTCGGTGCTTTTCAGCAGCAATTCGTATTTTAGACCCTTATTTCAGGCCAGATGGATAAAACACTGTTGCAATATAATCAGATAGTTAGTATGTGCCGGGACATTTTCGAGAAGAAAATGAAAGACTATGGCACCTCCTGGAGGATACTCCGCACAGAATCAGTAACGGATCAGATCTATATTAAAGCCCAAAGAATACAGAGCATTGAGCAGAAGAAGGCCCAGATGATCGGTGATGATATCCGGTCTGAATTCATCGGGATAGTTAATTATGGCATCATAGGGCTGGTTCAGCTTGAAGCAGACGATGAACTTCCGGTAACACTCGATCCTGACCAGGCGCTATCGCTTTACGACAGGCACTTCGACCGCGTCCGCAAACTGATGCAGGCAAAAAACCATGATTACGGTGAAGCCTGGAGATCGATGCGCATTTCTTCCTATACCGACCTGATCCTCATGAAGATATACAGAACCAAGCAAATCGAGGACAACAAGGGCCTGACCCTTGTATCGGAAGGGATTGACGCCAATTATATGGATATGATCAATTATGCTGTTTTTGCCCTGATAAAAATTGATTTCAAGGAGTAACCAGCCATGAAAGAAGCCATTAAAACAATCAGCAGGATTCTAGTTGCTGCCTTATTCATTTTTTCGGGATTCGTCAAGTGTGTGGATCCGATAGGCACTGCTATAAAATTTGAGGAGTACTTCGTGGTTTTCGGCATGGACTTCATGATTCCCCTGTGCCTGACCTTGTCGGTCCTGATGTGCGGAGCCGAATTGCTGATCGGCATTATGCTGCTGCTTAACCTCAAAGTGAACTGGGCAGCCTGGATGGCTGCAGCCATGATGGTCATTTACACGCCGCTGACCCTTTGGCTGGCTATTTCAAACAAGGTAACGGATTGCGGTTGCTTTGGTGATGCACTGGTCCTGACCAATTGGCAAACCTTTCTGAAAAATGTGGTTATTGATGTATTTGTGGTTATCCTGGTTATCAACCGCAACCGCTATCGCAATCTGGTTAAGCCGGTCGCCCAGCTATATGGTGCCGCCGCTTTTGCATTGCTGGTGATAGGATTTGAGTTTTACAACCTGAACCACCTGCCGGTCATTGATTTCATGCCGTATAAAACCGGGGCAAACATTCCGCGAAGCATGTTGGTGCCTGAAGGCGCCCCGAGAGATTCCTTCCGAATGAAACTCTATTACGAGAAAGACGGTAAAACACAGGAATTCAATCAAAATAATTACCCACAGAACGATGCGTCCTGGAAATTCGTGGATTCCAAGTCAGTACTTGTTAAAAAAGGATATACACCTCCCATTCATGACTTCAGCATATTAGCACCTGATGGACAAGACCTTACAGATCTTATCTTATCCGATCAGGGATATACTCTCCTGATTATTTACAACAACCTTAAGAAGGCGGACCTAAAAAATTCGGAATCAATCAATTCCCTGGTAAACAAGGCAATATCTAAAGGGTACAAGGTTTACGGACTGACATCCTCCGTGCCTGAAGAGTTCGAAGTATTCAAGGAAAAAGCAAAAGCCGCCTATCCGATTTACCTGATGGACAATACCACCCTGAAAACAATGATACGTTCAAATCCGGGCGTAATGCTTCTCAAGGGAGGAACCATCATGGGGAAATGGCATCACAAACAGGTAAAGAAAATCAAGAACATTTAGTCTAACAATCTGATTATTAAATATTTTTTTATGAGAAAACGAATTGTAGCCGGAAACTGGAAGATGAATACCGATGTAGCTGCCGGCGTAAAATTGGCGAGTGATTTAATGCAATTGCTGAAAGACCAACCTGCACTTGAAAATGTTGGTGTAGCTATAGCACCACCGTTCACCCACCTCGGTGAGGTCAACAAGGTCATCGATCCGGCAAAAATCTGTCTGGCTGCCCAAAACTGCGCAGCCGATGCAAGCGGCGCCTATACAGGTGAAGTATCCGTAGGAATGCTCAAATCCGTTGGCGTTATGGCAGTAATTATCGGACACTCCGAGCGGAGGGCCTACTATAAGGAAGATCACGCCACTCTGGCTAAAAAGGTAAATCAGGCTATTAAGAATGAGATGCGGCCGATTTTCTGCTGCGGTGAAGTTCTGGATGAGAGGAATGCAGGGATCCAGAACCAGATTGTTGAGAAGCAGTTGAAGGAAAGCCTTTTCCACCTTGACAATGAAGATTTCTCGAGGGTTATCATTGCTTACGAGCCGGTTTGGGCTATTGGCACGGGTGTCGTTGCCTCCCCGGACCAAGCACAGGAAATGCACAAGTTTATTCGCTCCCTCGTTGCCGCCCGCTATGGGGCTGGAATCGCCGGAGAATTGACCATACTGTATGGGGGAAGCTGCAAGGCCTCCAATGCCGCTGAAATATTCTCGAAACCGGATGTCGACGGAGGGTTGATCGGGGGCGCAGCTCTTGATGCAGCTGAATTTCATCGGATCGTTCTGTCCTTCTGAAAATGAAACTGTCCGGCATTCTGCTTTTTTTTCTATCAGGATGCCTGATTCATGCGATGGGTCAGGAAACGGTTCGTTTTCATCCCGACCCGAACCTATTTTTACAGGAAGCCCGTGACTTTTATGGCCTCAGACAGCCAGAAGTATCACGGGCTGTCCTGTTAAAACTGGAGGCAGCACAGAAAAAGGGACAACTGGAGGAAAATCACTGGATCGACCTTGCAGGCAAGTCCAATTCCATGGTACGCACCAATGACTACCCACTGGAAGAATTCAACCTTCTGCTGGAATCATTCTATGAGGCTGCCTTAAACACAAAAGACAAGGAAAGTTATTCGGTATGGTCGACGTCCCTTAATAAACTGCT
>CAYHCO010000084.1:0-7504 GCA_964355105.1 uncultured Porphyromonadaceae bacterium
AACAATTTTCTAACCAACTGTCACTCAATCTATTTTAAGTGGACAGTCATGATGATATCTACCTAAATTTAGTTGAGCACCCTAACCGTCAGCACTGGTAGTTCTTCCAGGCAAGTTCAAATGTAGGGTATAGTAAAATAAAAAGCTGAGCCCACTCCGGGCTGGCTTTCGACCCAGATTTTGCCTCCGAGCATCTCCACATAGCCTTTTGAGAGGGTTTTTCCATATGAACTTAGTATACAATCCTATTAATTTGATGAGCAAATAATTCTGTCGTTGGGTTACCTTTAATAGCTTTAAAGATTAGTATAAACTGTAAATACCTTATTTAACTTCCTATGCGTGATCTGATAAGAACCAGCCTGCTGGTTATACTGATGCAGTGCCTTGGATCGGCAGCTCCGATAGCAGCGCAGTCGACCGCCTTGATGGAAGCTTTTACCAACCCTCCGGCCGACGCAAGGGCATTCGTCAGGTGGTGGTGGAATGGGAATCGGGTTAATGAGAAAGAGTTGCTTCGTGAATTGGATCTGTTACAGGAGTCTGGGTTTGGCGGGGTCGAAATTAATCCGATAAAAATGCCGCCGGTCACCAGGGAACCGGATCAGGAACCATTAGAATGGCTTAGCCCTCAATGGATCCAGATGCTGAAGACAGCTTGTCTCGGTGCCCGGGAAAGAGGCATGATAGCAGATTTATTGGTTGGATCGGGATGGCCATTTGGAGGAAAATTCCTTACACCTGATCAGACTATTGAAAGAATGGCGGTCAATTATAAAGATCTTGAAGGACCCCTGGAATTCAGAATTCCCATTGGGGACCTGGAAAACGATTTGCCTGCAGAATATCTCAGCGATTCCCTTGAAAGGCATTCGCCACGAAAATTGGCTTTCATCCGCTTGATCCCCAATAAAATAAGTTCAGTTGACCAAATCATAAATGTTAGCAGAAGCGATGCTGATTCTGAACTTTTTATCCGGGTTCCAAAAGGGCGATATCGTTTGGCCTGGGGAGTATTGCAAAAGGGGTACCGGGAGGTTGTGCACGGAACACCCGGAGCTGAAGGGCCAACCATGGATCATTTTAATCCTGATGTTGTTCAGGCTTTTCTGAACAGATTACTGGAAATCGAACGAGAGCTTGGTATCCCGCTCGCCGAGCTGATCAGGGCATTATTTGCTGATAGCATGGAGTTGGCAGGATCAAACTGGTGCCAGGACTTTGAAAGTGAATTCCTGAAACGCTGCGGGTATTCGGTTGATCCTTATCTTCCTTTTGTATTGTATTATGAGAAAGATCCTTACCCATTCCCAGTCCCTGATAATAATTTCAGGGATCTGATCTTGCGGGTGTGTTACGATTATACCAGAACCCTGGTGGACCTGTTTCACGAAAGGTTCACCAAAACATTCCAGCAATTCTGTACCGATCACGGCCTCCTATGCCGGTATCAGGCCTATGGAATACCCTGGCTGATTGGCTTGCTGGATGGTTACATGAAGGTAGACATACCGGAAAGCAATAACTGGTTTTATTCGCAGGGAACTAAACCTGATGATGAGGAGTATTTCACCTGGAGCAAGGTGCATGGCTACATGATCTGGAATAAATATGCCTCATCAGGTGGTCATTTGAGGGGAAAGAAAATTATCAGCTGCGAGGCCATGACCAATACTGCGGGTGTTTTTCAAACTTCTCTCTCAACGATCAAGCAGGCCGGGGATATGAATTTCATTACCGGCATTACCCATTCCGTATTACACGGCTTTAATTATTCTCCACCGGAAGCGGGTTTCCCGGGTTGGGTTAGATATGGAACCTATTTTAGTGAGCACAATACCCTGTGGCCCCATTTTAAAAAATGGATTGATTATGATGCCAGAGTATCCGCAGTCCTCCAGATGTCAGATCCGGTCGTTGATATAGCCATATTACCACCTGAAGCTGATAACTGGAGCAAACATGGCCTTATCCGCCAAAAATTTCATACCGAACCCTGGTATGTATTCGAATTATGGCAGGGCATAAGCCAAAATGGTAGTTCATGCGATTATGTAAGTGAGAGAATAGTGCAGGAAGCAACTGCTGAGAAGGGGTTGTTAAAATATGGGCCAATGGGCTATAAAGCCCTTATTCTGACCAGCCTAAAAAGTCTGGAATTGAAAACTGCTCAAGCAATAGACAATTTTGTGGCTCAGGGCGGCAAGTTGATAATTGTAGATCCGGGTATTGTCCGGACAAGTTCCCTAAAAGGCATGGAAAACGATGAAATCATCCAAAAGTATCTTGCCAAATGGAGATCTGATAGAGGACATGTAACCGTTGTAAATGCGCCGGACCCGGGAACAGATCTCGCCATCTGGACCGGTCAGCTTTTAAAAATGGCTAAACACGTACCAGATATTTTGATCCATCAACCAAACCGATCGCTTTATCAGATCCATCATAAATTCAATAACCGGGATATATTTTTCATCACTAATACGAACCGAAGAAGCACTTTGCGATCGAAAATCTCAATGGATCTGAAGGAGAAGGCACTTTGGAAATGGAATCCTGAGAATGGCAGAGTCACTCAAATGGGATTTAATGATAATACCGTGGAAATTGAGCTGAATCCCCTGGAGAGCTATTTTCTGATTTCAGAACCGATAAATCAAACTGATAATAAAATCATTACTCAATCGGAACCAGCCCAAGTGGTTACGTTAAAATTAGAGACTGATTGGAATGCTGAGTTTTATCCTGTAGAGGGGAAGCCATTTTCCCGGCATTTCAAAGAATTGACAGACTTTAAGGAATCAGAGGATCCGATGCTCCGCAATTTTGCCGGAAAGATTATCTATAGAACTAAATTTGAACTAACTGACTCCAAATATAATTGCTTAAGTTTAGGAGAGGTGAACGATGGGGTTACAGAAGCAATTATTAACGGAAACAGTTCGGGCAGCAGGTGGTATGGTCTTCATGATTACGATATTGGCTCCAGTCTGAGATTGGGAACTAATGAAATCGAAATCATTTACACCACGCTATTATCCAATTATTGCAGAAGTTTGGATATTGTGGAAGCAAAACGCTGGATCGGGAAGCGGGATCTGATCTCAAATGGTTTAATGGGACCGATATTTTTAAAATATTAAAATGAAAAAAACAGTATTTCTTCTGGTCCTTCTCGGCTTCTTTCTATTGAACGTCCGCTGTGGAAGGCAAAACCTACCCAATGTGATCATCATCTTTGCCGATGATCTGGGCTACGGCGATCTCGCCTGTTACGGTTCCGAAAAGAACAGGACACCGAACATCGACCGCATGGCTGCCGAGGGGATTCGGTTTACCGATTTTTATGTTTCCAGCGGGGTTTGCAGTCCATCCAGGGCAAGCCTGATGACCGGCTGTTACCCTCGACGGGTAAATATGCACGTAAATGGTCGTCCCTTCGGCGTGGTGGGACGGCAGGTGTTGTTTGGAGCATCGAATAAGGGATTGAATCCTGATGAGATCACGGTGGCCGAGATTCTAAAAAGCAAAGGATATGCCACCGCATGTATCGGGAAATGGCACCTGGGTGACCAGGAGCCGTTTCTGCCCACCCGGCAGGGATTCGACACCTACTATGGAATACCTTACAGCAATGATATGGATTACAGCTGGTGCCCGGTGCCCCTGATGCGCGATGAAGAGGTGATCGAAGCGCCTGCTGACCAGAATACCCTCACCAAAAGGTATACCGAAGAAGCCATTAGATTTATGGAAGAAAATAAAGACCGGCCGTTCTTCATTTACCTGCCGCATGCCATGGTGCATGACCCGTTGCATGTGAGTGATGCATTCCGCGGCAAATCAAAAAACGGAATCTTGGGTGATGCCGTTGAGGAGGTGGACTGGTCGGTGGGTCAGATCAACGAGTACCTCAAATCAAACGGATTGGATAAAAATACCCTGGTGATCTTCACCTCTGACAATGGAGCCCCAGGGAGTCAGGAGAGGAGCAATGCCCCGCTTTCAGGCTCGAAGGGAAGTACCCAGGAAGGGGGAATGCGCGAGCCCTGCATCATGAAATGGCCGGCACAGATTCCTGCCGGCATGACAACTTCGGAACTGGCAACCACCATGGATATCGTTCCAACGCTGGCAAACCTTGTCGGGTTTGAATACCCTGATGACCGGATCATTGACGGGCACGACATCAGGGAGCTCATGACTGTTAAGGGTGCGACATCTCCGACAGAAGTTTTCTACTATTATCAGTTGGAGCAGCTGCAGGCGGTGAGGGCAGGGGAATGGAAACTACTGTTGCCGCTGGATTCCATGTATAAGAATATTCACTGGGGGACGTTCCAGCCGGGCCGCGACATGCAGCTGATCAACCTGTCGACCGATATCCGGGAGAAGACTGACGTTTCCTCAAGCCATCCGGATATCGTGGCAAAACTATTAGCATACGCCCGCGCTGCCAGGGAAGACCTGGGTGACATGGGGCTCGAAGGGCGAAATACCCGGCCGGCCGGATTTGTGGCCAGGCCTCTGCCACAATTGATGAAGCCAGTCAGGGATACATCGGTTTACCAGAAAAACTTTGATCAGGATGAATAATGGATCTAAAGATTTTGCCTGTTTGCTTATCTTAATGCTGACTGTGGTCGCTGGTGCTTTTATCGGCTGGGCTATCGGGGAAGTGGTGGGGCGGTCATTTGACGAGCCGACAGGGATTTGTTACATGACCTGGTGAGCAGGGGAGAAGAATGTTAATTCACTTATTACCAGGGTCCAATTATCTTGTCAAGGGAAGCTTTAAAACCAATGAAAACCCGGGTGAATATCCATCTGAATTATACAACAGAGCGGGTGAGATTGACAGCTTCGGGCCAAATTTCAATAGTTTACCGGAATATTTAATTCTGTTATTATCTCCAACAAATATTGCGATAAGCCCTGCAACCGCTGCCACGCCTCCAATAGCAACCGCTGCTTGACCTGTTGCGCGGCTAAAAAAATTCAACAATCCGGTATCCGGGGTGGAATTAACCTCACGTGCGGCCAGCACTGCCATAATTCCCCCGCCGAGGCAAAATCCGAGACCCGTATAAGTGGTAATTTTTGCCATTGAGATCGCTCTTCTGCATTGAGTTTCAGTCATGCCATCAATCAGAAGGGTATCCAACGAATTATTCAATTGGGCCGTAACTTTTGACGGGAACATTGCTGCCATGGCAATTAATAGAATCAAGGTGCTGCCGGTGTTTTTCATGGCTCCAGGTTTAGGTGTTCTTGTATCAATTAAGCTTTAATTCGGAAATTTTTGAATCCTTCTGCGACCCTGCCAGTTGAAAAAAGGAAAAACTGAGGCCAGCTGGAACCTGACAGGATTAACCTGCGGTTTCCTGAAGATACGCTTACCACTGCCATAAAAACGGCTGCCAATACCAATAGCCCTTTAATATAGAGGGTTTTTTCAACCATGGGTAATAGTAGTTCCTAGAATATGTCGATTTTTTTTAGCTCGATTTCATAATCAAACTGCAAATCCTCATGTAAGGAAGAGATGGTTTTTTTGATCACTTCAATTTGACGGATGTAAATATTTTTAAGTGCAGTATTTCGCTGAATTAATGAGCTCATTTTTTTAAATTCGCCGCAAAAACAATGCAACAATTCAACCTCTGTTTCTTTTTTCTTTGAATATTGGATATTCTTTTTAACCGTATTCAATATTTTTCGTACACTTTTTTTGAGAAAATAATAATTCTTTTTATTTATTTGTTCAAATTGTTGCTCAATTTCTCTTTTTACACTTTCCACATAGGACCGTTCATCGGATGCCTCATACAAGAGGTAGGTCAATAATTCTTTATTCTCCTTTTTAAATTTTGATAAGCGTAAACAAAGTTCCAAAAGTTCCCCTTTTGAACGAAGGCTTAATTCTAATTTGATCTCTTTAATTGAAGCTGCTTTCACCGACGGAATTTTTAGCCACATTTTAGACAAGTAAATATAACATTCTTTCCCCCGATGGATCCGGTCATTTTGTGCAGTTCCAGCACGGCACGGGTGAAATGGCCCTAATTGCCCTCTATCCCGTATTTTGCGAAAGCCCCGGCAAAATACAAGGGTAAGAATATGATGTTCTCATCATCTATTAAGCCTGCCTGACCGGCATGAAAAACCACAGACCGGGAAGGCTGATATGTATTGCGGTATAAATGTAAACTTCGAAGTCTCCCCGAGGGTCCGTCTTTCACTTCTACCGGAATAACATTTCCTGCCGACATAAATAAATAATCAATTTCAGCATTGCTGTTTTTTGCATCACGCGCCCAGTAATAGAGCTGATTATTGGTTGCAGCAGCAATTTCCTGGCCAACAAATTGTTCAGCAAGCTGCCCACGGTAGATAGACAATAGATTTGCATGGGTTAATGCCTGGTTGTAGTCAATACCCATAACTCTGTTCATTAAACCAATATCAAGGAAAAGGGTCTTGAATTTCTTATCGGAAGCATACACCTCAAATGGTGTTCCGATATTGGATAGCGATTTGATTTTTATCGCCAACCTGGCCAGAAGTAAACTTTCATAAGCTTTCTTGATGGTGGGAATCGTAAAGTCAGCAGCCAGATTCGTATATTTAATCTGCTGGCCAACATGGGCTGCAACAGCGGAAAAAACAGCCTTAAGGCAGTTTATATCTGTCTTGGGTTTGTATTTATTGAAATCCATCCTGTAGGTTTCACAGATTTCATCCTGAACTTCCGCTGCCTGTTTGAGTAACCGGTGATTTGCAAAGACTTGCACGCACTCCGGCATTCCGCCAACCAACCAATATATTCGCAGCTGTTCCAGAAGAAATTTATGTGTAGGTTCCGAAACCCGCGTAATCGGGCCTCTACATGCTTCTGATGCCTTTTTATAGTTCATGGCTAACAAGAATTCTGAAAAATTCATGGGATGAATTTCCATAGTCTGAATGCGTCCGACCGGGAAGGAGATTTCGCTGAATGTGAATTCCAGTAGGGAACCGGCAGCAATAACATGCAAATCGGGCATTTTCTCATAAAAATACCGGAGTGCCATAATCGCCCTGGGGCAAATCTGAATTTCATCGAAGAAAAGCAGGGTCTTTCCGGCTACAATATCAATACCGGTTCTGAGCTCAAGTTCCGAACATATAATCTGAGGATCCAAACTACCTTCAAACAGTGAAACCAGTTGACCATTCTCCTCGAAATCTACTTTAACATAGAATTCAAACAGCTCCTGCGCCAGCCTGTCAACCAGCCAGGATTTGCCTACCTGTCTGGCGCCACGCAGCAACAAAGGCTTACGCCGCACACCTTTAACCCAGGCTTTCAGGTCTGACAAAACATGTCGTTCCATGAATATTTAGATTATCAAGGCAAAATTAACTAATTATATTTAGTTATCCAATCATAATCACAACTATCTGATTAAGTTTTCCAATATAATCAGATCAATATAAGGTCACTGCAATCTCCAGCTCATCA
>CAYHCO010000085.1:0-1123 GCA_964355105.1 uncultured Porphyromonadaceae bacterium
TGAGATGAGGCAATGATAAAGACCCTCTTGTAATGCTGATCGGGATCGATTTGATTGTAGCCTGAGGCGGCAACGCCACCGGAATACACATACCCTGCGTGGGGTACGAGGATGGCCCTGACGAGCCCCTTGTCCTGCCTGGGTTTTGCTGCCGACAGGTAATCATTCACCGCTTTTCTCAAAGCCGACGGATCGGCAGGGTAGAATGATCCGGCAACAGCTGTCTGCCTGTCTTTTTGAATGGATTGCATAGATGCCTCCTCAGCCGATGATTTTCTTCCAGAAGCTGCGTTTCCGGCGGTCGGAATAGGAATCGTAGGTTTTACCGTCCGGTTTGCCAAATTGCTTCATCGATATATTCCGGATCATTTCAGTGCCTTCGGCTCCGATCCTGCGCCGAAAACGGGTGAGCTCACTGGCGGAAAACGGCTTCGCGGTCTGAAAATGAACCTCGCCGCAGAAATATTGCCAATAAGGATTTTCAGGCCAGATCTTCAATACCTTTTCGTCACTTAAATTGAATCGCTCTTTAAGAAGGATCATGCCGATAATTTTACGCGGGGGTACCGACGGACGACCTTTCGCTGCGTAGAAAGGCCTGAAATGTTCTTCAATGGATTCCCAATCAATTTGATTTGCCCCCAGGGCAAATTCGTGATCCCGGCTGATAAACCTTTCAATCGGAACCTCGAAAATATCAAGTTGCCTCTTGTTTCTTGTGCGTCCCAACATAGGATTGACAGGTTAATTGGAGTATTTACAACCTTTTACAAGATAACAAAAAGATACGAATTCTCTAAGTGGGGAAAAATAATCAGAGGTCCCGGCAAAGCCAGGCAACCGTTTGGCACGCAACCACTCCGGCAGTCTCGGTGCGAAGCCTCGTTGTACCTAAAGTGATGGGCTGGTAACCGTTGGCTATGGCGTCGGTGATCTCCGGAAGGGAAAAGTCACCTTCAGGACCAATTAGAACGGTCACTGGTTGCTCGGCTTTCACCATCGCATCAAGCCAGATTTTATCTCCTGAATCACAATGCGCGATGGCCCGGCTACCCGTGATTCCCTTGGTTATGAATTTTTTAAATGGAACCGGCTCATTAATAACCGGGTGAAAAGCCGTGAG
>CAYHCO010000085.1:1223-6612 GCA_964355105.1 uncultured Porphyromonadaceae bacterium
GTGCAGGCTTTCGGATCGGGGTGGATGATCGTGGTATGAAACCAGCCACCCCGACCGTTAACCAGGATAATTTCCATGCCGGGACTTAACCTCAAAACCCTGACAGCATGATGGGATTCGTCAGGACTGAGCGTGAAATTCTTTTGATCGTCAAGTTCCGGCGCGTAGAAAAGGTGCATCGCTATCTTACATTTTTCGGATCAACGGCGGCCACAGTCCAATTTTTGAAGAAAGTCAGCACCTTGGTCTTGTTGTAACCCTTTCCCTCCTCCAAAAGGCCTGAATCCTGCGTGTGGATCAGTTGCCCGTCGCCATTGAGGATCAGGAATACGGGATAACCCATGCGGCCCGGATTATTGTATTTGGCCATCAATTCGGCGTTTTTATTTTCCTGACTGTAATTCAGCAGCATGAAAACGTAATTGTCTTCAACGAACTTCTTGATGTCTGCTTCCTCATTGATATATTTATGGAACAAGATGCACCATGGACACCAGTTTCCGCCAATCTGAACCATAACATGCTTGCCATCGGCCTTGGCTTTCGCAACGGCCTTGCTGATATCTTCCTTGGCATTGGCTTCAGGATTGTAGATTTTAACTGCAGGCTTAGCTTCCTGAGCGCTTAAGGTAAGCATGCCGGAAACCATGAAGGCGGTCATAATCAGGAGAAAGAACTTTTTCATTTGATTGAGATTTGAATTATTTGCGTAAATGTAAAAATTCCTCAACTGATTATCTTTGCTGTATGATCAGAATTGGACTTTTATCAGATACGCATGGGTTTATCGACAAACCTTTACTGGATTTTTTTAGCGATTGTAAGGAAATATGGCATGCTGGAGATCTGGGTGATATCGGAGTGATGGATGAGCTTGCGGAAGGCAGGGTTTACCGTGGTGTATATGGGAATATCGATGATTGGGAGGTGCGAAGGGAGCTTCCTGAATTTCAGGAGTTTACTGTGGAACAGGTAAAAGTGCTTATCACGCATATAGGTTTCAATTACGGTCACCATACCCATCCGGTGGTTGAACGACTCAATCAGTTCAAGCCTAAATTGTTCATTTGTGGTCATTCGCACATCCTCAAAATCAAGAATGATCCAACCCGGGAGATGCTTCACATCAATCCGGGTGCCGCAGGAAATTTAGGAATACACCAGGTCAGGACAGCGGTCCGGTTCGACATAAATGGAGACCGGATTGAGAATCTTGATTTGTGGGAAATGCAGCGCTGATTTTCCGATAGTCATCTTTCCACACTGAACCTGCGCAGGAATTCGGAAACCTGTGCGTAAGTACCCATGAAAAATTGATATTCAGGCTCGCCAGGGAGGGTTTTCTGGGTCCGGTTGGGATCTTTGGTGTTCCGGATAATCGTATTGAACTTTTCTTGTCCGGGTCCCGCAACACACTGCATAACTCCGCGTGAGTAAGTCAGGAAGAAATAATTCTGACGGTCGAGCTCGAGGTAAAGAGTCCACACGTCGCCACCGCGCCTGTGTACCATCTCCATAAATCCCTTAACCTTTTTGTTTACCGGCTGACCCAGAATATTTCCGATGCCGAGCTTGCCTGAGGATTGGAAGGATCCGGTTTCCGGATTCCATTTCAGATTGACATCGGTGAAAACAATCGAGTGGAGGAGCTGATCGGGTATCTTCTTCCATTTGCCGGTCAGACCGATCTGCCTGAGCAGCTCTTCTCCCGTTGATCTTCCCAACAGATATTTAAATGAACTTCGGAAATTGGGGTCGCTGTAGTTTACAGGCTCGAGACCCGAGGCGTTGTTGATTGCCGAGGCCATAAAATCGAGCAATTTCTCATCAAAAAAGAAATCGGCGGTCATCAGAACCGAACCTTTCAGGGAGTCCTGGTTGAGGTCGTGGATGAGTTTCCCGGCACCGGCAAGCTTCACCTGTCCCAGATCGACGCCGAAAGAGAGTGGTCCCCGGGCTTCATTTTTGCAGTTCTTGGCATCCATGATCAGGATGGGCCCATCGGCTTCAGGATCCGCTTTCTTCTCCGGTGAAGCGAGCCTGTACTGGCTCGTCGGTTCATCATACCACAACCATCCTTTGGAACTGATCAAAGGCTGGTCGCTGTAACGGGTATGCGGGCCTACAAAGGTTGAATAAAGCTCAACCGGCTGGTTGGAGATGAAGAACCCCTTGAAGAGCCGCTCATTCTGATCATTGGTAGTCACCGAATCAATCGGGATCGCTACAGAATCGGGGAAGATCCTGTTGGTGAAACGTATCCACTGCAAGGTGATATCCGGACAGGAATGACTGAGCTGGGTCTGCCCGTCGAAGAGCAAAAACTTTTCCCTGTTGTTCCATTCCACATTCCCGTAATATTTGAACGCCGGACTGAGCGTGAAACCGGCATCGGGTGCGATGCTGCCTTTGCCGCCGGATATGCCGTTTTTATCAGGCTGGATATCGGAAAAGAAAATTGAAAACTCCCGCCCCGCTATATCCTTATACTGATAGTTGCCTTTAGCCAGATATCTTTTATTATCGATAATGGTTATGGTGGCTGAACTGATCCGGTGTATAAGCGAGGAATCCCTGCTCACAATGGTTGCCTGGCTCAGCGAATCTATCCTGGCCTCCTGTCTGATCACTAAATTCCTGTCGGCGGGGAATACCCTTACATCGGCGACATCGATAAATTCAACGCTGTGGGCCAGGATCGACTGATCGTTCAGCATGAAATCAGCCTGTCCCGACTTAAATCTTAAGGAATCGGATGGTTTTGATGCCATCCTGAAATTTATTTCGTCAAGTGACACCTGTCCTTTGGCCAGATCCCAGCTAAAGCCGGTGGGTTTGCCCTCGAAACGGTTTTGGGTGAACTCAACGCGGGCATTAACGGAAGCAGGCTTAAAGGATCCCTTGCTATTCAAAACATCCACAACTCCGTTATAACTGGTTGCCAACAAATAGTTCCCATTGTTGTCATTTTTAGCCGGATTGGCTTTCTGATCCGCTGAATCCCTGAATATCCGGAGGTTTCCGTTGATTACCTCGTAGCTGTCCTTATAGAATTTCAGTTCATTGGAAGTGATGGAATAACCATCGAAATAGATGGTTCCCTTACCGATCAATCCGCCGGGTTCGAGGTTTAGCACACCATCGAATTTTCCGCCGTCATACATGTTGAGCGGACCTTTGGTGCTCTGAGCCACGAGTTTATCGCTTCCCGGATACCATTTAACCGCCATTTTTTCACCCTGGGTTGAAGGGTTACCCAAATTTGCCGTATCCCTGGATACTGCGATGCTCGCCAGCGTAGTGACCTGGTCGGGGAGGAACAGGATATCGTCGGATACCACCTCGGAATTTAAGTATTGGAGCCTGCCTGATCCTTTAAGTCCGGCCTTGCTCATAGCCAGACTTTTGAAGAATCGGCCCTTGCCGTTATAAACCGGGTATCCTTCTTCCGGGGTTTTCAGGGTTTCAAAGCCCAGGGAATGGTCGCTCTGGTGCCTGAGTGACAGCTCGAGCGGTGGAAAGATGCCGGCGGTAATGAATCTTCCGGGAAATATCAGGGAATCGGCAAAGGTGAGGAGATTGAGTCCCCTCAGCGTGAATGGGGCAATGTTGAAATTGAAGGTCTCACGCGGATAAATGCCATTCAATATTTCCTTTTGATTATAGTAGACAAATGCATTGGTATCAGTTTGAAGCATCGGGTATTCCGGATATTTCAAGGCTTTGGAGCCCGATTTGTTACCAGGTTCATCGATTTTCAGGGTTCCCTTGGTATATTCAATTACAGAGGTGACATCAGCGAGTTTAGGGGGTTGGTTCTTCCTGGTGGCTTTTTCATACACCTGGATCTTAAGCTTACCGACTTCATCGAGCTTGATTGAAAAATCATCGTAGTTGAAATGAAATCGGTTGCCGTAAAACCGAACCAGGCCGCCCTGAATCTCACCATCGAACCGGAGATCCCTGCCTTTAAGAATCTCAATGGCCGCATTGGTGGGGAATATGGTTACGTTCCGAATCTGGCTGAGGTCTATTTTGTTCACCCCGTATACCCTCAGATGATTATCTTCAAGATTGAGAATTGCATTAACTTCCGGTTGCTGGCGTACAGATTCAAAGCGTATTACGTCGTAATCCTGTTGACCGGCATTTTTCTTGAGAAAGTCGAAAGCGCGTTCTTCAACCTCTACCACCTGGCTCTCGGAACTATATCGGACAAATCCAAGAAAGGTGAGCCGGAGGAGCATCTCTTCGACTGAGGTCTGCGATTTGCCCATGAATTTTGCGAGGTCACCCAGGGTAAATATTTTAGAATGGTAATAGTCTGAACATTGCTTTACTGCGGCAATAGGGTGTTTTTCATCAGCAACTAAAATCTCATTATACCGGTCGATATTGAAGAAATCAGCTGATTCAAAGGAGGCTTTATTTTCCAGACTTCCGGGCAAACTGGCCATGCTCAGGTATTTACTTCCGATATTCCATCGTAACCAGTCGACATTCAGGTCGTAATCATGGTAAGAGTCGATGAAACGGGAAGGGGAGAGTCCCTGCCCGTCGCGCATAAGGGAGATTTCCTTTTGTTTTCCGTTGTACTGAAACAGCAATCCGGGATGATAAATGGAATCGGTATCTAAGTAAATACTGACTTCACTGTTAATACCCCTGGCCTGGTCTGTCTGAAAAGAAAAATACGTTGATGCCAGCCTGAACAATGGTTTTTGGTTGTGGAATACGGTCAGTACTCCTTTTTTACCCGCTGTGCCAATGCCGAGTACTTTGGATCCATGGAGGGAGAATCCGCCCACGTAATCCATACCCGGATAGAGATTTTTTATGCTGTTGCTCTGGTCGAAAGAGGTGAACTTTGGATATCCGGCTGCTTCCGGTGATATTCCCGGGGTGATCTTGTTTTCAACCCGTCCGGTGACCGGGCTCGAGAAGTATCGCAGGTCGATCAGGTTCACAGAATCAATCTGGCAGAAAGAACGGGTCAGATCAAGTTTGTAGGTATTTAGGAGTACAAATACCTGGCTTATCGGTATCCTGACCTTTTCCCAGGTTATTTTCCCTCCTTTTCCGTAAAATTCATTCCTGTCGGGGTAGAATCTTCCGGCTGTCGAAAGAATCACGATACTGTCGCCGCTTCCGCGACTGACGAGATCCGCTGAGCTCACGGATACGAAGAATGCGGAATCCTGCCCGTAAAGTGTGTTGCCGGGTTTTACTTTCCATTCGTAAGCGCTGGATTTATAGAGAGTACCGTTCCGCGAGTAGTTTAGGGTAAATTTGAGAAATGGTACTGCCGATGATTGATTTTTTTGATTTTGCTGCAGCAGTTTATTAAGGGACGTCGACCATACCGAATAACTTTCCTTGTCTTTTGTGT
>CAYHCO010000086.1:0-4168 GCA_964355105.1 uncultured Porphyromonadaceae bacterium
TCCAATGTTTTCAGATCGTTTGCAAGGGAGTTCATTCCCATGACGGCAACTGATGATTTTGCCTTGTGCGCAAGGGCACCCAATGCATCATATTCTCCGTTACTCAGATGAGCGGTCAGGCCTTCGGTAAACTCCGGCAGCTGGTCGATAAAAAGTTGTATCATCTCCAAAATCAACTCGTTACTGCCCATAGACATGCTTTCCAGATAGGCTAAATCGGCATAGGTAAATTTTGCGGCCATGACAGATCATTATTTAAGGAACGAAATTAATTAACTATTTATTTATTGCACCAGCCTGACCCGGAAAACCCGATATAAATCATGATTTTTCTACTCTGAATGGCCTATATTTGTGATAAAATCAAAAAGAAAATACCTGTAATGAATACAAAGATAACGCCATTCACAAAATTTCATCAGGCACTGGGCGCCCGTATGGAGCCCTTTGCCGGCTATCTGATGCCAATTGAATATTCGGGAATTACCGCTGAACACATGCAAGTGCGTGAAAAGTTAGGAGTTTTTGATGTTTCGCACATGGGGGAGTTCTGGGTTAAAGGTCCAAAGGCATTCAGCCTCGTGCAGAAGCTGACCACCAATGATGTTGCTGCCCTCTATGACGGAAAGGTTCAGTACAGTTGTTTCCCGAACGGCCGTGGCGGTATCGTTGACGATCTGCTCGTTTATAAGGTTAATTCAGAAACCTACCTGTTGGTCGTCAATGCGGCCAATATTGAGAAAGACTGGAACTGGTGCGTGAAAAATGCCGAAGAGATGGGCCTGGAAGTTGGCAAGGAGCTTTACAACGCTTCCGACGAGATTGCCCAGCTGGCCATACAGGGGCCGCTTGCACTGAAAGCCATGCAAAAGCTCACGGCTGACAATGTTGTTGACATGGAATTCTATACGTTTAAACAAATCCCTTTTGCCGGAATTAAGGAGGTGATTTTTGCGACAACCGGATATACCGGATCGGGCGGTTGCGAGATATACTGTGCCAACGAGGATGCTGAAAAACTGTGGCAGGCGGTTATGGAGGCTGGAGCAGAATTTGGCATCAAGCCAATTGGTCTGGGTGCCCGGGATACGCTGAGGCTGGAAATGGGTTACAATCTTTACGGTCATGATATTGATGATGAAACATCACCAATAGAAGCAGGG
This sequence comes from uncultured Porphyromonadaceae bacterium, assembly GCA_964355105.1. Lineage (GTDB taxonomy): Bacteria > Bacteroidota > Bacteroidia > Bacteroidales > UBA12481 > UBA12481. Next base: position 1,164 of record CAYHCO010000086.1, read on the forward strand.
CTAGGTTGGATAACCAAGTTTGTCGAGGGCAATGACTTTATCGACAGGCCTTTGCTTGAAAAGCAGAAAAATGACAAGCCCTCCCGCAGTCTTCGTGGATTTGTGATGATGGAACGCGGGATACCCAGGCAACATTATCCTATAGTCGACGAACAGGGTGCCGTCATTGGTGAAGTTACTTCGGGAACTCAATCGCCTATCCTGCAAAATGGCATAGGCATGGGTTATGTTCAATCGGCCTATGCGAAAATCGGAACCGAGATCTTTATTCAGGTTCGAAATAAAAATCTGAAAGCACTGATAACCAAGACTCCATTCATCAATCCCCAATAATTTATCAAGCTAAATTTTAAATTATGAGAAAACATATTTTTAACGCCGGTCCATGCATTTTAGCTGACGTTGTTCGTGAAAACACTGCCAAAGCAGTCATAGAGCTCGGCACCAGCGGTCAGTCAATCCTTGAAGTCTCCCACAGGGGCAAAGATTTTGAGGCAATCATGAAAGATACAACCGATCTTTTCAAAGAAATCCTTGAAATTCCGGAAGGCTATTCGGTACTTTTCCTCGGCGGCGGAGCCAGTCTGCAGTTTGCTATGATACCTTTTAACTTTCTGAACACCAAAGCTGCTTACCTGAATACCGGTACCTGGGCCAGCGGTGCCATCAAGGAAGCCCGTCTATTTGGAGAAGTGAATGTGCTTGCTTCCTCCGAAGACAAGAACTTCAGCTATTATCCGAAGAATTATGTTATCCCGACCGATGTGGATTATTTTCACATCACCACCAACAATACCATTTTTGGGACTGAAATTCTGAAGGATATTGATTCACCCGTTCCGCTGATCGCAGATATGTCCTCTGATATTCTGAGCCGTCCGGTTGATATTTCAAAATACGCGCTGATCTATGGCGGTGCCCAGAAAAATATGGGACCTGCAGGCGTTACTGTGGTTATTCTCAAGAATGAGATGCTTGAAAAGGTTACCCGTGCCAATATCCCAACGATGCTGAAATACCGTGTTCACGTGGAGAATGATTCCATGAAGAACACTCCTCCTTGCGGTGCTATTTTCACCGTTCGTGAAGTTCTTAAGTGGGTTAAATCCCTGGGTGGATTGAAAGAAATGGATCGCAGGGCTCAGGAAAAAGCTGATTTACTGTATAATGCAATCGATTCGAGTAAGGTCTTTGTGGGCACTGCTGCAAAAGAAGACCGTTCACGAATGAATATCTGTTTCGTGATGAAAGAGGGATTTCAGGATAAGGAAGCAGATTTTCTCGCTTTGGCCTCTTCAAAAGGTATTGTCGGAATCAAAGGCCACCGTTCAGTTGGCGGATTCAGGGCATCCTGTTACAATGCACTGGAACTTGAAAGTGTTCAGGTTCTGGTTGATGCAATGAAGGAATTCGAAAAATCGGTTTTGTAACCAAATCCATCTATCATGAAAAAGGTATTAGTTGCCACAGATAAGCCATTTGCACCTGTCGCCCTGAAGGGGATCCGGGAGGTGGTCGAGAATGCCGGGTATACACTCCTGCTTCTGGAAAAATACACAACGCCGGAACAGTTGTATGAAGCTGTAGTTGAGGCTGATGCAGTAATAATAAGAAGCGATCTGGTTACCCGCGAAGTTTTGGATGCAGGTAAAAACCTAAAGATTGTTGTTCGTGCCGGTGCCGGATACGATAATGTGGATCTTGCTGCAGCTACCGAAAAGGGCGTTGTGGTTATGAACACGCCCGGCCAGAACTCAAACGCAGTCGCCGAGCTCGCCCTGGGTATGATGGTTTACGGGGCCCGTGGCCTGTTCAGCGGAAAATCGGGCACGGAACTGAAAGGCAAATCGATCGGTATTCATGCTTTCGGAAATGTAGGAAAGTATGTTGCCACCATTGCAAAAGGTTTCGGAATGACCGTTTATGCTTATGACCCGTTTGTCGCTAAGGGCGACATAGAGGCCTGTGGCGTAAAAGCCATGGATACGGTTGAAGATCTGTACAAAACCTGTCAGTATATCTCCCTGCACATGCCGGCAAACGACAAGACCAAAAAGTCGATCGGCACTACTCTTCTTTCCCTGATGCCTAATGACGGCGTTCTGGTCAATACAGCACGTAAGGAAGTAATTGATGAGGAAGCTCTCCTGACGGTCATGGAGCAGAAAGCCAAGTTCCAGTATCTGTCGGATGTTGCTCCCGATGCCGCTGAAGCATTCCAGACCAAATTCGCTGGACGTTATTACGCAACTCCCAAGAAAATGGGTGCCCAGACTGAGGAAGCCAATACCAATGCGGGTATTGCCGCAGCTGAGCAGATCCGTGATTTCTTCGAGAAGGGAGATAAGAAATACCAAGTTAATAAATAGGGTATCAGGTATCGGGTATCGGGTATCGGGTGTCAGGTATCAGGTATCAGGTATCAGGTATCGGGTATCAGGTATCGGGTTAAGAAATAGGGAATATAAGATATAAGATATAAGATATAAGATAATTAAATAATCAGCCGGAGGAAGCCCTGCAGCCTACTCCTGAAACCTGAAACCCGAAACCATTTTTTGAATTATTATGGCAATATTGAAACCGTTTCGCGGTGTTCGCCCGCCAAAGGCGATCGCTCACCTTGTTGCATCCCGTCCCTATGACGTACTGAACTCAGAAGAAGCCCGCGTTGAAGCTGCCGGCAATGAAAAATCACTGCTGCACCTGATCAAGCCTGAGATCAATTTCTTTCCGCCTATCGATGAACATGAACCGGTGGTTTATGAACGTGCTGCCGAGATGTTTGACATTTTCCAGAATCGTGGTTGGCTCGTCCAGGACAAAACAGACTGCCTCTATGTGTATGCCCAAACCATGAACGGGATTACCCAGTACGGCCTCGTAGGCTGTGCCGGAGTTCAGGATTATCTCGACGGGATCATCCGGAAACATGAGCTTACCCGGCCAGATAAAGAGGAAGACCGCATGAAGCATGTCAGGATTACCAGCGCAAACCTGGAGCC
>CAYHCO010000086.1:4268-6512 GCA_964355105.1 uncultured Porphyromonadaceae bacterium
TATAATTATTTCCTGGCCGTCCATTTTCCGGATAATCAGTTGAGGATCATTGATTACAACCGTGTGGTAAAAGATCTTAACGGCCTTACCGTTGATCAGTTGCTCGAAAAACTGCAAGTAACATTCACCGTTAAAAAAATGGGTGCCGAGATTTTTAAGCCCTGCTGCCTGCATAATATCGGAATGTATGTCGATGGCAACTGGTACAGTCTGACGGCCAAGCCTGGAACCTATAACGACAACGATCCGATCGGAGTGCTGGATGTCACCATCAGTTCAGATCTGATATTACGCGATATCCTGGGTATTCAGAATCTGAGGACCGATAAGAGGATTGATTTTGTTGGAGGGATCCGCGGACTGGGTGAACTGCAGAAACGGGTCGATTCCGGTGAGATGGCAGTAGCCCTTGCCCTTTACCCCGTATCGATGAAACAGTTGATGGATATTGCCGATACCGGTAACATCATGCCGCCGAAAACTACCTGGTTCGAACCCAAGCTGCGCAGCGGCCTGGTCATTCATAAACTTTAGGCAGTTGGCAGTTGGCAGTCGGCAGTCGGCAGTCTGCAGTAGGCAGTAGACAAAAATAAAAAAGGCTACCTCAATGCGAGGCGGCCTCTTTTATTTTCTGATAATTATCGAATTATCGAATTATCGAATTATCGAATTATCTTGAATTAACCTGAACCTGGTAATTGCCACTGGCCTTGCTGGCAGAGATCGAGATAATCCATTTACCCAGGTAATCGCCTGATTCTTCTTCTTCCCAGCGAAACTGTTGAGTCCAGTTGACATCAGCCAACGGAGAGATGGTGAATTCCTGGAATGCGGTTTTATCCGGTTTCTGCAAGGTTATCTTGAGTTCACCCGCTTTCATGGTTCCGTTAACGAAGAAGCTTACACTGAAGGCGCCTTCTTTAACTTCATAAGTAAACGCTGTTGAAAAAGTAACCTCTTCCAGATTTTTGCTGATGCTCAGGGAATTGTTTTCGCGGTCGCCACGGGAAATACTATAAGCAGTTACCGGCATGCCCTCCTGAGTTTTCCAGCGAATCGACGGTGTGGCGTAGCTGAAATTGTATGCAGGTTCCGGAAGCGGCCGAAGCTTGTTTAATTCCAGAAGTTTCTTCTTGTAATCCTCAAGTATCTGGGCTTGTTTCTGGTAATCCTTCTCGTTCAACAACCCTTTCTCTTTTTCATGCTGCAATGCTTTTTCTTCTGCAGCCAGCGACTCTTCCATGGCCTTTTTCAGATCACTCTGAGCGTCCTTGGTGGATTTGTCGACAATAATGGCAATATGCTCTTGCTTTTTCTTTGCATCAAGTTCCTGCTTTTTCTTATCTGAAGTTTCCTGGCCCATGACCGTCAGTAAGGAGGTGATCAGGATAAACAACAGCACCGATATTGAAATTTTTGTTCTCATAATGTTATCTTATTAATTCGAAACAAATTTACGACGGGCCTGCCGCACCTAGCGTTAATGCCGGGTTAATGTGATGTTAATCCTTCTGTTCAGGGGAAATTTAGTTTACTTTTATTACGGAATTTTGAAATTTAATTGATGAAAAGGAATTTCACCATATTAACATTATCCTCTTTTGCCATCATTATTGTTGTTGTGATCGAGATTTTCCTGGTTTTGCGCATTTATCGCCTTGAAACGGAGAAATTCGATTACCGTTATCGTGAAATTTTGCAGAACGGTTTGAACCTGATGGATAAAGGCGGAAGAAATGCCGGTCTGGCAAGAACCTATATATATCTGGATAAACAGGCAGGTGCTGCACTGGATTTCATTCGCAAGGATTCATCAGACCCGGCCAAACTGCGGGAGATCATACTTTCAACCTTCCACAAAACGATTATCCAAAAGCAGGATGTTGACAGCTTGTTAACTCTTTATCTGAAGAAACTGAGAGTGGAAACCGGCTTCAGTTCAGCCTTCAGAATAACCGACCTTGCTCTTTTTGATAATGAAAAGGTTATAAAGGTTTTCAATCAGGCAACAGATACCTCAATGCGATATACGGATACTCTTCATATTCATGAAAAGCAGGTCCCTGCAAACCATTACGACCATTACGGAGATTATCTCGGAATCGGTATCGATTATTACGTCGATTTCAATAATAAGAAGGCAGTCGTGCTTCGTGAAATAGCCGGAAGCCTCGCATTTGTGTTTATTTCGCTAGCGGTTGTATGCCTTATTTTTCTGTTATCCATGCGTAATCTAATGGAAGA
>CAYHCO010000087.1:0-6273 GCA_964355105.1 uncultured Porphyromonadaceae bacterium
ATACCTCGGTGTTTAATGCCGCCTCCACTACGATCCGCCGCTGTATTATTGGCAGCAACCTGTACGGAGAGAACAAGGAATCGTTGATTTCGGATACCGTTCAACCCTCCAGTATTTGGCTCGATACGCTGGCCTTCAACGGGGGTGTTACTCCCACCATGCGCCTGAAAAACATCCCCGCCAACCCCGCCAAAACCCATGGCAACCCGGTATACCTCGGCACCCCCGACCAGCGAGGCTATACCCGCAACGACACCGTCAGCATCGGCGCATACCAGTGGACATGGCCGTCACAGATCACCATCAACCCGCAGCAGGCCTCTATTGCTCTGGGCGACTCCCTTCCTTTCACAGTTACAGTATTGCCGGCCTGGGCTGACGACCCCGCCTGGAGTGTTGCGTCATCCGATTCCCAGATCATTGGAATCGCCGCTAATACGATGGTAGCACAATCGGAAGGCAATGCCCGGGTGATGGTTCGCACCAACGACGGCAACCGCCGCGACACCTGCTTCGTGATGGTGATGATCGACAGTGTGGGCGTAAACGGGATCGTTCACAACGGCAATTCCAACTGCTACAGCGCCCTGGATGTCATCACCGTGGCCGGCAATGGAACCTCTTTCGTGATGCAGCCCGGCAGCAACAGCGAGATGATCGCCGGGGAGAAGATCTTCTATCTGCCCGGCACCACAGTGAAGGCGGGTGGTTTCCTGCACGGGTACATCGCACCGCAGGGGCCGTGGTGCAACGATTATAAAAGTAGTGAGGATAGCGGGCAACTGACAGAAACCGATCCCCAGGGAACGGCATTTTCAACAGGACCGGGATTTGTCAAAGTCTGGCCTAATCCAATCTCCGGGGTATTGAACCTCGCTATCAATACCCGGGATTTGATAACCCCGGTACAGGCAACCGTCTTCAGCTTTTTAGGAGAGGTGGTATTCCAGGACAGCTATATGGGAAAAACTACAACATCAATCTCGCTGGAGAGTTTACCACCCGGGATGTACCTCCTGCAATTGGTTCAGGGTGATAAACGTGAATCAGTTAAGCTGATCAAACAATAGCAAGGTGTTATGAATTCAAAATTATCTGCAATAAAATGAAACTGTATCAAATTGTTCTGCTTCTGGCAGCCGTTGCCCTGTCAAAATTTTCCGCCGGCGAAACCATCGTCAGTAAACGTGGCTCCGGTTTTGTTGAAAATAAAGGCCAGCTCCGAAACCAGTCGGGCAAACCCAACCCAACAGTACTTTTCACCAAAGATTTCGGCGGCATGAAGGTCCATCTCAGGAAAACCGGGTTCTGCTACGAAACCTATAACGTAAAGCCGAAATGGACTGATCCTGCATCAATTCCTTATAAAATGGTCACGATAACTGAAAATGGAGATTCGGTAATCAGTTTGCCCGGCAGGGAGGAGGCGATGAAAAACAAGGTGTACCATTATCACCGGGTAGACGTTGAGATGGTTGGAGCAAATCAGCAGGCGACAATACTTGCTGCTGGTCGAATGGAAAATCAGTCCAGATACCTGTCCCCGGAAAACGGAAACGAATCTGTCAGCCCGGCGGGTTTTTCGGAGGTCAGAATTCGTGATGTATACCCGGGAATAGATGTGCTGTTTCACAGCCAGGATGAAAGCGGGAATTTTAAGTACGATTTCATCCTGAAGCAGGGTGCTGATATTTCGGTAATCGAGCTGGAATATAAGGGTGCGCAGAAGCTGGAACTGGATCCAGACGGGATGTTGCGGATATCGACCATGTATGAGACTTTGAGCGAAGGTATCCCGCTTTGCTATACAGAGGACGGTGCCGGCAATAAAATTGAAGTGCCGGGGATTAAATTCGGGTTAAACGGGAACAGGTTGAAGTTTTTGGGAAAAACCCCTGAATTCACAGGCAACCTGGTTGTCGACCCGGTGATGTTCCGCTGCTGGGGAACCTATTTTGGAGGTGATGGGGATGAAAGTGCGAAAAGCATCAAAATCGATGCATCCGGCTGCATTTATATGTGTGGAAGCACCAACAGCGCGGAGAACATTGCGACCAGCGGCGCTTATTGCGATTCGGTCACTATGCCGGAGGATGGTTTCCTGGCTAAATTCACCAACGATGGAAGCCTGGTTTGGTCAACCTATCTTGGCGGCGCAGGCGCGAATAAAATGGACCTTTCGGGAAATTCCATCATCACAACCGGCGACTCGATATGTAAATTTGACACTGCCGGCAATTTCCAGTGGAAGGTTTGTGGAAATAAAATATCTGCAGCAATTGCATTTGATCATAACGGCAATTTCTACGCCGCCGGTGATTCAGTCGTGAAATTTGACCTTAACGGAAACAGGATCTGGGGCATAAAGTATGGCATGAATGGCACATACATCACTTCCCTTGCAACCGATTCCACCGGAAATTGTTATATCACCGGCAACACCTGGGATTCTGCCGGAATATCGACTCCAGGTTCTTTTCAGCCCGGATACCAGGGGAATTGCGGTATTTTCGATTGGTACTATTCCTTGGGAGCTCCGTTTGGCGACGGGTTTGTCGCAAAAATACTACCGGCAGGCCAGATACAGTGGGGCTCCTATATCGGTGGTGAACAGGGAGATAACGGGACAGCCATTGTGCTTGATAAATTGGGGAATATAATCGTTACGGGAGAAACTAACAGTACCGTGAAAATTTCCACCCCGGGTGCTTACCAGGCGGCAAACAGCCCCAACGGGCACTTTCACCGTGCTTTTTTTATTTTCGGTTCAGGCGGGCTTGGATGCGATACCTTGCATGCATGTGAAATTGACATTCCCGGATGTGTTTTTTTAAACCCCGCTGCCGTTTATGATTCCGCCCACCCTTTTCAACTGATGGATGGTTTTGTGATGAAATTCAATCCCCAGGGAAACAGGATGTGGGGAAGCTACTTCGGGGGATACTGGGATGAATATCCAAGGGATATTATCACAGATACGGCGTCAAACATCATTGTTGGAGGCTATACCTCTTCGATCGGGCAGTTCTGGTCGGCGAATTCCATATACCAGTGCCTGGGTTGCATTATGCCTGATTATTATACGTATGCCAATTATTTTAACGCTTTTATTTTCTCATTGAATCCGCAGGGAACAGGTGTGCCCTGGCAAACCGATTTCGGATATATCGCTCCGCCAATCACTTTCCCTCCCGGCCGGGGTAACTTCGCCACTTCCATTGCCATTGACCAGCATTCGGATATCTTCATCGCCGGTTCGACAAATTTCCCACAATATTATTCACAGATTGCCTCTCAGGGTGCATTGAAGGATTCCCTTGACGGATACTCAGATGCTTTTCTTGCTAAAATTCCAATTATTCCGATCGTACCAATTCCGGCAGGATATCTCGATCCTTGCCTTGGCGATACATCAGTCATGATTGCCCATGAGCCGGTCATCACTCCTCTGCCAATATCCTATCAATGGTACCTCAACGATATTGCATTGCCCGGTGAAGACAGCATAATCCTTCACGTGAACGGAGTCACCAACGCCGACAGCGGGGTTTTTTCATGCGTGATGAGCTGGGGCATGTGCGACCATACGATACGCGAATATCATATGACACCAAGGACCAGGCCGGTTTTCGATACCATATTCACCGGACTTTCCAATGACAGAAGCTGCTTTGCGGATATGAATAATGACGGGCAGCTCGATATCCTGGGCAACCGGTCGGTCTATTTCAATGTAAACGGACAGCTGACATTATCTTCCGACACATCCGATCTTAACCAGGAATTTTTCAATGTTTATGATTACGATGGCGACGGCGACATAGACGTGCTTACAATGTTCGATGTATTTGTCAATGAAAACAATACGTTTACAAGGATCCACCTTGACGCAAATGTGAATTGCTGGGGCGATTTCGACAACGATGGCGACATCGACGGCCTTGACCTGCCTTCATCGTTGCTTATCAGGAATGATCGCGATAGCTTTACAAAAGTTCCGGTACAAAGATCAGGCGTTATGTGGCTTTATCCTCCTTCCCTGGGCATGGCCGCCGATGTTGATCACGATGGAGACCTCGACGCAGTTATCCTGAGCGGATGGATTGCCAAAGGACTTGTGAGCATGGGCGGTCTGAAATATGGTGTGTGGCATGAAAATACGCCGGCAGGATGGGTGGAGAGAAACATGAACCTTGCTATCTCAGGAGATTTCCGCAATGTGAATTTCGACATCGGTGATTTCAACAATGACCAATACCCTGACGTGGCTGTTTGTTTCTGGTCATCCAATGAACTGCTGGTTACACAGATCTACCGAAACGAATCATCCACATTCTCCCTGTTGGCCGAATTTACCACCCCGGGTGCCATGCCGTTCTGGCCCGATCATCCGCGGGTCAGGTGGGCAGATGTTGACAATGATGGCGATCTCGATCTTATTTCAAAAGGAGAAATGTTTATCAATACATCAGGTGCTTTTTCAAGATACCCCACAACCTGTTCACCGGCAGCAACCGGCATCATTGATAATTATATTAACACCCCGGGAGATTTCGACAACGACGGATTCCTGGAACTGAGTAACGGCCCTTATCTCTTTAACGATGAAATCTGCGGAATACCCAATGAAAAACCATCTGCACCATCAGGGACAGTTGCCATTGTTTCCATGGATACGGTTTTTGTCCAGTGGTCACCCGCCGTTGATGATATAACTGATCCAAACGGGTTAACCTACAATTTAAGGATCGGCAGCCAGGCGAGCAGCGACACCATTATGCCCTCCAATTCTGACTCAGCCGGCTTCCGGAAAATCGCAGCGCCCGGCAATGCCGGCTCAGCTTTAACCTGGAAATTATGGAATCTTCCGGAAGGGACTTTCAATGCCTCCGTCCAGGCCATTGACAACCACTATCTTGGCTCATCATTTTCTGCTCCTGCCAGTTTCACGATCGTCAGGCCGCCAGTGGTTTCATCACTGGAATTTGAAAACCGCTCTTATTGCCCTGGCGATTTGGCATTCATGCATGTTCATGCAAACAGCCTCTATCCGTTATCCTACCAATGGTTTAAGGATGGAGGTACGGTGAGCGGGGCATCTGGTTCAACACTGGATTTTCCTGATCTTCAGGTCGGTGATCGCGGTTATTATAAGTGCAAAGTGTCAAATTATGGCTTTTCATCATTTACTGACAGTGTGTTCCTGGATGTATTACATCCATTGACGTTTGAAACACATCATGTATTTACCCCGTATGCTACCGGTGGCACATTTTATTCTGCTGAAGGAGTATGGCTTGATGTAAACCAGGATAACCGCCTGGATATTCTGCTAAACGGGTATAATGCCGGTGTCTGCTCATATTGTTACCTGAACAACGACAGCACATTTACAAACCTCAACTGGTTTCCCCCCTTTACCTCGCAGGGGCATTACCTGGCAGACTGGAACAGGGACAATATCCCTGATTTTTTCAAACCCGGCAATGACAGTCTTTCCATTTCACTCATTGCAAATTCGGCATACGCTCAATTTGCAAAAAACACTCCTGATTTTTCATTGCACTCCTTTACGCCGGGAGATTGCGACAATGACGGCGATCTCGATTTTTACATCAGCGGGAGCACCCCGGATAATTCCCAAATTCCCCGAAGCTACCTTCTCCGAAATGTCGACAATGAACTGATAGCCGACAGCGCCACATTTACACCACTGATATTCGGCGATGCTGTGTGGGGCGATATTGACAATGACGGGGATCTGGATATCATCGTCTGCGGCACAACCTCCAGCGGGTCATGGGGGACCCCCCAGACACTGGTTTACAAAAATAACGACGGCGTATTCCAATTAAACCAGTCTGATATTCCGGGGCAGTCTTACGGGAAAATGGCGACCGCCGATCTTGACAATGACGGCGACCAGGATCTGCTGATTTACGGATCAAATCCGTGGACAAGCTCATACAATGCTTACAAAATATATTGGAATACCAACGGATGGTTCACCGATTCACAGCTACCCCTGGAGAACAACCCGGTTTTTCCGGTCTTCGATCTTGACAATGATGGCAACACGGAAATATTTATCGGAAACATTTGCTACCATGTAATTGGTGCAGGATTGCAGCAGGTTGCAGAAGAGATTCCTTTCGGAAATCCCGGCGATTTCAACAACGACGGCAGGGTTGATTTTATTGCCGGCAGTTCTGTTCAGAGAAATGAAGATTGCGGAATCAGAAATACACCACCATCCGCGCCGCAAAACCTTGC
>CAYHCO010000088.1:0-1447 GCA_964355105.1 uncultured Porphyromonadaceae bacterium
TGTTAGCCCTGTGTGTGATACCGGGTTGTAATAAGGATAATCTTCCTGACGGATTGGAATGGACGATACCCAATAATCCCAAACCTTTTCCAACGATGAATGACAAGGTGGCGTTGGTTTATGAGGTGAGTGTCAAGAATTCTTCCATTGATACGTATACTTTCGAATCGACAAGTATCAAGAATGGCGAAACCAGCCTGCTTGATCTCACCGGTGACGGCCTGGACGCATGTGTTTCGGTATGGCACTCTTCGCTTAAAACACTTGGGGCAGGTGAAACGGCTTTCCTTTTCTTCTGGGTGGAGGTGGCTCCGGATATTCCCTTGCCGGAATCTTTGACACAACTCATACAGTTCAATCGGTCTGCGGATGGTAAAGTCTATGAAAAAACACTGAAAATCAGTGTCGAATCAAAAGACCCGGTGGTTGTTTCATTCCCGCTGAAAGCGCGCCGTTATGCCGCGGTTGGCGCACCCTCCAATGATTCCTACCATCGCCGGACCATTAATTATCTTGATCAGCAATTTTGGACCTCCGACCGTTATGCCGTTGATTTTATTGGTTTGGACGAAGGAAACCGTTACCGCGTTGGCCGTCAGGATAAGAATATCGATTATTTCGGATATCAGGATATTGTTTATTCAGGTACAGCCGGAACAGTAGTAAGCGTGATCGATACCATAGCGGAAAACCTACCGCCCCAGGTTCCGGCGATCGACCAGAACGCTTTGTACCGTGCCGGTGGCAACCAGGTGGTTATCAAGGTAAGTGACGGGGTATTTGTCTATTACGGACATCTCACAATTGGAAGCTCAACACTAAAAGCCGGTGACCCTGTTGCGGTCGGTCAGCCTCTGGGGAGGCTGGGCAATTCGGGTAACAGTGATGCTCCCCAGTTGCATTTTCAGGTTATGGATGGCCCCGATCCACTCAGAAGTCACGGAATACCCTGGGTTTTCGATGAATTCATTCTGGAGGGCGGTATAACCGGATATGACCGCACCGATGGCCTGATCAAGCCAGACTATCTGAATATTCAGAAAAAGATCACAGGAAAGAATATCCTGGGTGATGCCATTATCGGAGTAAAATAAAAACAGTTCAGATGGCTAAAGACTGGAAGGACCGGCTCGGAGTCGTGTATTCAACCAATTCCGACTTCAGATACGACAAGGAAGAGGAGAGTGAACCTGAAACTCTCCCAGCCAATCAGCAGAAACTGATTGTCCAGCTCGATAAGAAAAACCGAAAAGGTAAAGCCGTTACCCTGATAACCGGATTTACCGGGACAACTGAAGACCTTGAGGCTTTGGGCAAATTGCTGAAAACGAAATGCGGGGTCGGCGGGACCGCCAAAGACGGTGAAATTCTCATCCAGGGCGATTTTCGCGACAAGATTATGCAGATTTTAGCCGGTGAAGGCTATAAGGCAAAACGCTCCGGAGGC
>CAYHCO010000088.1:1547-6071 GCA_964355105.1 uncultured Porphyromonadaceae bacterium
GTATTGGTCACTTTTAAACGGACTTTAGTGGATTCGCCGGATGGGATAGCTGGTTTATCGATCTTCATATCGGAATAATCAAAGGTTGTATAGCTCAGTCCAAAGCCAAACGGAAATAGCGGCTGGCCGGTGAGGTTATTGTAATCATCGCCCCTGCCGGTCGGCTTGTGGTTGTAAACAAGCGGCAACTGGGCTTCCGAGAGCGGAAACGTTATGGGCAGCCTGCCGGCTGGATTATAATCTCCGAACAAAACTTCAGCCACAGCCTGGCCACCGGTTTCTCCCGGATACCATGCATCCACCACAGCCTGCACATGATCCAGCCAATTGCCCATGGTCACTGCACTGCCTCCGTAGAGGACCACTATCACCGGCTTTCCCGTCGCAGCTATCCGTTTGATCATTTCTTCCTGATGACCTGGCAAAGTCAACGAGGCACGATCGCGGAACTCCCCTTCCTCGATGCCGGCAGCCACAACAACAGCATCAGCTTTGGAGGCTACTGCGACAGCTTCATCAATATCTTTTTCCCACTCCTGTTTAACGCCGAAATTCCATACCAGACTGAACCAGGCATTCCCGATGGGTTCGTAATATTCAACTTTCAGGTCGTAAACCTTGCCGGCTTCAAAAGCGTATTCAGCGGTCAGCGTTTGCCGGCCCCGCTTGATCCAATCATCGATCAGGCGGACATTGTTTATAAACACCCGATATCCGTCGTTTCCGTTTATTCCGATACGGTACTTTCCTGTTCCGGGAGCCTTGATTTTCCCGGTCCAGCGAATGGAGAAAAAGTCATTGCCCATCTTGGCCGGATCCGGGCCAAAAAGTGTCCATTGAAAGCTGATCTGATTATCAGTACGGGTAAATACCGGCTTACCGGATAAGGTGACATTATCGAAATACTCACCTTTCAGCCCGGCAGCCTGAATCCCATTCTCCTCGTGCACAAAATACTGTGCCGGCACCGGTACAAATTCCACCGCCTCACGTCCGCACCCCCTCGCATAAATCACTTCTGCCCTTTGCCCTTTGCCTTCACTTTTGCCTTCTGCCTTCTGCCCTCTGCCTTCATTTATGCCCTCTGCCTTCTGCCCTTTGCCTTCACTTTTGCCTTCTGCCTTCTGCCCTTTGCCTTCAACAATCTGCTTTATACCTTCTAAAAGATTCACCTTGTTGATCCCCGGCCCGCTGTAGCCGCCAAGCCTGGCTTCCCCGGCATCTGCGCCAATCACGGCAATGGTTTTCAGATCTTTCGACAGGGGAAGTGTGTTCCCCTCATTTTTCAGCAAAACGATCGATTTTCTGGCAGCTTCAAGGGTCAGCGACCGGTGTTCGGGACTGCCATTGGTTTTTTCTGCGAGCTTGGGATCTACATATGGATTATCAAAAAGGCCAAGCTCGAATTTTATCCGTAAAACACGGGCAACGGCTTTGTCAATGACTTCACTAGGAATGGTTCCGTCAAGGAAAGGCTTGATAAACAAGGGGTAATGATCGTATGAGGTCTGAAAGATTACATCGAGACCATTATTGATGGCATCGGCTCCGGATTCCCAATATTCTTTGGCGGTCATGTGAAGAACATTGGCACCGCCAACTGCATTCGCATCGGAAATAACAAAACCGCGGAACTTTTCTTCCCCTTTCAGCCAGGTATTAAGCAACCAATTGTTAGCCGAACAAGCTTGCCCGTCGAGGGAATTGTAGCTGGTCATCACGCTGAGCATCCCGGCGCGCTTGATAGCAGCATCGAATGGAGGGAAGTGTATCTCACGAAGATACCGCTCATTCAGATGGATGGGATAGCTGTCGCGACCCCCATCGCCTACATTGGCAATCAGATGTTTGGGCGTGGTTACGACACCTGTTTTTTCGAATTCCGACACATAGGCAACGGCCATTTCGGCTGCCAGAAACGGATCTTCACCGTAGGTTTCCTCCACGCGACCCCACCGTACATCCGTGGCCATATTGATGACCGGGGAAAGGATCTGCCGGAGCCCTCGGGTCTTACATTCGGCAGCAATGGCTGCAGAAACCTGATGCATCAATGGAATATCAAAAGAAGCGGCTAATCCTATCGATTGTGGAAAGGATGTCGCACCTTGTCGCACCAGTCCGTGAAGCGATTCGTCGAACGGGATAATGGGTATGCCAAGTCGCGATTCGTTAAGGAAGAATCGCTGTATCTCATTAATCTTGATAGCAGTCTCGGCGGCTGAGGCTCCCGGAGCGTAATTCAAAAGCTGCTGGCTGGCATCTGCCGTTTTACCCTCTGCCGATATCTGAAACCCGAAAATCCCCTGCTTCAGTTTATCCTTGCCGATCGACAGGTCACCAGGAATCATGAATAATTGCCAGAACTTTTCCTCAGGCGTCATCTTTTTCAGCAGATCCTGCACCCTGGCATCAACCGGGGCGTTTTTATCCTTGTAAACCTGTGCCGGCAACACCCCTGCCAATAAGCAGAGCATAAAAGATATCAAGCACTTCTTCATAATAATAAATATAGGTTCGCTGCGCTCACAAAGAGGTCGCCTACGGCTCCTAATAGGTTCGCTGCGCTCACTAATAGGCGCTGCGCGCTAATTTGCTTCGCTTCGCTCAGCTAATTTATAAAATATTAGCGACCGAAGGGAGCCTCTTAGCGCGCAGCGCCTATTAGTGAGCGCAGCGA
This sequence comes from uncultured Porphyromonadaceae bacterium, assembly GCA_964355105.1. Lineage (GTDB taxonomy): Bacteria > Bacteroidota > Bacteroidia > Bacteroidales > UBA12481 > UBA12481. The sequence goes on from CAYHCO010000088.1 coordinate 4,228, forward strand.
ACCTATTCGCGCGAAGCGCCTTTTAGCGAGCTTGCGAGCGTAACCTCTTCCCAAGGAAAATATTTTATCCCGTCGGCAACGTAACTGTTTCGGCCCATATGACCGTAAGAAGCCGTCTGCTGGTAAATGGGATTCTTCAGCGCCAGATCGCGAATGATATAATAAGGCCTTAGCGGGAAATTTTCTCTGACCAGCTGCTCGAGATCTCCAACCTTTACCCCGGGCTTCTCCTTGCCGAAAGTGTTTACCGATACCGAAACCGGATCAGCCTGTCCAATGGCATAGGCCAGCTGCACCTCAATTTCTGATGAAATACCCGCAGCAACCAGGTTTTTGGCAATATACCGTGCCGCATACGCGCCTGAGCGGTCAACCTTCGATGGGTCTTTGCCGGAGAACGCGCCACCACCGTGACGGGCCCAGCCGCCATAGGTGTCCACAATGATCTTGCGCCCGGTAAGGCCGGTATCGCCATCCGGTCCACCAGTAATGAATAATCCCGATGGATTGACCAGCAGCTTGGTCGTGCCGTTATACAGGGATCGGATCGACGCAGGCAAAGTATCCAGAAGTCTCGGAATCAATACTCGTTTAATGTCTTTTGCAATATATCCAGCCTGATTTTCCTGGTTTTTCAGATCATCATGCTGGGTGGATACCAGGATGGTATCTATCGCAACCGGACTGTTTCCTTCATCATAAATGATGGTAACCTGCGATTTTGCATCCGGACGAAGATAGGTCATCTCATGTCCCTCGCGACGAATTTCAGCGAGAATGTGCATAAGCTTGTGCGACAAGTCGATAGGCAACGGCATCAGACTGTCGGTTCCCGCGCAGGCATACCCGAACATCAGACCCTGATCTCCGGCACCCTGATTTTCAGGGTCTTCACGCAATACGGCTTTCGCAATATTGTCAGACTGCTCATGAATCAGGTTGGTGATTTCACAGTTGTTTCCGTCGAAACCGATGCCGGGATGATCATAACCGATACCGCAGATAACCTTCCGCGCAATGGCTTCATGATTAACATGGGTGGAGGATCCAACTTCTCCTGCCAGAACCACCCTGTTGGTGGTGACCAAAGTTTCAATGGCAACCCTGGAGTTCGGATCACCGGCAAGGTAGGCGTCGAGAAGAGCGTCTGAGATCTGATCCGCTACTTTGTCGGGATGCCCCTCACTGACTGACTCACTCGTAAATAAGAACGTTTTTTCTTTTGACATGGTGCAAAAAGTTTAATTAATTACGCTTTTTGCATCGGGTTTATTCGGGATTGTCTGAAAACTTTTATTTTGACCAGACGGCCCGCATTCTATACCACCGCGGCTTTAGTGCTCGGTTGGTGCCCCCATTCCAGGGCTCCTGATGCAGGGGGCAAAGATATACTATTCTGCATATCCCCAGACTGAAGTCTGGGGTTAATCAGAGAAAAACGTTCTTTAGGGACTATAAATACTGAAGGATCAAATATTTTCCTTCGATCATAGATAATATTTCTTTTTTAAAATTTCCATTTTATGGCCGTTGATGCATCTATATAGCTATAAATCCAACCCTATGTCATATACCAACATTTTAATTCATTGCGTTTGGGGAACTAAGAGAAGGTTCCCTTTTATTACCCCTGTAAACCGGGTACTAATTATCGATCACATCAGAGAATACGCTGTAAAGAATGGGATCCACATTGATTTTATCAATAGTCATAAAGATCACGTGCATTGTCTACTTTGGCTGGAGGGGAACCAATCATTATCGCAGGTCGTGAGAAATCTGAAAGGAGAATCATCAAGATGGATAGGTGCCAATATTAAATCAGGTAACCGATTCGGCTGGGC
>CAYHCO010000089.1:0-5115 GCA_964355105.1 uncultured Porphyromonadaceae bacterium
TGACTTACAACTCTATGTAAAACCACTTGTTCCCGTATGGATTGTAGCTGAAAGAAACCAGCACGCTGCCAGCCGGGTACATCGGCATTGTAAAACGGAAACCGGTACCAACGGCAAAGCGGTTTTTTGCGGTTGTAGGGTCACTGAAAGATTTCATGGCTGAACCGTACTGGACGAAGGCGGATTGCTCGACTGCCAGGTAATCGCGATTTACCCATGTATAGTGCAGCCCCGCGTATGCCAGTTGCATCAGGCGGCCGGAAAGATCACCGTACTCGATTCCGCGTAACTGCGTGGGCCCGTAACGGATCCACAAATAAGGATATTCCCCTGTATCCAGATGTCCTTCCCAGCGCAAGCTGAGCTGGAGATTTTTAGTAAGGAGCTTGTGGTATTCGGCACGGAGGGAGGCTTCGAAATAATTCTTTGTGCCGGCGTTCAATCCAATTCCGGCACCTATCATTCCGGCAATGGTATACCCTTCGAGCTGGTGCCTTCGATGGGTGACCGTTCCAACAGATTCAGTAATCCTGACAAACCAGAAACGGTTATCAAAATCTGAAATTGGCGAATCGGGTGAATTCAGCGCAAAGATGTTTCTCCTGTTCAGACGTGTGTATCCGGTTTCCAGGTCGGGGGAGAAGGTATATCGGTAGTCCTGATGAAAGGGATTAACAACATTGATGAAAGCCTGGTCGCAGATGACACTGTCGAGCTGCTCCCTGTGAACGGTAATCCCGAGCGACATGTTTTTCCAGAGAAGCTGCCGGGGAATGACCAGGCTGACTTCTCCCCGCGAGGGCTCATCGGAGCTGAACTGACCTCGAATTTCCAGTCTGATGTTACGTCCCAGAAAATTTGCATCAGCGATACCGGTGGCTATTCTGAAATCCGGTTTCTGCACATTTAGTCCGATTATCGGGACTATGGTAAGGGCATCCCGGGTAATCAGCCTCAGGGCCGATCTGCCACCGGGAAGCGAATCCCATCGGTAATCCACCGAAGCGAAGTTCTGGAGGTTCCATATTTTCTTCAGGGATGTAGTCAAGGATCCGGATGTAACCGTATCGCCGGCAGCAAATTCGAGCTCTGCCAGTATGATCCCGTGACGGGTACGCCAATTTCTTTCAATAATAATGGTATCAGCGCAACGTGGTGCAAAATCAGCCACCTTCACGAGTTGCGGGAATGCGGAACTGACCGAAAACAGGGCAATGATCAGGATAAGAACCGGCTTGAGTCGCATGACGTAAAGATAGTTATTTCAGCCAAGAGCTCTGGCAGTGGTGGGATCCCCGGTCCCCGCATCCTTTACGGTTTCAGCGATATTGGAAGGACAAAGCTGAATTTGCTTCCGGTACCCACCCTGCTCTCTGCCCAGATCCTGCCGCCGAGGAGCTCCACCATGCCTTTACAAAGCGACAAGCCCAGGCCGGCCCCTTCAAACCGCCTGATGGTGGTAGCATCCACCTGATAAAAGCGGTCGAAAACCCGCTCCAGGTGATCCTGCGGAATACCGATGCCCGTATCCTTGATATAAAACAAAATTCCTTCTTCAGTTTTTTCGAGTCCAACTTCCACGCTACCCTTCTCGGTAAACTTCAATGCATTGTTTATCAGGTTAGTCAGCACCTGCTGCAATTTCATAATATCGGTGTCCATGGTTACCCCGATCAGGGACTCCGGGATATTTTCCTTTAATTGGATGGATTTCTTTTCAGAGTGATAATCAAACTGGGTAATAACATCCCTGACCACAATGGCAGGTAAGAAGGAGGAAACACGAATTCGTTCGGTTCCGGATTCAATTTTGCTGATATCCATAAGGTTGCTGATCAGTTCGAGCAGACGAAGCCCGCTCGACTTAATGATTCCGGCAAATCGGAGCACTTCGGACATGACATTTTCATCCTCGGTCAGGAGGTCCGAGAATCCAATAATGCTGTTCAGTGGCGTGCGTATTTCATGGCTCATGTTAGCCAGGAAGGTTGTTTTCAGGCGATCGCTTTCTTCTGCCTTTTCCTTGGCCAAAACCAGGTCATCAACCATTTTCTTCCTTTCAATGAAAAGACTGAGCTCATGGGCCACCATTTCCAGCAATGCCGCGGATCCCGCATTGTAAGCCGAGCTGTCGGTATAGCTCTGCACCACCATAACACCCTCCGCCCTGCTATTAATGATCAGTGGGACCCCCAACCAGCATTCGGCGGGAGTACCCAGAAATTTGAGACCCTTATCGGCGGAGAATTTCAATACGTCTTCCCTGTTGAGCATCATCGTCTTCTTACTCTTGACCACCTGCCCCGACAAAGAACTGTCGGCCTTCCATTCAGTGAATTCATCCTTTTCGTCGACAAAGACCACTTTTCTCAAGGTGTCCGAATCAGGATTGTACAATGCCACAAAGAAATTGGTGGAATCCATGATCCGGAGCAGTTCATTCCTGACAGTCATGAGCATTTCACCCAGTGTTTCAACCACCGCTACATCGCGGGCAATATTTGACTGTATGAGCTGGATGATTTCTGCTTTTTTATGTTCAGTAATATCCAGGCTGGTCCCAAGCAATCCGCTGATTTTTCCATCCTTCCCGTGCAAAGGGACTTTACTGGTAAGAAAATACCTTGGGTTACCAGGTGCCGATGTACTTGTTTCCTCTTTATTGATAAGAGGTACTCCCTTCATAACCTGCAATTCATCTTTTCTGAATTCAGCAACGACTTCCGGCGGATAATAATCGTTGTCGGACTTACCGATCAGGTCTGAGGGTGACCGTTCACCGATATATTCAGCACAAGCGAAGTTGGCGTCTACAAACTTGCCATCCTTATCTTTAACATAAACCAGTGTTGGCAGCAGATTGAGCAGCGTCCTGAGCAGATTCTGCTCTTCAGCAATCTTCTCCTCAGCCTTTTTCCTGCTTGTGATATCACTAATCACGGTCAGCAGGGCAGGCAATCCGCCATAGGTTATGGGAACTGCAGCAACTTCAACATCGATAACGGAACCATCGAGCCGGAGAAACTTTTCTTCAGCTGGTGGCAAGGGAACTTTCTCGGACAAGGATTTCCTGATCCTGGCGATGATCATTTCACGATAATCCGGATGAACAAAATCCATTACCGGCAGGTTAAGTATATCTTCCGGACTGGATGCCCCGATCAGTCTGGCGCCCGCCTGGTTGGCGAAAACCAATTTTCCCTGACTGTGCACGATGACACCATCCGGCAAAGTATCCATCAGCAAACGGTACCGATCTTCGCTGTCGCGCAAGGCTTCTTCCGATTTTCTTCTTTTACCGTTGATGATGGTCTGGGAAATAAAGGAGGCGATTGCTGTTGCGAACGCCTCTTCGTCGGTATGCCATTCCCTCCGGCCACCGGCATTCTCAAAACACAGGACTCCCACCAGCTCTCCCTCCAGGATTACCGGCACATCGAGCATGGATTCGATCCCATAAGGTATGAGATAAACTTCAGCAAAATCTTTAGTTCTGGGATCAGTGCGGGCATCTGAAGCGTTTATGATGCGCCCGGATGACAATGCCTTGAAATATGCCGGATATTCCGCGGTCATGATTATTGAGCCGGCACTTTTCTTCCCTATGCTTTTCTCATAGAGGGAGATGCATTGGATTTGCTTTTTATCATCCGACATCATCCATATACTGGTACGCTCAACCTGGAAAGCTGCCGAAATCATTTCCGTAATCCTGACAACTGCAATATCCAGGTCGCCTGAAATAATCGCCTCGTCGGAAACTAATGCAGCAATGGCATTCCGCTGCCTGTCGACCCGGTTCCGGCCTTCTTCCAGGTCCATTTCCATCTGCTTGCGTTCCGTTATATCGTAACTGTGAGCAATTATGGAAGAGACGGCTCCACGTACATCAAAAACGGGGGTATAGTTAACTTTAACCCATCGTTGCCCGTCAACGAGGTTAAACGTGTTCTCATAGGAAACCGGGTTGCCCTTTCTAACCTCATTGATATATTTCAGGGCAAACTGAAAATTCTCCTCCCCGATAATTTCTTTGATTTTGCTGCCAATGATCCGCTCCCTCGGCATGCCGAACGACTTTTCAAACATCGCGTTTACGAACTCATACTTTAGCGTGGTGGCATTGACGTAAGCTACAAATCCGGAAAGATTGTCTGTCAGGATGCGAAGCTTTTCATTGGTTTCCCAGCGTTCTATTTCGGCTTTCTTCCTGGAGGTAATATCCAGGATTGTTCCGATCAGCGCGACTGGATTTCCCAGTGTGTCAAAATCAAGCCTGCCCAGGCCATGCAGCCATCTCTCCTCACGGTCGCTCTGCCTGATTATCTGGTATTCCTTATCGAAGGGTTGCCGATTTCCAATGACTTCAAGGTTAACATAATCCAGCATTTGCTGCCTCCAATCGGGATGGATGATCATGCCCCAGCCTTCAAAAGAACGGACGTATTCATTGTCGATCCCGAAAATCCCGTCAAGAATTTCAGAGCTTTCCCAATGCCCGGTCAACAGATTGAAATAATAACTTCCAAGCTGGGCGATCGCCTGCGACTCCCTGATGGCCGCTTCACTCCTGGCAACAATCTCCTGGAGGCGGATTCGTTCCGTAATATCCGAAACCGTCGTGATAAAATACTGGGGAGTTCCATCTTCGTTGCGATGTATCACCGAACTGATGTCGGCATGGATCACGTCACCGTTTTTCCTGATATATCTTTTTTGCCAACGTGCTGAAGCTCTTTCGCCTGCTATCATAGATCTGACGATTTCCTGATCATTTTCAACATCGTCGGGGTGAGTCAGGCCCATCCATTTAGTCACGGAAATTTCATCCTGTGAGTAACCCAGAATTTCGCAAAAAGCATTATTCGCCAGAATGGTTCCGTCGGGGCTGGTGACCGACATACCAATAGCAGAATTTTCAAAGAAATCCTTGAAAATCATATCGGACATCTCAAATGCACTGCTATTATGATTTGCCATTTAGCTAAGGACAAACAATATTTTTAAAAATACAATTTATTTTGACCAGGAATCAGATAATTATTCTACGCAACTCCCTCGAGTATGCCTTGCGCAGTTCCTCGAGCTGGCGGCGGTCCTCCAGCAGGGAGGTAA
>CAYHCO010000090.1:0-5054 GCA_964355105.1 uncultured Porphyromonadaceae bacterium
AACCAGGACCTTGGCCAGTTTGCTATTCCAATTCTTGATGTAAATAGCGGGATTTTCGGCTGGAGATTCTTTCGTTGCGTCAATAGTAAAGTCCAGGGAGCCTGGTTTATCTTTCAGGTTCTCAATCTGGTAACACCTTTCGGACCGGTCGTAACCGTTGGATTTAAAACCGGCTCCCGTGATTTTTATTTCTGGTGCATAGGCCCACGACCTTCCGAAACGGATCAGGTCGTCGATTTTCATGGAATTCATTCCGTATAGTCCATTCCAATATTCGCGGTCGGCAGTTTCATGGATGACCGGATCTGATATCGGAAAGCTCGAGCAATGCGAGGGCTTGTCGGAAGTCTTGGTGGTGCGCCCGTCGCAGCGCGCCTGGCCTACTGGAAAGTGATTGCAGCCGTGAGCCTCATCATAGGTGGCCAGACTTTCATAACGGATGAACATTTCGTTGCCGGGCTCAAAACAGATGAACGGTTTATTGAACGACTTAAAGTTGTATTGTTGAATGGTATAGCTGAATTTCTGGCTCCAGTCGAAAGGCCCGTAAGGTGCAACATTCGGATTCTCTACGAATGATACTTTACCGGTTTTTCCTGCATAATCGGCAGTGGTGGCAAAATCAATCTCCAGGAGGTCGGAAACTTTTTGGCCGGGATGGAGCAGAGCCAGGGTTTCCTGAAATTGCCGTGGTAATCCAAGGGTCCCTTTTTTCCAGGAGACTTTCCGGATTGCCGTTCCATCGGGATAAATGAAATAATATTCATCAACCCAGCATTCCCAGCCTGTTTTCGGATCGATCCTCCAGGTATGGTCATTCGAACTTACCGGAGCATACCTCCAGTGCACAACCACGCGGGCGTCGCTGTTTTCGATGATCCTTACATGCGAAAAGCGGCAGTGCCGGTCCTGCATGTGCTCAAAACATCCTTCGCTGTCCGCTTTTCCATCCTCCCAGGCCTCAACGCTCTGGTCGCTCATCCAGTTCTCATTTTCAGACACCCACGATGCCCCATATCTTATTCCACGCCAGAATATGAGCTTGATCGGCGACTTTTCAAAGCATACAACGATATCAGGATCCTGATCCACGGGCCAGAGATTATCCCAACCCGGGTAATAATTGAGTTTTGTGTAGAAGGCACCGAACCGGCGCGGATTCCTGGTTATCGATGGTAATTTTCGTGGCGCAATACCCGGATCCCCGACGGTGACAGACTGGAAGTTCTCCCTCACCTTTTCGGCTGTGAGAGCAGTAGAGTATACTTTTATCTCATCCAGTACACCGTCCAATCCGAAAAATTGTGGCTGTGTTCCCCAGGTTCTGTGTATGTCGGAAGGTTTTTCCGGTGCGGCTGTCATTCCCACCACAAATCCTGATTGCGTAAAAGTTGCAGATCCGTTGATTTTTATTTTGGCTTTTATGTCGCCGTTGACGTAGATAATCATTTCGGAACCACCTTCGTAAACTCCAGTGATATGAGTCCATTTACGAAGTGGAATGGCATCCCTTTCGGTGGTAACTGAAATCCATTGTTCACCAATCGCACACTCCAGTGCGGCCTGACCTAGCGGCCCGACAAGAAGCCGATATCCCTTGGTTTCCGTAGATTCCGTGGTAAGAATCGGGCACCAGTTCCAGGGATATTCACCCAAAGCAACCCAGGATTCAACCGTAAATTCCTTTAAATCCTTTGGTTGTGTTGTTCCCACACTTTTGAGGCAGGCGGTGAAACCGTCCACTGACAGACCGTTTCCCTTAACGCCTTTCACCTCAGCGAAATATCCCTCAAGAGTATCAGCCTTGCCGCCTATTTCTTCAGTTGTTATTCTATTGTTGATTTTTTCAAAACTCCATTGGACTTTAGGGTTTTGTGCCTGTACTTGCCATGCTGATACACCCAGGGCAATAATTGTCAGGTAGTTGAATAGCTTCGACATTTTATTGGGACTTAATGGGAATGAAAATTGTTAAGGTAAAAATACTTGTTTCATGGAAATGCTGCACTGCTTAATTTACCTTAAACGCGCACAATTTTAAGAGGCAATTGTACGGTCCGGTTTTATTTTTCAATGTAATACCTGTTTATCATTTCCATGAGCTCCTCCTTGCGAATCGGCTTGGTCAGGTAATCCGTAAAACCGGCTCTTAACGCCGAATCCCTTTCGTCAAGAGTGGCATAGGCGGTCTGAGCTATTATTGGGATATCAGGGTCCGTTTTGCGGATCAATTCCGTTGCCTCTAAGCCTCCCATCTCGGGCATTTTGAGGTCCATAAAAACAATGTCATACTGGTTTTCCGCAGCCAACACTATTGCTTCGCTTCCATTCCTGGCCCGGTCGATTTTTTTAACAAGATTTTTAAGCAAAACATGGAGATAAAGGAAACTGTCATTCTCGTCCTCGGCGATCAAGATCTTACATTCAGTCAATTTTAGCTTTTGTTTAGCAGCAGCTGGTATTTCCGGGGCCAGATGCAGCGAATCAGTCAGTGGTACTGTGAAATAAAACCGGGAACCACCAGATTGCCTGGCTTCAAAAGCGATATGGCCTCCGAGCAAATCAATCAGCATCTTGGCAATATTTAATCCCAGTCCGGTTCCGCCAATAACATTGGAGATCGCTTTCTGACCCCGGAAAAAAGGATTAAAAAGATGCGGACGTTCATTTTCCGGGATTCCAATGCCGGTGTCGGAAACGTAAAATTCAATTTCAGTGCCGTGAATGTCAAATCCGATCTCCACTTCGCCTTCAAAAGTGTACTTTAAAGCATTGGATAACAGAATTGTGAGGATATGCCTTATCTTATCCTTGTCCGATGAGATCCTGACATGATTGTATTGATAAGGTATCTTGACTTTAATTTCAAAATTTCGCGTGTTTTCCGGAAGGTCGACTAAGGAGAAAATGCTTTCAACCAGGTCGGATGGTTTGAAATCCGTAATTTTTATCGGATATTTTTCACTCTTCAAACGAGAAGCATAGATAACATCGTCAATAATATTAAGGAGTTGGCTTGAGTTGTTCAGAATGATTTCTGCATATTTTTCTCTTTCCTGATCATCAGCCTCCGCCAATAAGTTCGCAAAGCCCATGATTGCATTCATTGGGGTACGGATCTCATGACTCATGTTTGTCAGCAATGCCGATTTTAACCGGTCGCTTTCAGCAAGTTTGCGTTCTGCCAGGCGCTGATCGGAAATATCGCGGTAATACCAGATACGGCCATAGTATTTATTGTTAAAACCATTAATGGCTGCGGAATAACGGTCGAGTATCCTTCCATCTTTCAATTGGATCTCTTCCCTGCTTTTCAGCTCCTTATGCTCATACAAATAATTGATGCGATTAGTAAACTCCTGGGGATCTGTCAGTAGATCAAGTACATAATGAAGCGCTTTCTCGTGATCACCGTTTTGGAGGATTTCAACGGGGATATTCCAGATTTCCCTGAATTTGTGATTAAAGGTGATTATCTTCCCCTCGCTGTCTACAATAAGAATACCATCAAGAGAAGCTTCGAAGATTTCCTGAAGCCTAATCAGAAAAGCATCATTATCACCTATGGCAAGATAATTTGTCATACTTTATCACTAAGCTAGTCAATTAAATTCATTTGATAGGGTGTTTAGCTAATTTAAAGGGTTTGTTAAAGTAAAATAGTATCCTGAATAGCTATGATAAATTGATCAACGTAAGCCGATCGCGATTAACTTAACCCCTTATATAGATCTTAATCTAATTGGGAGATAGCCCTATGATATATTTTTCTCGAAAGATGTTGCTGGTCTTGATGTTTGCTTTTACTTGGTTCGGTTGTCAGGCACAAAACAAGGCTGGTGATTTCCCGCCTATATCAGAAAAGCTGTTCATGAATCCTCCCCTGGAAGCTCGACCGGGTGTGTTATGGCCCTGGCTGAACGGATACGTCGACCGGACACAACTGGTTTATGAACTCGGGCAAATGAAAGCGAAAGGACTGCGTGGACCGGTAATATGGGATATCGGCAGCCTTATTGATCCGTTGAAAATGATTCCGGCTGGACCCGAGTTTCTTGGAAAGGAATCCTTAAAATCCCTTCATCTGGTGATGGACGAAAGCAAAAGGCTGGGACTGGATATGGGCCTCGTGGCTTCCAGTAGCTGGAATGCAGGTGGTGCCTGGATACAGCAGGAAGATGCAAGTAAGTATCTCATATCAAGCTTAGTATCACTGAATGGCCCAATGTCTTTCAAGGATACTTTGCCGACACTGGAAGGAATGAAAAAGTATTACCGGGAAATTGCCGTTTTTGCCGTGCCGGTAATTGCGGGCCAAGCTGCTGTTAGCCAATTGGGTATAATCAATATTTCCTCTAAATATGACGGTCAGTTCCTGAAATGGGATGTTCCTCCGGGTGAATGGAAAGTCATCCGGTTTGTCTGGAGTAATACGGGTCAGCCATTGGTTTGTCCGAGCCCGAATTCAGTCGGCCCCGTCATCGACCACCTGAGTGCCGTTGCGGCAGAAAGGCATATCAACTTTATGCTAAATGCCCTGATAGAAGGGCGAAAAGATTTTGGCGGACTTTCTACCTTAATGCTCGACAGTTATGAAGTAGATCCGGCTAACGACTGGACTCCCGATTTTTTGAATGAATTCGAATCAAGGTTTGGTTATGATGCGTTGCCTTTCCTGCCAGCCTTGTCGGGTGTTGTTATAGACAACCAGGATATTACCGATCGTTTTTTATTCGATTACCATAAAGCGGTTGGCTCGGTAATGATCGATAACCACTTTATTAAAACCCGGGATATTCTGAATAAATCTGGGCTTAAACTTCTCGCTGAAGCCGGTCATGGTGGCTATGCCCGTGTAGATCCCCTCAAAGGCCTGGGCGAGGCCGATATCGCCATGGGAGAATTCTGGAACGGCAGTGAGTTCTGGGTGACCAAGGAAGCTGCAAGTGCTGTTCATATTTACGGTAAGAAACTGGTTAATGCTGAATCCCTTACAGGCTGGAGGGCCTGGAAGGACGGGCCAGCAAATTATAAAAGACTGTTTGACGTAGCAC
>CAYHCO010000091.1:0-5053 GCA_964355105.1 uncultured Porphyromonadaceae bacterium
AACCAGGACCTTGGCCAGTTTGCTATTCCAATTCTTGATGTAAATAGCGGGATTTACGGCTGGAGATTCTTTCGTTGCGGCAATTGTAAAGTCCAGGGAGCCTGGTTTGTCTTTCAGGTTCTCAATCTGGTAACACCTCTCAGATCGGTCGTAACCGTTGGATTTAAAACCGGTTCCCGTGATTTTTATTTCAGGGGCAAAGGCCCAAGACCTCCCGAAGTGAATGAGGTCTTCAATCTTCATGGAATTCATTCCGTACAGACCGTTCCAATACTCACGGTCGGCAGTTTCATGGATGACCGGATCTGATATCGGGAAGCTCGAACAATGTGAGGGCTTGTCGGAAGTCTTTGTGGTGCGCCCGTCGCAGCGCGCCTGGCCTACAGGAAAGTGATTGCAGCCGTGAGCTTCATCGTAGGTGGCCAGACTTTCATAACGGATGAACATTTCGTTGCCGGGCTCAAAACAGATGAACGGTTTATTGAACGACTTAAAGTTGTATTGTTGAATGGTATAGCTGAATTTCTGGCTCCAGTCGAAAGGCCCGTAAGGTGCAACATTCGGATTCTCTACGAATGATACTTTACCGGTTTTTCCTGCATAATCGGCAGTGGTGGCAAAATCAATCTCCAGGAGGTCGGAAACTTTTTGGCCGGGATGGAGCAGAGCCAGGGTTTCCTGAAATTGCCGTGGTAATCCAAGGGTCCCTTTTTTCCAGGAGACTTTCCGGATTGCCGTTCCATCGGGATAAATGAAATAATATTCATCAACCCAGCATTCCCAGCCTGTTTTCGGATCGATCCTCCAGGTATGGTCATTCGAACTTACCGGAGCATACCTCCAGTGCACAACCACGCGGGCGTCGCTGTTTTCGATGATCCTTACATGCGAAAAGCGGCAGTGCCGGTCCTGCATGTGCTCAAAACATCCTTCGCTGTCCGCTTTTCCATCCTCCCAGGCCTCAACGCTCTGGTCGCTCATCCAGTTCTCATTTTCAGAAACCCACGATGCCCCATATCTTATTCCCCGCCAGAATATGAGCTTGATCGGCGACTTTTCAAAGCAGACAACAATGTCAGGATCCTGATCCACAGGCCAGAGATTATCCCAACCCGGGTAATATTTCAGTTTCGTATAGAAGGCACCGAACCGGCGAGGATTCCTCGTTATGGATGGTAATTTTCGTGGAGCAATTCCCGGATCCCCGACTGTGACAGCCTGGAAGTTCTCCCGCACCTTTTCGGGTGTGAGTGCAGCAGCGTATACTTTTATCTCATCCAGCACGCCGTCCAATCCGAAAAATTGCGGCTGTGTTCCCCAGGTTCGATGAATATCGGAAGGCTTTTCCGGTGCGGCTGTCATTCCCACCACAAATCCTGATTGCGTGAAAGTTGCGGATCCGTTGATTTTTATGTTGGCCTTCCTTTCGCCGTTGACGTAGATAATCATTTCGGAACCACCTTTGTAAACTCCCGCGATATGAGTCCATTTCCGCAGTGGAATGGCATCCCTTTCTGTGGTAACAGAAATCCATTGTTCTCCAATCGCACACTCCAGTGCTGCCTGACCAAGCGGCCCGACGAGAAGCCGATATCCCTTGATTTCGGAAGATTCCGTGGTAAGAATCGGGCACCAGTTCCAGGGATATTCACCCAAAGCAACCCAGGATTCAACCGTAAATTCCTTTAAATCCTTTGGTTGTGTTGTTCCCACACTTTTGAGGCAGGCGGTGAAACCGTCCACTGACAGACCGTTTCCCTTAACGCCTTTCACCTCAGCGAAATATCCCTCAAGAGTATCAGCCTTGCCGCCTATTTCTTCAGTTGTTATTCTATTGTTGATTTTTTCAAAACTCCATTGGACTTTAGGGTTTTGTGCCTGTACTTGCCATGCTGATACACCCAGGGCAATAATTGTCAGGTAGTTGAATAGCTTCGACATTTTATTGGGACTTAATGGGAATGAAAATTGTTAAGGTAAAAATAGTTGTTTCACGGACAGGCTGCACTGCTTAATTTACCCCAAACGCGCACAATTTTAAGATGCAATTGTCCGGTCCGGTTTTATTTTTCGACGTAATACTTGTATACCATATCCATGAGCTCCTCCTTGCGAATCGGCTTGGTAAGGTAATCCGTAAAACCGGCTCTTAGTGCAGAATCCTTTTCGTCAAGAGTTGCATAGGCAGTTTGAGCTATTATTGGGATATCAGGATCCGTTTTGCGGATCAGTTCAGTTGCCTCTATGCCTCCCATCTCCGGCATTTTCAGGTCCATAAAAACTATGTCATACTGGTTTTCCGCAGCCAGCACTATTGCTTCGCTTCCATTCCTGGCCCGGTCGACCTTTTTGACAAGATTTTTAAGCAAAACATTGAGATAAAGGAAACTGTCATTCTCGTCCTCGGCGATCAGGATCTTACATTCAGTCAATTTTACCTTTGGTTTGGCAGCAGCTGGTATTTCAGGGGCCAGCTGCAGCGAATCTGTCAGGGGTACAGTGAAATAAAACAGGGAACCGCCAGATTGTCTGGCTTCAAAGGCGATATGGCCCCCGAGCAAGTCAATCAGCATCTTGGCAATATTTAACCCCAGACCGGTTCCGCCAATAACATTGGAGATCGCTTTCTGACCCCGGAAAAAAGGATTAAAAAGATGCGGACGTTCATTTTCCGGGATTCCAATGCCGGTGTCGGAAACGTAAAATTCAATTTCAGTGCCGTGAATGTCAAATCCGATCTCCACTTCGCCTTCAAAAGTGTACTTTAAAGCATTGGATAACAGAATTGTGAGGATATGCCTTATCTTATCCTTGTCCGATGAGATCCTGACATGATTGTATTGATAAGGTATCTTGACTTTAATTTCAAAATTTCGCGTGTTTTCCGGAAGGTCGACTAAGGAGAAAATGCTTTCAACCAGGTCGGATGGTTTGAAATCCGTAATTTTAATCGGGTATTTTTCACTCTGCAAACGAGAAGCATAGATAACATCGTCAATAATATTAAGCAGTTGATTTGAGTTGTTGAGAATGATTTCTGAATATTTCTCTCTTTCCATGTCATCAGCTTCCGGCAGTAAGTTCGCAAAGCCCATAATTGCATTCATTGGGGTACGGATCTCATGACTCATGTTTGTCAGGAAAGCTGATTTTAAACGGTCGCTTTCAGCAAGTTTGCGTTCAGCCAGGCGCTGTTGGGAAATATCGCGGTAATACCAAATACGGCCATAGTATTTATTGTTAAGGCCATAAATTGTTGCGGAATAACGGTCGAGTATCCTTCCATCTTTTAATAGGATCTCTTCCCTGCTTTTCATCTCCTTATGCTCATACAAATAATTGATGCGGTTTGAAAACTCCTGGGGATCTATCAATAGATCAAGCACATAATGAATTGCTTCTTCGTGATCGCTGTTTTGGAGAATTTCAACGGGGATATTCCAGATTTCCCTGAACTTGTTGTTAAAGGAGATTATCTTCCCCTGACTGTCTACAATTAGAATACCATCAAGGGAAGTATCGAAGATTTCCTGAAGCCTTATCAGAAAAGCATTATTATCACTGATGGCAAGATAATTTGTCATACTTTATCACTAAGCTAGTCAATAAAATCATTTGATGGCGTGTTTAGTTAATTTAAAGGGTTCGTTAAAGTAAAATAGTATCCTGAATAGCTACGATAAATTGATCTACGTAAGCGGATCACGATTAACTTAACCCCATATAAAGATCTTAATAAAAACGGGAGATACCATTATGATATATTCTTCTCGAAAGGTGTTGCTGGCCTGGATGTTTGCTTTTTCTTGCATCGGTTGTCAGGCACAAAACAAGGTTGGTGATTTCCCGCCTATATCAGAAAAGTTGTTCATGAATCCTCCCCTGGAAGCTCGTCCGGGTGTGTTATGGCCCTGGCTGAACGGCTATGTCGACCGGACACAGCTGGTTTATGAACTCGCACAAATGAAAGCAAAAGGACTGCGCGGCCCGGTGATATGGGATATCGGCAGCCTGGTGGATCCGTTGAAAATGATCCCTGTTGGACCCGCGTTCCTGGGCACGGAATCCTTAAAATCCCTTCATCTGGTCATGGACGAAAGCAAAAGGCTGGGTCTGGATATGGGTCTCGTGGCTTCCAGCAGCTGGAATGCAGGTGGTGCCTGGATACAGCAGGAGGAGGCAAGTAAGTATCTCTTATCAAGCTCAGTATCTCTGAAGGGCCCAATTTCTTTCAAGGATACTTTGCCGACACCGGAAGGAATGAAAAAGTATTTCCGGGATATAGTCGTTTTTGCAGTGCCGGTGATTGCTGGCCAAGCTGCTGTTAGCCAATCGGGTATAATCAATATTTCATCTAAATATGACGGTAAACTCCTGAAATGGGATGTTCCTGCCGGTGAATGGAAAGTGATCCGGTTTGTATGGAGCAATACCGGTCAGCCGTTGGTTTGTCCGAGTCCGAATTCAGTCGGCCCCGTCATCGATCACCTGAGTGCCGTAGCGGCAGAAAAGCATATCAACTTTATGATAAATGCCCTGATTGAAGGGCGAAAAGATTTTGGCGGACTTACAACACTCATGCTCGATAGCTATGAGGTAGATCCGGCTAACGACTGGACTCCCGATTTTTTGAATGAATTCAAATCAAGGTTCGGGTATGATGCATTGCCTTTCCTTCCTGCCTTGTCGGGTGTTGTTATCGACAATCAGGATATTACTGATCGTTTTTTATTCGATTATCATAAAGCGGTCGGCTCGGTAATGATCGATAACCACTTTATCAAAACCCGCGATCTTCTTAATAAATCAGGGCTTAAGCTTCTCGCGGAAGCCGGTCATGGTGGTTATGCCCGCGTAGATCCTCTCAAAGGTTTGGGTGAGGCCGATATCGCCATGGGCGAATTCTGGAACGGCAGTGAGTTCTGGGTTACCAAGGAAGCCGCAAGTGCAGCTCATATTTACGGTAAAAAGCTCGTCAATGCAGAAACGCTCACCGGTTGGAGGGCCTGGAAGGACGGGCCAGCAAATTATAAAAGACTGTTTGACGTAGCAC
>CAYHCO010000092.1:0-5021 GCA_964355105.1 uncultured Porphyromonadaceae bacterium
GAGGATAAAATGAGGGATGCCATCGGTCCCTGGGTCGCCAACACGCATACCGAAGCCAGTGAATCGGGCACCTTGATGACCAAGGCCTACCAATATGCCCTGCAGAGCATAAAAAGGCATGTAAATGCCGGGCCGAACGACGTTATCATTACGGCAGGCTCTGGGATGACTACGGTAGTCAACAAGTTGCAGCGAATTCTCGGATTACGCACATGCGGTAAGATATCGGGATTCGCATGCCTGGAAAATGCCGAGAAGCCGGTTGTTTTTATCACGCACATGGAGCATCATTCCAATCATATGTCCTGGTATGAATCCAATGTGGATGTGGTGATGCTTGAACCTGATGAGGAGCTGATGATTTCAACTGACGACCTCAAAAAGAAGCTTAAAGAATACAGTAACCGGTCGCTGAAGATCGGGGCGTTTACCGCCTGCTCAAACGTTACCGGAATAGAGACGCCTTACCATGAACTGGCTAAGATCATGCATGAGCACGGAGGTATCTGTTTCATCGATTTTGCAGCCTCCGCACCCTATGTCGATATCGACATGCACCCTTCAGATCCGATGAAGAAGCTCGATGGAATCTATTTTTCACCCCACAAGTTTTTGGGTGGGCCGGGTTCATCCGGAGTATTGATCTTCGATGCATCGCTCTACGCCAGTGAAACTCCCGACAATCCGGGTGGCGGCACCGTGGACTGGACGAATCCCTGGGGAGAGTATAAATATATTGACGATATTGAGTTGCGGGAGGATGGCGGCACACCGGGATTCCTGCAGGCCATGCGTACTGCACTGGCTCTGGAGTTGAAAAACCAGATGGGAACGGCAAATATGCGTGCCCGCGAAAATGAGATGCTGAAGAAAATTTTCCCGAAACTGGCAACAATTCCCAATCTGAGTATTCTGGCCGATAATGTAAGGGAACGACTGGGTATTGTATCCTTCTATCTCAAGGACATTCATTTCAACCTGGTTGTCAGCCTGTTATCCGACAAGTTTGGCATTCAGGCCAGAGGCGGATGTGCCTGTGCCGGCACCTACGGGCACTTTCTTTTAAACGTAAGTTATTCGGATTCACATCGGATCACCACGCTGATCAATGATGGCGATCTGTCGGAAAAGCCAGGCTGGATAAGGTTTTCGCTGCATCCGACCATGACGGATCAGGAATTGGATTCTGTGGTTGAGGCGATCCGTGAAATACAGCAGAACCATAAAGAGTGGGCAAAGGACTACATTTACAATAACCGCACCAATGAGTTCCGCCATGTCAAGGAGCCAGAAGACAAGACCGGGGTTATCCTGCCCTGGTTTAATTTAGCGGACTAGCAGGCAACTGTGCAGCGGGGCTTGCGGCATTCCGGATGCTCGCATAAATATTGTCCTTCTTCGCAGTCGACAGGATTGCAGCAGAGTGCGCATACGCGCTTGATCGACCGGAAGCTCACTAATTCCACATCTCTGGACAGGAACTCGGGTTTTACCGGCTCCGTGCGAAGCAAGTCGGTACTGAGATATTTCTTGTTGTCGTCGGAGAAAATCGTTACCACCACTGCATCGGGGCCCAGTTCATCCTGTATCTTGAGGGCACCGATAAAATTGGCTCCAGATGAGATGCCGACTCCCAGTCCGATAGCTGCCAGTTTCTGTGCCATGATGATCCCATCACCGTCATCCACGCAAACAATTGAATCCATGCGGTTAAGATTGACCAGAGCCGGGATAAATTCATCGGATATTCCCTGGATCCTGTGCTTGCCCACTTTATAACCCGTTGTAAGAGTTGGTGAATTTTCCGGTTCCAGCGGATGGATATTGATCGAAGAATCCTGCTCTTTAAGGAATTGCCCAACACCCATGGCCGTTCCGCCAGTGCCGACACCGGCGACGAACGCATCCGGTTTCAGGTTGCGATATTTCAGCTGCCACCAGATCTCCGGTCCGGTTGTCAGATAATGAGCTTCTGTATTGTCTGTATTATCAAACTGCTGTGGCCGGAATGCTCCTTCCATACCGGCTGCCATCTTATTGGCCAGATCGATACTACCCAAAAAGCCGCCCTGTTCTTTGGTCACCAGGTTGATGCGGGCACCGAACCCCTTGATCAGGTTAATCCTCTCGGAACTCATCCAGTCGGGCATGAAAATTTCAACCGGATGGCCAAGAGCACGGCCGATGGCCGAGAAAGATATTCCGGTATTGCCGCTGGTGGCTTCGATGATCGGTTTTCCCGCTTTCAGGATGCCCGAGGTGGCCGCCTTCCTGAGTATATGAATAGCCATCCGGTCTTTGATGCTGCCAGTCATGTTCATGTTTTCCGCTTTCGCGAAAATCCTGCGTTCCCTGCCTTTATAAAGGAAATGAATCTCAAGCAGGGGTGTGTTTCCGATCAGACTGGTTAAGCCGTTTAGTCTCTTAAGGTACAGTTCATCCATTTTAAGGCGGTTTAAGGATTGGCTAAAATAATAATATCAGTGAGACCGGAAAATGACTATTACCATGTTAGCCTTTAAGCAGCTGACGGAGCAAAATTCCCATTTTTGGCCGCTTGCCGTGCATAATGATACAGGATCGGAAAATCCTGCCGCCTGCCCATACGGATATCAGTGTAAAAACCAGGACACCTGCCAGACCGGCTATCGGCTGCCACATCGGGATGGTAGCCTGTGTAGCCTGACGAACCAGCATCAGCATAGGAGTAAAAGGAGGAATGAGTGACATGGTCGTTGCAAAGCTGCCCAGTGGATTCTGGATAACCGGCATCATGATGAACATCGGTATAATCAGTGGCAGCATGGCCGGAAACTGTATTGCCTGGGCATCTTTGGAATCGTTGCAGGTGGATCCAAGTGCTGCAAAAAGACAACCTACCATTATGATGTTCAACAGCATATAGGCAAAGAACCATGGCAGAACGGAATACGGAATGATATCGCTCATGCCCATGGACCTGACAGAAATCACCGCACCTATAATATATATTCCTGTAGTCGTCAGCGAGACTGCAAGTCCGCCAAGCACTTTGCCCATCATAAATTCGGTTGGGCTGACGGTACCCAGGAGGACTTCTGCTATCCGCTCGCTCTTCTCTTCCATCACAGCCTGGAGAAGGGGGATAGCCGACATCATGAGGGTCATGAACATCAGGAACATCAGGATGTACGGCACCATGATGGTTTGCAGGACATCGGATTTTCTTGCATCCTTGATCTGCCCGGTACTGGAATCTTTGGATGAAAGGCCCATGCCCTGCATATTGATCCAGTAGAAGAGGTCCCTGACTTTATCAGGTGCCAGACCGATCTCCGCCACCCGGATCTCGCGGATCTTTTCATTCAGCACGTACCCTATCCAGTTCTGCGTTTCATCCAACAGGGAGTTCTCTGAGAAATAAGATATCTCCGACTGGTTATTACCCGGTATAGGATGGATCACCTCGGACCCGACGACGACAAACGAGTTTATCTTCTTGTTTCGCACATCGTCCGACAACTGGAGCTTCTGAGCATCGATATTATTCACGTCCGGGGCTACCAGTTCGATAAAATAAGCCGGGAATTTTTTATCGCCGGTGATGGAATCCCTTATATCACGGGCATTCCGTTCGTCGGCTCTTGCCTTTACATATTCACCAAGCTTTCCCGACTGGTCAACCACGGCTATCTTTCTGTCAGTGGTATCAACCTTGTCCTTCGTGAGAGCCATCACGATGAAACCGCCACCCATAAACACCGGCAGCAGGAGCAGGGTAATGAGAAATCCTTTGGTACGCACTGCGGCGCGATATTCGCGTTTAGCGATTACGAATGTATTATTCATGATTGTGATTTTTATCCGGTCGTGCGATTCTGATGAATATATCCTCCAATGAGGGAGAGCACATCTCGAAACGAGAAACCCTGGTTTTCAGGATAACTTTTTCGAGGATTTTTTGGGGATCCGTGCCAGGCACCAGCCTGACTTCCTGAAGTTGTCCGAAATCGTTTATCCGGTCGACACCCTCAATCCCGTCCAGTGCGGAAGGTCCGAGATCTGTCTGCAGGCGTATCGTGTCCTGTCCGTATTTTTCCTGAATGGATTGCAGGGTCCCGTCGAGCACCTTTTTGCCTTTATATATCATGAAGATGAAATCACACATTTTCTCGGCGACGCTCATGTCGTGGGTACTGAAGATCACCGTTGATCCGCTTTTACGCAGATCCAGGATAACTTCACGGATAACTTCCGCATTGACCGGATCGAGGCCGCTGAATGGCTCATCGAGAATGATGACTGCGGGTTTGTCGATGATGGTCACGATAAACTGAACCTTCTGGCTCATCCCCTTACTTAACGTCTCCACTTTTTTGCGAGCCCACGGTGTCAGATCGAATTTTTGCAGCCAGTAATCAGCCTGATGGCCCGGATTGGCAACTTTTTTCAGCTCAGCATGAAACATGACAAGCTCCCTGAGTTTCATTTTCCGGTATAGGCCGCGCTCTTCCGGGAGATATCCGATCCTGCCGATATTTCCCCCTGACTGTTCCTCGCCGAAAATCCGGATGGTTCCGCTATCAGGATAGAGAATATTCATGATCATCCGGATGGTAGTCGTCTTTCCCGAACCGTTGGGTCCGATAAACCCGTAGATACTTCCTTCCGGAACCTCGAGCGACAGATTATCCACGGCCACATGGCTGTCGAAGGTTTTTGTGATTCCGCTTATTTCGATTATATTGCTCATCTGAGTAGGTTAATTCGGAATAAATTTACCCATTTGAGCCCAGAAAAAACAAATTGTTACAAAACCGGGCAGACAACTGCTGAGAAACATTAATAATGAAGCTAACTCTCCCCGCATCCATTCTGGCCTTGCTTGGATCACAGGCTTTTACCTATGACAAGACTGATGTTCCACCGAACCTGGTATTTGTCTTTCCCGATCAAATGCGTTCCTCTCTGCAGGGGTTCCTTTCCGAGGAGCCGGTGATCACCCCGAATATCGACCGTTTTGCCAGCCAGGGGCTTGTTCT
>CAYHCO010000093.1:0-1425 GCA_964355105.1 uncultured Porphyromonadaceae bacterium
CTGATTTTATCGACGGGTTCGTTGATCCGGGCACCAACAAGGACGTTTTCTTCACGACGACCTATAAGGTCAACTTCGAGATGGGAACGAAACGACCCCAGTAGGCAGTTGGCAGTTGGCTTTTGCCTGATTTCGTGGTTTGGGAAGAGATTCCCGCCTACGCGGGAATGACACCTCTGTCGATCTTCCTTTCGTCCAGCGATCTTCTCTTCTTCTTCCGAGTTACGCGTTACGCGTCACGCGTCACGATTCAGGCTCTTCAAATGTTGCACGATAAGCCCGCTAGCGTTTCCTTCGCCAAAAGGATTGTGAACCTGGCTCATTCGTAGGTACAATTCCTGATCATGCAGCAAATCATGGCATATCCTAACGATCTTGCTGGTGTCTGTGCCGACTAACAGCACATTTCCGGCTTGAATGGATTCCATTCTTTCGGTGGCTTCGCGCATCACCAGAACGGGTTTTCCCAGCACCGGAGCTTCTTCCTGAATGCCGCCGCTATCTGTCAGGATCAGATGCGACCGCTTCATCAGCCAGACGAACGCCGGGTAAGAGAGTGGGTGTAAAAGATGAATATTCGGAATTCCTTCCAGCCGTTCATGAACCATCTGCTGAACCCTGGGATTGAGATGAACCGGATAAATAATCCTGACATCTTCCCTACTGGCAATTTCTTTCAACGCATGACAGATATTCTCAAAGCCATCACCGAAATTCTCGCGACGGTGACCGGTGACCAACACAATTTTCCGATCTCCTTCAGTCAGTCGTTTAACCAATTCGATATCCGGATCCTGATAGGTCTCCACCTGATCCAATGCCAACAATAGCGCATCGACCACCGTATTTCCGGTAACCAGAATCCTGTCACCGGGGATATTCTCACGCAACAGATTTTCTCTGGCGGATTCAGTCGGGGCAAAGTGATAATCTGCTATAACGCTGGTGATCCTTCTGTTGATTTCCTCCGGAAAGGGTGCCAACTTATTTTGAGTACGGAGTCCGGCTTCAACATGGCATACTTTTATTCCCAGATAGAATGCAGCCAAAGCGGCAGCAGCAGTGGTGGTGGTATCTCCCTGAACAATGACAAAATCCGGTTTGAAATTCTCAAGAACCGGTTTCATGGTGGTAATCACCAAAGCCGTTAATCCATGCAGATCCTGATCCGGGGTCATCAGGTTCAAGTCGTAATCAGGCCTGATATCAAAAAACGACAAAACCTGGTCGAGCATGTCCCGATGCTGGGCGGTAACACACACCCGCGTCTGGAACTGTTCCGGATAACGGAGTAGTTCCTTTACCAAGGGTGCCAATTTAATTGCTTCGGGACGGGTGCCGAAAACCAGGAGGACCTTTTGCATGTTTCAGATTTTCAGGGTTTCAGGGTTTGGCTTCGCCGAGCTCGCCTTCGGCTCGGTTCAG
>CAYHCO010000093.1:1525-4937 GCA_964355105.1 uncultured Porphyromonadaceae bacterium
TTGGTACAACTTCCTGTAATCGTTGTTTGACAAATTCATATTGTTTGCGTAATGATGGAACCCTGAGTTTTTCAATCACCTCGTTGGTCAGTAATTCTTGTATCTCAGCTGGAGTAAATAACTGAAGGATAGTGAACCAGGGATATGTTTCCAGAATTTTCCGAAAAAGCATATATCGGTTATAATGACCGGCCAGAGGAATTTGTCCGCGAAAAACAGCTTCAATATCGCCTTCCGGAATATTATAATCCCATAGAATCTGTTTGAACATTATATTTTTTTCTGATTTGTCCATCCTATAGTTCACTCTTTGCTTGTGTAAAGTTAGAAAATAAACCTTCTCCCGACGGGAGGGTTTTTCTTCGGCACAAATGTCGCATACAACGGAATCGACTTAATTTGATTCTCGAATCCAAAATTTTTCGTCGACACACGAATGGAATATTCAGGCTGGTATCCATTAACAGCTAACGCAGCAGCCACGTGATTTTCAGCGAGGATCCCCTTGACAGAATCGATACCACCTGTTTCAGAAAACATCCGTTGGGCAGGTACAGCATATCAATCTTATGTTCCATTTAATGTACTATAAATACACTTTTTGGGTCCTTTTTGTGTAAAGGCAATACATTTTTGGTAATAATATATTGAAGAGATGCAGGGTTTGGCTTCGCCGAGCTCGCCTTCGGCTCGGTTCAGGGTTTCAGCATTGATTGAAGACGGTTATCAATAGCCTCCGGTTTTAACCGGGGGTTTAGTTAAATCGGCATATGAAAGGAATTTCACCTGGCAATCATTAATCTTGATTTCATGTCGGTAATCCGGGCTCACCACCCAAGCTTCAGCCGGATGGTATTTTTCGATAAAACTTCTCAAACTTCGCGTGATCGTGGGAGCTGTAAGGGTAGAGTATTGCACCTCAATTGGCAAAAGGCTGTTTTTTCTATCCAGAACGAAATCAACCTCCGCCCCATCGGTTGTTCTCCAAAAATGAACACTCCAGGAATTAACACTCCCCAGCCGCCATAACTCAAGAAAAACCATGTTTTGAAAGAGAAACCCCGCATCACTTAATCTGCTGGCACTACCGAATTCACCGAGTAGAAAATTCCGGAACCCCAGGTCCGTAAAATAATACACCGGCGACTTGGTAATCTCCTTCACCTTATTGGTGTGATATGGGGTAACTACCTTAAGTACAAAGGTTTTTTCTGCATACCAGATATACTTTTTAACCGTTGGGACCGATAAACCGGTCATCTTCGCAATTTCTGCGAAATCAGTCAACCGGCCGGTATGTGCGGCCAAAAACCGGATCATTCTGGTGAATGCATCAGGTTGATCCACCCCTAACAGACTAACAATATCGCGGCTTATATAGGTTGAGGTAATTTCATTGATCACATTTAACCGCTCCTGGTGAGTAGCTTCAAGGATTACATTGGGATACCCGCCATAATTCATGTATTCTTCCAGCATCCGCCGATATTGTTCAGGTTCGAGCCGAAAGAATTCATCCAATTTGGCTGTATATCGGTATTCTGTCTGATAATCTGCCGATTCAAAAAATGATACTGGTAAGATTTCGAAAATGCGCTTCCTCCCAAGCAGACTTTCATGAATCTTTTCCTGCAACTCCAGGCTGCCGGAACCCGTAACAACAAATTTTACAGGTAAGCTCCTGTCATATATCCCTTTAAGGAAAATTCCGGCATCCTTTTTACGTTGAATTTCATCGATAAATACGGTTCCCTTTTCGTTGCCGAATTCCAGACGGATCCTGTCGATCAGACTATTCTGGCTTTCAAAATGCCTCTTATCCGGTTCAAAGTCAAGGTCCAGAAAGAGTATGCGCCCCCCACCCCGGGTGGTTTCTCCAACCAGCTCTTTCATCAGGGTTGTTTTACCCGCCTGCCTGGGACCGGTAATCAAAGTGATCTCCTTGCGCGTTAAATGCGCACTGAGCTGATCTAATATAATTCGGTGTATTTTCATTTTAACCCGATAATTCGTTAAGCGAAGTTAGTGAATTATCGGCATAATTGAAAATGTTGCAGGTTTCTTTGTTTGGCTTCGCCGAGCTCGCCTGCGACTCGGTTCAGGTTTGGCTATCGGGCCCACTCATGAAAAGGCAGCACCTTAATGGTTTTTCCATCGATTAAAAAGGAGTCAGACTGATCGTGAGTAATTATGCTCCCTGCTTTCAAACCAAAAAAATTCATGGCATCCACTAAACCCGACAATTCCCGGTCCATATTATTCTGGTCCAATTGCCAGCATACCTGATACGCACCTTGTAATTTGCCCTGCTGAAATACTACGAAATCGCATTCCCTTTTTTCCTTAAAATAGAAGATCTCAGGAGTTTTATGTCGCAGCTGCATGTAAACCATGTTTTCCAGAAGTCTTCCGTTGTCCTCATTGAACGAAACTGAGTTCACTTCAATGAATCCATTATCAATGCAATAGACTTTTTTTGGATTAACTAATTGAACCTTATGCGAGTAGCTGAATCTAGAAACAAAGAAGAAAAGATAGGCATCAACAAAGTATGATAAATAATCCATTATACTTGATGAAGAGCTTATCTCAAATATCTTTCTAAGACTATTTCCCGTGATGGGTTTCCCGGTATTTGATACCAACCATACCGCAAGTTGCTGTAATACCGATGTATTTTTCAGATTGTAACGTATGGCAATATCGCGAACAACAATATCGCTGAATGCGTGCATCAGCACCTCAGGCAATCCCGTCTTCAGATATTCGGGAAAGCCCCCGCTTTTCATGTATTTTCCCGACGAAGGGGCACCACTCTCCTGGTTGGTAAATGACAGGAACTCGCTGTACGAAAAAGGGAAAAGTTCCTTCGTGATATGCCGTCCGGTAAGTTTTGTGCCAAGTTCTTTACTGAGCATCGAAGCATTCGATCCGGTAATAAAAATCCTATAGCCTTCATCCAGCCTAAATCTTACAAAGCTTTCCCAATTGCTGATATTTTGTATCTCATCAAAAAAATAGGCGGTCGTACTTTCCAGTACCGCTATTTCCTGGAGGCGATTGAAATCACTTAAGTCGAAACCAGCCAGACGCGGATCTTCAAAATTCAGGTAAATCGAACTACTATTAAAAGTTTCATGAATTTGTTGCAGCAACGTGCTTTTACCACATCGACGAATACCCGACACTATCAGAGTGTGTGACGAGAGTTCAGAAAAACCAGTAATATTGCGTGGCAAGCCAGAATCCAAAAGAATTAATCTGTCCTTTTGGGAGTCAATTACTTGCTTAATAATGACTTTCGATAGCATATTCTGAAAGTTTTCGTTTGTAAAGTTAGCTTTTATTCGTTTGCAACGAAAACTTTTAATTTCGATAGAAGAAGAGGCCAAAAAGATGGAGAAAAACTCTC
>CAYHCO010000094.1:0-4854 GCA_964355105.1 uncultured Porphyromonadaceae bacterium
ATCTCGGCATCGGTAACCTTAACCAGACTGTCCGGAGTAGTGGCGTAACGCATGGCGACAAAATTCAGGTCGTACTTCCGGTTGGTCTCCACGAAATCAGCATCAACCTGCTTGCGGGTTACATACATACCCTTGGAGATCAGGTTCTGATATTTGGTGTAAACGCGGTCGTTCATCAGTTCCTTCTCGTAATTTAGCCAATTCTGTTTCTGACCGGTTACATCTTGTTCCATCGATTTCAGGAAACGAATAACCAGATTGCGGTCGAATCCACCGGAAACCTGGTTCTGGAAGATCGGAGCCGACTGGATCTGCGGATGTATGAAGCGGCCCTGAACCATGTCGAAAAGTTCATCGGCTGAACAGGACAAGCCCATTGCCTCATATTCGTCACTGTAAAGTAAATCATTCAGGAAGCTGTTCCATACCTGGTTGCGGATCGAAGCGTAGGTCTGCTCATCGACGCTGGTGGTGCCGGAGCTTTTCTTATAATTTTCTATGCCTTGTTCTAACTTAAGCTGGAAATCCTTGTAACTGACCGACTTGCCATTGATCTGGGCAATCTCCATCTTCCGGGTCTGTAAAAATCCTGAACCGGAATTTAAAAAGTCACCCAGGATAAAGGCCACCAATGAAAGGCCGATAATACCTGCCAGCAGCACGCCGGCTTTGTTTCTTAATGTTTGTAATGTTGCCATGTGTATCCTAAAAAAATCAGGCTACGAAGATAGTAAAAGGATTGATAAAAAAAGGGGGAATCAATCGTTGACGACGGAAAGTGCTACAACGCTGATCTTTTTCCTGTTACTGCTGGCGATCCGGAACGAAAATCCAGGAATTCTGATGGTTTCATTGATTTTCGGGAAGGAGGGATGGAAGTGCAGGATCAATCCGGCAAGTGTCTCATACTCATCCGACGCCGGAAGGTTGAACCCGTAAGTCTCATTCAGATAGTCGATCTCCAACCTGCCCGAAAGCAGATACTCCCCATCAGCATTCTTTTTCTCTACCAGGTCAACATTGTCATGCTCATCTTCGATCTCTCCGAAAATCTCCTCCAGAATATCTTCCGTAGTTACGATACCGGAGGTCCCCCCGAATTCGTCAATAACCACAGCTATGTTGCCGTGTTCCCGCAATAGTTTGGTAAGCAGGCGATTGGCCGGCATGCTTTCCGGCACCATCGATATCTTTCTGACGATATCCTTCAACCGTGCCGGATTTTTGAAGATTCCGCTATTGTGAACATACCCGGTGATCCTGTCAATGTCCTTTTCATAAATCAATAGCCGGGAATAACCGGTCTCAATGAATTTCTGCCGGAGATCCTCAATCGAGATATCTGAAGGAACAGCCGCGATCTCAGTCCTGGGGATCATGCAGTCGCGGATCTTCACCGACGAAAAAGCGAGGGCATTCTGAAAAAGCCTGATCTCCTCTTCCGACCCTTCTTCACTATGCCCCTCATTGATATTCTCATTAACCAGATTGTTGAGGTCAACCTTACTGAATACCATCTGTCTGACCTGTTTTGATCCCGGTGATTTGAGAATCTTGCGGAGCAGAAAATCCGATAGCCTGACAATAAACCAGGTGATCGGAAGCAAAATAATATACACGATAGCAAAGGGAAGGGCAAAGAAACTAAGGAGCTGGTTCGACCGGATACGGAAGATGGTTTTTGGCAGGAATTCAGCTGTCAGCAATACCATCGCGGTGGCGATGAGGGTCTGTATCAGCAGTATCCATCCTTCACCCTGAATAAATTTGCCCAGAACCGGTTCCAAAATCTCAGCCGCCCTGAAACCGAAAATAACCAGGCAAATGTTCATGCCCACCAGCGACGTGGCGATAACCATTTCCATCCTGCGTACCAGCCACCCCACCAGCTTCCCGTTGATTCCCCCCTGCTTGCGGTCCAGCTCGAGCCGCAGTTTATTGGATGCGAGGAAGGCGATCTCCATGCCTGAGAAAAAGGCCATCAGGATGAGCATGATCACTATTTGCATCCACACTGACATCGGGCTACTGGTTTTCGTTGATTTTTTCCTTGACCTTCATCTGGCCGTGGGAACTCATGATCTGATATTTCCTGAAATTCTCGTCGGATTCAAATCCGGAGTCGCCATAAGTTGTTCCGCTGGGCGTGATAATGGTGACGGCCTGGTCGGACCAGATCTTGCTTTTGCCTTCATCCCACCACAGCATATTTGTATGTAATTCCTGATCCTGGTTTAAATTCTTGATCACAACATTCTTGCTGGCCTCAAAGAGCTTACGTTTTGTGTGGTAAATGGCATACCCGGCCACGAGGGTCGATTCCACCTGGAGCGACTTGTCGTAAAAAGTGGCTATCAGGCCTTGCGGAAATTCGGTTTTTGGCTCCAGACTGTCGGCAACGGGAAATTCCTTGAGTTCGGGCGCTTCGATTTTTACCCTGACAAAAGAGGAATCGCTGACAATGATCTCCACATGTGTGGCATGCGCAGCCGGAAGGCTGTCAGGATTGTCGAGCTTGCCGACTTTTTCGATATCATTCCGGCAGGAGAAAACAAAACTGACTGCCACTATGAAGGGCAGAGTCCTGATTGCCGACCTGATGCTGGCTTTCATTGGTCAGGATTTTTTTCCCGGTTTGCTGTTGGACGCCTGCGAAACTTTTCTGTGGACCGGGAATTGGCTGCTCCGGAATCAACATAATATTTTTCTACATAATCCCTGATAAGCCGGAAATTCGGATCATCGGGATTGCTCTTAAGTCGTGTTTTGATGATGCCCATGGACGTTTCATAATCCGCAAGCGCTTTTGAATCATTGATCGAACCATCCTTAAACAGTTGCTGGCTTGCCTGCATGTAAGTGAGTATTACTGCAGGTGATGATTTATTGCCCATCAGGCCGATGGATTCGCCGAGCACCGCGTAACCTTTCTTGTAATCCTGCCTGCGGAATTTCTGAATGGCTATGCCTTTCATGCCCAAAACATACCCCTTGGGTGCCTGCGGATCATCGCCGAAACAGGAGATGCGAGTGTCGTAAACCCACAGAAGCGAATCGATGAGAAGATCCTTCTTGCCGGCATCGGTTTCGTTCTCGATCTTGTCTTCAAACATCTTTACCCCATGGATATACAAACTTTTCGAGCAGGATGGACACGTTTTTTGCGCCAATACCCAATAGGGCATGGCTTGGCGGAAATCAGCTTGTCTGTAGAAATCCTGATATAATGCCTGGTACCTCGAAAAGGCGGCAGAGTCATTTCCCATCTTGGCAAAGGGCTGTGCCGACAGGTATACTGTCGATGCAAGCAATCCCAAGGCCAGGTTAAGAAACTTCAATTTCATGGCGATGCTCGTTAGTCGTACTTTCTTTTACCGAACCAATAATCATGCATGGACAGCTGCAGTGTCAGCGAGCCGAATGTTTCGCGGATCAGGTTATTGTCGACCGTACCACGCTTACCCACCTCAACAATTACATTGAATGTTGATGCCAGACCTTGTCGGGTCCTGTCCAGAATGGGAAATCCCGCGCCAAACGTGATCCCGATATCCGTCAGCTGCGAGCCCCTGAGCTGCAGGTAGGATTCAGAATAGCGCACACCGGCACGGTAGCGCACCCGCTGTAGGTATTTGGTGAGCGAAAAGGCATTCGGTATGTATTCAAGGCCTACAATGAAATCGCGGCTGTTAGCCATGGAATCCCTGGTACCAAGGAATCTTGATTCCGACCAGTTCTGGGTGCGGTAATCGAATCCTGCGGTAAATTTATTTTTCTTGCCAAAGGTGAATCCCGATGCCCAGCCCATGGGAAGGATCACTGAATTGTCGGGATTAACTTCGTATAAAAGGGTGTCGGTCAGTCCGGTACCATAGGAAATCAGCGTGGTGCGTGATTCAGCTTTCAGGTTCGAAGTGCCTTGGAAGGTGCCTCCGAAAGTCAGGAAATAATCTTTTTTGATCGGAATGTTGACTTGCGCACCATAGCTGAAATTTATGTCACCGACAACCGCAGTCTGAACGGATTTTGTGCTGAAATAAAGTGAATCGGCCGGAATGACCAGGCTCCGGGAATGGTTGATCGGTCCGAAAACATAGGAAAATGTTGCTCCCAATGAAACATAGGGAATAGGAGATATTGCGCTGGAAATGAAAAACTGGCTGATCCCGCCGGATCCCTGAAAATTGTATTGAACATTACCCATCACCGGGTTGGTTTCAGTAGCGGTCATCGAATACCCGACATTGCTAAGTGGCAACACACCCATGCTGGCTTTCCACCATTTGGCAACAGGAAAGCCCATAGCCAGATAGGAGATTCCCATGTTGTTTACGGTTTTCTGAAGATCGGTGGTGGCGAGCTGCGTTACCCGGTCGAATCCGGCCATCTCGAAAACAAAACTCACGGTATCGATGGCACTCAGGCTGGCGGGATTAAGCAGGTTCAGGGTGGTAGGGGAGCGAAGGCCGCATGAAAGGCCTCCCATAGCCTGGCCGCGCCCGGTGGACCGGTTGATTATATCGCCGATCCCGAATCTGGAGTATGGCGAAGTGGACAGGTTCTGGGCGGATAATATGTTCAGGCCGGGCAATAGCAGCAGTGCTACCAGCACCAGTGGCAGTATGTTCAAAAATCGTTTCTTCATGCTTGTGTCGAGAAGTTGCGTAAAATTGCGTTCAAACCGTTTAAAACCAAGTTTTCCTCTACAAATATGGGGTTTTTTAACCGCGCCGACAAGTAAGCGGCATCTCCCCCGGTCATAATAACGCGCAAATCGTTGTATTTGTTATTCAGCGAGTTTATTGAATTGTCAATCTCGTAGCATAAACCGTTGACTACACCGGCCAATATCGC
>CAYHCO010000095.1:0-4668 GCA_964355105.1 uncultured Porphyromonadaceae bacterium
AACATTGCCGTTCAAAACTTTACACAATTATCAATAATTGTTATAGAATTCACACGATAGAAAACCCACTCATCATATGATTCCCTGAGCCAATTCTCTGAAAAGGTGATAAATTTTTAACTTGCCGGACTTTTACTAAAACCTATGAAAAACATCGCCTTGCTATTGGCATGCCTTTGCCTTACCGGAATGCTCCGGGCCCAGAAATTCATCGCCGAAGGAAGAACAGCTCTTGCTGTCGTGCCAACAACTACCGAAGGCTGCAAAAACCCGGTTGTGAGCCTGAACGGCACCTGGGAAATTAACATGAACCCTGGTCAGGAAGCCTGGAAAAACGAAGCCGGGACGTGGAAAAAAGTCCAGGTTCCGGGTGAACCAGCCATGCAGGGGTATAAAGTGACTAATGACCGGGAATTTTTTTACCGGACAACCGTTCAGATACCGGCGGATGCCGCCGGCAAATCAGTACTCATCAGGTTCAACGGGGTATACAGCTATGCCAGGGTTTTTGCAAACGGCCAGTCTGTACGGGAACATTTTGGCGGATTTACAGCATGGGATGCCGATATCACCCCATACATAACCCCGGGAAAACCGGTCGTTCTTTATGTTGGAGTGACCGACCGCTCCGACGATATTTCCTATGCTTCCGGATATGCGCATCACCCGATCGGGGGAATCCTCCGGGAAGTTGAAATGATAATCCTTCCCAAGGACCATCTGAACCGCTTCTATGTTCAAACCGATCTGAGCACCGATTTCAAGTCGGCAACCTTAAAAATCCAGGCTGCAAAACGAATGGCATCCGCAGGAAGCCGGGTAAATATGATGCTGATTGACGCCGCTGGACAGCCCGTGCCGGGACAGGTGTGGGCATTTGATCTTAAAGCCGACGGGTCATCGGAATTTGCATTCACCGTGAAGAATCCGGTCCTGTGGAACCAGGAGCAGCCCTATCAGTATACCATCCGCGCTGAGTTATCGGATAAAGGAGTAATCACTGAAAAAATCGAGGTAAAAACGGGTTTCAGAAAAGTGGAAGTATCCGGTAAACGATTGCTGGTAAACGGGGATCCCGTAAAGCTTAGGGGAGCCTGCAGGCATGATGTCCACCCGCTCATGGGCAGGAGCACTAACCGCTATTATGACAGTCTGGATGTTGCCCTCGCCCGCGAAGCCAACGTGAATTTCATCCGTACATCCCACTATCCCCCTTCCAAAGATTTTCTTGAATTTGCCGACCGTTACGGGATTTATGTCCAGGAAGAGACAGCCATCTGTTTTGTTAACACCTGGAGGGAAGGCGTTTACAACAAGTGGGGCGAAACCTTTAATGACACCGCTTACACCTCGCGTTATCTTGGACAGCTGAGTGAAATGATCGACCGCGACCGGAACCATCCGTGCGTGATCATGTGGTCCATAGGGAACGAGAGCACCTACGGTACGAATTTCCAGAAAGAATATGAATTTGTGAAGTCGGTCGACCTGACCCGGCCGGTATCCTGGACCTGGCCCGGTACCGCCATTCAGGCCGGCAAGCGTTGTTTCGACATCGCGGTAGCCCATTATCCCGGATACGATGGCAAGGATAACGAGAACTTCGGCCTCCGCTACAATAACATGGAGCATGCGGAATTTCCGCTGCTGAGCGATGAATGGGCACACGTAGCCTGCTATAATTTGACGCTGCTGAGCGAGGACCCCAACGTCAAGGACTTCTGGGGAAGGAGCCTGGATTCCATGTGGTCGGTTCGGTTCGACGTACCCGGCAACCTGGGAGGCGCAATCTGGGGAATGACCGATGAGATCTTCCACCTCCCGGATACGGTAACCGGTTACGGGCCCTGGGGTTATATCGATGTGTGGCGCCGAAAAAAAGCTGAGTTCTGGAATGTTAAGAAAGCTTATTCCCCGATTAGGGTGACAAAATCTTCCTGGACCGGCAGGAGTTCCGGCCAGATGGCAGCGGAAGTAACGATTAAGAATCGATTCAACCATACCTCCCTCAAAGATATTCGCCTCACGGTTAGTCAGGGCTCCGACACCAGGCAGGTCACACTGCCCGATGTTCGTCCGCACGGGGAGACCACCCTGAAACTGCCAGTCAGTGAAAAGAGCTTCCCTTCGTTAATGCTTCGGTTTTACGACGAGCGGAATAACCTGGTCGATGAGGAAAAAATTCAGCCCGGATTCCCTGTTCCTGCTGCCATGATGAATGCCGGGATAGACTGGACCATTGAATCAGTCGGCAATGTTTTGGAGATGTCTGGTAACGGTTTCAGAATCAGGTTGGATGAAAAAACCGGCCAGCTGATTTCCGCCTCTTCCGGCGGGAAACAGGTGCTTTGTGGGGGATTCCGCGTTATGGTGAACAAACCGAAGGATCCCGGAGCTTTCAAGGAATCGGCAGGCATCAGGTCGGGAGAATACAACATCAGCAAAACCAGCATCAATAAGGATGAACCCGGACGCGTTACAGTAACTTCCAGCGGCTTTGTCGATCATTACCCGGTAAGCATGACAACCGTTTACCAATATACCGGCCGCATTGAGACCACCTACCAGGTCGACAGTATTCCCCAGTACACCTGGCAGGTTGGAATCGCTTACCCGGTTGATCCCGCCATCGATCAGATCAGTTGGTACCGGAAAGGTTACTGGAGCACTTACCCTGACGGGCACCTGTCAGCTGTGGAAGGCAGTGCGACGCGTTTTACCGGATTGTCCGAAGTCTACCGACTAAAACCCTCCTGCGAAACAGCCATGGACATGCACAGTTATTACCTGACAGCCGCCATTTTGCCAGCCAATGCTTTTATGCAGGGAACGGAGGCCTATCGCGCCACCAAGGAAAATATCGCATCCTACAGCCTCCTGAGCGGGGGAAAATCTTTGCTCACTGTTACTTCCCCGGGAAACCAGGCTGCAAAAATCAACTGTCCGGACTTGGGCCCGCAGGAATTGCTGGTTCTTGACAAATGGGACTATTGGACACTCAGCTGGGGTAATTATGCCGGCAGCAAAAATCCGGCTTCCCGAATAACCGGCACTGCTGTTGTCAAGATTGGAGATTAATGCAATCTTTCGAATGAAAACCATACAAACGATAACTCGATGAAATCACTCGCAGCATTTTTGATTCTGAACATTATCGGCATTCCCATGTGTTTGTCGCAGGAGACTAACGGATGGCGTGAAAAGGACCGTACCGGGATTTCTCCGGAAACCGGATTGCTGAAATCCTGGCCGGCCGGCGGACCTGCCCTCCTATGGTCTAATCTCGAGCTTCCCAAAGGGTATTCTTCACCCTCTTTTGGAAAAGACATCATTTACATCACCGGAACAAAAGACTCTCTCGATATTCTCCTTGCCCTGGATACCAATGGAAAAATACTCTGGCAAACGCCTATAGGTCGTGCCTGGAAAGGATCATTCCCGGATAGCCGCGCAACCCCGACAGTTGAAGGCGACAAAGTGTACACCTCCAGCGGGCTGGGAGATCTGGCCTGCATCAACGGGACAACCGGCCAGACTATCTGGACCTACAAAGGCAGCCAGACACACAAGGGAACTTATGGAAACTGGGGCATTGCAGAATCGATCCTGATTGATGGGGATCAGCTCTATTTTTCGCCGGGCGGACCTGAAACCATGACTATCGCACTCAAAAAATCAACCGGTGAACTCATCTGGAAATCGGTAAGTCTGAACGATAAGCCAGGCTATATCTCCCCTATCCTGGTTAATTACGCCGGAAAGAAAATGATCGTGAACGCCTCTTTGGGTCATGTTTTTGCTGTGGACGCCACAAACGGTGACATCCTGTGGAAAGTAACCCTCGAAATGCCCGCCAATTTCCAGGATGCAGGCTGGGACCTGATCAATTGCGTTACTCCATTATACCATGATGGAATGGTTTATTTTACAGCGGGTTACGACAATGGTGGCAAAATGATAAAAATGGCTGACGACCTGAAAAGTGCCGAGGTGGTGTGGACCGATAAGGTTCTGGATGTGCATCACGGAGGGGTTGTTTTGATCGACGGATTTCTTTACGGCGCCAACTGGCTGAATAACGGCAACGGCAACTGGTGCTGCATCGAATGGAAAACGGGTAAGAAAATGTGGGAAGAACCCTGGAATTGCAAAGGTTCAATTATCTCTGCAGAAGGCTTGCTGTACATCTATGATGAAAAAAAGGGAAATGTGGGATTGCTTAAGGCCAACCCCGAAAAGTTCGATCTGATCAGCAGTTTCCAGGTCACCCAGGGCAATAACGGACCATTCTGGGCTCACCCGGTTATCCACAATGGCATACTGTTCCTCAGGCATACCAACGCTCTGATGGCATACGATATAAAACAAAAATAAATGAACACTACTGATACACATAACCAGCGCATGGCCAATATGACTTTTGCCGTGGTGTACCCTATGTACGTTGCAAAAGTCGAGAAGAAAGGAAGAACAAAGGAAGAACTTCACCAGGTGATCACCTGGCTCACTGGTTTCGACGAGAAGAAACTCCAGGACCTGATCAACGAAAAAGTGACCTTCGAGACTTTCTTCCAACGTGCTGATCTCCAGCCTAAGGCTAACCTAATCACCGGAATGATCTGCGGATACCGGGTGGAAGAAATCGAAAATCCGTTGACTCAGCAGGTC
>CAYHCO010000096.1:0-4642 GCA_964355105.1 uncultured Porphyromonadaceae bacterium
CATTTTTCAAACGACGCCTTTTCTTCAAAGGAAACAATCTCCTGACTTTCCGGATCCTTCAGGAATTCACGATAGATAGTCTCTTCAGTAAGCATTTTGGCTTCGTAATCTAAAATGGTTTCAATAAAAGCTTTAAGATTCTTGCCGTTGGCAGAAGCTAAAATTGATAATGCGCGAAAGGTATCCGCCGACAGATCAATGTTTTTCCTCTTTTTATTGGCAGATGTAGTTGCCCTCATAATTTTTTCTGTAAATATACTCCATGTATACGAGATATACAAATCGGAACATTATTAATGGGCGTCGAAAGGCGGGCAAAAACTTATGGCTCAATGCTCAAGACTCAAGTTAACATTCAAGTTGCATTGGCAGGCCTTTTTACGTACCTTTGTTATCGGGCACGAGAAAAAATACTATCATGACACTAACGTTGGTAATTAAAAAGGGTAAAAATGGATATCTGATCGGGCAATTAAAAGAAATGCCTGCTGTTTTTACGCAAGGATTAACTGTTGAGGAGGTTAAAGAGAATATTTTCGATTCTTTAGAATTGTACCTCGAAGATATTCGGGAACAATATCACCCTGACGGAGAGATGCTGCAGGAAGAGGAATTAACATTTGCCTGACGCATGAAAAGAAATAAATTCATTGATGATGACCTTTGTGAGTTGATTTACAAGCAACTGGAAATCCCCAGCCCCAAGCGAAAATAGAGCTTCTCACCTCCTATACTCCTAACCTTCTTCCTACATCGGCAGCCGGAACTTCATCGTAACCTCACCAGTCTCCCGATCAACCTTGATCATCTGCTCACCCGCAATCATGTCCTTTCCGGTGGCCATCTTAAACAAACCCGCCAAAAAGCCCATCCCCTGGTTCATAACCTGTTCCAGATGCTCAACAGAATCGGCGGCCGGAGATTCCACCGCAACCGTTGCCGCTTCTGAAACCACCTGTTCTTCACGTGTAACCTCCTGTATGTCAGATATCTCGATGAGAGACTCAACCAATTCTGTGGTTTCAACCGTTTCTGGAACCTTATCGGAAATAAAGCTGTTAATCACCTCCTCCAGTTGATGCAGGAATTGTGCACTGCCTTTTTCGCTGAAATCCACAATATCGATGCCGCTGTCCTTGTTCAGAACCCCATCAAAAAGGCTCTGTTTCAGCACCATGCCGCTAGCGATTTTTATTTCGATCGAGTTCCGTGTGATAAAACTGATCACGGTCAGGTTGTTGCTTCGCTGACCGATCCGGTCGATCCGGCCGAACCGCTGGTTCTTTTTGGCGGGATTCCACGGCAGCTCAAAATTGATAACGGTATCAGCAACCTGCAAATTCAAACCCGATCCACCGGCCTCCGTCGAAATAAATACCTTACAGTCAGGATTGTCCTCAAATTCCCGGATCAGCTTGCCACGCTTATTCACCGGCACACTGCTGTTCAGTTCCGTAAAACCGATATTTGCATCCCTGAGCATCTTCCCGATGATATTATTCATCCGCTTCCATTCAGAGAAAATGATCACTTTCCTGTTTTGATTGGGCAGGTTAAGTTTCTCGACTAAAATGTATTTTAACTCATCCAGTTTTGGAGATACATTGGTCTCCAGATCAATTAAATACGTTGAATCACACACCATTCGCATCTTGGTCAGCAACAACATCAGATGCTGCCAGTCATAGGGCGTTTTAAATACTTTCCGCAAGATCTGGGCTATCCCACGCGCATAGGAGGCATGATACATTTGCTGGTCGGGATGCATGCTAACGGGAATATCCACCTGGGTAATGTTCGGCAACTGACTGATAACCTCCCGCTTTTCGCGACGGATAATCACCTCCGACATTCGCGCATTCAAGGCAGTGAGATTATAATATCCGGTGATCTTATCCTTTTGCCGGTGATCAAAGTAGCAGTGCTCCTGCGAAAATTCCCATAGGGGGGCCAATAGAGCGGGATCCACAAAACCGGCAATCGAATAGAGGTCAATCAATCGGTTCTCGATCGGAGTACCTGTTAACACCAGGGAATGCTTCTTTTTTATCGACTTAATGCAGTTCGCGGTGAGAGTATCGTAGTTTTTGATCCTCTGGGCCTCATCGAGAATGATCATATCGGGAGCACTCTGATTAACAACATGATAATCACGAAGCATAGCTTCATAATTCAGGATCACAAAGTAAGGATCCGGTTTTCCGTAGATTTCGGCCCGCTCTTCCGGAGAGCCTTCGCTGACCACCGCTTCCTCATCCGAAAATTTTTCGATCTCCCGCTTCCATTGCTCTTTCAGGGAAGCCGGACAAATCACCAGACATCTTTTGAAACCGAAAAGCTGCTTCTTGAAAATGGCTGCCCCAATGGCCTCAAGGGTTTTACCCAAACCCATCTCGTCAGCAATGATCGCCCCCTCACGGAAAACAGCAAACTCGATCCCTTCCTTCTGATACGGGAAAAGATCGGCCCGTAAAATGCCATAATCCAGACTGGTGGTCGCTTTCAGTTCGCTCAGTTTCTGTCGGTTAAATATTTTTTCATAACGATGAAACAACTCCGGACGCAGTCTGATTTGTTTGATATTCAAACATTCCTGAGCGAAACCCAGAAACACATCCGGTGAATCCACTTGAATTTGCCGGTTCTCATCGAAATACTTTTTTAATAAACCGACAGCCGCCGGTGGCAACGCACCATCATAAAACCAGGCCGGCTTATAATTATTCATCGGATCGGGATAAATATCCACAAAAGGAAACTCAGACGAGAGTTTCTTCATGACTTTTGTTTCCTTAAATTGCCTATACACAAACATCAGGTGTTTACAGGTACCCAATTTATTAGTCTGATAATCAGAGCACGAGCAATACCCGGTTTCCTTGTCCAGGTCGTGAAGCAGGATTTTGTATCTGGCACCCTTCTCATTGTCGAGAATATGTTCGCCATAAATTGATGGGGCCGTTTCCAACCGGTAATTCGCCTCCAGCGATCGCTGCCGCCGTTCCTGAATAACCCGCTTAATCATTCCCTCCCGGGAATATGCTTTCCCTGATTCCGGCCTTGTAGCCTCGGCACGCGTTTGCTCCTCCAACAACCGGTAAAGGCTGGCCACCGAATGCTCACACGGGCCCTTTGCCTTGCAACCACAGGTCCACTCAATGGAATCAGAAACCAAAACCGTAACCTGATAATCCTTGAACTCATCATCCACCTCAAACTCAAACCTGTTTTTTGAGCTCGATAACAGCAGAACCTGACCGTTAATATACAGGGAATTTCCCTTTCTTTTCAGTTGCTGTGCCGCTGAATCCCCTTGATCAAGAGATTGCAGTTCTTTGCTGATCAGTTTTATAGCCGACTTCATCAGAAAATGTATTAATGCTGGCAAGTTAGAAAAAGAGTTTCAGAGTTTGGCTTCGCCGAGCTCGCCTTCGGCTCGGTTCGGAGTTTCAGGGTTTATTTTGCTTCCAGAAAGTATCCAAATGTGTATATTTGTGGTCCAACAATGGAGGGATTAGATCATGGAAGCGACCATCAGAATAAATACCGACTCAATTACGCCTGAATTCATTGAAGGAATTAAAAAGCTATTTCCGCATAAGACCGTTGAGATAACGATACAACCGGCCGACGAGACCGACAATATTTTAAGTAATCCTGTCTTTACACAAGTATTGCAAGATAGAATAGCCGAGTATGAGACAAAAAAGCAGATTATTTCGTCAAAGGCTATTGGAGCAGAAGAATAGATCAGGAGCATCGACTAATTTACAAAACTACTGATACGGCAATTGTTATAATTTCTTGCTATTCACATTATTGATCCAGACAATTGGTCTCCAAGGGCCAAATCGACCTTTTTCTTGGGAGAACGCCGAATATGAACATCTAAAGGCGTTGTCCATCAAAATATTTCACATTTTTTTCCATTTCACCGGTTGTTGTGCATCTATATTATAAAACCCAAACAACAACACCATGAAATGCGATACAGATCTGGCATGGGAACTCATCCGACATGATCCCGTCCTACGGCTCGAACTCCAGGGCATCGAACAAAACTCCAAAACCGACGACTTATTAGTCGACCAGTTGCTCGAGTATTTCTCCAAAATCGAGCGGATGATAGGATTTACAGAGGTGGTTTTGGAGAGAAGACCTTAGAGAAGAAGACCTTAGACGGAAGACAGAAGACAGAAGACCTTAGACAGAAGATAGAAGACAGAAAATGGGGAGATTAAGTAGTCATAAGGAGTTGATTGTATACCAGCGGGCATTTGACGCCGCTATGGAGATTTATATCTTAACTAAAAGTTTTCCTAAGGAGGAAACCTATTCCTTGGTCGACCAAATCAGGAGGTCATCCAGATCGGTCGCAGCAAATCTGGCTGAAGCATTCCGTCGCCGGCATTATCCCAGGATGTTTGTGGCCAAACTGATCGACTGTGAATCAGAAGCAGCAGAAACCCAGGCCTGGATCGATTTTTCATCAGAATGTCAATACATTACAAAACCCACAACTGAAAAATTGAACCATTCATACGAAGAAATCCTCCGTATGATCACCGAAATGAAACTACACCCCGATCGCTGGGCACCCTTCCCCGTCTAAAGTCTCCCTGTCTTCTGTCTAAGGTCTTCT
>CAYHCO010000097.1:0-4618 GCA_964355105.1 uncultured Porphyromonadaceae bacterium
TGCGGTACAATTTAACAACTCTGACATTTTGGTTGACGATCTCAAAAACATCGTGACCGGTAATTTTAACTGATTTATTTTCACGGATATTCAATGCCAGGATGCGATATTGATTTTCTCGTTTAACACCAGCATTCCATTTGCAGGGACCGTGACTTCCCTGTCCATTTTATCGCCCGCTTTCTTGAGCCGGACGGTTTCGTCCTTTGGAGAAACAGACCGTAGGTGAATGATCAGCGATTGGCCGTCGGCAGTTGATTTTACCACCGAAACAGTTACAGCTGGCGATCCTTCCATATTGATTACCGGTTCAGCAATGGCATTGTTGTTTGCGGCCAATGCGACAAGCGGCTGCGACTGCTCCAGTCCGAACCGGTTGGCAGCGGCGGCATCGTAAGGTCCGTGCGGCATGATGCGGTAGCGGAAGGTTACGGGCCCATCCTGGGTAAGCGGAAAATTGGTGAACCAGTGATTGTTCATCACCCAGGAATAAACGGTCGACGATTTTTCGAGCTTCTTGAGCCAGGGTTTCCTCTCCCCTGCCCAGGTGCCGGTCTGGTTGGCGGTCATGCCACCGTATTCAAACAGCGCAGCATCCAGTGAGCACCAGGTGATCCCGTCCTTTTCCCCCGACAGGTCGATCCAGCGCTGAACGGCCAGCCAATTGCGGTTAGCTGCAGGCCACTGATCCTCCTCCACCCGCATCACTCCCCAGGGGATATCAACCCTGGCGGTTGCTACGGGAATATTGAACCCAAAACCGAAATGGATGCCGTCCTTGGCGACAAGTGGTAATTTATCCACTACGTTGGTGATTTCCACCCACGGATTGCCATAAGCCAGCCGAACCTTGCGGACCACGCTGCGGCATCCTGAAGCTTTTGAGCTTATCATGAGCTCTACGAGCAGCGGTCCCTGCTCGGCGACGGATACGGTAACTGCCGAATCCGCCTTGGCATTATCGCTGTCGCCGGGCATCCAGCGGAAGGCATTGAGGCCACCATTGACATTAGGATCGGCAAAATTCCTGCCGGTAGTCAGATTGATGAGCTTAGTGATATTTCCGTTTACCGGATCGATTTCTATTTGTAAACTTTTATTATTCAATATATTACCCTTGACTACGCATCCATCCTTGAGCGAACAGTCTCCCGGCACCACCCGGTAAAGTCTCGATCCGAAAGTTGGAATGTCCGAAGCCAGGAAAGCCAGTTCCCCGGTGGATAGGCGCTGAGAAGGTACCTCTCCGCCCTGGTCATCCAAAACCCGGTTGCCTTTCTGACTCTCTGCAATTGAAAGGGTAACCAGTCCGCCATGGTCCCAGGAATGGGTATTGAGCACGGT
This sequence comes from uncultured Porphyromonadaceae bacterium, assembly GCA_964355105.1. Taxonomy (GTDB): domain Bacteria; phylum Bacteroidota; class Bacteroidia; order Bacteroidales; family UBA12481; genus UBA12481. Next base: position 1,345 of record CAYHCO010000097.1, read on the forward strand.
AATTCCTCCATTGGAAGGTCCTTCCGCTGGCCCCAATGCTCCGGAAGATTTATCGGTGGCGGGTGCCAGGGAATTGTCAAACAATACTTGTGTGCGGTCGCTGGCCTCGCGGAAGTAGCTCTGTTTTACCTTCCAGATGGCATCCTGAAAATAGGGTTCGGTAGGATTCTCCGCGCACCAGGTATGTTCAGTACCCAGCGCGATATACCTCCAGGCCTCATTAAACTCCGCTTCGGGCATTGGCTTTCCCGGATGCAGCATGGTCCAGATAATTTCCGATTGCACCAGACGCTCCTTAGCGTTTCGGTTGATTGCTGTAAGGCCGGCTGCCGTACCCAGCCCATCCGTCCAGTATTCGGTAAAATCACCGGTCACAACCGGGAGGGTGCTGCCATATTTGGTCTCGATCATCTGCATGATCTCATCGGCTCCTGCGATTACGAGATGCGGAAAGGCATATTGTTCATTCCAGGTCCTGACAGCATCCGGCAGGTCGGCATCGATCGGCGTGTTATCCCAGAGGCACCAGGAAACCACATAATAATCGTAAGGGTAATCCTTTCTTTCGCGAGCCTCGAGGGCTTTAAGAAAGTTCACGTTTGCGCTGCCGGTTTTAATTACGGCAGGCACTTTATCGGGATCCCGCTGTCCGAACCAGGGCCGGCCCAACTCCGCTCCCTTGCTCATGCTCCCGCTGTTGGCGTAACCACCTGGCTGAAAAAACAAGACTTTCGATTTACCGTCGGGGCCTACCCACCAGAACGGTTTCTCATCGAGACTGTGCGTATAGCCGGCCCGGGAGGCGTTTGGCCATGACATCACATATTTTACTCCCAGCTGCGACATTACCGGAACCAGTCCCCATGCCATACCAGGGATATCCATCTGCTGCAGGGTTCTGGAAGGCACTCCGGTTAGTTTCTCCATCTCCCGGCTGAACCGGAAAAGCTGAAAGAGCTCCTCATCGGAGCAGGCACTGGTATTGGTATTCAGGTAACTTGCATCCAGGCACAGCCAGCCCTTCCGGATAGCCTCCACCACCTTCTCTTTCTGCTCCGGCGTTGCACTCTGCCAGTAACGTTCGAGCGGCCAGGTGACTTCAGGATTCCAACGGTAGCGCGACCCCTCGGGATAATCCCGGGTTGCCTCCGCCAGTCTGATCCCTTCATCGATATTCCTTTTGTGCAGGATCTCGACATTTGCCTGCGTATTCGTGTATCCTATATCAACATGGGAATGAGGATAAACGTAAACGGTCCACTGGCGCATGGCCGGAACCCTGACCGATTGCTTTACCCTTTTCCCGTTCACACTGACCTCCACTGTTACCTGGGTATCGCTGCTTACACCGGTGCCGGATGGGAGCAGGATATCCGTTTTAGCTGGCTCATTGCCGTTGCAGTTGACCCGTGTGGTTTCACGCTTGCCATCGACCATAATATCCACCTGAGCCTGGCCTGTGAATTTGACATTCTTCCAGGATACGGTAACCACCCGGCCGGGTTTCCCATCCGCCCGCAGGCGATAAAACGGCTGTGCAGTGCATTCAACGGTAAAACCGGATTTCGTTTCCTGGGCATAGCCGGTAAGGCAAGCCAAAAGCATCAGGACAAGTGCAAATTCTTTCATTTTAAACGGGAGGTAAATCTTTTAAAAATAGCCATTTTTGTATACCTAAATGTGATGTCAAATGCTTTTTAGAAAACCGGTACTGGTTGTTTTACTCTCCCTGATGAGTCTGGCAGCATTCACTCAGATCTCGAGGAATGGCAGAATAATAAAGAATCAGGCCAGCAACAAAAAATTCCATATTGGTTATTCGTTTGGGATCAATGTTGCCGGATTCTCAACGGTTAAAGCTGAAAATTTTGAGGTCAGCCTTCAGAAGAATCCCGGAATTAACCTGAACCTGATCGCCGATTACCAGCTTAAGAAAAACTGGAATTTAAGATTTCAGCCTGGAATTCAGTTTATTGAAAGAGACCTTACCATAAAGGATATTTCGAACAACAAAGCCAAGGTCTGGAAGATCGAGAGCATTTACCTGGATATGCCGCTGCTCTTAAAGCACAACCTGAAAAGAGTTCGAAATCATGCCCCCTATGTGATCGGAGGACTTTGTCCGAAATTTGACCTGTTGGGCACCGAGAATGAAACGTTCAGGGCATCGAGGCGAATGTTGAGTCTGTTCGACATTTACCCGGAACTCGGCGTAGGGATGGACTTCTATATGGCCAGGGTAAAATTTGCCATGGATCTCAAATTCTCACTTGGATTGATGGATTTATTCACTGATCAGGACGATGAATTTTACCAATTATACACGGCCGGAATCGAAAAGATTTTTTCGAGAATGGTGGTGTTATCGTTCCATGTTGAATAAGGGAAATACCGTCGTATGCCTTCTTGCACTGACCCTTTTGGTTGCAGAACCCGGTTTGGCCCAGCTTCAGGGTACAGGCCGCGACTCTGTTACTGTCAATAAAAAAATCCTGACCCGGGCGATAATCTCCGAGAGTGCATTTTATCTTGGTGGCATGTCGTACCTCCAGTATGTATGGTACCATGATGTTCCCAGGGTTCCGTTCGAGTTTTACAATGACAACAAGGGGTACCTGCAGATCGACAAATTCGGGCATGCCTTTGGCTCCTACATGGAAAGTTATATTGGCTACAATTGGCTCCGCAGGGCCGGATGCAAGAAAAGCAGTGCGCTGGCTTTTGGCGGAACTTTGGGATTCTTCCTTCAGGCACCCATCGAGATATTCGACGGGATCTATGAAGGCTGGGGCTTTTCCTGGGGTGATATCCTTGCCAACACGGCTGGATCAGCTTTTCTTATCGGACAGGAACTGCTTTTCAATGAGCAACTGATTAAATATAAGCTCAGCTACTGGGAGTCCCCATATGGCGACATGGCCAACGGCTATCTTGGCGACGGCCATCTCGACCGGTTTTTCTACGACTACAATGGTCACAATTTCTGGTTATCCATGCCGGTGAACCGGATCATTCCTATTAATGGCATCCCCGATTGGCTTTGTCTTTCAGCAGGATACAGCGCCGGCGGCATGTTCGGCGAGTTTAAGAATATCACCTATTATCATGGGGTCCGGATCCCTGAAACCGAAAGGTATCGTCAGTTCCTGTTGACTCTTGATGTGGACTGGACAAAGATCAAAACAAGTTCCCCATTTCTGAAAAAGCTCTTTAATGCGATGGTTTTTATCAAATTTCCATTCCCGGCCATTGAGTTTAATACCCTTGGAAAGAC
>CAYHCO010000098.1:0-4336 GCA_964355105.1 uncultured Porphyromonadaceae bacterium
TGATAAATGCTACCGCGATTCCGGTTTTATAGATGGACGGGTATCTGAACATACAGTTCAGTGTCATGGAACCACCACCGCTCCAACCATATACGCCAACTCTTGAATCGTCGACAAACGAATATTTCGCCATAATTGCCTTAGCCGCTGCCGCCTGGTCCTTGGATGCGAGAATTCCTATCTGTCGGTAAATGCTTTTGCGCCATTCACGCCCGCGGGGGGTTTTGGTTCCACGGTTATCCACGCTCATGACCAGGTACCCTTTTTGCGCGAGGTATTGATTGTACAAGTCGCCCCCGCCCCAGTTGTCCTGGACTGTTGCACCTGCCGGTTCGCCGTAAATATTGAAAATAACCGGATATTTCTTCGACGGATCAAAATCGTAAGGCTTGATCATAAAGCAATCCAGATCCACACCCGGTTCAATGGTAACGCGGAAAAACTCTTTAGGCCTGATCTTAAGGCCTGCCACCTTGGCCTTCAGCTCATCGTTACTTTCCAACACCCTGATAAGCTTGTGGGTCGGGAGTGAAACCAGGTTAATCGTATTGGGTGTAGTAACATTGGAGTAAGTCTGGATAGCGTATCGGGCATCCGGTGATATCTGGTAAGCATGCTGGCCTGGTTGATTAGCCGGACTGATCCTTTCCGGTTTCGCCTTACCGTCAAGTTTACTGCGGTATAAATAACGCTGGATGGGATTGTCAGGGGCAGCAATGAAATAAACGTATCCGCCCTTTTCATCGATACACTGGATATCCACCACGTCAAAATTACCGGGGGTTACATCCCTGGAGGTCGAACCGTCCCTGGAGATTACATATAAGTGAAGCCAGCCATCACGCTCACTGCTCCAGGTAAACGATTTACCTCCCTGCATCCATTGGGTATCATCATGGATATCCAGGAATGCCTTGTCCGTTTCAGTCAGGATGGTTTTCATTTCCATCGTGTGAATATTTCCCAGGATAACCTTATTGGTATTTTGCAGCCTGTTAAGTTGCTGGATCATTACCTCGTCACTGTTTGCGGCGAAATCCATCCTGGCCAGGTAATTGTTTCGGGGATCGCCCGGAACATTAAAGAATCTCGGGGCGCCTCCCAACACGGAAACAACGCCAACTTTAGCTGCCGGATTGGTTGTCCCAACTTTTGGATAAGGAATGGGAATCAGTTTTGGATAAATGGAATCCAGATTGTTTATCATGTAAAATGTACCGATACCTTCCGTATTCAGCTGCCAGAAAGCGATATTTCTGCTATCTGGGCTCCAGCGGAATCCATCACGGCAATCCAGTTCCTCTTCGTAAACCCAATCAAATGTTCCGTTTACGATATTCCCCCCCCCATCATTGGTCAGCGGTCTCAAGGTTCCCTTTTCGAGATGTTCAACATAGATATTTTGTTCACTCACATAAGCCACATAAATGCCATCAGGTGAAAACTTGGCAAACATCAGGGATGCGGGCTTCAGGCCTTTGCCCAACTGCCTCAGCTTTCTGGTGGCGAGGTCCATTACCCAATATTCTCCGCGGGTATTGTAACGCCATACGCGTTGGGTATTGGTGAAGATCAGCAATTTGGAAACATCCGCCGACCAGATATAATCTGATATTCCAAGTGGTGCTGTTCTTCCCTCCGGGATAAGTTCAGATGATTTGACTAAAAGCGTGCGGTTACCGGTTAGGGTTTCGTACCGGACTATATCCCGGCCTTTGCCTTCCCTGGAATTCTCAATGGTGGTATACCCCCTTCCGTTGTCAGTCCATCGAGCAGGACCAAACCCTTTAGCCGAATAGGTACCATTAAAAATATCTTCCAGCACCAACTCTTGCTGGGCATAAACAGTACCGGCTAAAACGGCGGTCAGGAAAAGCAGAATTACTCTTAAGTACTTGAACATATGAAAATTAATTTGATAATGATTTGATTAAAATAGGCAAAATTTCAATCCGTGAGGTTGATAATCTGGGTGCCTTGCGATTTGAATGAACTTTCATAGGCTTCATTCGCAATAAAGAAGTCCTGAATGGCATTCCCCACACTCTTAAAGAGGGTGATATCCGAAGGTGATTGCCTGCCTGTTATGGAACCGGCCATAAGCTCACCTATTTCTCCCTGGATATCAGTTTTCTTGATAATGCCGGATTTCATCGGATTCATTAGGTCGCCCGATTCATGAATGCACGCGGGTGCATCATCGAGATAAATTCTGCATTGCCCGAGAATTTCCGGATCGATCTCATTCATATCCGGCCGGTACGACCCGATAGCATTGATATGGACACCGGGTTTCAGATCGCGGAGGTGAAAAAGTGGGTTTGGGCTCGGCGTGGCAGTACAGATAATATCGGCATTTTTCAGGACACTGACATCAGGATTGATGATAAACTCAGGGGAAGAACCGGGATTGAATTTTTCGGCCAGGCGAACCGCCTTGTTTTGCAGCTGATCAAACAGGTAAACCATTTTGATAGTCCTTACAGCCATGATTGCTTCCAGCTGAGAGGTTCCCTGTGCTCCACAGCCGAAAATGGCAGCTGTGGAAGCCCCGGGTAACGCCAGATATCTGGTTGCAATACCCGAAGCAGCTCCTGTTCGCAGCGCGGTGACATAATTACCGTCGCAAATGGAAAGTATTTGTCCGGTTACCATGTCCATCAAAAGCACTGTTCCCTTGATGGTGGGCATGGAGCTGTTTAAGTTTTCATGGATCTGGGAAAGGATTTTTATGCTCAGTCGTTGATACCGGCTAAGGAAAGCCGGCTTGAAAAAGATCGACATTTTATGGTCCTGGGTCGACATGACAACCCGCGGCGGAACATAAGCTGATTTATCTGATAATATTGAGAAGGCGGTTTGCATCAGGTCAATAGCTCGCGCCATCGTCACATTTGCCTTGATAAACGATGAATTCAACACCCTTACTTCACTGGTCCACGGTAATTTATCGTCCATTGGTTCGATTTTAGGTTTTGCAGGCTTTTAAAAGTAGAATACATTTTGATTTCCCTGCAACATCAAGTTAACTTAAACATCATCTATCTTAACTGCCATGACTATTTAATCAGATAAGATACAATCCATTCGTGATAAAATGATTGGAATTTTTGGCCAATAATGAATCTAGTTTTAACATAAATCTTTTCATCTGTTTTGGTTAAACAATTTAAGATTGGTTGATGGAAGGGCCGCTTTGCAGGGCGGCCTTTTTGTGTTAATTTTGTCGTGAAAATAAACCTGATGGATCGTCACACCGCTGAAAAACTGAGCAATGCAGCCCAAACCAGACACAACAAATCTCTGGTGTTAAGATCTGTATGGAACCAGAGCGGCATGTCGAGGTTGGAGATCAGCAGGGTTACCGGCTTAAGCACAGCCACGGTTTCCAGACTTGTGGATTCCCTCATTCAGGATGAATTATTGCTGGAACAGCAACCACTGGCAACGGCAAAAGGTCGCCCCATGAAACCTGTATGTTTCAATGGGAAGGAACATTACCTGATCGGCATCGACCTGGGAACAACTTATATCAGAGGTGTCTTAACTAACCTCGCCATCGAGCCTATCAAGGAAATCGAGGTGGTGACAGAATCGGATAAGGACCCGGACTATGTATTGAACAAGGTTGCGCAGGTGATCATGAACCTCGCAAACACCAACCTGGTTGATCCGGCGAGGATCATAGGCGTTGGGATTGCTGTTGCCGGGATCATCAATCTGAATACGGGTATCGTGGAATACTCACCGGCTTTCAACTGGCGCAACATTGAGATCAGGGAGTTCATGAATTCCCATGTTCCCTTCCCCGTATACTTCGATAATGTCAGTCGTGCGATGGCTCTGGGCGAGATTTCCTTCGGCAACCGCCAGAATTTCGCGGATCTCATTTGTGTCAACGTGGGTTACGGGATCGGCGCAGGCATAGTCATCGGCAGAAAGCTTTTTTACGGAACCGACGGAATGGCCGGCGAGTTTGGACATCTTCCGGTTAAAGGCGATGAGGAAGTGTACTGCACCTGCGGGAAGAAAAATTGCCTGACAGCCTATGCTTCCGGCGATGCCATTGCCAAACGTGCCCTTATAGCCTTGAAGAAAAATCCGAACAGCCTGTTAAACCAGATACCAGTGAAAGATCTCAATGCCAGGCATGTTGCGGAAGCAGCCAAGCAGGGAGATCCCCTTGCTACGGTAGTTTTCACTGAGGCAATGGGTTACCTGGGCCGGGCAATTGCAGGATTGCTCAATATTTTCAATCCCCAGGCGATCATTCTCGGCGGTGGTGTCAGCCTCAACGGATCGATTTTCTGGGACACTCTGAAACCAGTCATTGATG
>CAYHCO010000099.1:0-4324 GCA_964355105.1 uncultured Porphyromonadaceae bacterium
GGAGGAGAACAGGTGAGGGGCTGAGGAGGACAGGAGGCTGGGGAAGAGAACCGTAAAAGTGGAAATTGCGATTGCGGAGATCAGGATAAACAGGGTGTAGCTGTACCGATAGGGTTTCGGTAGGGCAAAAACCACGAAACTCAATACCATCAAACCAATATACAATAGTGGTATCATGGATGCAAATCTTTCGCGAAGGTACTCCTTAGAATCGTAACCCCACGGTAACCGGCCAGGAGTTATAGCTCCAGACTCCGTAAATCCGGTATCCGGGGCAAAATGTGACCCGGGCCCCGACTCCGGCAAATACTGCAAGTTTCTTATTTATTGCATAATCAATCCGGGCATTAGCCTCACCTCCACCAACGTAAAGAGGATTTGGCTTGTACAGGTCGATCCCGCTCAGAAGATTACCTTCAAGACTGAACCTGAGTCGGTTTTTCTGAATCAGGGCACGGTTGTATCCGAGCTCGAGAAGGAACTCGGTTCTGGTTCTCAGGATAGAAAATTCACCGGTAATATTCATCCATGAAATATTATTCAGCGCAGGATGGAAGGTAACACCCAGGCCGGAACCGTCGATTCCCGGCTCGAAGTATGAATTATACCACGAAGAAGGGAAAACCCGGTAATAAACGTCAGTCTTCTGAGCCTCAGCCACCCAAGGAAGCAAGGCCAGCGCTACCAAAAGGAACAGCTTTATAATCCTGTTGTTACGTTCCATATTCTAAACTATTCCAAATGAAAAACTTCAGGAGCATGTGCGATACGATATAAGCCTGTTCTTTACTGTTGATGGTTGCGGTTCCATCGCCTTCCTGGATTCCGTAATTGCCAAACTGGCTGTGATTTCCACCCGGAATCGTATAATATACAGTGCTGGCTTTCATGTTAAACGGAAATGAATCAGGATCCCTGATCCAGTTGGGTTGCGGGAGCAGTCCCTGGTACGATGCAATTGTCAGGCTGTCGACCAGTCCGTCGTATTGCCCGCGCAGAGAAAGCACTGGCCGCGGCCAGTCATTGAGAGGGGTGGATGTTTGAGGGTAGGCGGCCATCAGCACCAATCCGGCAAAAAAATCAGGGTACTTGTGGACAACAGAACAGGCCATCACTCCGCCAAGTGAATGTCCGGCGATAACCCATTGCCTTACATCCGGAAAATCATTGTATATCCAGGCAGCCTGATTCCCGTCAAGGACAGCCAGGTTACCCGGCATCTTCACGATAACAATCTTGTGTCCCTTGCCGGCAATGGCAAATTGCGACAACGGTTCAATATAGGAACGCGGATCGACCAGCCCGCCGGGGTAAAAGACCAGCCCGGTTTTCGAATAATTATTAATAGTCGGATTGATCTCAATGTAGTCCCGGTAATCATAAACGGTAACACCGATAGCCGGCACCTGCTCTTCAGGCAGATAGCTGCAGGCTGCCAGCAGTGGGATCAGAAGAATCAGTAAGCTTCGGGTGCGCATGGCTCGTAGATTTCGGGCAAATATAACAAAGACGTGACACGTAATACGTAACTCGTAACTCGGAACTCGTAACGCAGAATAGGGAATCGTTATTTCGTGGCAGATCCCACCGCGATCAGCCGGTGTTGGGTGCGAAAAATTATCATGCCAGCGGATATGGCGGGTGATGCCATGCAGGGGTCCTCCATATTGTTTTCGGCAACCAGATTATACGCCGGCCCGGCCTGGATTACAAATATCTCGCCTGTTTCGGCAGGGAAATAAAGCTTGCCGTCGGAAGCAACACCGGAAGCTGAAAAGGCTTTGCCGATATTCTGCTTGTATTTCACTGCCCCTGTGCGGGCTTCGATGCAGGTAAGCTGGCCATTGATGTTCATGTTGTACAGGTAATCCCCGTAAACTAACGGAGAAGCCATGTAAGCACCTCCCCTGATGAAGCTCCAGACTACCTGTTTGCTCTTTGTAGTATCCGCAGGCAAGGTAAGATCGCCGGTTGCCTCTGGTCTGATAGCCAATATCGGAGAGTACCTGCCGTGAGCACTGTTGATGTAAACCAGGTCATTGGCAACCACTGCAGTCGGAGCCGGAGCATCTCCTACATTCCCAATTTTCCATACCTCAGCACCGTTTGAGAAATCGTTGGCGGTTATAAACGGGAAGCTGTTCAGTATGATCAGCGTCTTTCCTTTTCCTTGATAAATGCAGGGTGAACCCCAGGAGGATATCGCCTCACGTTTCACCCGCCAGATCTCCCGGCCGGTTGCAAGGTCATAGGTCGCCAGGAAAGAATTTTTCAAAATGTCAGCCTGAATTACGATTTTGCCGTCATGGATGACTGGTGAACTGCTGTAGCCCCATTCCACACCAGTCTCATTGAAGGGTCCGGTGGCCAGACTTCCAAGATCTTTCTTCCAGATGAGTCTGCCCTCCAGATCGTAACAATACAATCCCTGAGAACCGAATGAAACAACGAGGTACTTGCCGTCTGTCGCGGGTGTGGGATTGGCAAATGTCGATTTGGTATGCCTGCGCTCTTTGGGTATACCCTCGTCGGCAATTCTTTCCCAGATGATCTTACCTGTTTTCCGGTTGAGGCAGTACACCTTAAATTGCTGGGTGCTGCTGTCGCTTGCCATATCAATATCACCATACAAACCGATCTTGAGTGAATCGATTTTGGCAGAACTTACCGCCGTGGTCACAAATACCTTGTCATTCCAGATGACCGGGCTGGAATGGGCCAGACCGGGAATGCTGATATTCCATCTGATATTTTCCCCAGATTTTACGTTCCAGGTAAATGGAATCTGAGAATTGTCGAGAATACCTGTACCCCGGTAACCCCGGAACTGCGACCATTGCTGTGAGAGTGTGCTTTGGGCGCTTAGTGAAGTTAACAGTAATAGTCCTGATATCAGGGTGCAGAAGATTTTCCGGAGGTTCATATTCGATGATTTTATTTGGACCTCAAAGATATTAAAGACGTGACACGTGACACGTGACACGGAACTCGTAACAAAGAACGGTATTGCTTCAGTATACGCGGATTGAGATAATCTGACCGCAGGTGACCTGATTTTTCGACCTGATCTGATAGCTGTACAAACCCTGGGGGAGATAGCATCGCCAAACAATGGTTTTCGTTATTCCGGCACTGACCGATCCGTCAAATACCCGGCTGATCAATTCATGGCTGGCTGAAAAAAGATCGATGGTAACCAGAGAGCTTTCCTCTAGCGTGATACTGAAATTCAGGTCGTTGTCATTCACGGGGTTGGGAAATATCCTGGCCTGAATCTGGGGATTCATGACTTCGATAATGCCAACCTTAAAATTGGTGCAGCCATTAGCCGCCAATAACAAAACCTTTACAAAATAGGTGCCGGGCAGATTCCAGAAAATTTTCACCCCGGGACGGTCGTCAATGCTGTTGAGAAACCAATATTCGGCTCTCGACGAAGGTGCTGTACCTGTAAAATCCGCTGCCGGATCGGAAAAAACCGACCATTTGTAGGTAGCATCCGGCTGCGGAACAATGCTCATCTCGGTCACCTGCCCGGTGCGCGCCGGCTGTTGCTGTGCCCGCAAGCTTACCGGTGGGAGCAGAGAGAACAGAAACAACGCAAAATAGACAAGGGAAACACACGAGGAGTGCAATTTTCAAAAGGTTATAATTTCACGATGGCAGGTCTGGCCTTCAATACATGCATTGCCACATCATTGGTGAAGCCGTCGGCCGTGCAGTCGGCGAAATGTATATCATCCAGGGAATTGGATTTGCCGTCCACAGCAAGTGAAATGTTGAGTGCGGTAAGTCCTTCCTCGGAGTTGTGTTTGAGTGTAACCCTGACAATTATGCATTCTCCCGATGCATCTGCCGTGCCTGATGCTGATCGCACATTCACCAATGCTGATGCGGCATTCCATGTACCGGGGGTATCAGCGTATGCCCATTCCGTGGTTGCCGACTGAGTTCCTGCCAAACCGGAAAGTTGAAAGTCGGGCTGCCACGACCCGTTAAAGCCTGCTGCATTGACCACGTAAAACAAATAGTCGGTGCCGTAATCGTATACTATACCCTCTGCCGCTGCCGGATCATAAACTGCCGAAACGATGTCGGCGACGCAGCTTTCCAGGGGATCGCCATAAGCTGATACCGTGCCGTCAGCCCTGAGATTGGCTATATCAAGCGTAAAGGCCAGTTGGGGTTCTATCTGGAAAATCCTGATATTCTGGGTAGTACAACCATCTGTATTTTCAACATAAATAACCACGAAAACGGGTTTTGCCGGATCATGGGTGAAGGATTTCCAGGTCAGCTCAATGTCCTCTCCTGTTCCGGTGGC
>CAYHCO010000100.1:0-4262 GCA_964355105.1 uncultured Porphyromonadaceae bacterium
TCGTCGATCATCCAGAAATAGCGCTGTGGTCCGTGCATGTAAAAACGCACCTGAACGTTAGGCAAACCAGCAGCTACGTCGGAAATGTTGATTTCAACACTGCGGAATTTTGCCGGGGTAAAAGTGTTACCTGCAACGCCGTATTTTGCATCGTAAGTAGCCCAGTGGGTTCCACCGTCGTTGGTTACCTGCATCTCCAGGTTGTAGTTGCTGCAGCAATAGCGGAAATACTGGTTAAACCTGACAACAACCGAAGGGGCATTTGTACAATTGATCGGCGGGGTCATGATGTATGCATCAGAGTTGGCTAAGGTGGCGATACCGTCGCGGCTGTTATACTCATCAATCGGAAGACAGACGAAACCGTCTTTACCCGTTGTGAACCATGATGGTGCTGTGACTGACGTGTAATTACCCTTGATGGTATCGTTACGCCATACCCAAAGATTACCAAGATCAAGGTTGTCCTTTAGGGTCCAGCCATCAGGTAATGTCCAGCCACGGGGATCAGCCGGATTAGCCCAGTTAAATGTGGTTCCCCAGATCAGGTCACCGCCGCCCTTCAGCGAGCTCTGGCCGGCATTCAGGTCAGTCATGACCTGCTGCTTAACCGGAGCATCGGCTGCAGTCCCTTGGACCTGCCCGTAGGTCAGAACCACTGAGAACATTAATAAAACTAACAGTGTAAATCTTTTCATGTTTGTTAAAATTTATAGATGAATAGAGCAAATATAAATGATTTCTACATAAATAATATCCTTGCCGGAGATTAACATTTTTTAACTTAAAATGTCAGCCTGACAAGGCTTGCTGATATACTTTTGCTTCAAACCAAGTTGCTCATGGTCGAAATTCTTCAAGCGTGTCAAACCTGTCTGGAAGCTCCCGGATCCATCTTTAAGGACTTGCCTCAGGATGAGAAGGACTCTTTAGCCAAATCCCATACCTCGCGATTCTTTCATAAGGGGGAACTCATTTACCGTGAGGGTGATAAGCCAAACGGCGTTTTGTGTTTGGCTAACGGAAAGGTGAAAATCTATAAAGAAGGGATAGCAGGACGCGAGCAGATCATCCGCTTGGCCAAGCCTGTCGGATTTATCGGGTACCGCGCTTTTTTTGCGGATGAGAATTACCGGGCCTCCGCCATGGCACTGGAAGATTCGGTAGTCTGCCTGTTCTCACGGGAAGAAGTACTGAATATGGTGAAGAAGCGTCCGGAAATCATGATGAAGATTTTAAAGTCACTGGCCAATGAATTAGGGGTGTCGCATTCCCGGACCGTAAATCTTACCCAGAAGCATATTCGCGGTCGTCTGGCGGAATCTCTGCTTTTTCTGGTGAATACCTACGGATTTGAGGAGGACGGAAAGACTATAAAAGCATATTTGTCCAGGGACGATCTGGCCAGTTTGTCGAACATGACTGCCTCCAATGCCATCCGCACCCTGACCCAATTCTGCGAAGAAGAAATAATATCAACCGAAGGGAGGAGAGTAAAAATCCTTAACCGGTTGAAGCTGGAGCATATCAGCGAAATCGGCTAGGTCAGTCGAACTGGTAAATCCTTTTTACACGCGGCGATACGGAGGTGAGTACCTCATAAGGAATGGTTTGCAATATCGCGGCCATTTCCGTGACGGGGTTCTGCGGACCGAAAACGATAACTTCATCGCCTTCTTTTGCCCCTGTTCCATTCAGGTCGAGAATAGTCATATCCATGCAGATGTTCCCTATGGTTGCAGCCTCCTCGCCGTTTACCAGCATCCGGTAATTCCCGTTGCCAAGCTTCCGGTCGATGCCATCGGCATAACCGATAGGGATTACACCAACCCGGGTTGGCTTGTTGAGGATCGTCCGTCTGCCGTATCCAACCGACTCGCCGACTGGAAGGTCATGAGTCTGAGAGATGATGGTTTTCAGGGTGGCGATTGGTCGCAGCTCCATCTTATCAGTATGCCCGTGGCCGTATAAACCGATTCCAAGCCTCACCATTTCGAAATGAGCTTCAGGAAACCGCTCGATGCCTGAGGAATTGAGAATATGGCGCAGAAAAGCATATCCTGTTGATCTAGCCAGGGAATCACAAGTCTCGGCAAATCTGGATATCTGAAGTTTGGTGAAATCGTCGTTCGAAGGATCCTCGCTTGCCGCCAGATGGCTGAAAACGCTCCTGACAAATATCTCCGGGTGATTACCTAAAAAATCGCCGAGTTCCGGGATTTCACGAAAATCAAACCCCAGCCGGTGCATGCCTGTATCCAGTTTCAGATGAACGGGGTAGGGGCCGAGCCCGAGTTTTCTGACTGTTCCCGTAAAGGTTTTCAGTCCGCTCCAATTGTAAATCTCGGGTTCAAGATGATTGTCGATGATCAGATCGGACTGATGAAAATCCGGATTCATCACCATAACCGGAATCTTGATCCCGGCCCGTCGTATGTCCATTCCCTCATCGGCGAAAGCCACTCCGAGGTAATCCACGCGCTCGTTGGCCAGGAACTTTGCCATTTCAATGCCACCGCTGCCATAGCTGAATGCTTTAACCATGGTCATGATTTTTACTCCCGGGCCCACCAGCCGTCGGTACTGCTCGAGGTTGAACCGAACGTCGTTCATCCGGATCTCCATGGTTGTGGCATGGATCTTGGCTTCCAGAATACTGCTGATATTTTCGAAAGCAAAGGAACGGGCACCCTTCAGCAGGATGGCCTGATCTTGAAAATCTTCTGTATTGACCTGACTGAGAAATTCGGAGGTTGAGGCAAAAACGGATGTGTTAACCGAGAAGAGGTTGCGATTGCGGTAAATGGCCGGTCCGATTCCGATAAGGCGATCGAGCTTTCTCTCGGAAAGCATCCGGTTGATCTCCCGGTACAGGGAGTCTTCAGATTTCCCGGCCTGTAGTATGTCCGATAAAATGAGTGTCTTCGATGGCTGTGGTGTCTGCTGGAAAAGCAGGTCCAATGCGATTTTCAGGGATTGAATGTCAGAATTGTAATAGTCGTTGATCAATGTGCAGCCATTGATGCCGGCTTTCTGTTCCAGCCGCATCTGCACCGGTTCCAGTTTCATTGCCTGTTCGCGGAGCAGGTTCTCATTGAAACCTTCGGTGAGCAGGAGTAGCCAGATATGGATCATGTTTTCAATGGAGGCGGGATCGATAAAAGGAATGGTTAGGTTAACCTCCCGGGCATGGAAAGTACCTGAAAGCTCACAGGTTGACCCTGATATTCTTTCGCCGGTGATTTGCAGATCTGCCGGTTGCAATCTGGACCAGGAGTATTTTTGACCGGGAAAGCCGGCTGACTTTAATTCGTGATGAATCAGTTGATGATCAAGACAATAGACTATTTTGTCGCAATCTCGGAGCAGTGTGATCTTTTCCCGGATTTTTGATTCCAGATCCGGAAAATGTTCCTGGTGTGCATCTCCGATATTGGTTATCATACCTATATCCGGGTTGAGGATCCTTTGGAGCCTGATCATTTCGCCGGGCATGGAAATCCCGGCTTCCATGATAGCAAATTGCTCATTGCCGGATATATTCAGAACCGAAAGCGGGACTCCGATCTGGGAATTGTAGGATTTCGGACTGCGGGTCACCTGGAAGGCCGATTGCATGAGCTGCGCCAACCATTCTTTTATGATGGTTTTGCCGTTACTGCCTGTGATAGCTATCAGCGTTCCCTTAAAGCGGTTCCGGTGCCAGGTGGCAAATGATTGCAAGGCTTCCAGAGTGTTGTTGGCCACAATGAAAGCGGAATCGGTGAACCGGTCAGGTTGCTCCGGCATTGCACTCACGAGGAATGACCTGATTCCTCCCTGGTGGGCTTCCCACAAAAATCGGTGCCCGTCGTGACTGGGCCCTTTGAGGGCAATGAAAAGGCTTTCAGCCGGTTGGTCGATCCTGCGGGTATCGGTGCACACCTGCCGAACCATTCTTCCGGGGTTCCCGGTGAGGCGGCTGTGTGTAATTTCCGCAATATCACCAACTGGGTACCTGATCATCAGAGGAATCTTCGTCTAACGATATTCAGGAAATCATTGGCAACGGCGTTGCTGGAGTCCCAGCGAAAACGGTCGGTCATGAATTTTTTGGCTGCATCCCAGGAGCTCAGGCTGTTGAGCAGGGTAACCGTATTTTTAAAACCTTCGGGATCATTACCGAAAAGTTCGCGAATAAACAGGAACCTTTCATTGATGGTGATAGCCGACCAAATATCGGCAACAGGAATATCCGTGAGGGAAGAAGCTACATCGTGGCC
>CAYHCO010000101.1:0-4210 GCA_964355105.1 uncultured Porphyromonadaceae bacterium
GAAACGGATAAGGCGAGAGCCTACCGGATATACGGTGAACTAACTGCCGGCAAGCTGGTACCCCTGCCCGGCGTATATGAATTTATCAGTCGCTGCCGGAATCGTTCCCTGAAACTGGCTGTTGCCACGAGTGCCGATAAAGTAAAAATGGATATCAATCTCGCAGCCCTCGGCCTTCCCGAAGGTGCCTTTGATAGTACGGTTAACGGGCTGGAAGTGGAACGAAAAAAACCGGCACCCGACATATACCTCGAAGCTGCCCGCAGGCTGGGCCTGAATCCGGGGGAGTGCTTGGTGGTGGAGGATGCAGTGAGCGGAATTGAGGCGGGGAAAGCTGCCGGGTGCAGGTGTCTGGCTCTCAAAACCAGTTTTCCTGCTGAATCACTGGGTAAGGCCGACTGGATTTGCAATACCCTTGCTGACGCACCTGAAATTGCCATTGAATGGTAAAAATCCACAAAAAAACTATCTTTGGTCAACATGATTAATCTCTGAATAAAAATGGGCTTAACCTTGCTTTCCGTTCCTGCTATAGTTTTCTGGCCTTTCCTTATTTATGCCGCTGCCGTACTGGTGCTGGTCGGTGTTATGATTGGCCTGTCGTGGGTTCTTGGTGAGAAACATAAGGAAAAACTCACCGACGAGCCCTACGAATCGGGTGTTCCGCCTACCGGGAACGCGCGGTTGCGCTTTTCTTCGCATTTTTATCTCATTGCTATATTTT
This sequence comes from uncultured Porphyromonadaceae bacterium, assembly GCA_964355105.1. Taxonomy (GTDB): domain Bacteria; phylum Bacteroidota; class Bacteroidia; order Bacteroidales; family UBA12481; genus UBA12481. Next base: position 725 of record CAYHCO010000101.1, read on the forward strand.
TTGTCATTTTCGACCTGGATGCAGTTTTCATCATGGCCTGGGCCGTGTCGTTCCGTGAACTCGGTGTGGCGGGATATCTGGGCATAGTCGTCTTTATCGGTATCCTTATTGTGGTGCTGGTGTATGAGATCGGAATCAAAGCTCTTGATTTCGGTCCGCAGGGCAAGCGCATCCTCAGACATAAAAACAGACTGAATAAATGAATTACAGTTTAAATAAGCCAACTGACCCGCAGGCTATGGCCGGCTCCCAGGATATCGATGAGGTAATCCGGAAATCGGTTCTGCTTAGCCGCCTCGATGACATGGTGGCCTGGGGGAGGAAAAACTCCATCTGGCCTTTCGCATTCGGGCTCTCCTGCTGCTTTGTGGAGATGGCCACCTCATTGACCAGCCGCTACGATATTGCCCGGTTCGGCGGAGAGGTGATCCGCGGAACCCCCCGGGAGGCTGACCTGATGATCGTAGCCGGAACGGTATTTATCAAGATGGCCCCGATCATCAAGAGGCTGCATGAGCAGATGATGGCTCCCAAATGGGTGATATCAATGGGCTCGTGCGCCAATTCAGGTGGTATGTACGACATATACAGCGTGGTTCAGGGTGTCGACAAGATCCTGCCGGTCGACGTATATGTTTCGGGCTGCCCGCCGCGCCCGGATGCCTTCCTGGAAGGACTCATGCTCCTGCGCGATTCCATCGGCAAGGAAACCCGTCCGCTGAGCTGGGTGATCGGTCCGCAGGGCATCACGCAACAGGAAAAGGTTGTTGTAAGGGATGTGAAAAATGCCGAAAGGATGAAGATGGGAAATATCAGAACCATGAATGAAATCTGAACAACTTATGAATGGCGACCAGTTCCCGGTACCGGAAATAAAGGCAAGATTCGGCGACTCCATACTCCTCGGCATGCAAACCACGGCCGACGGAACCCCAACTTTATGGACCGGTAAAAACAATATCAAGGATTTGCTGAAATTCCTTAAATGTGAGATTACCGGACCCTTCAGGATGCTGTTCGACCTTACCGCCATTGATGAGCGGAGGAGGCTGAAACGGCAGGATCAGCCCTACAGCGATTTTACCGTTGTATACCTTCTCACCTCGTTCGACCGTAATATGGATGTCCGGATTAAGGTGCCGCTCATCGGTGAGTACCCGGAAATCAACTCGATAACCGATATATGGACCGCTGCCAATTGGTATGAGCGTGAGATATTCGACATGTTCGGAATCAAGTTTGCCGGCCACCCCCGGCTGACACGCATCCTCATGCCGAAAACCTGGGAAGGGTACCCGCTCCGGAAAGAATATCCGGCTCGGGCAACCGAAAGAGGTCCTTATGTTCTTGAAGACCAGATGCGTGAGATTGCCGACAACGACCTGAAATTCAATCCGGCCGACTGGGGTCTGGAATCACAGACCGAGGACACTGATTTTATGTTTCTCAACCTCGGCCCGCAGCACCCCGGTACGCACGGACTCCTGAGGCTTATACTCCAGCTCGACGGCGAAGATATTGTGGATATCATTCCTGATATCGGATTTCATCACAGAGGTGCCGAGAAAATGGGAGAACGGCAATCCTGGCATTCCTATATTCCCTATACCGACAGGATCGATTACCTGGGCGGGGTCATGAATAACCTGCCTTACCTGCTTTCGGTTGAGAAACTTGCCGGAATCACCGTACCCGACCGGGCCAATACCATCAGGATCCTTATGAGCGAGCTGTTCCGTATTGCCAGCCACCTGGTATGGTTCGGAACGTATGCCCAGGACCTTGGACAGCTGTCGCCGGTGTTTTTTGCTTTCAACGACAGGGAGAAGATCCTGGATATCGTTGGAGCAATCACAGGCGGACGTATGCATCCTTCCTGGTTCAGGATTGGTGGAGTGGCCCACGACCTGCCCAATGGATGGAATAGGATGGTACAGGATTTTGTTGATTTCTTCCCAAAAAGGATCAGAGAATATGAGAAAGTAACCATCAGAAACCGGATTTTTACCGCAAGAACAAAGGGTATCGGAGTCTATACTGCCGGAGAAGCCATCGAATGGGGAATCACCGGACCTGGACTGCGCTCCACGGGTGTCAGCTGGGATTACCGTAAGCAAAGGCCCTATTCGGGTTTTGAAAATTTCGAATTCGATGTGCCGATAGGTAAAAATGGCGATTGTTACGACCGTTCGCTGGTGCGCATGGAGGAGATGAAACAGAGCCTGAGGATCATACAGCAATGTATCGACCATATGCCGGAAGGTTACTATAAAGCGTTACACCCGCTGACAACGCCACCACTCAAGGAGAGGACCATGAAAGATATCGAGACCCTCATCACCCATTTTCTGGGTGTTACCTGGGGACCGGTTATTCCTGCCGGCGAGGCGATGGTGCCCGTGGAGGCCTCAAAGGGCTGCAACGGATATTATATGATCAGCGACGGCGGCACCTCATCGTACCGCTCACGGATCCGTACCCCATCGTTCCCGCATATCCAGATGGTCCCCATGATCAGCAAGGGCTATACCATACCTGATCTGATGTCGATACTGGGCGCAACGGATTTTGTGCTGGCTGATTTAGACAGATAAAAGAGAAAAATTATGTTGAGTCATATAGAAAAAGAAGAAATACAGGAGGAAACCAGGCTTTATCCCTATCCGGGTGCCGCATGCATCGATGCACTTAAAATTGTGCAGCATCACCGGGGATGGATATCCGATGAGGCGGTGGATGACATTGCTGCCGAACTGGGGCTGTCGGCCGAGGAGGTCGACAGTGTGGCTACCTTTTATACAAGGATTTATCGCAAACCGGTAGGGCGTAACGTCATTCTCGTCTGCGACAGTGCAACCTGCATGATCATGGGTTATGAATCGGTGTACGACTATATCGCGGGCAAAACCGGCATACGGTTCGGTGAAACAACTGCCGATGGCCGCTTTACCCTCCTGCCGATCACCTGTCTCGGCGACTGCGATCATGCACCGGCCCTGATGATCAATGATGATCTGCACCATGACCTTACTGTCAGTGGAATAGATGAAATACTCGAAAAATACAGTTAGCTGATATGGAAACCCCTCTAACACAGCATATACAGTCAGGCCGGGCTCCGCTAACCGCGAAGGAGTTTGAGAAAGCCGGTGGCTACAAGGGTTTGCATAAGGCTCTCAAGGAGATGACCCCTTCCGATATCATCTTTACCGTAAAAAGTTCAAACCTGATGGGCAGAGGCGGGGCAGGGTTTCCGACCGGCGTTAAATGGGGCCTGGTTCCCAAAGAAGCTGCCGGTTCCGGTATTAAATACCTGATCGCCAACGCCGATGAAATGGAACCCGGAACTTTCAAGGACCGATACCTGCTGGAAGGCGACCCTCACCAGCTGATTGCCGGCATGATCGTCGCCGCGTATGCCATTCAGGCTCAGAAAGCGTATATCTTCATCAGGTGGGCCTATAAAAAGGCGGAGGTGATCCTGCG
>CAYHCO010000102.1:0-4172 GCA_964355105.1 uncultured Porphyromonadaceae bacterium
CACCGGTTCCAAAAACCCGAAAATAACTAAATCCCTGCGCATTCAGTTCAAGCTCGTATTGGCCTGTTAAATAATCCCTCCGGTGCGGGTTCTCCCGCAGTGGATCAAACTGCCAGGGAAGATCGGGCTGGCACAACAAATAAATTCCCCGGCCCGAAAGGGGTATTTCCTCTAAAAGCCAGGCTGGTATTTTCTGAAAAACCTCTCGAAACCAAACTTTCAGGTTTATCAGGCACGTATCGAAAATAACCATCGGCATATTCTTGTATTCCTGAATCAGCTTAACCTGGTACCGGGCAATCGCCTCAACATCTTCATATTCATAATGGCGGCCCAGTGATTCAAGGTAGGTTCTCGCATATTCGGGAACACCAGTGCATCCGTAATGCAAGGCAAGGAATTCCGTAAGCGTGCTTTTCCCGGTTGATTCCGCACCCGTTATGAAAATTACATTATTCAAGTTGATGCCTCCAAGTGGCCTTCCACTGCCGGTAACCTATTATCGCCATGATGATGTATACAGCAAACAACAGGGTGGTTGCATAAAGATTCTGCCAGATATACAGGCCGATGGAAAAGAGGTCGATAAAAATCCAGAACAGCCATTGCTCAAGTATCTTCCTGGTCAGCATCCAGGTAGCTACAATACCGCCAGCGGCGGTAAAAGCATCCCAGTAAGGAATTGTTGAATCCGTAAACCGGAACAGAACAAACCCTATCAACTGCCAGAGTAAAATCCAGATCAGCACCAGTATGATAAAGGTCTTCCGGTTCATTCTGATGACAGGAAGTTCCTTCTTTTCTCCGGCAGCATTTTTTCTTGATTTCGATGTCCAATGGATCCATCCGTATATGCTGATGAAAGCGTAATATCCCTGAAGGGCCATTCCTGCATAAAACATCGAATGTGCATAAACCCATGCATAAAGAATTGCTGATAGCAGGCCGAATAGCCAGAGCCAGATGATTTGCCTCATTGCTAGAATAACATAGGCAATACTCACAACCGCTGCCAACACTTCGACCCAATGCTCTGTCATCCAGTTTGATATATCACCCATTCTCCGATTGCTTATTTTGGCCCTGCGAAAGTAGCACAAATCCGGGTTTCAACTTTTTTTTATTTAATTTAGTTGGTTACAAAACCATTACTATCAAAGAGTATATGAGTGAGAATGCCCCGGTAAAAATTCTGATTGTTGATGATCGCGAAGAGAACCTCTTTGCCATGGAGGCTTTATTGGAAAGTCCTGACCTCCATATCATTACTGCACGTTCTGGCAATGAAGCCCTCGGCATTCTGCTGGAAGAGGAGGTGGCTCTGATCCTGCTGGATGTTCAGATGCCGGGAATGAATGGTTTCGAGACAGCCGAACTGATCCGCGGAAGTTCGCGCACCCGGCATATTCCCATCATTTTTGTCACGGCTATAAGCAAAGAAAAAAAACATATTTTTCAAGGCTACGAATCAGGAGCGGTAGATTATCTCTTTAAGCCGATTGAGCCGGAGATTCTCAAATCCAAGGTAAGGGTATTCATCGATCTCCATCAGCAGAAGCAGACCCTCGAAAACATCACCCGGAAACTCGAAATGACCATTTCTGAGCTCATCGACTCACGTAAGAAGCTGAGACAGAATGAAGAAAGTATCCGCGAAGCCTGGCAGGCAGCCGAGAAAGCCAGGGATTCCGCAGAGGAAGCCAACCGTGCAAAAAGCGAATTCCTGGCCAACATGAGCCATGAAATCAGGACACCCCTCAACGGCATCATCGGCATGGCCGATCTGGCCCTGCTGGAATCCATTAATCCGCAGATGCGAGAAAGAATCGAGGCAATCCGCCAGTCCGGCGAATCCCTCCTGGAAATCCTTAATGAGATCCTCGACCTGTCAAAAATCGAAGCGGAAAGGGTTGAGCTGGAGTCGATCTCATTCAATCCCATGGAGGTTATTGAGCGGGTGGTCAGGATGTTGTCGATAAAAATATTTGAGAAGAACCTGGAAGTTATCTGCAAGATTGATCCACGCGTCCCTGATCAGGTAATCGGCGACCCCACGCGGTTCCGGCAGGTGGTTTTGAACCTGCTGTCTAACGCCTACAAATTTACAGATAAGGGATCCATAACGGTTGAGGCCATTTTTAAGATGTCGACTCCGTTAAAAATCGTACTGGATATCATCGTTACGGATACGGGCATCGGAATTCCTGCAAACAGACTCAAAAACATCTTTGAGTCCTTTGAACAGGCCGAATCATCCACCAGCAGGAAATATGGCGGAACCGGGCTGGGCCTGAGCATAACCAAGAAACTCATCGACCTCATGAACGGTGAAATCCGGGTTTCAAGTGAACTGGGCAAAGGCAGTTCTTTCCATGTAAGCATCCCGTTTAAAAGATATGCCGAGATCAGTGCCGATGCTGCAGAAACCGTTGACAAGCTGATGGATTTCTCACCGATTCTGATCATCGACAAAAATCAAGACAGTGTCAGATCCATTCGGGCAGTTTTTGACAATCTCCCGTTCAAGTATGAAATAGCGGTTAAACCGGTGGTCAATGTTGGGAGCCTTATTGATTCCATTACCAGCGAAAAACTTATCATCATCGATTCTGAGATACCCACCACTGACGGTAAAATGCTGACCGACGAACTGCCAAAAGCGCTGAAAGTCAGCAAAAACATACCGGTAATAGTGATGGCCCCGAGCACCGTAAACCTTAACAAGGACGACCTTCTTGCAAGAGGTTTGTTCTCAATTCTCAGGAAACCGTTATTCCCGAGGGACATTAAAGCCACTCTCAGAGAACCTTATGCTCAAGGCTATATGAATCCTTCTCCCGATCAGCAGGATATCATTTTAACTCCGGACGGCCGATTACTTCATATACTTCTTGCGGAGGACAATCCGATCAATACCAAATTAGCTGTCGGACTTATTCAACTCAGAAACTGGAAAGTTGATTGTGCAGTAAACGGCGCAGAGGCAGTGGAAATGTTCAAGGAAAAGTCCTTCGACCTTATTCTCATGGATATTCAGATGCCTGAGATGGATGGAATGGAAGCTACCCAAATGATCAGGCAGATAGAAGCCGAGAGAGGATCAAAGCCCATCCCGGTTGTAGCCCTTTCAGCACATGCCATGAAAAACGACATAGATAAGGCATTAAGTTGCGGCATGGACGACTATATAACCAAACCATTCAAGCCCAAAGAGTTATACCTAACAATTGAAAAACTCACCCGTCAGGAATCCGGGAATTAATATTTATGGTCTACCCCATCCAAATTGATGAGTTACTTGAAAGAGTATCTGGCAATAAAGAATTCGTTATCAGAATGCTGGATCTGTTTTTCGACACCAGTGACAACCGGATGGCGGTCCTGCGGCATGAGTTTGAGAATAAAAATTACCCTGAACTGGCTGATCAGGCCCACAAGCTTAAAGGCATTGTCGGCAATCTTTCCATAAATAAAGCAATGAGTATTCTGAAAGCGCTTCATACCATGTCGATAGATCATAATGATCCGGAAATCAAAAATCTCCTGATGGAACTGGAGGGAACCATAGCTGAAGCAAAGTCTTTCTACCTGCATAACCCCCAATTGAAAATTTAAGAGGGACCTGAATATGAAAAACTGGTTAAAAAATCTTCGAATAAAAGGCAAACTGAACCTGATCATCGGGCTGGCACTCCTGGCACTCGTGATACTGGGCCTTACGTCCAATTTTTTCATAAAAACTACTAAGGTGATCAATATCATGTTGATAGCCCAACGTAATTATATGATGGATTATCATAAAAGTTTGGAGAATTATTATTTCTATTTGTCCGACCCAGCAAAAAACCGGGGATCGATCGTCACCGCAAATGAGAACATCCAGCTCGCCATAGATAAACTTGATTTATTCAAAGATCCTCACGGATTGTTTAAAAGCGACACATTCAATCTGGATAAGCTGGAAGATAAAGTGATCAGGGTCTACAAACAGGCCGTTGCTGACGAGAACGAACTTAAACAACTGGAATACAATCGTTTGGCAAAGTCGAGCAATGCCCGTCTGCTTGTTAAAAGGGTCAGGCTCTTCGATAATCTTGGGATCAAACAAATATCGCAGATGTCCGTTGCCGCTCGCGAAGCCCTGACAAAAGCCAGGGACATTCAGGCTGAAT
>CAYHCO010000103.1:0-4170 GCA_964355105.1 uncultured Porphyromonadaceae bacterium
GGCGGGATTCGAACCCACGACCCGCAGCTTAGAAGGCTGCTGCTCTATCCAGCTGAGCTACGAGACCAAAAGGACCGCAAAGATAATACTTTTACTTTTTGTTTTCCAGATTAGGTGACCCTTCTTCACCAAAATGCCTTTACAACTAGAGTTTAGAGCTTTAGAAAAGAGAACACCACGAGTCTCTTGTTCAGGTCCGTATCAAATTTCGACCATTCCCATACCCGGGCCGTCCTTATCAATTCCTGATCGGTAGTAAGATCAGCGGCAATGGAAAGGAGCGTATCCGGCGACAGGGTATTAACCAGATCATTGAGCATCTGCCGGTTTCGGTATGGCGCTTCAATGAAAACCTGCGTTTCCTGATACATCTTAGAACGATTTTCTATCTCCCGGATCCGGCGAATCCTGTCCTGCGGTTTTGGCGGAAGGTAACCGTGAAAAACGAATTTCTGGCCGTTCAAGCCTGCCGACATCACTGCCATGATAATCGAAGAGGGACCGATCATAGGCCTGACGCGGATGCCCGAGGAGTGAGCCTGCCGTATCAGATCAGCCCCGGGATCAGCAATTCCCGGACATCCCGATTCTGACAAAAGACCGGCATCGGCTCCTTTAAGAACAGGAAGGATCAGTGGATCAAGCTCCTGAGCCCTGGTGTGCTCATTCAGTAATCCGAATTCAATTTCATCCAGCAATTCCTTCATCCCCACCCTGACTAGAAAACGCCTGGCATTCTTTTCATTCTCCACGATGAAATATCTAAGGAGCCGGACTTGCTCAATCACAACTGCCGAAAGTGACTTTAACGGGTCGCCATCGTCCAGTGTATTCGGAATCAGCCAAAGGGTACCTTTCATAGCGTAAAAATAAGAAAAAGGCCCATGTTTATTATATTTGATGCTTTGAATCAATTAATGAATCCAACCCTGAAAATCACCCTTCTCGGAACCGGTACTTCTTTGGGGGTTCCGATAATCGGGTGTGATTGCCCGGTCTGCAAATCAACCGATCCCAGGGACAACCGACTTCGTTCATCAGCATTGGTTGAATGGAACGGCAAAGTGTTTCTTATTGATGCGGGGCCCGACTTCCGGCAGCAAATGCTCAGGACATCCGTAAGAAAGCTCGACGCCATTTTATTGACTCATGAGCATAAGGATCACGTCTCGGGACTTGATGATATCAGGGCGCTGAATTTCCTGCACAGAAAGGCAATAGATATCTACTCGGAGAAACGCGTTCAGGATTCAATCAGGAAAGACTTTGCCTACGTATTTTCGGTCATTCAGTACCCGGGAATCCCGCAAATGAACCTTCACCCCATCTCCCCGGGAAAGGTTGAAATAGAGGGAATGGAAATAACTGCCATTCGTGCCCTGCACTACAAACTGCCGATATTGGGCTTCCGATTCGGCGATTTCGCGTACATCACCGACACCAACTATATCCCTCAGGAAGAAATGGAAAAACTCAGGGGAATTAAAATCTTGATAATCAATGCACTGAGATGGGAATCACATCTCAGCCACAACAGTATACCCGAAGCCATCACCCTGATCAGGGAAATCAAGCCTGCAAAAGCATACCTGACACACCTGTCGCACCAGGCAGGCAGGTATGAGGAAATCATGAAGGAACTACCGGAAGGAATTGAGCCGGCATATGACGGTCTGGTAATCAGCCTCTAGAATATGTCTATCAGTTCCACCTCGAATACCAGTGGCGTGTAACCGGGAATATCGCTGTATCCGTTTGGTCCGTAAGCCAGATCGGAAGGAACAATCAGGATGGCTTTACCTCCCTCTTTCATGTAGGCGATTCCCTCATCCCAACCGGCTATCACTCGTCCCAGTCCTAAGTTAAAATCAAAGGTTCCGGAATCAAATTCAGTCCCGTCAGTGAAGGTTCCCTTGTATTTTACCCGAACCTTGGATCCATAGGCGGGTCGCAGACCGGTACCAGCTTTTGTTTCGATGTAATACAGTCCGCTTTCCAAGGGTGCGGTTGTGTAGTTGTGTGCTGTCAGGTATTCCTGAATGGCAGCTTTTTCCTTCTCATACGGATCGGCTTTTTCACAGGCAGCGAGCAAAACGATTAATGCGAGAACTGATAATATGCGGTATTTCATAATTCTGTTATTTAACTTCCAGTAATTCAATTTCGAAAATCAGTGTTGAGTAAGGCAGAATCAGGTTTGAATATCCCTCCTTGCCGTAAGCCAGAGTCGATGGGATAATCAGGCGTCCTTCCCCACCTGCTTTCATAAACTGCAATCCTTCGTCCCATCCTTTGATAACCTGGCCGCGGCCAAGGACAAAATTGAGCGGGGTTCCGCGCTGCAGCGATGAATCAAAAACACGTCCGTCAACCGTTGTTCCGGTATAATGGACAACCACGGTTTTTCCGGGCTCTGCCTTTTTGCCTGTACCCTTCTTTTTCTCGATATAATAAAGACCTGAGGCAGTAGGTTTTACAGTGGTATTGGTTAGTTCGATGTAGTTTTTAAGCAAACTCATTTCCTGCTCAAAATCGGTATGGTAGGAATTCTCGCGTTCACTCTCCAGATCTTTTGAGTCCAGGATATTCTTTAGCCTGACATATACATAAACCGGATCGCCCGCCTTGAATTCCACCGGCAGATCACGTTTCCTGTTTTTCTGGAAGAAATTTTCAGCATCCAGCTTGAAACAGATGCTGTCACCCACCTGCAACAGAGCAAGTCCGGTATAGAAATCGCCCTGGAACATCGGGTTGCTTAACTGCATCCTGTAAAAACTGGATTGGTCGACAACCAGGTTATCCTTGGTGGTGATCCGGGTCGACAATACCAGGATATCCCCTGTTTTCGGTGTCTTACCTTCAGGATTCATTTCCAGGAACCGGTAATACAGTCCTGACGGATGTTTTTTAAATTCTTTTTCACCGCTGCTGCATGAAGAAAATGCAACTAGAATAACGGCAATAAATGCAACGGCGGATAATCTCATAATCTTAATGTTTTGTGGCAAAAATAGAAAAATGGTCAATTATTTATGCGTGCTGCGACGGAATCGACCTTGATTTCATAAACGAGTATGGCACCCGGTGGTATCAGGTTGCCGTCGCCGGTTAAGCCAAACGCACGCTGAGGTGGTATGATCACCCTTGCACTGTCGCCTTCCGACAGAAACTTTATGGCTTCATGAAGCCCAGGCTCCGCTTCACTCTTATCAACGATAAATTGTTTCAGCCCATTGGCCTTCGATGAATAAACAGTGGTGCCATCGAGCAATGACAAACGGTAGTCCAACGATACGCGATCCCCGGGCTCAATCTTAAGCTTTCCGCTGCCTGGTTTACCAATGACCTGGTAGAAGACTCCGGTACCGGTTTCGCTTAATATCCAACCGTTGGTTGCTGCCCGTTCACGAATTTTCAGGTCGCAATCCTTGATTAACTTCTGATTTGCCCGGTAGAGAGATTCCGGATCCGGCCTGAAATCAACAGCCACCGGTTCCTGTTGCCTGTATTTCGTCTTGCAGCCCGGGCTGAGCGCAATCAGTAAAACAAATAAAAATATACCGGTTAATATCCTGCCACTCATGGGATTCAATTTGATTAACCCTGAAAACTACAGCTCGGCAGCCAGAAGATCCTGGTATTCGGGCAGAACAGATTCAAAGTGGTCAAGGGCTTCTTTCATGGTACCCATAAACCGTCCGCCGGCAGCATTAAGATGACCTCCGCCGAGAAAATATTTCTGGGCAAACTTATTGGCCGGGAATTTCCCGGTCGACCGGAGCGATAATTTAATATGATCGTTCTGTTCGGTAAACAGGACTGAGAAAACAATCCCTGCTATAGCTAACGGATAATTTACAAATCCCTCCGTATCGCCCTTTTTATGGTGGAAAGAATTCAATTCAGTCAATGTCAAAGCAATGTAGGCGGTTTTATATTCGGGCAGGATTTTCATGTTTTTATTGAGACTGTAGCCCAGCAACCGCATCCTGTTGGCCGAATGGGTATTGTAGATCTCATGATGAATCCTGTCCTTGTCGGCACCGAACCTCATCAGTGCTGCAACTGTTTCGAACACTTCCGGATAGGAACAATTCACCTTCAGTCCAACTGTATCCGTCATCACCCCTGCAAGAAGACAAGTGGCCGCTTCCACGGACATAAAAG
>CAYHCO010000104.1:0-3865 GCA_964355105.1 uncultured Porphyromonadaceae bacterium
AATACCTCGTTGTCCCCGTTGAGAGCCAAATTGATGATCCGCAAAGAACCGGCCGGGAAATTCGGGGTTCATTATATTGATGCAGTATTAAAACCGGGTGAAAGCCTTGCTGAGGCAGCCCGTTATCCATTTTTCAAGGTGAAAGATCCATCGGTTCTTCTGCATGCGGACTATAAGATTTGGCTGCAGCGGACAATAGATTATTGGAATGGGTTGAAAAAATCGATCGCATCGATAGAGGTTCCCGAAAAAAAAGTAAATGACGCCCTGAAGGCGGCACATGTTTGCCAGATGATCGCAAACGATCTGGGTGAAGTCAGGGGCGGTGAGGGATTTTATGATGAGTTCTACATCCGCGACGGTGCCTATCAGGTTATGGAGCTGGAGGAGGCAGGGATGTGGGATGCGGTAAAGAAATCTATCGAGCTTTATCTGCCCCGACAAAGGACAGACGGCCGTTTCGAATCCCAGGCCGGTCAGTTTGATGCTAACGGTCAGGCTTTGTGGGTATTATGGCAGTATTACAAAATGACAGCCGACCGGGCCTTTCTCGAACGGGTATATCCGGCAATGCGTAAAGCCGCCGACTGGACGATCCGGACCTTAAAAGAAACTCAAAATGATGCCCAATTCCCGGGATTGCTTCCGAAAGCACTGGCCGACGGGGAATATCTCTGGGAAGGGAAGAATCATATTGTCGGCTACGATTTCTGGAATCTTCGCGGATTGCTGCTCACTGCAGATGCAGCCAAAATTTTGGGCAAAAATGAGGAAGCTGCGGAATTATTGTCAGAAGCCGCAAAATACCGGTCGTCCATCGATGCAGCGATGAAAAAGAACGGACTGGGTCATTTTCCACCCAGCTGGGAGCTCAACGGCACTCACTGGGGCAATACGGAAACTCTTTGGCCAACGCCGATCTTTCCAAAAACCGATCCGCGGGTATCCGGTCTGACCGACTTTCTCCGCAAGGATTTCGCAGGTGGGTTCGTTGAAGGAACCATCAGGTGGATGGGGCTTCCCGGAGTCATCCATCCTTATATGGGTGCTTACACCACGATGACCGATCTGAGCCTGGGCCACGATGAGCGGGTTGTTCTTGATTTCTATTGGACTTTGCTGCATTCCACTGCAGCCCATGCATTTCCTGAAGGTATATTTTATAAGAGCCGGACTGCATGGGGCAATACCATTCCCCATGTCACCGGAGCCGGAAATTACGCCATCCTATTGCGACATATGCTTGTGCATGAGGATGGCAACGATCTTCATCTGTTAATGGGTATACCTGACTGGTGGCTTTCCGAAGGGCAAAAGATCAGGTTGGAGAGGGTGCCAACCTGGTTCGGTAATTTGTCGATGGAAATCACGGGAGCGGCCAAAGGTGTTGAGATCAAGCTCGAAGGCCCGGACCGCGAGAAGCCGGAAAGGATCATCCTGCATTTACCGGACAACCGGATAGTAGTCAATCCCACGCCCGGCATCATCATTGAATTGAGAAAACCCCAGTCTGAACGGTGGGACTTCGAGAAAGTAGTCAGGCAGTATGAAGATTCCGGTTCATCCAGGTAATATTATATAGATGACACGACGCGAAAGATTGATCAATACGCTCAGAGGTGTGGAAGTTGACCGGCCGGCAGTCTGCTTTTATGAGATCAACGGGTATGATGAGAATCCTCTCGATACGGATCCCTTTAATATTTTTTCCCATCCATCGTGGCAACCGCTGATCGATCTCGCCCGTGACCATACTGACAGGATTGTTATGCGGGGAGTTGCCTTCAAGGAGATTGCGCCGGATCCTATCGGACATATTGCAACGGACATTACGACATTCAGGAAAGGTAGCCGGTATATCAAAAGAACGGTAAAAGCAGGAAATAACCTTCTGACCATGGAAACCAGGCAGGATCAGGACATCAATACGATCTGGACCACTGAACCCTTGCTTAAGAATGTTGAGGACCTCGACACCTTTCTGGATCTGCCTTTATTTGGTGCCGGCGAGACGGTTGATCCTACGGCATTTCTTCAGGTTGAGAAAGATCTTGGTGACACCGGTCTGGTAATGATCGATACGCCTGATCCGCTTTGTCTGGCAGCATTGCTTTTTGACATGAGCAATTACACCCTGATCGCGTTGACCGAGCAGGAGAAATTTCATCGTCTGCTGGAACGGTTTGCAGATGTGCTGATTTCGAAAACCCGGGAGGTAGCCGACCGCCTTCCCGGCAGGCTATGGCGGATTTACGGGCCTGAGTTCGCCTCTCCTCCCTACCTGCCGCCCGCGCTTTTTCGCGAATATGTTTGCCGGTATGTAAAACCCATGATTGAGATTATTCACAGATCAGGTGGATATGCACGTATCCATTGTCATGGGAATATCCGCGATATTCTGGACGATATCGTTGGAATGGGTGCTGATGCGATTGATCCGGTGGAGCCCCCACCTCAGGGTGATGTGGATCTCAGTTATGTAAGAAACAAATATGGCAGTCGACTGGTGCTGTTCGGAAATATTGAATGTGCAGATATTGAGAATCTTCCATCCAATGAATTTGAAAAGAAAGTTCGGCGCGCTCTAAGAGAAGGAACCTCGGGCGCCGGTCGCGGGTTCGTGCTCATGCCTTCCGCCTCACCTTACGGAAGGATTCTGGGAGAGCAGGCCATGGAGAATTATCGGTCCCTGGTTAGAATTACGGAATCGGGCGATTATTAGTAAATTAGAGAAATGAAAAGAAGGCGAGACAAATCGGCTCTCAGCGACCTGTATCTGGCAGGGATTCTTTTGATCACGGTAATGATTGCCGGCATTGTCGGCTACCGTTGGATTGAAGGATTCTCTTTTCTCGACAGCCTGTACATGGTCGTTATAACGGTGGCAACCGTGGGATTCAACGAGGTGCATGAGCTCTCTGATCCTGGAAAATATTTCACTATCGCATTGATTATCTTATCATTTGGCATTTTCGGATATGCCATAACAACGATATCAAGGTACATTTTCGATGGGGGATTTAAAGATTATTACCAGCTGAAAAAATTAGATAGAATGATCAAACATAGCGATGGCCATGTGATTGTCTGCGGATATGGCCGGAACGGAAGCCAGGCTTGCCGCGAACTTATGCAGCACAACCAGTCTTTTCTGGTGATTGAGAATAAGGAATCGGTAATTTCCAGGATCAAGGAAGACGGAATTAAGGTTTTCCTGCACGGCGATGCAACCCAGGACAGTGTTCTGGAGCGCGCCGGCGTAATCAAAGCAAAAGCTCTGATCACCACCCTGCCCAGTGATGCCGACAATACTTTTGTGGTACTTACCGCCCGGCACCTGAATCCTGAATTGATCATCATTTCCAGGGCTTCGGGTCATTACAGCGACATTAAGCTGAAAAGGGCAGGCGCCAACAATGTAATCATGCCCGACAAGCTTGGTGGCATCCATATGGCCAAACTGGTTGCACAGCCGGATATAGTTGAGTTTATCGACAATATCCTTCTGTTCGGAGGCACACAGGTCAGGCTCGAAGAAATATCGGGAAAGGAGATTAATCCCGGATACCTGAAAGGCACCCTCGGGGAGTTAAAGGCCGCCACGGATTCCGGGGTAGTAATAATGGGTATAAAGACATCAGAAGGAGAATATCTTTACAATCCTTCCCCTGATTCAAGGATAACGGCGAGGGACAAATTATTTGTAATGGGCACTTTAGAACAGGTCGAGATGCTTAAGTCGATGATCCGGGATGCACCTGAAAGCATAGATTCCTGACCTGCCTGTGAAAATGTTAATCAATTTACCGCTGTTAACAAAATCACTTATCGATATATGTTGTAATTTTAGTGCAAATACCTGATC
>CAYHCO010000105.1:0-3624 GCA_964355105.1 uncultured Porphyromonadaceae bacterium
CGGTTCCGTCGATCCGGTTGCCGTGATCGTTGATATTGAGACGACACATCAGGTTTTTCCGGACGAATGAACCCAGTCCGTACTCAATATTGCCGTCGTAGAGGCCGATGGCCGTTGGCCCGACCATTTTAATGCTTTTATCCGTTCCGATCTTCAGTGATTTCTTTCGCCTGACCAAATTGTCCTCATGGAGGTCCCACTGGGAGATCCCGGCATAAACCAGGTCGCCTGCTTTCAGGAATTCCGATTCGCCGTCCTTGTCGAAAGGCATGGTCACCCAGGTACCGAACTGACTTGAATCGAGGGTCATCATTTCGGTGGTCAGCAATTTAAAAGGTGTCCCGTCAGTCTGTCCGGTTTCTGATTTCCAGATCTGGAACTGGTACTCGATTTTTCCATCAGCAAGACCGCCACTTATAAAGGTGGACACCGAACTTACCTCACAATCTTTAACTATGGGGAAAACGGAGCCGGTAAAATAATCATTGATCGATTTCACATCGGCATTGCCGTATCTTTCTAGCAGGTAAGCCCATCCGAGATCCTCTGAATCATCTGAGCGCGAATAGACGCTGTCGCTGACATGGAAATAGAAAGCCGCCCGATTGTTATCCG
The DNA here is from genome assembly GCA_964355105.1 of uncultured Porphyromonadaceae bacterium. Taxonomy (GTDB): domain Bacteria; phylum Bacteroidota; class Bacteroidia; order Bacteroidales; family UBA12481; genus UBA12481. The sequence goes on from CAYHCO010000105.1 coordinate 616, forward strand.
TGGTGGCATCGGGATCTTTCTGCTTAAAATCGTAATTAACCTTGTAATGGCCGTAATCTGCAGGAACAAATTTATCGGCGATCTTCATGGTATCCAGCTCGAAAGTGGAGACCAGGGATAAGGGTGCGGTCTGCTTTTGCCAGATTACCTGGTTGTTTTTGGTAATATTCAGATCGAGGTAAACATTTTCCTGGTCGTACTCACCGAAGTTCAGGACACTAGCCTCATACTTAAATACGCCACCGGTCCCATTCAGCTGTGATTTCGGTATAACCACATAAGGGGTTACATTGTCATCTACGACACCATTGTCCCATGAGGCCGTGAAATACTTCAGGCGAAGATCATTATTGTAGGCTTCAGCCAGGGAAAAATCGTCAAGAACCCAGAAATATAGGGTTGTCTGACCCCAGTGCAACCTGATAATCACATCGGGCATTCCGGCAGCCACATCGGAGATGTTTGCTTCGTATATTGCCGGTACGCCCGGGGCCAGGTCATTGGGGCGATCTTTGTGATTCACCCCGAAACCTACATTGTAATTTGCCCAGTGTGCGCCGTTGTCGGCGGATACCTGCATGAGCTGCAAACCCGGTCCGCCGTTCATGAAATGCGTTTCGTACCGCACCACCACTGTGGAGTGCTGACTGCAGTTGAAATGAGGGAATTCAATATCGTTATTCACCGTAAGCCGGTTGTCGCCGAAAGGTTCGTTTGACTTGGCAAGAAAATTAAACAGGTAACCGTTGGCTGCTGTCGTGGATCGGAAAGGCGGTTCTCCAACAAGAATGCTATTCAGGCTGTCAGGTGCCATCCAGCCAAAGTTGAACCCGATATCATCAGGATCAAGAAGCTTGTAGCCGGCGGGCATGGTCCACCCCTTTTCGTCGGCGGGATTGCCCCAATTAAAATCTTCATAAAAGAATACTTTCCCGTCACCCTTGAGGGCTGGGGTTGCCGGCTTCTTCTGAGCCTGCACGCTCAGGAAGGAGGCAAGGACAAGAACGATCAGAGTAAGTGTGTGTTTTTTCATATCAGTAACATTTGCTTCAAAGATAAAAAAATAGGAATCCAACTGCTATGCAGCAGGATTTTTTGCACCAGCGACAGCTTATTTGTTTTTCAGGCAACGTACCGAGAATCCGTTTTTCTTATCGGCATTGGGGTAAGGGTTAGCATTGTCCTTGCTGTAGAACAGGACCAGTGAAAACGCGTACGCCGGATCCCTGACATTTTCCGTTGCCGACCAGAAGATGGCGCCTTTCCCCATATTTGCCGATACTCCTACGGGAAGGCTATAGCATTGTCCACCGGGGATCGCATTAAAACGGCTTGCATTATTGGTTGCCGGATCGTTGCCTATGGTACCCGGGAAAATGGACTGTTCCCAGCCGGTAGTTGATGCCATGCTTTTGGCTATCCGGTTGCCGAATCCTCCTCGTCCATATCCATAATTAATCAGATAGTCGGTCAACAGGTTCATTTCAACCTGCGCGGGCAGATGCCAGCCCGGAGGACAGGCGGTTGTGGCCGCTTTCCAGTTATAAAGGACACCATACTTTTTGAAGTTTTCTTTGGCTTTGGCGGAATCCACATGAGTTCCCTCATAGCCGTATACGTAATAATATGGAGTGTCGTTGGATCCTGCGGTAAAGGAGTTTACCGTTGGCAGATAAGCCAGGTTTTCAGTCATCCAGGTTTGAGTACCAATGGTGGTATAAGAATAGGTGCGTCCCTGGTAGTCGAAGGTTCCATCCTTTTCCGCCGTGCCGGTGGTAAACTGCAGTTCCTCCCCATAGGCGGTTCCTGAACCATTTGTTGCAAAAGCCCTGACATAATAGGTTGTCTGGGGCGTTAACCCGGCCAGGTAACAGGTGAAGTTCAGCTTACCGGTCCGGTCAATGGCAACATTGTTTTCGATGGTGGGTTTCTTTTTTGTGTTCCAGCAAACGCCAAGGTTCGATACCGAGTCGCCCCCAAATGAAGTAAGGATACCGCTGACTGCAGCTGAAGGTCCCAGAATATCATCGACCCTGCCACTTGAAACATCGGGTAAAGCATTTTTGCCTGCTGTTTTAAACTGCAACTGTCGCCCGTAAACCGTTCCCACACTGTTTACAGCAAATGCCCGGGCGAAATAAATTGTTCCGGCTTTTAATCCGTTTACCGGACAACTAAAGGAGCCTGTACCGGTTCCATTTGCAGCATTTCTATCGGAAACGGTGGGCATTCCGATAGTGTTCCAACAGATTCCGCGATTTACAACCGGCGCTCCTCCATCGCTTGAAACGACTCCGCCAAGGTTTGCGGCAGTTTCGGTAATGCCTGATGCCTCACCCGTCGAGACCAGTGGATAGGAGGGTCCTTTAATGCAGCGTACCGGGAATGCCGACTCTTTCGGGGCATCCGAAGCGTGAATGCCCTGATCCGCCATGATACGGCTGGTAGATGACCACCAATTCTCAACCTCGCCAGCTGAATGAAATTTTACGCTGTCATTCATGAAGAACCCACCGGGAGAAGGCTTGAACTCATTGAAAACAGGTAAAGCAAAGTCCCCGATAGCCTGCTGATGGTCATATACTTTAGCGCCTTTTGCAATCGCATCGGCAAGAATTTCCGAATTCCTCCGGGCCTTATCCTGGCTCAGGTTACTCCAAAGATCGATCCATTCCTTATTACTCGGCAGATGCCAGCCGGTGGGACAAATCCCCTGAACGCCTATCGGATCGGTGGGATTGCCCTGAATACCATCAGTGGCTGCAGTCCAATTGTACAGGACTCCATAGGTTTTATAATTATCGGTCTTGATTGCTTCCGTAATATCCGAACCCAGGTAACCATTTACATAATATCTTTTTTCAGAGGGCGACACTGAAGCAGGAGGGTTAACCCGGGGTAAGAAAGCCAGGTTCTCAATCATCCAGGTCTGATTGATGAAAGTTTTGAACCTATAGTCGCGTCCATGGATATTAACCGTTCCCTCGTAATCCCTGCCACGCCGGACTA
>CAYHCO010000106.1:0-3487 GCA_964355105.1 uncultured Porphyromonadaceae bacterium
CCATCAACGGGTTCTCGAATGTTACGTATGGAACACCCAGCGAACCCAACAACAAGGTGAGCCTGGTGCAGAACAAATGGTATTCGGTGATTTTCGAGGACAAAGGCTATGTGACTACCCGTGTAATTTTCATGCAGACCTCAGCAGAGCCGGTCGGCTTTGTTTCTGTGGAGCAGCAGCCGCTCATCGTCACCAGCAATGACCCTGTAACAGTCACTGCACAACTATCTGCAACACCATCACCGGAAGAGAAATTTTATCTGCGGTATTCAACAGATAACTGGACTACATCAGCTACGATGTCGCTCACAGTCACCGGATTGTCGGGAACTGCCACCATTCCTGTGCAACCCAACGATACCACGGTAAAATATTACCTCTTCAGCACGGTGGTTCAGAATCCGACCCAGGACTGGGACCTGCTGACCCTGCGCTTCGACAACAACAACGGCCAGAACTACAGCTACCTGGTGGGGGAACAGTTCAACTGCGGCCAGGCGGTCAGCCTGGTAACCACCGATCCGGCATTCCCGCTCGAAACCCTTCCGGTGACGGTCTTTTTTAATGCCACTATGGGGAACGGCGGATTGTACAACTATGTTGGCGATATCTATGCCCATACCGGCGTTATCACCAACCTCAGCACCGGCAGTTCCGACTGGAAATATGTGAAGACGACCTGGGGGCAAAATACGCCGGAAACCAAACTGACGAAGATCAGCGATAACCTCTACAGCCTGCAGATCGCCAATATCCGGCAATACTACGGAGTTCCGGCTGCAGAGAAGATCCTGAAGATGGCCTTTGTATTCAGGGGCGGGGAGCCCGGCACCGGAGGAAATTATCCCGAGCAAAAAAATGCTGACGGATCAGATATCCTCCTCCAGGTGTATGACCTGGCCCTCAACGTGAAGATCCTGAATCCATCCAGCCGTGACCCGCTGGCCAGCCCCAACCAGGTGCTGCCGGTTTGCGTGGAGGCGCTGCAGAACCAGACCATCAGCATCTATCTGGATCAGCAATTGCTCAAGACAGAATCGACCTCATCGCTTTCCTACCCGCTGGTGCTCCAGGGAATGGCCCCCGGAACCTACTGGGTCAAGGCTGTAGCTGCCGGTACCACCGGTCAGAAACGTGATTCGGTCAGCATATACCTGCGCGGACCGGTGGTGGTCCAGGAACTCCCGGCCGGCATGAAGAACGGCATCAACTATATTGACAACGCCACCGTTACGCTGGTGCTCAGCGACCCGGCCGGGCTCAAGAAATTCGCCTTTGCCATCGGCGAATTCAGCAACTGGCTGCCCAATGACCTCAATTACATGAAACGTACCCCCGACGGGAAAAAATACTGGATCACCCTTTCCGGCCTTACGGGTCAGAAAGAGTATGCCTACCAGTATTATATCGATGGAAAATTAAAGGTGGGCGATTCATACTGCGACAAGGTACTTGATCCCTGGAACGACCGGTGGATCCCGAGATTCAACTACCCGGGCCTCAAACCCTACCCGTTCGACAAAACCATCGGACCGGTCAGCGTTTTTCAGACCAACCAAACCCCTTATTCCTGGGAAGTACCGGCTTTTACACCACCCGCGCTCAATGCCACGCAGCAGGACCTGATGGTGTATGAACTTCTCCTCCGTGATTTTAATGATTCGAGCAGCATTGTCATGGCAATGGATAAGCTGGATTACCTGAAAAACCTGGGCATCAACGCTGTTCAGCTGATGCCGGTGCTCGAATTTGACGGGAACAACAGCTGGGGATATGCCCCCAATTTCTTTTTCGCGCCGGATAAGTTCTACGGGCGAAAGGCAGATTACAAAAAGTTTATCGATGAGTGTCATAAGCGCGGAATGGCCGTGGTTTTAGACATTGTCACCAACCACTGCTTCGGACAGAGCCCGTTTGCGATGATGTATTTCGATCCGCTCGCAGGAGTGGGGCAGCCATCGGCTGCAAATCCCTGGCTGAATCCACAATCACCTCATCCGTTTAGTGTCGGATATGATTTCAACCATGAAAGTCCTTATACCCGTGAATTTTTCAAGCAGGTACTCTCCTACTGGCTGACGGAATACAAAGTGGATGGTTTCCGGTTTGACCTTTCAAAGGGCCTTACCCAGAAGTACTCTGGCAGCGACATGGGTACCTGGAGTGCTTATGACCAGGGAAGGATCAACATTCTTACCGATTATTACAACCTGATTAAATCGGTCAACCCCAATGCTTACGTAATCCTCGAGCACTTTGCCGACAACAGCGAGGAGACTGTGCTGGCCAACACCGGCATGCTGCTCTGGAGTGCCATGCACGACCGCTACAGGCAGGTGGGCATGGGATGGCAGAGTAATTCCGACATCTCCTGGGCTTTTCATGGCAACCGCGGATGGAACTATCCCAACCTGGTTGACTTCATGGAGAATCACGACCAGGAGCGGATCATGTTTGAGGCTTTGTCGAACGGAAATTCGGCAGGAACGTACAACATTAAAGATACACTCACCGCGTTGCATCACCAGGAGATGACTTCAGCACTGTTCCTCGGAATACCGGGACCCAAGATGGTGTGGCAGTTTGGCGAGCTTGGATATGACTACAGCATCATGTTCAATGGTGGCCGGACGGCTGAAAAGCCTGTCAGATGGGACTATTTTAACCAGCCCGGACGGCAGAAGCTATACCACGTTTACAGCGGCATGGCCAAACTCAGGAAGAGCGACGCCTTCCGCATGGGTTCCTTCACCAGCGACCTCAGCGGACTGGGCAAGCGGATGTGGATCTCACACAGCAGCATGAACGTGGTGATCGCGGCCAACATGGGCGTTACCGGGTTCGACATGGCCCCGGGCTTTGCCAGTGCCGGCAAATGGTACGATTACTTCTCGGGAGAGGAGGTCACCATCACCGATCCGGCAGGTCATACCTTCAATTTCGGCCCGGGTGAATTCAGGGTGTTTACCAGCATCAAATTGCCCAAACCGTACCATGATGTGACTGTGACCGTGAAGGATTCCGTGACGAACGCCATCATCAGCACGGCCGAAGTTGCCCTGGAAGGTTATGGCGTTCAGATTACTGATGCGCAGGGGAAGGCAGCCTTTATGGCGGCTCCCGGAGCTACCCTCGTCACAGCCAAAAAGCTGAAGTACATAACCCGGACAAAAAGCCTTGACATTACCGGCAACACCGATGTGACCATCCTACTGCAACTCGATCCGCACTATGGAGTTGAGAGCCCGGAAGAGAGAACATCCGTCAGGCTCTTCCCGAACCCTGCCCGCACGGCAGTGACCGTTGAATCGTCCGTCCTTTACCAGGTCACCATCTATGCACCCGATGGCCGGCCGGTGCTCACCCGCAGCATGAAGCACACCACCGAGACCATCGGCCTCACCGGATTGGCAAAGGGGGTGTATATTGTTCAGTTTTCGGGGAATGGGCCGGTATTCGGAAGGAAGGTGGTGGTGGAGTAGGCGGG
>CAYHCO010000107.1:0-3433 GCA_964355105.1 uncultured Porphyromonadaceae bacterium
AATTATCGAATTATCGAATTAGAGCAGTTCCGGTCGTTCTGCGTGAACCTTCATGATAAGTTCTCCAAAGAGCGTATTGGCCCAGGCAAACCACTTTCGTGTAAAATTCGATGCATCATCCTTATGGAATGATTCGTGCATGAATCCGGTTCCGGCATGGGTTGATTTCAACGTTTTAAGGCAAAACCGGATCTCTTCGGAATCCCTGGATGTAAGAGCCCGCATGGTGATTCCCAGCGGCCAGATCATATCGGTTCCGGAATGAGGCCCGCCCTGGCCTTCGCCGGCAGTGCCCTTGTAATAGTAAGGGTTCGATGGGCTGACGAGGAACTTGCGCGTATTGCGGTAAACCTGATCATCGGGATCCAGTCCGCTCAGGTAAGGGATCGAAAGAAGGCTTGGCACATTGGCATCATCCATATACAGGCTGTTCCCGTATCCGTCCACTTCGAAAGCATACATCTTCCCGAAATTCATGTGTTCCGATATGGCATATTCGCGAATCGCCTTTTCAACTTCATCGGCCAGATCATTTGCCTCCCTGGCCATTTTCGCGTTTGCCCTGACTTTCAGGAATATCTCGCCCAGCTGCCTGAGGCTGGTCACGGCGAAAAGATTGGAGGGCACAAGAAAAGGGTATATCGTGGCATCATCCGAAGGCCTGAAGATAGAGCAGATCATGCCAACCGGCCTGATCGGATTTCCGTATCCCCCACCGGCAACTGTATCGGTCTGCCATCCGGTAACCCGCTGAAACTTATAGGGGCCGCGACCGTTTTTGCGCTGCTGAACCCTGAAAGTCTGAATGACGAGCCCCATGGCATTGTCCCAGTCGGAATCGAAAATGGAATCGTCGCCGGTGGATTTCCAGTACCCGTAAGCCAGCCGGATCGGATAGCACAGTGAATCAACCTCCCACTTGCGTTCGTGAAGCTCCGGCTTCATATCCGTAAGGTCACTCTTCCAGGGACTGTCGGCCGGACCGTCATTGAAGGCATTGGCGTAAGGATCTATCTGGATACACTTGTTCTGTCGATGGATCACTCCGGCAAGCAGCCGCTTCAGTTTTGCATCTTTTGAAGCCAGTGCCAGGTAGGGCCAAACCTGAGCCGATGAATCGCGGAGCCACATGGCATGAATATCTCCCGTAATAACAAACGTATCGGGCTTTCCGTCTTTCTCCGTGTAGGTTACCGTAGTATCGAGGGTATTCGGAAAACAGTTGGCGAAGAGCCATCCCATCTCCGGATCTTTAATGGCAGACTGGATATCGCGGATCGCGGATTCCACCGCTTCCGAGGAAAATTTGCGCTGACCAACCGGCGGACGCTTCGATTCAAACGCCAATCCGGATACCGGGCCTGAGAAAGCACCCGTTCCACCAACAAGGAGAGCACTGCCGGCCAGGCTGGTAGATTTGATAAAATTCCTTCTGTTTACCATATCGAAAAAAAATATTGTTAGGGTTCTGATGAGAAAATCAGCCGAACCAATCCCTTAAGATTTATCAGGTTTAGCAGCATCGCGAAAACCATGGCTATTGCAAGCATGCCCAGGAAAGAGACCCACCAGGTAATAGCCAGTGCGTGGGAGCCAACAGCCAGTGCGACAACTCCTGAGATATATATCAAAATTCTAAATATCAATGCCTTATCTATTCCAAAATTGAACTTAACCGCGGAGATAACGTATTGGGACAATCCGGCGAAACCCTGCGTAGCCAGACAAGCAACGGCGGCGCCTAAAGCATGAAACCGGGGAATAAGCAGGAAATTTAAGGTGATATTGATCAGCAGGGCAATGGCTGATGTGATATTGAGAATTTTCAGGTTTCCATTGGCGGTCAGGAGGGTTCCGTAAATTATCGTTCCGGCCATCCCCAGAAAGGCAAACATCAGGATACCAAAAAACGGCGCCGATTCGGTGATATGTTCCGGATATAAAAGGTCCATGATTTCAACCCGGTATACCTGCGATCCGATCGCCAATGCAATAGTCGGGATAAAGAGCAGAAGCGATGACAGCAGGGTGAGCCCGTGCAGGTCCTGCCTCTCCTTGATCATCTTGCTGAACATGGGAAGCAGCAATACGGCAAAAAGAAGTGCAAACTGATAGGTTGCATCAAAAAGGCGGAAACCGTTTGCATAAATCGACACTGCCAGCTTACCTCCTCCTTCTGGCCGGAGCATCCGTTCCAGCATGATAACATCGATACGGGTATAGGCCACCATCAGCAGCGCCAGTAAGGCGTAAGGCCATGACTGCCTGATCACGACCAGAAAAAACTTATGGTCGTACCGCAATTTCGGAAACTTCGATTTCCAGGCAACAATCATGAAACAGATGATAGCCGTTACCAGGTATGCGGCTGTTTGAGCGTACACAAACCACGCGATGCTGAAGGTCAATCCGCTTATCCTGCCCCAGATCAGGATAGCGCAAAAGCTGATCATCAGGGCACGGTCGAGAACCGAGATAATGGAATTAGCCGTGTGCATCTGCATACCGGCAATGTTTGATCTCAGGTAGAGCGTGAATGACACCAGCATCTGCCCGAAGACCAGGAAAAAGAGCAGGTTAAGGTCTTTCCCCGACATGCCCAGAGCGAGAGCAATACCATAAGCAGCAAGGCCGTACATGACAGCCAGAATAAATTTCAGTATGACAATGCTGGAAAAATATTTTTGCAGCAGGTGATGATTCTGCGAAATATGCCGGTTATTGTAGCTGGTCAATCCCAGATCAAAAAGGATACTCAGAATGAATGAAAGATTGAACAGCACATTGTACAGACCGTATTCAACCTGAAACATGTTTTGAACGTGCCTGTCAATGCCAAAGATCCATAACGGCTTGATAAGCAAATTCAAAAGAATAATCAGAACCAGGTTCGTGACGAATTTTCGTTTCAAGTTTATCCGGCTTAACTGTCAGTACGGGAGATCCCGATATTTATTGGCACCAAATGTACTAAATTTAGGTGTTGAAAAACCTGTGAAAAATACCATCCATTACCTAAACACATATCGATGAGACCCTTATATCTGGCAGCCATTCTACTTGTTTTTCTTAGTGGGGAAAAGGACAGGATCATAACCAAAACCGACCTTCAGGATAAGATCAAAGGAGGCTGGGCCGGTCAGGTTATCGGATGCACGTACGGAGGCCCAACAGAGTTCAGCCATCCGGGCACCATGATCAGGGATGAACAACCGATTCCCTGGGACAGCACGCGGGTTTCGTGGTATTTCAGCAATTCACCGGGTCTGTATGACGATGTGTACATGGACCTCACCTTCATGGGTGTGATGGCAAAGGAGGGCATCGATGCTCCGGCAGCCAGTCATGCAAAAGCATTTGCCAATGCCCCCTACCCCCTCTGGCATGCCAACCAGGCTGCCCGTTACAACATTTTGAACAGCCTCATGCCTCC
>CAYHCO010000108.1:0-1143 GCA_964355105.1 uncultured Porphyromonadaceae bacterium
GAGCTTGAACTGAATGCGCAGGGATTTAGTTATTTTCGGGTTTTTGGAACCGGTGACAAGAGAGTTGAAAATGCAATTGAAATACTAGACCGGTTGAACGGGCCGGATACAGGACATAAATAATATGTTAGACGAAAATTTTTACATGGTTGCCAAAACCTTTCAGGGACTTGAAGAGGTTCTGGCACAGGAAATCCGCAGTCTGGGTGTGCAGGATATAGAGATTCTGAACCGGGCGGTGCGCTTTAAAGGCGACCTTAAGGCCATGTATGCAGCCAATTACCGGCTGCGTACTGCCCTGAAGGTGCTTGTGGAGGTTGAATCCTTCCCGGCAAAGAATGACTTCGAGTTGTATCAGGGCATTCAAAAGATTGACTGGGTAAGGTTCCTTGAACCCTCCATGTCGATGGCGGTAGAATGTGTACTCTTTTCAGACCACTTTTCTCATAGTCAGTTTATCGCTCAGCGGACCAAGGATGCCGTGGTCGACCAATTTCGTGACCGTACCAAGAAGCGCCCGAGTGTAGACCGAGAAAATCCGGATGTGTTGATTTCCATTCACATACAAGATACCAAAGTGAATGTTCTGCTCGACAGCTCAGGTGCATCGCTGCACCGGCGGGGCTACCGTTCACAATTGCACCAGGCACCGGTGAATGAAGTTCTGGCTGCCGGCCTCCTGCTGCTCGCCGGGTGGAACGGGAAAGGCAACCTTTTTGATCCGATGTGCGGGTCGGGAACCTTTCTGATTGAAGGAGCCATGATCGCCATGAATATTCCCCCGGGAACTTTCCGGCCAAATTTCGGATTTGAGAAATGGAAAAATTTTGATCCGGATCTGTTTACGGAAGTGGCTGACCAGGTTGAGCAAAATACCAATTTCAAATACAAGATCATCGGGTCCGATAATTCCGCAAAATCACTTCAGCTAGCCCGGGAATCCGTTCACCGTTCATTTCTGGATAAAAAGATTGAGTTGGTGCACGAATCCATTGAAACCTTTGTGCCGCCTGCCGGTGGTGGGCTCATGATTACGAATCCACCTTACGACGAGAGGATTAAGGTAGAGAATATACTCGGTTTGTACCGGCTTATCGGTGACCGGATGAAGCATTATTACCGTGGCTATCAGGCCTGGATCTT
>CAYHCO010000108.1:1243-3404 GCA_964355105.1 uncultured Porphyromonadaceae bacterium
ATACCTGCAGGTAAAGAATGGCGCCATCTTTTCCACCCAGGCCAAAAGCGGGAAGGAATCAGTGCTGATTACACGCGAGGAATTGAATGCCGTATTTCAGGCATCCGGACTTCCAGCCTTGCCTTCGCTGATGTTGCCGCAGGTTCTTGCCGGGAGTAATTTCCGTTTCAGGAATGGGAATGCCATAGTAGATTTTGACTGGAGCCAGAAGAAAGTTGTCGGCACTTTTACGACACCCAAAGGATCGGAAAACCTGGTGCTGTCTCCCTCCGGCACAGTGGCCGCCTACACCTCAGGTCAGAATATTTTCCTCGCCAACAATTCGGGTAAGGAAACCCGGGTAACCAATGATCTGGCAGCAGGTATCGTCAACGGTCAGACGGTGTCGAGGAATGAGTTCGGAATCAGTTCCGGCCTTTTCTGGTCGCCCAAGGGAACCATGCTTGCCTTCTACCGTAAAGATGAAAGCAAGGTGACGGAATATCCGCTGGTCAATATCACCACCACTCCGGCAAGCACTGAGATGGACCGTTATCCCATGGCCGGAAGTGTAAGTGAATCCATTCAGGTCGGTATTTACAATGTTTCAGACGGATCAACGATTTTTCTTAAGGAAGATGCATTTGGTTACGACAGGTATTTTGCCTCCATAACATGGGATCCTTCGGAGTTTGTAATCTACGCTGCTGTTTTGAACCGCGAGCAGAATCATATGCTGTTGAATCAGTATGATGCACGTACCGGATTGAAAATCAGGACGATGTTCGAGGAGAAGTCTGATAAATACGTTGAACCGCTTAATCCTTTGTATTTCAATCCCGGTGATCCATCGCAATTCATATGGATCAGCGAGAGGGGAGGGTTCAGTCATATGTACCTTTACCGGAATGACGGAACCCTGATACGCCAGTTAAGTCAAGGTGAATGGGTGGTTACCGAATTTTTGGGTTGGGACAGGCAAGGGAAAAACATATATTTCCGGTCGACCGACCCCAGTCCGCTGGAACGAAGGATATACAAACTCGATCTCAACTCAGGAATAAGGATGGCTCTGACTCCTGAGCCGGGCACTCACGATGCGATGATCAGTCAGGATGGCCGTTACATCATTGATTCCTATTCGAGCTACGAAGTTCCCCGCAGAATCATCCTGAAGGAAATCGGTGCAAAGGAATCACGGATTCTGTTTGATGCGCCGGATCCGGTGGCAAATATTAAGATGGGTAAATACCGTTCCTTCACGATCAAGGCTGCGGATAAAAAAACCGACCTATACGGATATATGGTACTTCCTTCGGACATGGATTCAACAAAAAAATATCCGGTAGTCGTTTATGTTTACGGCGGACCGCATGCCCAGCTGGTACTGAATACCTGGATGGGTGGAGCCTCCGGCTGGCAGCATTATATGGCGCAGCAGGGATATATTGCCATGACACTTGACAATCGTGGCTCTGATGCAAGGGGACGCGACTTTGAGCAGATCATCCACCGGAACCTTGGAAAAGCTGAGATGGCCGATCAGATGGAAGGTGTTAATTACCTGTTTTCCCTGCCTTTTGTGGATACAAACAGGGTTGGGGTCCATGGTTGGAGTTTCGGCGGATTCATGACCATCTCCCTGATGTTGAATTATCCCGATATTTTCAAGGTCGGCGTGGCTGGAGGTCCGGTTACCGACTGGAAATACTATGAGGTGATGTACGGCGAGAGGTACATGGATATGCCTTCGGAAAACCAGGATGGCTATGAGCTTTCCAGTACCTTGAACCGGGTAAAAAACCTAAGGGGCCGGCTGATGCTTATTCATGGAGATATTGACAATACGGTGGTTTGGCAGAATTCCCTGATGTTTTTGCGAAAGTGCATTGATGAAGGGAAACTGGTGGATTACATGATATACCCCCAACATCCTCATAATGTCCGGGGCAACGACAGAATTCACCTGATGAGAACCGTTACCCGGTATTTTCAGGATAACCTGTAACTCAGGAAAATGTTTTTGCGTAAGCCTCCAGCTCGGTGGCGGTGAGGGTAACCTGCTCGATAAAGCGGTTAACAAGCTCCGGATACTGATCGGGATCGGTTCCCGATTTGGCGTTTATTTCCAATGTTTTCAGATCGTTTGCAAGGGAGTTCATTCCCATGACGGCAACTGATG
>CAYHCO010000109.1:0-3355 GCA_964355105.1 uncultured Porphyromonadaceae bacterium
GTTTATCGGCATACCACCCGCGACATCACTAAGAATTACGAATTCGATGAAGGTATCGGCATTATAAAAACAACCCTGGCACAGGACTTTTATAATGCCGATCTTTTTTCGAACAAAGAGAATGTCAGGCTGGTGACCAACCCTGCGGGGAAGGTAAAGATCAGCAGTCAGGAGCCAACACTGCAACCGGTAACAGAGTTTCATCACGACCGGATAAAATCAAGATTGATCGATACTGCGGGCAACGTTTACCTGAGAGAGCTGGGGATCACGAATGCCAACTGGGAGGTCCGGAGGGAGATGAGCGACAAGTACCGTCAGATTAACCGTTACGTTGAACTCATCGAACCGGAAATCAAGGATCTTGACCTTCCTGAAGGTTATGAGGTAGTAGATATGGGCTCCGGCAAGGGTTACCTGACCTTTGCCCTCTACGATTACCTCGCCCACAGGCTGGGCAAAGTGCCTAACATGACCGGGGTTGAATTTCGCGACGACCTGGTAAAATCATGCAATGCAGTCGCTGAAAAATCGAAATTCGAAAAGCTGAGGTTCATTTCCGGCACCATCGAAAAAGTCGAATTAAGCAGGATCGATATCCTTATTGCTCTCCATGCATGCGATACTGCAACTGATGATGCCATCTATCGCGGCATTACCTCAGGTGCTTCGCTTATCGTTTGCGCACCCTGCTGCCACAAGCAGATACGCAAGGAGATGAACGTGACCAATGAATTGCACAATATTGTCAGGTACGGCATCCTCAAGGAACGCCAGGCCGAAATCATCACGGATACCATCCGGGCTATGATCCTGGAAGCCTATGGTTACCGCACGAAGGTATTCGAATTCATCTCAACCGAACATACTCCCAAAAACGTTATGATCGTGGGTCGCAAATCTGGAAGGGAAAATCCGGAAAAAGAAAAAATCTTCCGGGATATCACCGCAATCCGGGAGACTTACGGTATCGGAAAACATTATCTGGAAGAGCTGTTAAACAGCCATTCTATTTAGAAGCGAAACTTTAACTTTAGGGGTATGATTTCCCCCAGGATTCTGCTCACAGTTTTGTTGTCTTTTACGCTGATCCACCATGCCGATGCTGCCTATCTGAAGGATGTTCCCCAGAGGCTGGCCCAGCCCGACGGATCAATCCTGAACTGTCTGGCCACCGGGGATGAATTCCACAACTGGCTGCACGATTCCAATAATTACACCATTATTCAGGACCCATCCACCGGATATTACGTTTACGCGACAAAATCAGGTAAAAACCTGGTGCCGACAGCCCTCATCGCCGGCAGATCCGATCCGGCATCAGCCAACCTGAAGCCCGGCGTAAATCTCGATCCGGATGAAATCCTGAGGCTCAGCCGGGAGAAGTTCATCGTACCTCAGCTCAAAGGTGCAACAGGTGCAGCTACCACCGGCACAATCAATAATATCGTGATATTCATACGATTCAGCGACCAGCCGGAATTCTCAACCGGTATATCAACCTATAATTCAGCTTTCAACACTGCAGGCGCCATATCATTGACCCAGTATTTTCTCAACGAATCCAAGTCGCAGCTTACCATAAACTCTACTCTATATCCCTCAAATAGTGGGACCGGATCAGTAGTATCCTACCAGGATGCAAATCCCCGTAGCTATTATTGTAAATATGATGCTTCAACCAATGCCAACGGTTATAGTACTGATGCTGAGCGACAAACCAGGGAAATGACGCTTGTAAAAAATGCAGCCCTTTTGGTCAAATCGCAGCTTGAATCGTCAGGTTTGGATTTCGACAATGACAATGACGGCCGGATAGACAATATCTGCTATATCGTTCAGGGCTCAGCTCAGGGCTGGAATGATCTTCTGTGGCCGCACATGTGGGCTCTTTTTGAATTCGATGTCAGGATTTCGGGTGCCCGGATCTGGAATTTCAACTTCCAGTTATCCAATTCATTCGGGGTAAGCGTACTTTGTCACGAGATGTCGCATTCGATAGGTTTTCCTGATTTGTACCGTTATAACAGTGAATTAACCCCGGTGGGTAAATGGGATGTTATGGGTAGCAATACCTCGCCACCTCAGCAACACTCTGCATATACCAAAGAAAGATATGGACATTGGTTTTCCGGCATTCCTGAGATCTCTACTGACGGAGTTTACACATTGTCGCCGCTGTCAACCGACGGCTATGCCGCCTACAAAATAAAATCACCCAACTCAACTACTGAATATTTTGTCGTTGAATACCGGAAAAGAGAAGGGCTTTTTGAATCTGCGCTCCCCGGTTCGGGGCTGATCATTTCACGTATAACCCCATCCATTACTGGAAACAGCCAGGGGCCTCCTGATGAGGTTTATGTTATGAGACCAAATGGTTGGCCAACCGTCAATGGGGATATTAATACAGCCTATTTTTCTCATGAGTCAGGTCGTACCGAATTCAATTCCAACAGCAATCCTTCATGCCATCTGAGCAACGGGTTACCCGGAGCCATAGAAATCTCGAATATTGGAAATGCGGGATCTACAATAACTTTTTCAGTTGCCATCGGAGCGGCACTGCCTGTTCTCAATGTTTCCCCTTCAACTCGGGAGATGGGCATGTCAGGTGGAACAACTTTCTATGATGTGAACAACCTGGGTGGCGGAAACATGGACTGGTCAGCCGAGGTAACCTCAGGAAGTTCTTGGCTGCACATTACCTCAGGCGCAACCGGAACCAACAACGGCAGCATAATAGTGATTGCGGACGTAAATAATGAACGCATCCTTCGCACAGGTGTCATAACCATCACATCTCCCGGATCCAAGGATAGTCCTGAAACTGTGTCATTGATTCAGCTGGCTGATCCACCGATCCTGAGTATAAACCCGAGCTCGAAATCAATAGGTTGCGATGCTGATACGGCAAGTTTCAAGGTAAGCAATACCGGCATTGGCATTCTGGCTTGGTCGGCTGCGGTAACATCGGGAGCTTCATGGCTTCATGTTACTTCGGGTACTAGTGGCGGCAACAGCGGCATAGTTATGCTCTCGGCAGATAGCAACCTGGAGAGTTCCATCCGCACGGGTATTGTGACTGTCACAGCCGCAGGCGCAGATGGAAGTCCGAAAACCTTTACTATCGTTCAAGGGGGTAATCCGCCGGTATTGCTTGTACTGCCTGATTCCCTTAAGTTTGGATTCCCCGGCGGCAGTGCGGGTTTTGAGATCATCAACATGGGCAGGGGTACCATGCCCTGGATTACAACAATAACCACCGGTTCATCCTGGATCCATTTACTTTCTGATCCGTCCGGAAGCGACTATGGCACGATCGATATATCGGTGGATAAAAATCCTGCCGACA
>CAYHCO010000110.1:0-3276 GCA_964355105.1 uncultured Porphyromonadaceae bacterium
GTAGACCATAAATATTAATTCCCGGATTCCTGACGGGTGAGTTTTTCAATTGTTAAATATAACTCCTTGGGCTTGAATGGTTTGGTTATATAGTCGTCCATGCCGCAACTTAATGCCTGATCAATGTCGTTTTTCATTGCATGTGCTGACAGGGCTACTACAGGGACGGGTTTTGATCCTCTCTCGGCTTCAATCTGCCTGATCTTTTGGGTGGCCTCCATTCCGTCCATCTCAGGCATCTGAATATCCATGAGAATAAGATCGAAAGACTTTTCCCTGAACATTTCCACTGCCTCAACCCCGTTTACGGCACAATCAACCTTCCAGTTCCTTAGCTGAATCAGTCCGACCGCCAGTTTGGTGTTGATCGGGTTATCCTCTGCGAGAAGAATGTGAAGCGACCGTCCGTCGGGAGTTAAGATAATATCCTGCTGATCCGGAGATGGGTTAAGATTGCCTTGCGAATGAGGTTCCCTCAGAGTGGCTTTGATATCTCTCGGGAATAGTGGTTTTCTGAGAATTGAGAAAAGCCCGCGTGAAAGAAGGTCGTCCTTGTTAAGGTTAACGGTACTTGGGGCCATAACGATTACTGGAATATTCTTGCTGACTTTCAACGCCTTTGGCAGTTCGTCGGTCAACATTTTTCCATCCGAGGTGGGTATTGCCGAATCTATGATAATGAGCTTTTCACTGGTAATGGAGCCAATAAGCTCCTGAACATCGACCACTGGTTTTACGGCCAATTCATATTCGAAAGGAAGCGAATTAAACACTGCCCGTATGGATTTCAGGCTGTCGTGATTTTTATCGATGATAAGCAGAGGCGAAAATTCCATCAACTTGTCGACCGTTTCTTCTGCTTCGTCCATGGTTTCCGCGTATCTCTTAAACGGGATGCTTACGTGGAATGAACTACCTTTTCCCAGATCACTGGAGACGCGGATATCACCATTCATCAGGTCGATGAGTTTCTTGGTAATGCTAAGACCCAGACCCGTTCCACCATATTTCCTGCTGGTCGACGATTCGGCCTGTTCAAATGACTCAAAGATATTTTTAAGCCTGTTTGCAGGAATTCCTATACCCGTATCCGTAACAATAATATCCAGGACAATTTTCAACGGAGTAGACATTTTAAAAACAGCCTCAACCGTGATTTCCCCATTCTCGGTGAACTTGTAGGCATTTGACAGCAGGTTCAAAACAACCTGACGGAACCTGGTAGGATCGCCGATAACCTGGTCGGGTATTCGCGGATCAATTTTACAGATGACTTCCAGATTCTTTTCATAGATCTTTATAGACAACATCCTGACAACCCGCTCAATAACCTCCATGGGGTTAAATGAAATCGATTCCAGCTCAACTCTTTCTGCTTCGATTTTGGACAGGTCGAGGATCTCGTTCAGTATCTCCAGGAGGGATTCACCTGACTGCCGGATGGCCTCGATCCTTTCTCGCATCTGCGGATTTATGGATTCCAAAAGAGCTAGGTCGGCCATGCCGATAATTCCATTGAGCGGGGTCCTGATTTCATGGCTCATGTTGGCAAGAAATTCACTTTTTGCACGGTTGGCTTCCTCCGCGGAATCCCTGGCTTTCTCAGCTGCCTGCCAGGCTTCGCGAATGCTCTCTTCATTCTGCCTCAGCTTCTTCCGTGAATCGATGAGCTCGGAGATGGTCATCTCGAGCTTCCTGGTAATATTTTCGAGGGTCTGTTTTTGCTGATGAAGATCGATAAACACCCTTACCTTGGATTTAAGTATCTCCGGCTCAATCGGCTTAAACAAGTAATCCACCGCACCGGATTCGTATCCTTGAAAAATGTGCTTTTTTTCTTTGCTGATAGCGGTTACAAAAATGATGGGAATGTGACGGGTTCGTGAACTTCCACGGATCAGTTCGGCTGTTTCGAAACCGTTCATTCCCGGCATCTGAACATCCAGCAGGATAAGAGCTACCTCGGTTTCCAGCAGGATACCCAGGGCCTCATTTCCCGAACGGGCAGTAATGATGTAAAGATCATGGCTTTCCAGCAAAGCCTCCATGGCAAACAGGTTCTCTTCACGATCATCTACAATCAGAATCTTAACCGGGGCATTCTCACTCATATACTCTATGATAGTCGAGGTTTTGTAATCAACTAAATTAAATAAAAAAAAGGTGAAACCCGGATTTGTACTACTTTCGCAGGGCTAAAATTAGCAATCAGAGAATGGGGGATATATCAAACTGGATGACAGAGCATTGGGTGGAAGTTGTGGCAGCCATCGTGAGTGTCACCTATGTCATTCTGGCTATGAAGCAAATCATCTGGTTGTGGCTTTTCGGGTTGCTTTCGGCAATTCTTTATGCATGGGTTTATGCACATTCGATGTTTTATGCAGGCATGGCCCTTCAGGGATACTACGCTTTCATCAGCATTTACGGATGGATCCATTGGACATCAAACTCAAGAAAAAATGCTGCCGGAGGAAAGAAGGAACTTCCTGTTATCAGACTGAACAGAAAGACTTTTATCATCCTGGTGCTGGTCTGGATTCTACTTTGGCAGTTGATAGGTTTTATTCTGTTCCGGTTTACGGATTCAACAATACCTTACTGGGATGCTTTTACTGCCGCCGGCGGTATTGTAGCTACCTGGATGCTGACCAGGAAGATACTGGAACAATGGCTGTTCTGGATTTTTATCGACCTCTTTTCCATTGGCCTGTATATCTGGCAGAATCTTTATGCAACTACCCTGTTGTTTGCAGTATACATTATCATGGCGATAATAGGTTACCGGCAATGGAAAGCCGTATGGAGGCAACAAATTGAATAATACAATTTTTATTACGGGTGCCGAGTCAACCGGGAAAAGCACTCTTACGGAATTGCTTGCCTTGCATTACGGATGCACCGGTGTGCCTGAATATGCTAGAACATACCTGGAATCATTGGGTCGCCATTATGAATATGAAGATGTTGAGGCCATTGCCCGGTACCATGTTAACCTTATACGGGAATACAAGAACGCGCCTATGGTTATTTTCGATACGTGCCTGATCAACCTGAAAGTTTGGTTTCGCGAGGTTTATCAGAAAATACCAGCCTGGCTTTTGGAGGAAATACCTCTTTCGGGCCGTGGAATTTATTTGTTGTGCCAGCCCGATCTTCCCTGGCAGTTTGATCCGCTAAGGGAGAACCCACACCGAAGGGATTATTTAACAGGACAATATGAGCTTGAACTGAATGCGCAGGGATTTAGTTATTTTCGGGTTTTTGGAACCGGTG
>CAYHCO010000111.1:0-3254 GCA_964355105.1 uncultured Porphyromonadaceae bacterium
TACTTCTTATATGTCGGCTCCCTGCATCCCCGCAAGAATGTTGGGAACCTGCTTGAGGCTTACCACAATTTCATTTCCCGGACCGGACTGGATATCAGGATGGTAATTGTGGGGGAAAAGATGTGGCGCGGCACCACTGATGAGCCCCTTTCAGGCCAGAAGTCGGACGGCGAGGTTATTTATACCGGACGGCTGGAGCCGGAAGAACTGCACCGGGTGATGGGAGGGGCGCTTGCGCTGACATTCGTTCCCTGGTATGAAGGATTCGGCATTCCGGTAATTGAAGCGTTGGCGGCGGGGATTCCCGTGCTCACTTCAAATGCCACCTCCTTACCGGAGGTTGGGGGCAAAGCAGCCATCTATGCCAATCCAGCCTCTATTGAAGAAATATCAGCAGGCATGGAAAAGCTTGCCACGGATTCAGAGTTGCGATCCAGAATGATTCACGCAGGTCTGGAACGCAGTGCACTCTTCACCTGGGACAAAACGGCCCGAAAAGTGTGGCTGTCGATCGACACCGTACTGAAGGCTATCCAGGAATATCCGGGAATGTAACCAGTTGGCAGTGGGCAGTGGGCAGTCGGCAGTTGGCAGTCGGCAGAAGAGGTTCGGCTAATAGTTATCTTCCCTGACCTGCATGAAGGCTTTGGGATGAAGGCAGGCGGGGCAGTTTTCCATTGCTTTTACCGATTCGTACACGTAGCCGCAATTGAGGCATTTCCACCATACCTTGCCATCTTTTACGAAAACCTTGTCTTCGGAAATATTCTGCAGAAGCTTCAGGTAGCGCCTTTCGTGCTCAGCTTCCACCTTTGCGATCATCTTGAAAGCCACCGAAATTTCCGGGAAGCCCTCCTCTTTGGCAACCTCAGAAAAATGAGGATACAGGTCGGTCCACTCCTCATGTTCCCCTTCAGCCGCCGCTTTCAGGTTTTCCATGGTTGTGCCGATGACTCCGGCAGGATAGGCGGCGGCTATTTCAGTCATCCCGCCCTCCAGAAATTTAAAAAACCGCTTTGCATGTTCCTTCTCCTGATTGGAGGTCTCCATGAAAATTGCGGCAATCTGTTCGTAACCTTCCTTTTTTGCAATGCTGGCAAAGAATTCGTAACGGTTTCTCGCCTGGGATTCTCCTGCAAATGATTTTAGCAGGTTTTGTTCTGTTTGGGTACCTTTTAATGAAGCAGCCATGATGTATAAATTAGTAAGTTAAGATACTCATAAAAAGTCAACCTGAAGGTCATCTCCGGAAGAGAAATTTCAGATTCTCACGGATCATCCTGACCATGAATTCCGGAGTCGAATAGAGCCCTGACAGGAGCAGGATCAGCACAATCTGAGCCAATCGTGCGGCGCCCAGACCCTTCTGGAAAAGTATGAATGTGTTGGATGTTTCCAGCAACAGGAGGTTGCCAGCTGAGGGTCGTGAGGTTACCCAGGAAAAATCGCGAGGAAGAATTCCTGATTCCCTGGCTTCCTTTTCGAGGCGCGTGCCGGGGTAGATCTTCAGCCCGGGCGTGACGGCGTAAAAATCAATCTCTTTTCTGTGTTCCCTGATAAACTTGATGTCCTCTTTACATTCCTTAAAGGTTTGTCCCGGGTGCCCGAAAGTAAAAAATACCTTAATCAAGATTCCCAGCTCCCGGCAATCGGCCATGACTTTCAGGGCCTGGCTGGTACTGATCCCTTTGGCGATTTTCTTGAGCCTTTCGGCATCTGCGCTTTCAAGTCCCATATTAACGTAATAGCATCCCGCCTCTTTCATAGTTTTCAGTAGCTCATAGTCAACCGTGTCAGCTCTGATCTCACACTCCCATTTCAGATTGAACGGCTTAACGGTTTCGCAGAAGCTGAGGACGTGCTCACGCCCGGCGGTAAAGGTGCTGTCGAATACCTTCAACCCCTCAAATTTGCGCCTCGACAACAGATTAGCGATTTCCTGTCCCACCTGATCCATAGGCCTGTACCTGACACCACCGGGGAACATCCGGGAGGCAGAACAGAAATTACAAATTGCGGGGCAGCCGCGCGAGGTGATCAGCGGTTCGGCAATCCCGGGTATAAAGTCCATGTCGAGCTGGTAATCGCCAGGCAAAAGACCGCGGTCGGGAATCGGAAGCAACGAAAGATCATTAATCCGTTTTACCGGGTTGAGCTTGATGCCTCCATCCTTGCGGAAGGCAAGCCCATTAATTGAATTCAGGTCCTTGGTCGAATCGCGGATCATGACATCACATAACTCGCGGAAAGAGAGTTCACCTTCACCCATGATAATATAGTCGATCTCACAGACTTTCTCCAGCACTTCCTTAGCGGTGAAAGAAGCGTGAACCCCTCCGTAAACCACTAATGTATCGGGTGATGTTGTCTTCACCTTTCTGGCAATCCTGAAACTTTTAACCCGGGAAGGGGTAGTACCACCGATTCCGACGATCCGGGGCTGCCATTCCTTCAGGTCGTGGATGAGATTACCATGATAATGGTTCAGGTCGATTATCCTGACCGAATACCCTGCTTCCTTGATTACAGTGGCAATGCTGAGCATGCCCAGAGGAATCATCGACTGAAAGAAACGCAAACCATCAGCAGGGTAAATCAGAATAACATCCATGGGTGGTCACGAAGAATTTGACAGCAATATACAGTTTATGGCTGAAAGACTTTATCTTTATCGGCCTTTCACCTTTACACAATTTTATTATGTTATTCGATATCAGTTCATTCATCGCCAGGAATATTACACATCGCGATCAGAGCCTTTTTGCGCCCGACCTGAAAAAAAACCATGATAACCTGATCCGTGAGATCCGCGGCAAGTCGGCATTGGTTATCGGCGGAGCCGGCACGATCGGGTCATCCTATATTAAGGCTTTGCTGCGATATGAACCGGCCAAACTGATCGTCGTAGATATTAATGAAAATGGCCTAACCGAACTGACGCGCGATTTACGCAGCAGCTTTGGGCTGAAAGTCCCTGATGTTTACAAGACTTATCCGATAAATTTCGGTGATTCTGTTTTTGAGAAAATTCTGGCCAATGAGGGACCATTTGAAATTGTTGCCAATTTTGCGGCACACAAGCACGTGCGTTCAGAAAAAGACGAGTATTCGATAACCGCATTGCTCGAAAATAATGTCATCAAGGCAGAAAAACTGCTGAACCTTCTTACTTCCACCCCACCCCGCCATTTCTTTTGTGTAAGTACCGATAAAGCAGCCAACCCCGTGAACATCATGGGAGCCAGCAAGAAGAT
>CAYHCO010000112.1:0-3118 GCA_964355105.1 uncultured Porphyromonadaceae bacterium
TATAATCCTTTTCAGATTTATTTCCGAAAAAGCCTGATATTATGTTGTTTAGTATCGACATTGTTGTTGTTTTCTTGTTTTGTAAGTCAATTCATGAGCCAAAACCGATAATCTGAATTATTGGCAGACCGGTTCAGTCAAAATCCAGTCCAAGCGATTGCCGGAAAAGATCAAGATCCGGATTTTTCTTTTGCAGGTGCTGGTATTTCTCTTCGGGTGTATAGAGCTTCTTCTCAGCCATCTCTTCGGAAACATCCGTTTGCATATCGAGATCTCGATGACCCGATTTGGCTCTTAAAAACTGAAGCAGTTCGGTTTGAATGCTTCTGATAGCCTTCTCCTGTAAAGGATTATTGAGTTTTAGAATTATTTTTTTGTCTGCCGAAAGTTCCGGCATTTGTATGGTCAGAGTACTGTACAGCCTGGGCTGATCGACCTTGAGCTGGTCGGCAAATTCCATCCAGCATTCAGTTAGCAATTTGGTTGTCAGCTCCTTAGGTACTCCTATGCTAGGTGCCTCATCTGAAGGGAGTGTTGCGGCGGATGTTTCGGCAGGCTGCGACTTTTTAAGGTTCAGATCGCTGATCCGTGTCATCTGGCCGGCTGGTCGGGGTGAAGCGGCAGCAGGCACGGGATTTGCCGGTGCCGGAGCCGGTGCTGATGCCTGAGCTGATGCCGGTGCCTGAGTTTCCCTGGGTGCGGTTAATGGAGCTGCCGGCTGAGGAACAGAAGGCTGGGCAACCGGTTTGTCGGTGTAAACTTCTGCTACAACAGGTGCGACCTGCAATCGCGAAAGGCTCATCAGGGCCAGCTCTACCATAAGACGGGGATCTTTAGCCTGCCTGAACGCGAGATCGCACTCATTTAATATTTTCAATCCTTCATAGAGGAAATTTATCGGACAGGTAGTGGCGTTTTGCTGGTATCTGAGGCCTATTTCTTCGCCGACTTCCAATAATTCAATTGTTTGCGGATCCTTGCTGACCATCAGGTCCCTGAAATGAGTGGACAGTCCGGAAATGAAATTGTGCCCGTCGAATCCCTCTTCCAGTATTCTGTTGAAAACAAGAAGGGACTGCCTGAAATCTCCGTTCAGGAAAAAGCCGGTCAACTGGAAATAATAATCGTAATCGAGTACGTTTAGATGATCGATAACCTGCTGATAGGTAATATGGTTCCCGCAAAAACTTACCACCTGGTCAAAGATCGAGAGTGCATCTCGCATCGCTCCGTCGGCTTTCTGGGCGATGATATTCAGTGCTGAATTTTCGGCCGTAATGGCCTCGCGGTCGGCGATCAGTTGGAGCTGTCCGATAATATCCCGGATCTGTATTCGGTGAAAATCAAAGACCTGGCAGCGCGAAAGGATGGTTGGCAGGATTTTGTGCTTTTCGGTGGTAGCTAATATAAATATGGCGTGGGCGGGAGGTTCCTCGAGTGTTTTCAGGAAGGCGTTGAATGCAGCCTGCGACAGCATGTGAACCTCATCAATGATATAAACGCTGTATTTTCCAGTCTGTGGCGGGATCCGAACCTGTTCGATCAGGTTGCGGATATCCTCAACGTGGTTGTTTGATGCTGCATCGAGCTCGTGGATATTGAAGGAGCGGCTCTCCTGAAAAGTCTGGCAGGCCTCGCAAACATTGCAGGCTTCAGTTTCGGCTGTGAGGCTGAGGCAATTGATTGTCTTGGCAAAAATACGGGCACAGGTGGTCTTACCCACCCCTCTGGGGCCGGTGAACAGATATGCATGAGCCAGGTGATTCCCGGCGATCGCATTTTTGAGCGTGCGGGTGATCGAGGGCTGACCTACAACAGTTTCAAAACTATCTGGCCGATATTTCCGGGCACTGACGATAAATTGCTTTTCCATTTGAGGCCGTTTTGAGCAATGCAAAAGTAAAAATAAGCTGCATAAATCTGCGCTTAATTCTGCGATACACGAAACCCTTGCAGTAATCAGAATTATTTCTAACTTTGCAGCCCGATATTGAGATTTATAATTATTAATAACACATGATGAATCAGTACGAAACCGTTTTCATTGTAACTCCCGTTTTGTCTGAAGAACAGATGAAGGAAACGGTTAAAAAGTTCTCTGGTTACCTTGCCGAAAATGGCGGGGAAATCGTGCACGAGGACAACTGGGGCCTCCGTAAGCTGGCATACCCGATTCAAAAGAAATCGACGGGTTTTTACCATCTTATTGAGTTCAAGTCCGGTGGAGAACTAATTAACCGCCTCGAGGTGGAGTTTCGTCGTGATGAGAGGATCATCCGATTTCTTACCGTTAAGCTCGACAAATTTGCTGTTGAGTATAACCTGAAACGCCGTAAACTGGCAAGTAATGAACCAACCCGCGAAAATAAGGAGGAGTAAGTTATGTCAGCCAGTCAATCAGAAATCAGGTATCTAACTCCGCCCACCGTAGATGTGAAGCGGAAAAAGTATTGCCGTTTCAAACGGAACAAAATCAAGTACATTGATTATAAAGATCCTAACTTCCTCAAGAAGTTTCTTAATGAGCAAGGGAAAATTCTTCCCCGCCGTTTAACCGGTACCTCGCTGAAATTCCAGCGTAAAATTGCTCAGGCAGTTAAGCGGGCCCGGCACATTGCCATCCTGCCGTATGTAACCGATATGATGAAATAACAACAGGAGGTAAGTCATGGAAATAATATTAATACAGGATTTGACCAACCTGGGTCATAAAGACGATGTTATCAAGGTGCGTAACGGTTATGGCCGCAACTACCTGATCCCGCAGGGATATGCTATCCTGGCTACTGAATCAGCCAAGAAAATGCATACTGAAAACATGCGTCAGCGTGCCCACAAAGAGTTGAAGAAACGCGAAGATGCTCAGGCTATCGCAGCTAAACTGGCAACCGTTGAGCTGAAGATCGGTGCAAAAACATCCACTACCGGAAAAATTTTCGGTTCGGTGAACACCATTCAGATTGCTGAAGCATTAATTGAAAAAGGTTACGAGGTTGATCGCAAGAATATCACCCTGAGTGAAGATACGATCAAGGAAATCGGAACCTTCAAGGCTACGGTTAAGGTTTATAAAGACATCAAGGTTGAGATCAGCTTTGAAGTCTACTCCGAATAACCC
>CAYHCO010000113.1:0-3039 GCA_964355105.1 uncultured Porphyromonadaceae bacterium
GGAAAAATGACGGCTTGCCTTTGAGGAGATACTGAATGGCTGCAACGCCATCGAGGACCATGCGCCAGAACAGAATCCGCTGCCTGACATTCTCCGGGAGGTTCTTCCTCAGCAACAACAGGTTGTTCCTGAAATTCAGGTAAAGTTTATGGGGACTCTCATTCGGCAGGGCTCCGCCACCAACATGGTAAATAACCGATTCAGGATTATACCATACTTCATAACCGCAGGAATGAAGTCGCCAGCACAGGTCGATTTCTTCCATGTGGGCAAAAAATACCGGATCCAGCCCACCTGCGGTTTGGTAAGCCTCGGTCCTGACCATCAGGCAGGCACCTGATGCCCAGAATATCCTGGCTGGCAGGTTGTACTGCCCTTCATCTTTTTCTATGGAATTAAACACCCGGCCCCGGCTGAAAGGATATCCGTAACGGTCGATCCAGCCCCCGGCGGCACCTGCATACTCAAAACTGCCACGGTCGCTGAAACTCATGATCTTTGGCGCCACTGCTCCCGCTTTCGGATGCTCTTCCATGAACGTGTGCAGGCATTCGATCCAACCGGGGGTTACCTCAACATCAGAATTCAGCAACACGGAATACTTGGATGAAATCGTTTCCAGGGCAATCTTGTAGCCCCCGGAATAACCGTAATTCCGATCGAGGACCCGCAACTGAATCCCGGGATGTTCCCGGGTAAGCCATTCTGCGGTGCCATCGGTACTGGCATTGTCAACGATCAGGATATCGGCGAGGGTGCGTGGGGTATATGCTTCCAGAGCAGGAAGAAAGGCCTTCAGCCAGTTGAGGCTATTCCAGCTCAATATGATTACGGAAACATCATTCATGCCTCCAAAGGTAATTTCTCACGGCGATATTTCCACCGGCGGTGCGACCAAAGCCAGAGGTGTGGGGTATGCCGGATGGATTCTTCGAGTATATTGGCGAATCTCCTGGTAATTTCGCCTTTGACAGACGGGGTTATGCCATCATAAATAAGCACCAGTCGGGCTTCATAATCTGCGAAAGCCTTCTTCGCCTGTTCAACATAAATGACGGGCAGACTAAAGCGCTGGGCGAGCTTTTCTATTCCGGTAAAGAAAGGAGTGTCCTGATTCAGGAAGGGGGTCCAGAACCGGATATCGTCGCGAGCAGGGGTCTGGTCGGCAACGAGCAGCACGGCAAAAGGCTGGCCGGATTTTTTAATTTCTTCGGAAATGATTCGCAGTGTATCTTTCATCGGCACCAGGATCACTCCCGGTTTCTGCCTGATCCTCTGCATCAGCAAATCGGCAAAAACACTTGATTGTGGCTTATAGATAGCCAAAACACGGTATCCAGCCGATACCAGCAGGGGCACGTTCCATTCCCAGTTGCCGAAATGCCCGCCGGCAATGATGATGTTCTGTTTTTTACTCAAATATTCTTCCAGGATAAGCGGATCGGCGAGGCGTATCCTTTTCCGGAGACTGCCCGGGTTCATGCGTGTCAGCAGGAGGATCTCGGGCAACAATTCCGAAAAATGACGATAAAAATCACGTGCAATTTTAAGGCGTTCCTGCTTTTCCATGCCAGGGAATGAGCGGCTCAGGTTGGATTCGATGATCTGAGTGCGGTACCCGGCAATGCCGAAAACAACGACATTGATCAGGGAGGCAAGCAGTTCAAAAACAAACCCGGGCAACCAGGACAATATCCAAAATATCCGCCAGGTTAACCCGGGTAGTAACTGTTGCATCTTTTTAATCAATCTATCTCCTGAAGTTGTCAAGTGCTCGTCCGCCATAACCTGCATCAAAATTACGATTATCGTAGTTTCTCAGGCTGGCTGTTCGACTATAAAGTTCATACTGCCAGTAAGGATTGTACAATTCACCCCTTGCATCGGAATGTAGCAGCATGTATTCGGTACCAGCCATATTGGGATTATAGAAAATGAAGCGCTTGTCGTTCTGGTCTTCAATGTGGAAATACTGCCAGATAACATAAGGGTACGCGTTAGGCTCATGTTTATTGTCCTCAACCTGGTCAGGAGCACCGTATTTCAGCCAAACACGGCCCATATCAGTTTCAAAGCCATGCTTGATCCTTGTTTTATAAGCATCTTCCATCATCATAACCTGTTGCTTGTATTTGTTCCATTCAGCTTCCGGGTTTTTTTCATTCCTGATCTTCCAGAAATTATAAAGAAATTTCTGCATCTGCTTGATTTCCGTGGTGGAGGTGACGTTCTTGGCAAACTGAATCTCCAGCATCGAAGCCACCGGAGTGAGGCTCAACAGGTAGAATCTGAGCGAATCCAGGGAATTGACTTTCTCAGCAAAGGTTGATGTGATATCGACACTTTGGATATCTGTCAGGTTGATCTGCATTCCGGGATTGCTTCTTTGGAAGAAAACCTTGTTGAGTACGATCACCTCATTGTTCCGGTCGCGGGCTTCCACCACCAGGTTGTAATTCCCACTTGGCAGGTCGACAATCTGCAAGGTGGCCAGTATAGGATTGACCACATTGGCTTTCTGCCGCTGGAATTTTGAGAAATCACCGAGCGAGAAATTCGTTTCGAAGGATTCAAGGTAATATCGGTAAATGAAATCCTGTCCGCTCCCGATTTTCTTGTCGAGATTGTACAACTCGGTATAAAAGGAGAGGGTTTTCTCTGATGATGCGAAGAAATCACCGACAAAAGGTACCAGGTCGAACCCGCTTTTAGTGAGAATATTCTCTTCCTTGGTAGGCTGGAAGGATTCAATAAACTGAAAATCGCTGAATTTAAGGTCTGTTTTATTGAATTCCATGGCAACAATTTCCCCGTGCTCGATAGGCGCATCCTTGGTATTGTTGTCCTTGATGGTGAGATTGATTTCATACACCCCGAAAGGCATGGAAATTCGCTGCTGGTCTATAAAGTGTGGCTGGGTTTTGGCTGTATCCTCCAGCTCGGCACTCAGTAGATTGTATTTTCTGAAATCAACGATTTTCTGATCTTTCTTGAAAACCATGGTTACTTCCAGGGAAGCCTGAAAGGTGCCTCGGGAGG
>CAYHCO010000114.1:0-3036 GCA_964355105.1 uncultured Porphyromonadaceae bacterium
TGATAAATGCTACCGCGATTCCGGTTTTATAGATGGACGGGTATCTGAACATACAATTCAGGGTCATGGAACCGCCACCGCTCCAACCATATACGCCTACTCTGGAATCGTCGACAAAGGAATATTTCGCCATGATTGCCTTGGCCGCAGCGGCCTGATCCTTCGATGCGAGAATTCCGATCTGCCGGTAAATACTTTTGCGCCAATCCCGTCCGCGAGGAGTTTTTGTTCCTCGGTTATCCACGCTCATAACGATATAACCTTTTTGTGCCAGATACTGGTTATACAAGTCTCCGCCGCCCCAGTTATCCTGTACCGTGGCACCGGCAGGTTCCCCGTAAATATTGAAAATGACTGGATATTTCTTTGCCGGGTCAAAATCGTAAGGCTTGATCATAAAGCAATCCAGATCGACCCCCGGTTCGATAGTTACGCGGAAAAACTCTTTCGGCCTGATCTTAAGGCCTGCCACCTTGGCCTTCAGCTCATCGTTACTTTCCAACACCCTGATCAGCTTGTGTGCAGGCAGTGAAACGAGGTTGATCACAGTTGGAGTGGTCACATTAGAAAAGGTTTGGATAGCGTATCGGGCATCCGGTGATATCTGGTAAGCATGCTGACCTGACTGGCTGGCGGGGCTGATCCTTTCCGGTTTCCCCTTCCCGTCGAGCTTGCTGCGGTACAGGTAACGCTGGATGGGATTATCGGGTGAAGCGATGAAATAAACGTATCCTCCCTTTTCATCGATACACTGGATATCGACCACATCAAAATTGCCGGGAGTCACATCCCTGGAAGTCGAACCGTCCCTTGAGATAATATACAAGTGAAGCCAGCCATCACGCTCGCTGCTCCAGGTAAACGATTTACCGCCCTGCATCCATTGCGTATCATCATGGATATCCAGAAATGCCTTATCCGTTTCAGTCAGGATGGTTTTCATTTCCATCGTATGAATATTCCCCAGGATAACCTTATTGGTATTTTGAAGCCTGTTAAGCTGCTGTATCATAACCTCCTCGCTGTTTGCAGCGAAATCCATCCTGGCGAGGTAATTGTTTCGGGGATCACCCGGGACATTGAAGAATCGCGGGGCACCTCCCAACACGGAAACCACGCCAACCTTAGCTGCCGGATTGGTGGTCCCTACTTTCGGATAAGGTATGGGGATCAGCTTTGGATAGATGGAATCCAGGTTATTGATCATGTAAAAAGTTCCTATACCTTCCGTATTCAGCTGCCAGAATGCGATGTTCCGGCTATCCGGGCTCCACCGGAAACCATCGCGGCAATCCAGTTCCTCTTCGTAAACCCAATCGAAAGTTCCGTTAACGACATTGCCACCACCATCACTGGTTAGCGGCCTGACAGTTCCCTTTTCGAGATGCTCAACATAGATATTTTGTTCACTTACATAAGCCACATAAATGCCGTCAGGTGAAAATTTGGCAAACATCAGGGAAGCAGGTTTCAAACCTTTGCCCAATTGTTTGAGTTTTCTGGTGGAAAGGTCCATTACCCAATATTCACCACGGGTATTGTAACGCCATACGCGTTGGGTATTGGTAAAGATCAGCAATTTGGAAACATCTGCCGACCATATATAGTCTGATATACCGAGTGGCGTTGTTTTTCCCTCCGGGATCAGCTCCGTTGATTTAACCAGGACGCTGCGGTTACCGGTTGCTGTTTCGTAGCGGACAATATCCCGGCCTTTACCTTCCCTGGAGTTCTCAAGTGTGGTATACCCTTTCCCGCCGTCAGTCCAACGGGCGGGACCAAATCCTTTTGCAGCATAGGTACCGTCAAAAATATTGTCCAGCGCCAGCTCCTGCTGGGCATAAACAGCGCCGGATGAAATAGCGGCCAGTATAAATAAAATTACCCTTAAGTACTTGAACATATGAATATTAATTAGTGATGTTTTGATTAAAATATCGAGACTTTCAATCTGTCAGATTGATTATTTGGGTGCCATCCGAATCAAACGATTTCTCATAGGCTTCATTGGCAATAAAGAAGTCCTGTATAGCATTTCCAACACTCTTGAAGACAGTAATTTCCGAGGTTTTTTGCCTGCCGGGAATGGAACCGGAGATAAGTTCACCTATTTCTCCCTGGATGTCAGTTTCCTTGATAATGCCTGATTTCAAAGGGTTTATGAGGTCGCCCGATTCATGAATGCACGCGGGTGCATCATCGAGATAAATTCGGCAGTGCCCGAGAATTTCCGGATCGATTTCATTCATATCCGGCCTGTAGGACCCGATCGCATTGATATGGACTCCGGGTTTAAGATCGCGGAGGTAAAAAAGAGGCTTTGGGCTCGGAGTGGCAGTACAAATAATATCTGCATTTTTCAGGATGCTGATTTCAGGATTGATGATAAATTCAGTGGAAGAGGCTGGCATAGAATGTTTTGCCATGTGGACAGCCCTATATTTCTGTTGGTCAAACAGGTAAACCGTTTTAATAGTCCTGACAGCCATGATCGCTTCCAATTGAGACGCGCCCTGTGCACCACACCCGAAAATGGCAGCCGTGGAAGCATCGGGAACAGCCAGGTATCTTGTAGCAATACCCGATGCGGCTCCTGTTCTCAGCGATGTGACATAATTACCGTCGCAGATCGAAATAATCTGTCCGGTCACCATGTCGACCAGGAGAACGGTTCCCTTAATAGTGGGCAGGCAGCTATTCAGGTTCTCATGGATCTGCGAAAGGATTTTTATACTGAGCCGTTGGTGACGACTGAGGAAAGCCGGCTTGAAAAAGATCGACATATTATGGTCCGGGGTCGACATGACAACCCGTGGCGGCACATAGGCAGATTTTTCAGATAATATAGAGAAGGCTGTTTCCATCAGGTCAATAGCTCTCGACATCGGCACATTTGCCCTGATAAACGATGAATTCAATACCCTTACTTCACGGTTCCACGCCAATCTATCGTCCATTGGTTCGAATTTAAATTTTGCAGACTTTTAAAAGTAGAATACATTTTGATTTCCCTGCAACATCAAGTTAACTTAAACA
>CAYHCO010000115.1:0-3026 GCA_964355105.1 uncultured Porphyromonadaceae bacterium
CAAAAATCGGGGCAGCCAGTCCGTATACAATCTTGATAGCCCTGAACTGCTTTCGAAAGGCCAGCACCCTGAGGTTTCTTATTGCCGTAACATCCCAGGCGGAGCAGGTCCCGACAATCCTGCCGTCCTTTTCTGCCACAAAATAATCGCTGATACTGAATCCCGGCCGCTTATGTATGGTTTCAGTGAGTTGATCGGGTGTCATGATGGAACCAAAAAGCCGGTCACGGTACTCCTCATCGAGCAATCGGGAAATATCCGGAATATCGGATTCCCCGGCACGGCGGACATGAAAGGCAGATTTAGAGTTCTTATTAAAGGTAATCAGGATGTTATGAACGCAGTTGATCCCAATCGACTTTGAAAACGGAATAAATGGAAACTTGGGTATCCGGCGGCCGATCATGGTTTCGGTCTTTTTATTTCCCACCATGGTGGTGGCGTAACCCAGGCCTACCTGTTCAAGCGCCTCGCGGAATAAAGGTTCCGATGCCTTGTAGAGCCAACCGAGCTTTCTAGCCTCGGGCAGCACATACATATTTGCCAGGTAACCTATTTCGCGGGGCACGGTATTTACGTACAACTTCTTGCGGCACACCATGCTGTATCCCACCAGACGGTCGTCCATGAAAAAGCCGAAGCATTTAT
The DNA here is from genome assembly GCA_964355105.1 of uncultured Porphyromonadaceae bacterium. Classification (GTDB taxonomy): domain Bacteria; phylum Bacteroidota; class Bacteroidia; order Bacteroidales; family UBA12481; genus UBA12481. The sequence goes on from CAYHCO010000115.1 coordinate 649, forward strand.
ACGCATCGTAAAACAACCTGGGTACGGCCAGCATATCCGGCGACCGGTCGAGACAGACCGTTAATCCGTCGGATTCCATTGGCGAACTCAGCAGAATATCAAGCATCTGCTGATTATAATCCTCACCGATTTGTTTGACTGATAGCGCCATCTATTTATGATAAACTCTTTTAAGCAGATGATCCTCATGTCCGACCACCACCAGCGGCACCTCCTCAACCATTATATTACTTGAATCCAGGCCGTATGCGGTGATATTTGAGAGCGACATCTTGTTAATTATACCGTAACTGTCGAGCACGAACCGTTCCCCTCCGGCAAACCGGTAATCGAAATTCCGAACCCTGTGAATAATGATAAACCGAAAATCCGCCCCGATCTCATGCTTTCGAAGCGAGGGGTATTTCGATAACAGGTCGATCTCTTTGGAGATTGACAGCTCCCGAAGGGCTTCATTGAACAGCAGGTTAATCTGTGGCTGCACCTTGAATCCAAGCCGGAATTCAATCCGGATCAGGGTACCGGGAATCAGGTGGTCAACAGAATACTCGACGGTATAAGGTTCATCGGTTATTTCGATATGCATGAACCAATAAGTATCGGCTCGTTTGGGACTTTTAGAGAAGATCGAATAGATAACCTTAGCCTCCACATCGGTAATTTTATCGGCCCGCGTAAGGTATACAAGGTTTGTGGCGTATTTCGGAACCGTGGTATCCTGGCTCAGGTCTTTCAGCTGTTCAAAATAATCGGCCACTGTTACGAACCGTGTAAAGCGGTTCTTGATCTGACGGGCGCGGTACCAGATGAACATAACATAGAAAATGATACCTGCCAGCAGGAGTGTAAACCAACCTCCGTGAATGAATTTGAGCATGTTGGCGATCAGGAATGCCACTTCGATCAGCAGGTAGGTCCCGGTAAAAAGCATGACCAGCCTCCGGTTAACGCGGACAATTTTCAGGAATTCCGTCATCAACAGGGTGGTCATCAGCATGGTAATGGTAATGGCCAGGCCGTATGCAGCCTCCATATTTGAAGAAGTCCTGAATAAAATGACTACAATTATGCACGCAACAAAGAGCATCCAGTTTATCGAGGAAATATACATTTGGCCCTTAATATGAGTGGGATAATCGACCTTAAGCTTTGGCCAGAAATTCAGCTGCATGGCCTCGCTGATTATCGTGTAGGAGCCGCTGATGAGGGCCTGGCTGGCAATAATGGCAGCAGCCGTAGCAAGGAGCACCCCTGCAGGAAGAAACCATGCCGGCATAATTCCAAAGAAGGGGTTCATCATTTCGCCCGGGGTGGTGCCTTGCTGAAGCACCCAGGCAGCCTGTCCCATATAATTGATAATGAGGGTTATCTTGACAAACAACCAGCTCAGGCGGATGTTTTTATAGCCACAATGCCCTAGGTCGGAGTAGAGTGCCTCGGCGCCGGTCGTTACGAGAAAAACCGCTCCCAGAAGGAAGAAACCGCCCGGATGAAGGAAAAGGAGTTTCAGCGCATAAACAGGATTGAAGGCCTTTAAAACTACCGGCATCTGAATGACATAGGGCAAACCCAGAGCTGCGAGCGTGAGGAACCATACCAGCATGATCGGGCCGAACGACTTGCCGATGGCGGCAGTGCCGAGCTTCTGGATCAGGAAAAGTGCAGCAATGATCCCGATAGCAATGGGTACAACGGAGAGGTGGGGGAAATTCAATTGCAAGCCCTCAACGGCTGAAACTACGGTAATGGAGGGCGTTATTACCCCATCGGCAAGCAATGCGCTGCCACCCAAGGCTGCAACGATATAGAGGCTTTTTTTCCGTTTTCTCACCAGTGCGTACAGGGCCATGATTCCTCCTTCACCATGGTTATCGGCACGCATGATCAGCAGTACATACTTGACGGTGGTCTGGAGAGTAAGCGTCCAAATCAGGCAGGATACAGCACCCAGCATGAAATCCTGGTCGATAATTCCACCTGATCCTCCAACGATGGCCTTCATGACATAAAGGGGAGAAGTTCCAAGATCTCCGAAAACAATGCCGAGGGTGATGATCATCCCTGTGAGAGTCAGTTTGTCACGGGATGATGCCTTTAGTGTTTTCATTACGACAAATAAGCCGGCAAAGTTAAGGTATTGTTCATCATATTCGTAATTTTGGCCCCCTTATCAGGATACAGAACCATGGGTGAACTTGAAAAATATTTCGAACGCTTCCGGAAAAACACCATCGGGCACGACCTTGAATACCGGTCGCCCTACGGTGTGGTCCCGATGATTTATGCCGACTGGATAGCAAGTGGCCGGTTGTACGGTCCGATAGAGGATAAAATGAGGGATGCCATCGGTCCCTGGGTCGCCAACACGCATACCGAAG
>CAYHCO010000116.1:0-2988 GCA_964355105.1 uncultured Porphyromonadaceae bacterium
GGTAAGCCTGTATCTTAAGCTGCGTGATCTTTTCCCGCGCTCCATCTTACTGGAGAGCAGCGATTACCATGGCGGTCGCGACAACTATTCGTTCATCTGCCTTGAGCCGCTCGCCGGGATTATCGTCGATCATGGAAAAGTTTATCAGTCTCTGCCCGGCGGTAATCAGGAAGAAGTCTCCGGTTCCGATATTCCCGGACTGCTCGACCGCTTTGTATCGCTGTTCGAAACCACCGACCAGTCAAAGGAAAACCGGCTGAACGGATTTTTCGGGTATACGGGATATGATGCAGCCTCACATTTCGAATCGGTACCCGCACCTAAAGTTTACGCCGATCCCGATGCCATACCGGAGATACGGTACCATCTGTACCATTACCTGATTGCAATAAACCATTTCAGGAATACGGTAACGCTGATCGAGAACCGGTTCGACGATTCACCTTCCACCCTCACGACAGTAAGAAACCTGTTGACAAACCGGAATTTTTCGCAGTACCCTTTCACAACGACCGGAAAGTGCACTTCCAACCTGACCGATCAGGAATACATGGATCTGGTATCGGCAGGAAAACATCATTGCCATGTGGGGGATGTTTACCAGATTGTCCTGTCGAGGCGTTTTGAACAGACCTTTCAGGGCGACGAATTCAATGTTTACAGGCACCTGCGTTCGGTAAACCCCTCCCCTTACCTGTTCTATTTTGATTACGGCAGCTACAAGATATTCGGATCTTCCCCGGAAGCACACCTGGTCGTGCGCAACCGCAGGGCAACAATTGCTCCCATTGCAGGCACGTTGCGCAGATCAGGTGACGACGATAAGGACCGTGCACTGGCCGGGCAATTGGCCGCCGACCACAAGGAAAATGCCGAGCATGTGATGTTGGTCGACCTTGCACGCAACGACCTGAGCAGGCATGCCGTTAACGTGACGGTTGACACTTATAAGGAGATTCAGTTTTTCTCACACGTACTGCATATGGTATCGAGCGTTTCCGGCGAACTTAAAAACAATCCGCAGCTGTTCAGGCTTTTGGGCGACACATTCCCGGCAGGAACGCTCAGCGGAGCGCCAAAGATCAGGGCCATGGAGCTCATCAACAAGTATGAAAGAACCAACCGTGGATTTTATGGCGGATGTATCGGGCAGATCGGTCTGGATAAAAGCCTGAACCAGGCGATCATGATCCGCTCATTCCTCTCTTCGGGAAACAAGCTTATATTCCAGGCAGGTGCGGGTATCGTAGCCGATTCCATCGAGCAAAATGAACTGCAGGAAGTTAACAATAAGCTGGGAGCGCTGAACGACGCTATCCGGCTCGCAGGAACAAAAATTGAATAAATCAGCAGGCATGAAAATATTACTTCTGGATAATTACGACAGTTTTACCTACAATCTTGCGCACTACCTGCGTGAGCTCACCGGTCAGGACATCCCGGTTATCCGCAACGACCAGATCACCCTGGATGAGGTGGAGTCCTATGATGCCATCGTGCTCTCTCCCGGACCGGGTCTTCCGAAAGATGCGGGCATCATGCCTGCCCTGATCACCAGATACGCACCGACAAAGAAAATTCTCGGCGTTTGCCTGGGAATGCAGGCTATCGGCGAGGCATTCGGCGGTACGCTGCTTAACCTGCCGTCGGTTTTTCACGGTGTGGCAACAACGGCCGACATTATTCAGCCGGAGGAGATTCTCTTTAAAGGCCTGTCTCCGAAGATTGAGGTCGGCCGGTATCACTCCTGGGTGGTAGATGAAAGGAAACTGCCCGGAGAGCTGGAAATCACCGCCACCGATGAAACCGGCAGGATCATGGCATTACGCCACAGGAAATATGATGTGCGTGGCGTGCAGTTTCATCCAGAATCGGTCCTTACACCGCATGGTAAGACGATGATCAGCAACTGGTTGCATAATCCCCAGGCTGAAGCCTGGGGATAACCAGAGAACCCTATGGTTAACCCCAGACTTAAGTCTGGGGATTAAGAGTCAACAACTCAGCACCTAAGTTATCATGAAAGACATACTACACCAACTTTTCGAATACAGAACCCTCACCCGTCAGGAGGCTGAGGAAGTGCTTCGGCAAATCGCATCGGGACAGGTCAATGAGACCCAGATGGCCGTTTTCATGGCTGTATTCCTCATGCGCAGCATCACGGTGGAGGAATTGATTGGATTCCGCGAAGCGATGAAATCGCTTGCAGTAAAGGTTGACCTATCGGAATATGATACGATTGACCTATGTGGAACCGGCGGCGACGGGAAGAACACCTTTAACATATCCACGCTGGCATCCTTTGTCCTTGCCGGATCAGGTGTGAAAGTTGCCAAGCACGGGAATTACGGGGTTTCGTCGGCCTGCGGATCCTCAAACGTAATGGAATATTCGGGGTACAGGTTCTCGAATGATGAGGCCAAGCTGAAGCGCGAAATCGGGGAAGCCGGAATATGTTTCCTTCATGCCCCACTCTTCAACCCGGCCATGAAAAACATAGCGCCGGTAAGACGACAGCTCGGCATCAAAACCTTCTTCAATATCCTGGGACCCATGATTAACCCATCGACGCCGCACAATCAGCTTGTGGGAGTTTTCAGTCTGGAATTAGCGCGTGTGTATCAATATCTCTATCAGGAACTTGATGTTAATTTTGCCATCATTCATTCGCTCGATGGTTATGATGAGATCTCCCTTACCTCACCATTTAAGCTGATCACCAGGCAGGGTGAGAAAATCGTGGAACCCTCGGAGCTGGGTTTCGAAAAAATTAATGCTGACAAGATATTCGGCGGGGACACCGTAGAGGAAGCATCGGCAATTTTTCACCGCATCCTCAATGGCCAGGGCACTGAGCCGGAGAAGAATGTTGTGATTGCCAATTCAGCGATTGCCCTTAACGTGATGCGCCACGAAAGCACTCTGGAAGATTGCCTTTCCGAAGCACGGGAGTCATTGGAATCGGGAAAGGCGCTGGCCGCTTTC
>CAYHCO010000117.1:0-2922 GCA_964355105.1 uncultured Porphyromonadaceae bacterium
AGTACATTGTTCAATATCAGCCGGTAACCCGGTGAGTTGGGGTGCAATTCGAGATCGGTCGGCTTATCGCCAACGAGATGCTGGTAATCCTCAGGATCGTGCCCACCAAAGAATGTCCACGTGCCTTTTCCAAATTCCCCATGAATGTATCTCGCTTCATTCAGGTATTTGTTTTCACCCATAACCAGTACGGAAGGTTTAACAAAATCCTTGATAAATGAGGTGGTCTGACCCATGAATCCCTTGATAATGCGGGTATGATCCTGACAGAGCATCGTAGGGACCGGATCCCATTTGGCCGAATAGTCGAAGAGGGTGAAATAATCCTGGGCCTGTGCGATACGGCGCGACTCGGTAGCATCAATTGAAGAGAACTCATACTCAAGCGGATCGTCGATAAGCTTGAAATTCTGGAAGGCCAGGGTTCTGGTAAAATCGAGTTTCTGATTGGCTTCAGGATCAATGGGATCACCGTCATACATCTGGGCGCAGATATCCACGTCCGTTGCGGCCAGGGCTATGTCGAAAGAATCGGCACCCGAACACATGGCAAAGAGGAATCCTCCTTCAGCCATGTATGCCTTAATCGTTTGAGCGACATACAGTTTCATTTTGGAAACCTTGCTGAATCCGTATTTGGTGGCCATTGCCTCATTGTCGGATACCTGTTTCTGGTACCAGAGCATGTGGTTAAACGTCTTGTAAAATCGACCGTACTGACCGGTAAAATCTTCATGATGAAGGTGTAACCAGTCGTAGTTCTTCAATTTCCCTTCAATCACTTCACCGTCGTATATCCGGTCGTAAGGGATTTCGGCGTAGTCCAGCGCCATAATCACCGCATCATCCCACGGTTGTTTGTCGACCGGAGCGTAAACGGCGATCTTGGGTGCTTTTTCCATCTTGATGACGTCAGCATTATTGTCGGGCCGTGCGATTTCATCTAGAATCTGCTGGCGGGTGGCATCCGGAATGATTTCGGTTCGGATTCCACGGAGCATGCATTCCTGCTGGACCTGATCGAAGAAGGGTATGAGGAAGCTGCCTCCGCGGTAGTTGAGCAGCCATTCGATGGTATTGCCTTTTTCCAGCGCCCAGTAGGCAATCCCGTATGCTTTCAGGTGGTTGGTCTGATTATTGTCCATTGGAATGAGGAGATAAGCTGCCTGCGAGGTAAGCGGGCTGAGGACAAGGAAAATGAGTGCCGTGATAAAGGATCTGATCTTCATGGCCTTAGAAAGCATCCGGGTAATCCGGCGGTTTGTTTGACCGGTTCATCCTGGATTCAAATTTAACTGACGGGCCTTCCAGGTCATCATAAACGGGTATCCCGAAATCATCATCCAGATCCGTGAATTTAGCCTGTTCGGACCGGAAGCGAAGTTGAATGTCACCCACGGCTCCGTTTCGGTGTTTAGCGACAATAATTTCCGCCATGCCCAGGGTTGAATGGCCTTCGGAGTCTTCGGTAAGACCGTATTTTTCGGGTCTGTGAATAAAGATCACAATATCGGCATCCTGCTCGATGGCTCCTGATTCGCGCAGGTCGGAAAGCTGCGGCCTTTTGTCACCGGCTCGCAGTTCGACTGATCGGTTCAGCTGCGAAAGGGCGATGATCGGGATATCAAGTTCCTTGGCAATAGCCTTAAGTGACCGGGAGATGCTGCTGACCTCCTGTTCACGGTTGCCCTGGGAATCCGGCGGACCGCTCATCAGCTGAAGGTAATCCACCACCAGCAGCTCGATCTTGTGTTCCAGCTTAAGCCTGCGGGCTTTGGCCCTCAGCTCAAAAACTGAAATTGCGGGTGTATCATCGATGAAAATAGGGGCTTTCAAGAGGCTTTTGAGTTTGATCTCAAGCTGTTCCCATTCAAATTTTTGCAGGCGGCCGTTACGGATTTTCTCAGCTGCGAGTTCCGTCTCGCTGACGATCAAACGGTTGACCAGCTGGAGGCTCGACATTTCAAGGGAGAAAATGGCGACAGGTTTCTCATGTTCCACAGCCATGTTTCTAGCCATAGAAAGCATGAAAGCAGTTTTACCCATGGATGGCCGGGCGGCAATAATTACCAGGTCAGACGGCTGCCATCCGGAGGTGAGCCGGTCGAGCTTGGTGAATCCTGAAGGTACGCCACTGAGCCCTGCTTCTTTGGACGACAGCTCTTCCATGCGGCGGAGGGCACGGTCGATAACAATATCGATCCGGAGCGTTTCCTTCTTGATATTGCTGAATGCAACCTCAAAGAGTTCGCTTTCGGCAAAATCGAGAAGCTCATCAACATCCTGTGTGGAATCGAACGCTTTTTCCTGAATATCCGAGGATACGCGGATCAGTTCGCGCTGTATGTATTTCTGTGCGACAATTCTCGCGTGATATTCAACGTGTGCCGCGGAAGCAACTTTTGTGGTGAGTTGGGTCAGAAAATAGGGGCCGCCGACCAGGTCGAGCTTTCCCTGCTTTTTTAGTTCTTCGGTTACGGTCAGCAGGTCGATAGGTTGAAGGTTCATCGACAGGGCCCTGACTGCCTCATAGATAATCCTATGGGTATCCTTGTAAAAAGAATCGGGCTTAAGAATGTCGATCACCGAGATGATCGCATCCTTCTCAAGCATGATGGCTCCAAGAACGGCTTCTTCCAGTTCAATTGCCTGTGGCGGTACTTTGCCGAGATCCTGCATGATCTCCTGGACCCGCCTGTTGGTATCGTTATTCTTTTTCTGGGCCATTCAAATGGATTATTGGGGGAACAAAGATGAAGAGAAAATTAATTAAAAAAACAGTTACTTTCGGGTTTGTTGATAAATCTGATTCCAATAAGAAATGATCGTTTTCCCTTCTGGCAAAATCAATCTGGGGTTGTATGTAACTGACAAGCGTATAGATGGTTATCACAATATCGAAACTCTATTTTACCCGATTGG
>CAYHCO010000118.1:0-2782 GCA_964355105.1 uncultured Porphyromonadaceae bacterium
CGGAATTTCATTGTCCCACGCCGCTGAAAAATAATTCAGGCGCAGGTCATTATTATAAGCTTCTGCGAGCGAGAAGTCATCAAGTTCCCAAAAATAGAGGGTTGTTTCACCCCAATGCAGGCGAATAATGACATCGGGCATACCGGCAGCGACATCTGAAATATTCGCTTCATAAATTGCAGGAACTCCCGGGGCCAGATCATTCGGACGATCTTTGTGATTCACACCGAAACCAACATTATAATTTGCCCAGTGGGCACCATTATCGACGGTGACCTGCATTTGCTGTAACCCAGGGCCTCCGTTCATGAAGTGAGTCTCATAACGCACCACGACTGAAGAATGCGCGCTGCAGTTGAAATGCGGAAACTGTATTGAATTATTTATGGTAAGCCGTGGTTCGTTGGGTTGATTCAACAGGGCCAGGAAAATCCCCAGGTATCCATTTTTTCCTGTGGTGGAATTGAGAGGCGGCTCATTGGTTAATATGGAATGAATGCTGTCATAAGGCATCCACCCGAAATTAAATCCAATGTCATCCGGATCGAGTAACTGGTAGCCCGCCGGCATGGTCCAGCCTTTTGCGTCAGCCGGATTGACCCAATTGAAATCTTCATAAAAGAATACCTTCCCGTCACCCTTGAGGGCCGGGGTTGCCGGTTTCTTCTGAGCCTGCACGCTCAGGAAGGAGGCAAGGATTAGAACGATCAGAGTAAGTGTGTGTTTTTTCATATCAGTAACATTTGCTTCAAAGATAAAAAAATTGGTCTCTTGCTGCTTTCCAGCAGGAATTTTTAAGAAAAAAGTGAAAGAAAAAATCAAGCTGTCCAAGACAGGGTAGCACACTAACTTGCTCATAAACCCCCATAAAACCCGAGCATACCTTATTTATCTTTCAGGCAGCGAACCGAGAATCCGTTTTTCTTATCGGCATTGGGATAAGGGTTTGCATTGTCCTTGCTGTAGAACAAGACCATGGAATACGAGTAAATCGGATCCCGCTTATTTTCCGTTGCCGACCAGAAGATGGCGCCTTTCCCCATATTTGCCGATACTCCTACGGGAAGGCTGTAGCACTGTCCGCCAGGGATCGCATTAAAGCGGCTTTCATTATTGGCAGCCGGATCGTTGCCTATCGTGCCGGGGTAGATGGAAGGCTCCCACCCCGTTGGTGATGCCATGCTTTTGGCTATTCGGTTTCCGTATCCGCCGCGGCCATGTCCGTAATTTGTGAGGTAATCAGTCAACAGGTTCATTTCATCCTGACCCGGCAGATGCCAGCCTGAAGGACAGGCTGTTGTGGCCGCTTTCCAGTTATAGAGGACGCCATACTTTTTATAATTTTCCGTGGCTTTGGCGGAATCCACATGAGTTCCCTCATAGCCGTATACATAATAATATGGAGTGTCGTTGGATCCTGCAGTAAAGGAGTTTACCGATGGCAGATAAGCCAGGTTTTCTGACATCCAGGTTTGAGTACCAATGGTGGTATAAGAATAGGTGCGTCCCTGGTAATCGAAGGTTCCATCCTTTTCCGCTGTGATGGTGGTAAACTGCAGTTCCTCCCCATAGGCGGTTCCTGAACCATTTGTTGCAAAAGCCCTGACATAATAGGTTGTCTGGGGCGTTAACCCGGCCAGGTAACAGGTGAAGTTCAGCTTACCGGTCCGGTCAATGGCAACATTGTTGTCGATGGTCGGTTTCTTTTTAGAATTCCAGCAAATGCCCACGGCTGATATTGAGTCACCTCCGAACGAGTTTATGGTGCCGCTAACTGATGCGGTGGTTCCTAGTATATCGGCAACCTTACCGGTTGTAACACCGGGAAGGGCATTTTTGCCTGCAGTTTTAAACTGTTTCTGGTCCCCATAAGTTGTTCCCGCACTATTGGCAGCATAGGCCCGAATGAAATATACCGTTCCGGCTTGCAGGCCTTTGACCGGACAGGTAAATGCTCCGGAACCGGTTCCATTTGTTGCATTATTATCGGAAATGGCTGGCATGCCGGTAGTGTTCCAACAGATTCCGCGATTTACAACCGGCGCTCCTCCGTCGCTTGAAACGACTCCGCCAAGGGTTGCGGCAGTTTCGGTAATGCCCGATGCCTCAGCCGTCGAGACCAGTGGATAGGATGGTCCTTTAATGCAGCGTACCGGGAATCCCGACTCTTTCGAGGCATCCGAAACCTGAATGCCCTGATCCGCAATTATACGGCTGGTGGATGACCACCAATTCTCAACCTCGCCAGCTGAATGAAATTTCACGCTGTCATTCATGAAGAATCCTCCGGGAGAAGGATTGAACTCATTGAAAACAGGCAACGCAAAGTCCCCGATTACCTGCTGATGATCATAGACTTTAGCGCCTTTTGCAATCGCATCGGCAAGAATTTCCGAATTCCTCCGGGCCTTAACCTGGCTCAGGTTACTCCATAGATCGATCCATTCCTTATTACTTGGCAGATGCCAGCCGGTGGGACAAATCCCCTGAACGCCTATCGGATCGGTGGGGTTGCCCTGAATACCATCAGTGGCTGCAGTCCAGTTGTACAGGACTCCATAGGTTTTATAGTTATCGGTCTTCATTGCTTCCGCAACATCCGAACCCGGATAGCCATTTATATAATATCTCTTTTCGGAGGGCGATGCGGCGGCAGGAGGGTTAACCTGGGGTAAGAAAGCCAGGTTTTCAATCATCCAGGTCTGATTGATAAAAGTTTTAAACCTGTAGTCGCGTCCATGGATATTAACCGTTCCCTCGTAATCCCTGCCACGCCGGACTA
>CAYHCO010000119.1:0-2731 GCA_964355105.1 uncultured Porphyromonadaceae bacterium
GGTTGAAAACGTTTCTGGAAAGCGTCCATGCCTTTGCGTTTGTGGCCTTCCCCGGAAGAGACCTCCAACCCAATAACTTTCCCGTTCTTCTGAATCACAAAATCAACCTCGTCATTCCGGTCGCGCCAGTAATTCACGGTTATCCTGTCGGTGAGTGCATGATTGACCAAATGAGCGCCAACCGCAGATTCAACCAGCCGTCCCCATTGAGCAGGCTGATTTAATACCTCAGTATAGGATTCATGCCGCTGTGCTGAAATCAGGGCGGTATTAAAAATTTGAAATTTCGGACTCGACGATCGCTGCCTGGTCTGATTAAATGAGAATTTCTCAAGACCCGCGAGCAAGCCCGCCTGGCTGAGTAATTCAAGATAGTGGGAGAGGGTTGTTGTGTTGCCGGCAGCAACCAGTTGTCCAAGCATTTTGGTGTACGAAAACACCTGGCCCGAGTAGGCACATCCGAATTCAAACAGACGGCGAAGCAGCGCGGGTTTTTCAACACGGGTCAACATGAGGATATCCTTTGAGATGCTGGTTTCAATGATGGAATCCGATATATATTGCTTCCACCTGGCCTCCTCGTCCATGATCCCTGCTGAGCCCGGATAACCTCCAAACCAGATATATTGATTCAGTTCAATGCCAAAGGCGGTATGCATTTCGCTAAATGACCAGTGCCCGGCATAGATAATTTCAAAACGCCCTGTCAACGATTCTGACAAACCCTGCTGCAACAACAGCCGGGATGAACCCGACAAAAGAACCTTTACCGGTATTCCGTTCAACGAATCAGCATCCCATTCCCGCTTAACAATCTCGCTCCAGTTTTCAACTTTCTGGATTTCATCCAGGATTAATAAAAAGGCGACCGATGGATTTTGCTGTTGCCGAATTCTGGCGAAATCCCATTGCTCTCTGAGCCAAACACTCCCGTCAGTAACAAGTCCATCAGCCGTGGCATAATGTGCTGGAAAAGTAAGCTCTTTCATTACTTGATTAACCAGAGTGGTTTTTCCAACCTGGCGAGGGCCTGCCACAACCTGGATAAACCTTCTTGGCTCAACCACCCTCGATTTAATAAGCTGAAATAAAGGCCTTTGGTACATAATTTACAATTTACTCAAAGTAATGAGTAAAATTACATATATCTTATTGGAATAACAATAATAATCTTCTTTCGAGAACCTATGGCTGAGAAAATGAAGGAGGGATTTTTTGGGCCAGCTAATGTATCAAACTCCGGAGATCGACCGGGGCTTCCTCATTCTCACCCTCTCCGGTTGCCTTAACCCCCATATTCACTCCTGCCTCTTTATAAAAATTATAACCGTGATATTTTCCTTCTCCGCTGATCAGCAGATGTTCTTTTTCGTAAACCATATTCTGCCTGTCGTAGTCCGCCATCTCAAAATCGGGAATCAGCTGGATGGCATAGGTTGGACAGGCCTCCTCGCACAGGCCGCAATAGATGCACCGGGAGAAGTTGATCCTGAAAAACTCGGGATACCTTCTTCCGTCGGGTCCTTCAGCGGACTGCAGGGCAATGCAGTCGACCGGGCATACCGCTGCGCAAAGGTTGCAGGCAACACACCGCTCTACCCCGTCGGGATCGCGGGTAAGAATGATCCTGCCCCGGTAGCGGGGTGGCAAGTACGGCAGTTTCTCAGGGTATTCCTGGGTTTCACGCTTATGAAAAGCGTGCAGGAAAGTGTAAAATATGCTTCTTATTATGCTTAACATTTCATTTATTATCAGATAGGATTCTTAAAGATCAACACCGCCCCGGTTACCAGAATATTCAGCAGCACCAGCGGCAGCAGGATCTTCCATCCGGCCTCCATGAGCTGGTCGTAACGCGGTCTGGGCAGCGAAGCCCTTATCAGGATGAATATGCAGATAAAGATCCCCGTTTTCAGGAAGAACCAAAAAGCAGGTGGCAGGAAGGCCGGCCCGAGCCAGCCGCCGAAAAACAGGGTGGCGATGAGGGCGGAGATCATGGTAACGCCCATGTATTCACCCACAAAGAACATCCCGAATTTCATTCCCGAATATTCCGAGTGATAGCCGGCCACCAGCTCACCATCGGCTTCGGGTATATCAAATGGCGCCCGATGGGTTTCAGCTATGCCGGCGATAAAAAAGGTTATGAAACCCAGAAATTGCGGGATCACAAACCAGCCGTTGGTCTGGGCGTGAACAATATCGCGCAGGCTGAAACTGTCGGCCATCATCACCACACCAACCAGCGACAGTCCCATGAAAACTTCATAGGTAAGCATCTGGGCCGATGCCCTGATGGCTCCAAGGAGGGAATATTTGTTGTTCGATGCCCAGCCGCCCAAAACGATACTGTAAACACCAAGCGAAGAGTTTCCGAGAAAGAAAAGCAGACCGATATTGGAATCGAGCACCACAAAATTATCGGCAAAAGGAATGATCGCGAACGTCAGGAAGATCGAGATGATCAGGATACCCGGAGCCATGACGAACACTGCCCGGTCGGCAAACGGCGGGGTCCAGTCCTCCTTGAAAAATATTTTTATCATGTCGGCCACCACCTGAAAAACCCCGAAAGGCCCGACTCGGTTTGGTCCCCTCCTGTCCTGGAACAGGGCCAGCAGCCTGCGCTCCACGTATATCAGGCCCGCAGCTATCGTGAGGACAACAATCATTACACCGGCGATAATAAAAACGTACTTCATGTTACTTTCAGTCTTTGTTAAGAGTCAAC
>CAYHCO010000120.1:0-2541 GCA_964355105.1 uncultured Porphyromonadaceae bacterium
GGAACCAATCTGATAGCCTCCATGCAGGGATTCTTCGTTCATGTAACGGACGGCACTTATCCAGTACAGGGAACGCTGGGTGTATCCAATACAATCCGAACGAACGACCTCAATCCGACCTTCAAAAGAGCAAATTATGATAACCGGCAGATCTTAAGGTTTACTGCAGGATTCGATGCCGGAAACACCTCAGAGGATGTTGCTCTTATCTATTTTGATGGCTCCGCAACCAAGAATTTTGACCATGAGATGGATGCCTTGAAAATGAAGAATACCGATCCGCAGGTGCCCAATTTATATTCTTTTTCGCGGGAGTCCAGGCAATTATCAATAAATGGGATGCCAAACCTGTCAGATAGCCTGACAGAGATTCCCCTGGGATTGCAAACACTTACAAACGGCACGCTGATATTTTCGGCAAAAGATATTACCCAACTACCCTTTGGATGGCGGATCTATCTCCTGGATGCCAGGGAAAATGTTCTTCAGGATTTGCAACAGTACCCTGAATACCGGATAAATCTCAATGCCGGTGAATATAATAATCGCTTCTCCCTGATTCTGTCCAAAACCGAGATCACCAATCCCGCCGATATCGTTAAAAACCTGTTTGAGATATTCAGGTCGAACAACCAGATCCTGATAAAGGTCAGCCTGCCTTATAATACCAGCGGTAACCTTTTAGTCACCAACATGTCAGGCCAGGTAATCGAGCAAAGAGTGGTACAGGACGGTGAAATGGTGAAAGTGGATTTAATGGTGGATGCCGGAATTTATCTGATAACGGTGAGATCAGCCACAAGAGCCCAGTCAGAAAAACTTCTAATGAGATTGAATTATGAATAGCCTAAATCAACAATCGTTGCGGAGGTTGTTGATACCTCTTGTCATGGTGGTTTTATGTGCATTCTCCTTTGCACCTGTTTTTGGCCAGCAGAAGCCGCCCAAGCCGATATCCGTGACCGTTTCCAAGGAGTATGATTTGAATTTCGGATCTTTTTGTGCCGGAAACGGACTTAATACAAAAGTAATTATTGATCCCTACGGACAGCGATCGAAATCAGGGAACATCCTGTTACTGAACAGCTATTATTCCTCAGCGCGTTACGATGTTTCCGCACAACCGGGGACCTTTCTTTCCATTTTATTTGTGGATGCTACCTTAACAGGCCCGAATTCTGCCACTATGACCCTGCAGGTAGGAGGATCAGATCCTCTGTCCCCATTTGTAGCTGCGACCGAGCATACTACTATTTCGATTGGCGGCACTTTAATAGTGGGTGCTTCCGGAGTAACTCCTGCGGGTAGCTATACAGGTGATTTCTATATAACCTTTATCCAGGAGTAATATCATAAAGATTTGGAAATCAAATATTTGATAAATAAATTCCTACGTGTCCGATATGCCCTGTGCCTATCGTTTTTTGTTTTACTGGCATTCCCGAAATTGAATGCACAGTCCGATTTGGAGGAAATTTCCGTCTTTCTTATGGTGCAGCGAGTCGGGGGAATCGATGTTCCGGCGGTTTATCTTAATGAACAGGTGGTTTATCTTCCCGTTCAGGACATCTTCGATTTTCTTAAAATCAAGAATATCCCATCTCCTACCAATGATTCGATTACAGGATTTTTTATCAATCCTGATGCAAAATACATTATTGACAAGCAGCACAACCGGATTGTATATAATAAGAAGATCTTCGAGCTAAAGCCGGATGACATGGTTCGAACTGAAACCGGCTTGTTTCTGCGATCTAATTTTTTCGGCGAAGTTTTCGGTTTGGAATGCACCTTCACTTTCCGAAGCCTTTCGGTCACTATGAATACCAAAATTGAACTGCCCGTAATCCGCGATATGCGATTGGAATTTATGCGCAGCAATATCGTTAAGATGAAGGGGGAAGTTAAGCCTGATACCATCATCCCACGGAGTCACCCCCTGTTCAAGTTTGGGGTAGCTGATTGGGCAATCACCGGAAACCAGGAAATTGGAGGACAATCGCAGAGCCGGTTCAATCTGGGATTAGGAGGTATTCTTGCAGGGGGTGAAGCAAAGGTTAACTTGCAATATTCAGAAGGTCAGCCGTTTAGTGAAAAATACCAGCAATATATCTGGCGATTGGTGAATAATGACAGAAAAATATTTCGTCAGTTCAGTGCCGGGAAAATTTCCACGCAATCGATCTCCTCGATGTTCAACCCCGTAATCGGTGTCCAGGTTAGTAACGCGCCGACCACCTACCGGCGATCATTCGGAACCTATACGCTGAGCGATTATACGGAACCCGACTGGGCAGTGGAATTGTATGTGAATAACGTTCTGGTCGATTACGAAAAGGCCGACGCATCAGGCTTTTATACCTTCGAGGTACCGCTGATGTACGGAACTACAAATGTGTTGCTCCGGTTTTACGGGACTTTTGGGGAGGAGCGGTCCAAAGAGCAGAACATCAATATTCCCTACAATTTTCTTCCGGCAAAGGAATTTCAGTATACTGCAAGCGCCGGTATCGTTGAAGACAGCCTGCATAGCGTGTTTTC
>CAYHCO010000121.1:0-2300 GCA_964355105.1 uncultured Porphyromonadaceae bacterium
TTGGCGAACTCAGCAGAATATCAAGCATCTGCTGATTATAATCCTCACCGATTTGCCTGACTGATAGCGCCATCTATTTATGATAAACTCTTTTGAGCAGATGATCCTCATGTCCGACAACCACCAGCGGCACCTCCTCGATCATGATATTGCTGGCATCCAGCCCGTAGGCGGTGATATTTGAGAGGGACATCCTGTTAATAATACTGTAGTTATCAAGGACAAAGCGTTCCCTGCCGGCAAAACGAAAATCGAAATTCCGAACCCTGTGAATAATGATAAACCGGAAATCCGCTCCGATCTCATGCTTACGAAGCGATGGGTATTTCGATAGCAGATCGACCTCTTTGGAGATTGAAAGCTCGCGAAGGGCTTCATTGAACAGCAGGTTAATCTGCGGCTGAACCTTGAATCCAAGACGGAATTCAATACGGATCAGAGTGCCCGGTATCAGGTGGTCAACCGAATATTCAACGGTATAAGGTTCATCGGTAATATCGATATGCATGAACCAATAAGTATCGGCTCGCTTGGGACTCTTGGAGAAGATCGAATAGATGACCTTTGCCTCCACATCCGATATTTTATCAGCCCGGGTGAGATATACCAGGTTTGTTGCGTATTTCGGCACCGTGGCATCCTGGCTAAGATCTTTAATCTGTTCAAAATAATCCGCCACCGTTACGAACCGGGTAAAACGGTTCTTGATCTGACGGGCGCGGTACCAGATGAACATCACATAGAAAATGATACCTGCCAGGAGGAGGGTAAACCAACCGCCGTGAATGAATTTGAGCATGTTAGCGATCAGGAATGCACCCTCGATTATCAGGTAGGTCCCGGTAAAAAGCATGACCAGCCTCCGGTTAACGCGGACAATTTTCAGGAATTCCGTCATCAACAGGGTGGTCATCAGCATGGTAATGGTAATTGCCAGTCCGTAGGCTGCCTCCATGTTTGAGGAAGTCCTGAACATCAGTACTACAATCACACAGGCAGCAAAGAGCATCCAGTTTATTGAGGAGATATACATCTGGCCCTTGATATGAGTGGGATAATCAACCTTCATCTTTGGCCAGAAATTCAGCTGCATGGCCTCACTGATTATCGTGTAGGTGCCGCTGATCAGAGCCTGGCTGGCAATTATGGCCGCCGCCGTTGCAAGCAATACTCCGGCGGGAAGAAACCAGGCAGGCATAATTCCAAAGAAGGGATTTACCAGTTCGCCCGGAGCAGCCCCCTGCTGAAGCACCCAGGCAGCCTGCCCCATATAATTGATAATCAGGGTAATCTTGACAAACATCCAGCTCAGGCGGATATTTTTATACCCGCAATGCCCGAGGTCGGAGTAGAGTGCCTCGGCGCCTGTAGTTACGAGAAAAACCGCTCCCAGAAGGAAAAACCCGCCGGGATGGAGGAACAGAAGCTTCACTGCATAAACAGGATTGAAAGCCTTGAGCACCACCGGCATCTGAATGACATAGGGCAAACCCAGAGCTGCGAGCGTGAGGAACCATACCAGCATGATCGGGCCGAACGACTTGCCGATGGCCGCGGTGCCGAGTTTCTGAATCAGGAACAGTGCAGCAATGATACCAATAGCAATAGGCACAACGGTAAGATGGGGAAAGCTCAACTGGAGACCCTCAACCGCCGATACCACGGTGATTGAAGGAGTGATCACGCCGTCGGCAAGCAGTGCACTGCCTCCCAGGGCAGCTATTATGTAAAGGCTTTTTTTTCTTTTCCTCACCAGCGCATAGAGGGCCATGATACCTCCTTCACCGTGGTTGTCGGCGCGCATGATCAGCAGGACATACTTGACTGTGGTCTGGAGGGTAAGCGTCCAAATCAGGCAGGATACCGCACCCAGCATGAAATCCTGATCGATAATTCCACCGGATCCGCTAACAATGGCCTTCATGACATATAGGGGAGAAGTTCCGAGATCCCCGAAAACAATGCCCAGGGTAATGATCATCCCCGTGAGAGTCAATTTGTCACGGGAGGATGCCTTTAGTGTTTTCATTCCGATAAATAAGCCGGCAAAGTTAAAGTATTGTTCATCATATTCGTAATTTTGGCCCCCTTATCAGGAAACATAACCATGGGTGAACTTGAAAAATATTTCGAACGCTTCCGGATAAACACCATCGGGCATGACCTTTCGTACCAGTCGCCGTATGGGGTGGTTCCGATGATTTATGCCGATTGGATAGCCAGCGGCCGTCTCTACGGACCGATCGAGGATAAAATGAGGGATGCCATCGGTCCCTGGGTCGCCAACACGCATACCGAAG
>CAYHCO010000122.1:0-2298 GCA_964355105.1 uncultured Porphyromonadaceae bacterium
CGCTTTTTCAAAAATTCAGATGGATGCAAAGGATATGTTGTTAAAGTTGAAGGCTACTGCAGCCAGTTAAAAGCTCGGACTTGATCCTGATAAATCCTGGAATAATTCAGAGTATTCCGTGCGACCTCAGGATTTCGGCGAGATCGGGATGCTTTTTCGAATAATCCCTGAGAACAGCTACAAAGCTGCGATTATCCAGCATCGCCTGTGATGCTTGCTCGAGGGCCGGTTTCATTGCGGTGCGCCGATCCCAAATCATATAACCGAACATAAAAAGGAACAAGGTGATCAAAATACTGAATCCTCCGTAAAAAAGGGTCTTGAGATCAGTGAGTTGTAATTGCTGGCTTTCAATTTTTATTTCAATTCTGTCCAATCTGGTTTCAACTGCACTCAACCTGGTTTCAATAGCCTTGAAACGGGAATCGAAGGTGCTAACATTAGCTTCGGTCAGTATCGCCCGGTCGCGATCGGCCAAGGTATACGGCACAATCACCTGTTTTTCCTGTCCTGAAGCCGAGAGGCTTAACAAGGAAAGAAATAGCAGACTGATTATTGCAAATGACTTCATTGGTCGAAACATACAGCGAAAGTAAGAAAAGTTGCGAGACCCAATTTTTAATTCCATGATTTTCTGTTTCTGTATATAGATGCAGAAAGAAACTAGGAATGGAAAAGTTGTTCGATTTTTTTTAATCGAAATCGTCAGTTTACTTATAAGTAAAAAATGTTTATATTTACATCAATATTTTACTTATGATAAAAATATATAAACCCCGTCCCGATTATGTTAACCGAATCCGGCCGTTCATCGGAAAGGATATTATTAAAGTTCTGGTAGGGCACCGGCGCGTAGGGAAGAGCTTTTTGCTTTATCAGCTGATGGATGAGATTGCAAAGATTTTACCGGATGCCACCCAGGTTTTTATCAATAAAGAGTTGTACGACTTTCGCGATATTGTTGATTGGGAAGATCTTATTAAGTTCATCAGGCAGAAAAAGGAACCTGATCGGTTATGCGTGGTTTTTATCGATGAGATACAGGATATTTCAGAATTTCAGAAAGCCCTCAGAAGTCTGGTAGCCGAAGGCGGCTATGATATTTACTGTACAGGTAGCAATGCCCGGCTTTTATCCGGTGAACTGGCCACTCTTTTAACAGGCCGGTATATTGAATTCAGGATATACAGCTTGTCGTATCCGGAGTTTCTTGAATTTCATGGTTTCACTAACAGCAATGAATCCTTACTTAAGTTCATAAGATACGGGGGCATGCCTAATCTGATTCATCTTGAATTAACGGATGAAGTTGTATATGAATATCTTAGAAATATTTACCACTCCATTATCCTGAAGGATCTGGTAGAGCGCTTCAAAATCAGGAATGTTGCCATGTTGGAGCGATTGGTACTATATCTGGCTGATAATGTTGGGAGTTTCACATCCGCCAACCGGATCAGCGACTTTTTAAAGTCCCAAAGGGTGGAATTATCCCCCAAAGTAATACTGGATTACCTAAACTGGCTTACGAAAGTTTATTTAGTCACCGGGATCAAGAGAACTGGATTAAAAGGGCGCAAAATTTTCGAAAACGGGGAGAAATTCTTCTTCGAAGATACCGGGATCCGCAATTCCTTAATCCCTTTCAATCAGAATGATATCCAGAAGTTGTTGGAGAATCTCGTAAGTAGTCATCTGATTTTTTTGGGTTATACGCTATCAATCGGGAAACTCGCCGACAAGGAAATCGATTTTGTGGCCGACCGTCACGATGAAAGAATTTATTTCCAGGTTGCCTACCTGATTGCCACAGAGGAAACTCGTAACCGGGAATTTGGGAACCTGCTGGAAATCGGTGATAATTATCCTAAATATGTGATCAGCATGGATGAATTTGCTGCCGGAAATCCACAAGGAATCAAACACCTGCATATCCGTGATTTCCTCACCCGGAAAAGCTTTTGAAACTGGCACCGGGGCAGTCGGTAGTCGGTAGTCGGTAGTCGGCAGTCGGCAGCTGGCAGTTGGCAGTCGGTGAGGGTTGGCAGTTTAGAGTATGCCGTGCGGCGATCCCAAATCATATAGCCGAACATGAAAAGGAACAAGGTGATTAAAATGCTGAATCCTCCGTAAAAAAGAGTTTTCAGATCATCAATCTGCTTCTGTTGCGATTTGAACTGGTTTTCAATATTTCCAAACCTTATTTCCATCCTCGCTTCAAATGCTGTGATTTTTGCTTCAGTCAGTATCGCGCGGTCGCGATCGGCCAAGGTATACGGCACAATCACCTGTTTTTCC
>CAYHCO010000123.1:0-2272 GCA_964355105.1 uncultured Porphyromonadaceae bacterium
GCGAACATCGAATTGCACTCGCGGTTGGCCTTGTCGAGCAGATCGGGCTTGAACAGCGCGTTTACCTTGCCCTGAAACCACCCGGCATGCGCTTCTCCACGGTCGGGTATCGGAGCGATACCTGCTATCTTGCCTTCATCATTGGCCGGTCCAAACATCGTGTGCGCCAGCTCGTGTCCGAAAATCGAGAGGATGCCGTGGCCATCCAGACTGATGATCCCGTTTTCTTTTGGTTTATAGATGTTCACAGCCCATCCGCCACCGCCGCCCGCACACAGTATAAGATACATGGGCTCGGCAGTCGGGGTGGAGGGAAGTCGCTGCTGAATGAAGGCCTGAGCCTTGGGGACATCATCCTTAACCGTTTTCAGCAGGTCAGGCTTCTGATTTGCGGCATAGTAAAATACAATATTGCTGAAATTGTCTTCCAGCTCGGGATAAATCGCGCCGCCACCTTCCATGGTCTGCGGTAGTCGAAGGGTTCCGCCAACCGGTTTCTGAAATTCGGTCAGCGCAGTCATCATGCCGTTAAACAGGTTGTCGGCCAATGCTTTGCGCTCATCCGTGTCCTTACCGCCTTTGCGGATTGCCGACAGATTACCGCACAGGATAACCTTACCCTTGCCAAACTTTCTGATCGCAACCACCTCTTTTGGCAGGTTGGTGGCCGTGAGGGCAGACCATTCCGCCGCTGCCTCCGTTTTGGCCCATCTGATGCCTCCGATCAGGGTATCCTGACTGCTGAACCGGCCACCAAACGCCTGGGCGAGCTTGTTAATCGACCACCCGGCAGCAGCGTCGACAGCAGAATTTGTTGCGGTACCTGGAGCCTGGTTTTTCGATGCTCCTTTACGCAAGGCATTTCCCTGGATTAACAAGCCTCCGCCGCCTTTGACGAATTTCACCATCGCAGCGATCTCAATATCAGTATATTCCTGGGCTTCAGGAGTTGATTGCTCTGTTATGATTACGTCGTATTTAGCATTGGGCCACCAGGAAAATGGATAGATATGGTTTTCGGTGTCGAAAAGAATCCTGACCCGGCTGCTTCCCTTGGGGTCCAGCACGCTGTTAACCGTGGCATGACTGCCCACCGCCCGGTAACCCGATTTATTCAGCCGTTCGGGAAGGTCCCAGAGTGTTGAAAATGAACAGTCATGGGCCATATCAACCAAAACATTGTATCCTTTATCTCCTTGAACGGACTGTTCGGCAAAGAGGGGTTTTAGAGCTGACAGCTTCTTAAAATCTGTCAGATCTAAAGTCTTGCCCGTCGTCCAGGCTTTGGTAACCTCTTCGTCGAGCTGGCTTTGGGCCTGGTTGGCGGAGGTGCAAAATGTGAAGGAAAGAAAAATCAGGGATAGGCAGTTGATTAATCGCATGGCTTATAAGTTGAAACTATTCCCCGAAGTTGTCAACTTTAATCCTAAAAGCCAACTTTATTATTCGCCGATTCGGATCCAGAACGATCCGCCATGATTTTCAACGCCATCTAAATTGGGATGATTCCAAATGTCATTGAGGATTCCATTCAGTCCGGGAGTCTGACTGATATGCCAGGCAGGGAATACCGGCTGATATTTTTTCGGATTGGCCAACAGGAATGCCGCGAGCATGTATTGTTCGGAATAGAAACGGTCGCACATGAATTGGGGGTAATCCCACGGGAGGTAAATATCGTGGAACTCAACGATGACACCTGGCTCAAGAGTTGGCAATATCTCAAGAAAACTCACCGTGGCATCGGAATTGGGCAGCGTCCGGTGTGAATTGTCGATGAAAAGGATGTCGTTCGCTTTCAACTGTCTGCCGATAAACCCAGTTTCCGCAATTTTCTCAAGCGGTTCCCGGATGATCTCATCTGCCAGATGGTCGATATGGGCGCGGGGAAACGGATCGATCGAGAGGATGGTTGTTTCAAGTCTAAAATCTTGAATCGCTTTGCGCGCAACCTTGGTGGAATTTCCTGATCCGATCTCAATATATCTGGATGGCTTGTAATGTCCGATCAGGGTATACAAGGCCATGATATCCAGTCCGGGAAGATAGCCGTTGTTCCAGGCAGGTTGGTTCTCATCCCGCTCATTTTCCGATTTTTTTAACGAATAGAATACCTCCTTATGGGACAGAATCTGATTGAGAAGTTCTGTATAGTCATGTTGTTCAATCAGTTGCATTAATCCCGGATGTTCCGGATGCCCGTAGCCCCAGCGGGGCTTCATATCAACCTTGTATTCGAGAATAAGCTTTTGATACCCGGGATGAAGCAGTT
>CAYHCO010000124.1:0-2257 GCA_964355105.1 uncultured Porphyromonadaceae bacterium
CCTTTGAGGCTTTACTCGACAAAGGGCATACCCTGATCATTATTGAACATAATCCAGAGGTGATCAAGAATGCCGACTGGGTAATTGACATGGGTCCGGAAGGAGGTTCCGAAGGCGGGACAGTAGTGTTTGCCGGCACTCCCGAAGACCTGGTAAAATGCAAGGAATCGTATACGGCCAAATACTTAATCGATAAACTTAAGAACCGATGAACCCGGGAACCCCGTCAACCTCTTCTGCAGAGTTGCTGAAACAACTCGAATCAAAAGATCCGGCACTCGTGCTTAAGGCACTTCACAAGCTTGAAAAAGCCGGCCGCATCAATGATCTGCCCGCTATCATCAGGATCATGTCGAAATTGGACGATCCCCGATTATTGCATGATTTCGAAGAATTCCTGTCCAACATCAGGTCAAAGGATGCACCTCCGATCCTGGCCCGTTCGCTGGAGGATCCAGCATATTCGAGAATCAGGACCGAATTGACACGCTCATGCTGGGAATCACAGCTAGATTACTCTCCTTACCTGATGATTTTCGCCATGATGTTTATTGCCGGTGATTACCTGCTTGCTCTTGAAGCATTTACCGTCATCGAAAACACCTGTCTGGAGCACCCGGTGAACCAGGATATGATAAAAAGTATATCGATACTGGTAAAAAACAGCCTGCCTGATCAGCCAGAAACCAAGCAGCGACTGGTTAAGGAATTAATTTTGGTTCTGGAGCCTTTTACCGGCGAATAGTCAGCGCGATCCGAAAATCCTGGTCCCAATACGTACGAGTGTACTTCCTTCTTCGGCGGCGATAGGATAATCGCCTGACATGCCAATGGATAATTCGTTAAACGCATCCTGATCTGTAAAGAAGGTCCCGCCAATCTCCTCAAACAGAATCCTGAGTCCGTGAAATTCCTGCCGCACCAGCGTTTTATCGTCAGTAAACGATGCCATCCCCATTAAACCCCGAATTCTGATACCCGGCAGTGGATGCGTTGTAAGGTCGCAAAGCATCTGAATGAGCTCATCCCGGCTGAACCCGAATTTTGTTTCTTCGGTGGCAATATGCACCTGGAGCAGACAATCAATGATCCTATGGTATTTGTTGGCTTGCAGGGATATTTCCTGCAACAGTTTACGGCTGTCAACCGAGTGGATCATCGATATGAAAGGAGCAATAAACCTGACCTTATTGCTCTGAAGGTGACCGATCATGTGCCATTCAATATCAGCTGGAAGGCTGGGCTGCTTGGCAAGAATTTCCTGCACGCGGTTTTCACCGAAGATCCGCTGGCCTGCCTGATAGGCTTCAATTATCGACTCTACAGGGTGGTTTTTTGAGACAGCAACCAATCGCATACCCGCCCTCAGTTCACCTCGGATCTCATCGAGATTTTCTTTTATGCTGTTCATAATTGAATGACTTTATGCAAAAGTAAAACGCGCAGCAAAAGCCTGACGGTCATCTGCCCTATTTTTTATGAAACCTTCAAATACATTTTCTTTCGCAGGAATCTGCGGTACCAGTACAAGAAGGTCATCCATATACTTAACCTCGGAGATGAAATTCACTTCCACCTCGGTTAATTGACGATTCATAAGAGTTTCAGCCGGAAGGGTATTGATAACCCACTCAATATACCTACTGTTATTCACATGATTATTCATATCCAGATGACCGTATTCGGCAGTCAACTCCTTGTCTATCTGCAAATTATCAGGCCAGTTTATCCTTTCCGGCTTTTCCTTAATTGCATGTATTTCCGACATTCCATGGTCAGGATCAATCAGGCCGGTGAGCCTGACCAGACGACGGGTGGCCAGGTCGAGGACGGTCCAGGCCGTTGATCCGGCTATGACGACGTTTCGCTGCTCATCCAGTATCTGAAAATCGCGATAGGCAATAATTCCTTCCATCATCTTCGGCCAGGTGCGCAAAATAATCCTTTCACCCCAGGAGGGTTGCCGTGTAATCTGCATGCGCGCCCGAATCAGCACCCACGCCTGATTTCTGGCCGTGAGCTCGTCGTAGCCCCATCCCCGGCGATTGGCATCACGACCGGCTGCATCTCCCAGAATTCCGAAGGCGGCAGGTATGCTGAGCCTTTTCATGGGATCGAGAAGAAAAGAAAATACCGGATAACTCTCCTCATAAACAGGGATCTCTTCTGGCGTCGGCAGATGGCTAATCATAATCAGTTCAAGTGGTGAAAAAGTGATCAATTTTAAACAATTTTGCCGAGGAATTTATGAGGAAAG
>CAYHCO010000125.1:0-2257 GCA_964355105.1 uncultured Porphyromonadaceae bacterium
CCTTTGAGGCTTTACTCGACAAAGGGCATACCCTGATCATTATTGAACATAATCCTGAGGTGATCAAGAATGCCGACTGGGTAATAGACATGGGCCCGGAAGGAGGTTCGGAAGGCGGGGCAGTAGTGTTTGCCGGCACTCCTGAAGACCTCGTAAAATGCAAGGAATCGTATACGGCCAAGTACTTAATCGATAAACTTAAAAACCGATGAACCCGGGAACCCCGTCACCC
This sequence comes from uncultured Porphyromonadaceae bacterium, assembly GCA_964355105.1. Classification (GTDB taxonomy): domain Bacteria; phylum Bacteroidota; class Bacteroidia; order Bacteroidales; family UBA12481; genus UBA12481. The sequence continues at coordinate 233 of CAYHCO010000125.1, forward strand.
TCTTCGGCAGAGCTGCTGAAACAACTCGAATCAAAAGATCCGGCACTGGTTTTAAAGGCACTTCACAAGCTTGAAAAAGCCGGCCGTATTACTGATCTGCCCGCTATTATCAGGATCATGTCGAAATTGGACGATCCCCGATTATTGAATGATTTCGAAGAATTCCTGTCCAACATCAGGTCAAAGGATGCACCTCCGATCCTGGCCCGTTCGCTGGAGGATCCAGCATATTCGAGAATCAGGACCGAATTGACACGCTCATGCTGGGAATCACAGCTAGATTACTCTCCTTACCTGATGATTTTCGCCATGATGTTTATTGCCGGTGATTACCTGCTTGCTCTTGAAGCATTTACCGTCATCGAAAACACCTGTCTGGAGCACCCGGTGAACCAGGATATGATAAAAAGTATATCGATACTGGTAAAAAACAGCCTGCCTGATCAGCCAGAAACCAAGCAGCGACTGGTTAAGGAATTAATAATGGTCCTCGAGCCTTTCACCGGCGAATAATCAGCGCGACCCGAAAATCCTGGTTCCTATACGTACGAGCGTACTTCCTTCTTCGGCTGCGATAGGATAATCGCCTGACATGCCAATAGATAATTCGTTAAACCCATCCAGATCTGTAAAGAAGGTCCCACCGATCTCCTCAAACAGAATCCTGAGTCCGTGAAATTCCTGCCGCACCAGCCTTGTATCGTCTGTAAACGATGCCATCCCCATTAAACCCCGAATTCGGATACCCGGCAGTGGATGGCTTGTGAGGTCGCACAACATCCGGATGAGCTCATCCCGGTTAAAGCCGAATTTTGTTTCTTCGGTGGCAATATGCACCTGGAGCAGACAATCAATGATCCTATGGTATTTGTTGGCTTGCAGGGATATTTCCTGCAACAGTTTACGGCTGTCAACCGAGTGGATCATCGATATGAAAGGAGCAATAAACCTGACCTTATTGCTCTGAAGGTGACCGATCATGTGCCATTCAATGTCAGCTGGAAGGCTGGGCTGCTTGGTAAGAATTTCCTGCACACGGTTTTCGCCGAAAATCCGTTGTCCTGCCCGATAGGCCTCCATTATAGACTCTACAGGGTGGTTTTTTGACACAGCAACCAATCGTATACTCGCCCTCAGTTCGTTACGGATCTCGTCGAGATTTTCTTTTATGCTGTTCATTATTGAGTCACTTTATGCAAAGGTAAACCGCGCAGCAAAAGCCTGACGGTCATCTGCCATATTTTTTATGAAACCTTCAAAAACATTTTCTTTTGCAGGAATCTGCGGTACCAGTACAAGAAGGTCATCCATATGCTTAACCTCGGAGATGAAATTCACTTCCACCTCGGTTAATTGACGATTCATAAGTGTTTCAGCCGGAAGGGTATTGATAACCCACTCGATGTACCGACTGTTGTTTACGTGGTTATTCATATCCAGATGACCATACTCTGCAGTCAACTTCTTGGCTACCTGCAAATTATCAAACCAGATTATCCGTTCCGGATTTTCCTTTATAGCATGTATTTCCGACAGTCGGTGATCTGGATTAATCAAGCCGGTGAGCCTTACCAGACGACGGGTGGTCAGATCGAGGACGGTCCAGGCAGTTGATCCGGCCATGACGACGTTTCGCTCCTCATCCAGAATCTGAAAATCACGGTAGGCAACAACACCTTCCATCATCTTTGGCCAGGTGCGCAAAACAATCCGTTCTCCCCATGAGGGTTGCCGTGTAATCTGCATGCGTGCCCTGATCAGCACCCACGCCTGATTTCTGGCTGTCAGCTCGTCATAACCCCAACCCCGACGGTTGGCATCGCGACCAGCTGCATCTCCCAGAATTCCGAAGGCGGCAGGTATGCTCAGCCGTTTCATGGGATCGAGAAGAAAAGAAAATACCGGATAACTCTCCTCATAGACAGAGATATCGGCTTTCGTGGATTGTTCGTTACTCATAATTGGTCCCCGTGGTGAAAAAGTGATCAATTTTAAACAATTTTGCCGAGGAATTTATGAGGAAAG
>CAYHCO010000126.1:0-2148 GCA_964355105.1 uncultured Porphyromonadaceae bacterium
CGCTAGCGGTTGTATGCCTTATTTTTCTGTTATCCATGCGTAATCTAATGGAAGAAAGGAGGTTATCACAGCTGAAGACCGACTTTATCAATAACATGACTCACGAGCTGAAGACACCGCTTTCCACGATATCAGTGGCAACCCGCACACTTGAAAACGACTCAATTCTGGATGACCGGGAGAAAACAAAGGCAACCGTATCGGTGATCCGCCGACAAAACCGGCAGCTGACTAAACAGATCAATCACCTTCTGGAGATCAGCATGTGGGAACGGAAGCAATTTTCACTGAACCGTCAGATGCTTGAAATTGAACCTTTTTTATCCGGTATCGCTGAGTCATTCCGCTGGGAATGTAAGGACAGGGTGGTGGTTCTTGAGGAGAAGTTCAATTTTGTCACCCGGGAAGCTCTGCTCGATGAAGCGCAGATTACGGTCGCTTTGCACAATCTGCTGATCAATGCGGTGAAGTATAATAATCAGGAACCGGTGATCCATTTCGAGGCGCATACTACTGATAGGCTGCATATCTCCATTTCAGATAACGGTATCGGCATTGGTAAGGAGGATCAGAAGCATATCTTTGATAAATTCTACCGGGTTTCAACCGGTAACGTTCATAAAGTAAAGGGTTTAGGGCTCGGTTTGTTTTATGTCAGGCAGATCATCGAAGCACATGGAGGGACTATCGAGGTAAACAGCAAACCCGGAAAAGGAAGTACATTCACTATTATATTGCCTTTCAATGGAAAAAATCAGAATCCTGTTAGCTGAGGATGATCCGGACCTCGGAAATATCCTGGCTCAATACCTTGAGATGCAGGGATTTGTTGTTTCGCTGGCCCGCGATGGCGAGGAAGCCTGGGAACATTTCAACAAGGTTATTCCCACTATATGCATCCTCGATGTTATGATGCCGAAAATGGATGGCTTTGAGCTGGCGGAAAAGATCTCGAAGCACAATTCGGATATCCCTTTTATCTTCCTGACAGCCAAAAGCCTCAAGGAAGATCGGATACGCGGACTGAAAATCGGTGCCGACGATTATATAACCAAACCTTTCGAGGTGGACGAACTGGTTTTGCGAATCAATAATATTCTTAAGCGATCCGGGTCTGGTATTCAGGAGGCAAACGAATTCAGGATTGGCTTGGTCCAGTTCAATTATCAGGAACTCGAATTGAAAACCCCCGAAGGCAACCACAAGCTGACCCTTAAAGAAGCCATGCTCCTCAAGTATCTGCTCCAGCATGAAAACAAGCTGGTCAAGAGGGAGGAGATTTTAACCGAAGTCTGGGGAGAAAACGACTATTTCCTGGGGAGGAGTATGGACGTTTTCGTCAGCCGTCTTCGAAAATACCTGGCTTCAGAAGAATCAGTCTCGATTGAAACGGTTCGCGGTACCGGGTTTATTTTTCGACTGCGCTGAAAATCTTATTGGAATTCAGCATCATATCGATGTATTGCGCCCGTTTGTAAATCATCGGATTCTGTGTGTTCTTGCGGCTTAACAAACCCTGGAAATCGGCGATACCTGCAAAATTATTGAATTTCATCCATGCCTTCAGGCTCTGATTCATTTCTTCGATACGTTCGATCCCGTTTTTGTAAAGCGTACTCACTACCTGCACTGAACCTGCACCGGCAAGAATGAGCCTGGCAACATCCTCTCCTTCCATGATACCCATACCTGCAGTAAGGCCGGCTTGCGTTTGACCGTACAAAAGTCCGCTGTAACGCAGCGACAGGCGATAATCCTTTTCATGGCTGAGATTCCATGGAGAAACATGCTTCAGTTTGTCGAGATCGACGTCCGGCTGGAAAAGCTTGTTGAAAAGAACAATTCCCTTAATACCCGTTTTATCCAGACGGCTGATGAAATGAAGTAAATTGGAGTAGTAGGGACTGAGCTTTACACTGACCGGGATTTTAACTGCCTGAACAACTTTTTCGGCTATCCTGATTTGATCATCCTCGATTTCGGCCCCCGATTTTTCTATCGAAAACGGCACGTTGTAAAAATTCAATTCAATTCCGTCAACACCCGCTAGTTCGATTCCTTTGGCGTATTTTACCCAAGTATCTTCGTAAATAGCATTCAGACTGCCGATTACCGGAATGCCAACACTCTGTTTGGCACGCTTGAGCT
>CAYHCO010000127.1:0-1873 GCA_964355105.1 uncultured Porphyromonadaceae bacterium
TCCAGGATTGTCTCCGGAGTGTCCAAATATTTACTTATTGCTAAACTGATGAGAATCATTTGCAAAATAGTTTGCCATTTTCTGTCCCTGAAATGTCCCTGAAATGTCCCCAGAATGTCCCCAGGATTCAATTTTCCTTTTTTATGTACCTTTTAATAAACTAACATGGCAAATATTTCAAGGCATTCAGGTATCAATATCGGGGGGATCAGATCTGTCGCCTGGATCTTCCGGGAAGATGTTTCGGTTTTTTCCTTTAATGATTTGAACCTTTACTGCTCGGTTATCCCGAAAATCGGAGGGTCCTGGAATTCCATATACGGCACCCCGGAGACGATTCAGTTAGAGTCCGAGCAGCAGGATTCTCCTGCAGGAACAAAATACCTTTATAAATTGAAGATGCTCGTTCCAAAAGACCGTGCCCCGGTTGAATCCGAATTATTTCGGATGACCGGTCGTTGTCTGATCATAAACTTGACAGACAAAAATGGCACGATCCGCATTTTTGGTACCATGGAAAGCCCGATGAAACTTACCAGTAAACTGATGAAACCCGCTGCCATGGAAACATTCAACGGTTATGAGTTATTGTTTGCCGGAGAGTTTACCAAACCTGCAGGATTCCTGTTGCCGGCAAACGGTATCATCCCGGATGATGAGACCCCCCTGGATTGATCCCTTTTAATTTTCAGTCCTTTATTTGGCCGTCATACCATTATAATATTGTATCCTGAAACAAAAGGTACAATGAATCCCATCTTGGCAGAAATCCTTTCCGGCGCATGGTTGATCTCCAAAGAGAGATCAACTGCTTATGCTTCGATTTTACTCTCGATGCTGAAAGGCGAAAGTTTTTCTGATGTTGATTCGTCTATTGCCAGGGAACGGAACCGATCTTATGTAATCGGTGCCATGGGGGATCAGCCCCAGCGGTTCGGATTTGCCGACACCAATATTCCTGAAGGTTCTGTTGCCATCATCCCGATCAGATCGGAAATCCTCAAATACGATCAGCCTTGCGGACCCAGAGGATCGCAGTCAATCTTGACCGATGTGAAATCGGCCAATCAGAATCCGAACATCAAAAGTATTCTCCTGGTTGTGGACAGCCCCGGTGGCCAGGTGACCGGCACCGATCTGTTGGCTGAAGCAATTTGTAATTCCGCAACACCGATTGTGGCCTATATAGAAGGTATGGCTGCGAGTGCAGCTTACTGGATCATTTCCGGGGCATCCAGGATCATCGCAAGTTCTGACCTTGATCGCATTGGGTCGATCGGAACCATGCTTATGGTGGAAGACCTTCAGCCAGCCTTGGAAGCACAGGGAGTAAAATTCCATGAAGTCTATGCCAGCCTTTCGGTGGATAAGAATGTCGACGTTAATCAGGTACTGGATGGCAAGTATGAATCCTACCAGAAGAATGTTCTGGATGTGATCAACAGTAAATTCCTATCCTCCATCAAAGCCAATCGGTCTGCACTGGATGATTCCACACTAACCGGCAAGATGTATTTCGCCCCTGAGGCAATTGCCCTGGGACTCATCGATGAGATCGGATCGCTGGAGTATGCAATTTCAGTTGCAGCCGCTTTATCACCGGTTATCACAGAACTTTCAATTCAAAATGAAACCAAAAATTCAGAACCGATGAAAATAAACAACACATGGAAAGCCATTCAAGGCTTTTTCAAGATGGACCCCGCAGATCTTGAAGCGCAGGAATTGACAACGGAACGGGTCCAGCAGCTAAACGATGAACTCGGAAACGTAACTACCCGTAACCAGGAATTGGAATCGCTTCTCTCCGACGAACAGCAAAGCCACGCTGATACCAAAGCAACGCTTCTGGCATTACAGTCGGAGGATGCTG
>CAYHCO010000128.1:0-1845 GCA_964355105.1 uncultured Porphyromonadaceae bacterium
TATAAACAAGGTCGAAAAGGTGATGCTCCGGGGTTAAGCAAGGATAGGGAAGCGGCAGGACCCTGCGGATATCAGGAAACATTCCAACCGGAGTACAGTTGATCCACAACAAGTGTTTTCTCGCCGTTTCTTCGGTTAATTCACTGTATGCCAGCGCATCAAAAGAACCGGTTCTGGAAACCGATATAAAATCAATATTCAACTTCTCCAGGGAATATTTAACCGCCAGAGAGGATCCGCCAGTGCCAAAAACCAATGCACTGATTTCGCTGCCCAATTGCCATTTTTTAAGACTTCGCGTAAATCCGGTAACATCCGTATTGTACCCTTTTAACCGGATACCGGCCGAACTCCTGAATATTCTGATGGTATTGACTGCACCTATTTCTTGGGAAACAGGGTCTAGCTCATCCAGTAAAGGGATGACCGCCTTCTTATGAGGTATGGTTACGTTTAAACCCACCAGATCGGGATGATCCCTTATGATAGGGGTTGCGAGGGATGCATCGGCAATTTCGAAATTGACGTAGCTGCATCCTTCCAGATGCTCCAGTTCAAATTTTCTGGAGAAATGGCCTTTGGAATAGGAATGGCCCAGCGGATAACCAATCAATCCAAATTGTCGGTTCTGAACAGGCATCTTTGGCTATAGGAATTCCCGGTGTTCGGGCCTGAGTAAATCGTTAACGATTTTTACGGGATTAAAGGTAGTCAGCGGAACCTCAACGAAAACAGTGGTCCAGTCCGACATGGAACCGTTCCACAATCCGGGGAGTTCCTGAGCCTTTATTACCTTACCGTCGATGGATTTCTCAGTAATGAATCCGGTTTGAGGATCAACGAACCGGGTAAGATCAAACGTATTCCCCTTAAAATCCTTGGTTGAACAAACGAGATCAACCGGATTGAAATGAGTTGAATTTTGCAAAATACTTTCCTGGTCCGGATTATGGCGGTCGATCTGGCTGGCTTCCACGATCTGCAAGGTTATGGAACCATCATTGTTTCTGACCCAGAATGGTCCTCCACCCGGTTCCCCTTCGTTTTCAACCATGCCGCAAACCCGGATGGGTCTATTGAGCTTATTAATCAGGTATTCGACCTTTTCTTCTTTCTTCCAGGATTCGCTTTCCTGTGGTGGAACAACCTGTAAACGGTTCTCTACAAACGACCAAATGCTGTCGATCACCTTCATCGAAGGAAGGGTAGGGTTGTTCAGTCCGTTCAGAAAGGAGAAAATCTGATCCTGAAGCGAAATCAGGTAACCCGACAATGCCTTCTTATACAGGTAGGTGTCCTCTTTGAACCGATCATGGCAGATATTGTCGATGTTTTTAACGATCAGCAGATCGGCATCAATATTATTCAGGTTTTGAAGCAATGCACCATGACCACCTGGCCTGAAGACAAGGTTTCCTTGTTCATCCCGAAAAGGATTATTGCTGCCGTCAGCAGCGATGACATCGGTGGATGGCTGCTGAATACTGTATGAAATATGGTACCTGATATTATATTTTTCTTCGTATGCTTGCTGGATTTCCCTAAAATGGGCTTCCATCAACTCAACATGCTGAGGCAGGGATGTGAAGTGAATATAACAATCCTTATTTCCGGAAAGTGCATAATTGGCCGCTTCAGCGAGGTGTTCAGCAAAAGCGGTCCGTGTTTGTTCGCCGTATGTGTGGAACGGGATCAGTGCTTTCGGCAGATTCCCGTATTCAAGGCCCTTATCGGTAAGCATAGTGTTCAGGATTTTCTCATACCTGCTCTCCTGCATGACCGTCTCAAATTCCAGTCCCCGGTTTTCCATCGCATCCAGAAGTATCGGAAAGAATGAGAACTCCC
>CAYHCO010000129.1:0-1799 GCA_964355105.1 uncultured Porphyromonadaceae bacterium
TAGTCATGAAAAAAATTGTCGTTCTTGGTGCCGGCATCGCCGGCCATACAGCTTCACTGCTTCTGAAACACAAACTCGGTAGTAAACACAAGGTAATCGTTGTGAGCCCGCACGACCGGTACCAGTGGATCCCCTCAAACATCTGGGTGGGAATCGGCCGGATGACAGCAGGCCAGGTTTCTTTTCCGCTTGGACCGGTATACAGGCGTCAAGGAATTGAGTTTTTCCAGGGAAAAGCAACTGCCATCCATCCTGAAGGCGGATCTGATGGCGGGATCCCTTATGTTGAGTTTGAATATACCGAAGCAGGGAAGGCCGGGCAGTCAGGGAGGGTTGAATACGATTTCCTAATAAATGCCACGGGTCCGAAGTTAAACTTTGCCGCCACTGAAGGTCTGGGACCACAGGGTTTTACCAATTCGGTATGCACTTATCCGCATGCAGAAGATGCATGGCGAAACCTGCAACTGGCTCTCGGAAAAATGGCAAAGGGGGAGAAGCAACGGTTTCTGATCGGAACTGGTCATCCTACAGCCACATGCCAGGGTGCCGCATTTGAGTATGCACTCAATGTTGCCTTTGAAATTTCAAAACGCAAATTGAATCACATGGCTGAGATCACCTGGATCAGCAATGAAAATGAAGTAGGTGATTTCGGCATGGGAGGCGCTTTTATTAAAAAAGGCGGATATGTTACTTCCACACGGGTTTTTGCCGAATCGATCCTTGCAGAGTATGACATCAGGTGGATTACCAAAGCGGGCATTGTAAAGGTTGAAGAGGGAAAGGCATATTATGAGACACTTGACGGAGAACAGCATGTTCAGGAGTTTGATTTTGCCATGTTGATTCCATCTTTTGCAGGCGCCGGACTGAAAGCATATGACCGTAAAGGCGAAGATATTACTGCAGCACTGTTTGCACCAAGCGGATTTATGAAGGTGGATGCAGATTATACAAGTCGTCCTTATGCAGAATGGAGTGCTGAGGACTGGCCTTCAACATATCAAAGTCCGGCCTACCCGAATATCTTTGCTGCCGGCATCGCTTTCGCAGTGCCTCATCCGATTTCTCAACCCAGAAGCAGCAAGAGTGGCCTGGCAATTTTTCCAACAGCTCCAAGGACCGGGATGCCCTCCGGGGTCATTGGGAAAGTTGTTGCGCTAAATATCATCGACTGGATAAAAAATGGCAGGAACGGTTCGCCGCACAAGGCTTCCATGGCGAGGATGGGTGCCGCCTGCATCATCTCATCGGGTTATGGAATACGCAATGGCATGGCCGCATCAATGACGGTATTCCCGATTGTACCGGATTACAGAAAATATCCTGATTGGGGAAGAGACCTGAATTATACCATCGGAGAGCCAGGACTGGCAGGACATTGGGTTAAATTGCTTTTGCATTACCTCTTTATCTATAAAGCAAAGGCAAAGCCATTTTGGTTTTTGATCCCTGAATAGGTACAACCTTAACTTTTAATTTTAACCAGTTTCCCATTTTTAAATAGTTGTCATGCAAGAAAAACATATTACACCCGGACCGAAGGAGATCAATTATCCACCATACCCAACCACATCAACCAGATTCTGGCGCAAATTCTTTCCCTGGCAGGTTGTCAGATTTTTCGTGTTGAACCTCAAAATCATGCGCATTATTATCGGGGGTCATTCTTAAGCTGACCATTGATAATTTATAATCCTTACCTGTTGGTAAAACCGGAAAAAACAGTATTAAAAATTTGTATCATGAGCGAATTCGATCAAAAAGCCCGGGACTGGGATAAGAACAGGATGCAC
>CAYHCO010000130.1:0-1695 GCA_964355105.1 uncultured Porphyromonadaceae bacterium
TCTGGTTTAATCTCAATACACGTAAACAGGTTAATATTCAGATAATATGATCAGGAATACCCGGACAATCGGACTGGCATTGACCGGACTGGCCGGGCTGGCTGCCGGTTGTGCCAAGGAACCCGTAAAGCGTCCGAACATCATTTTCATCCTCACGGACGACCAGCGGTGGGATGCCATGCATTGCGCGGGTAACGGCATTATTTACACACCGAACATGGACAGGCTTGCCAGTGAGGGCATCAGGTTCCCGAATGCCTTCGTTACCACGCCTATCTGTGCCGCAAGCCGGGCCAGTATAATAACCGGACTCTACGAACGAACCCATGGTTACACTTTTACCATGCCGCCGGTGAAACCTGAAATGCTTAAGGAAACCTTTCCATACCTGTTAAAAAAATCGGGTTACCAGACCGGTTTTATTGGAAAATTCGGGGTTAATATCGAAAAAGGATGGGCGGACTCACTATTTGATTATAAGAAAATGACCGCCTATCCTTACTGGAAGGAGCTGGATGGGAAAAAGATCCATCTAACAGACCTTCACGGTAAATTTGCCAATGACTTTCTTGATTCATGCAGCCCCGATAAGCCATTTTGCCTTTCATTGAGTTTCTGGGCGCCGCATGCCGTTGATGAGAGCAAAGAGCAATATTTCTGGCCCGAATGGTGCGATACGCTCTATAAAAATGATGTTATCCCGTTGCCACGGACATCCACGCCGGAAGTCTTTAACAGCCATCCCGATTTCATTCGAAATTCTTTCAGCCGCGAACGGTGGTACTGGCGTTTCGATACGCCTGAAAAGTTTCAGGAAATGGTCAAGGGGTATTACCGCATGGTCAGTGGAATTGATGCGGTTATTGGACGGATCAGGGAGAAGCTGAAGGAAAGGGGATTAGCCGACAATACCATAATCATTTTCATGGGAGATAACGGTTATTTCCTCAGCGACAGGCAATTGGCTGATAAATGGCTGATGTACGAACAGTCGCTCCGGGTTCCGCTTATTATTTATGATCCCAGGGCATCAGCAGAGAATCGGGGCAAAACGCCAGAAATGCCTGGCCTCAACATTGATATCGATCCAACTATTTTGGAATTCGCAGGGATTCAGGTTCCTGCATCAGCCCAGGGACAGAGTCTGGTGCCTGTAGTCTATGGAGAAAAAGTGAAGCCCAGGGAATTTATCCTTTTTGAGCACCTGTGGGATTTCAAGAGCATCCCGCAATCTGAATGTGTTCGATCCAACGGGTATAAACTTATCAGGTATCAGCAGCATCCGGGATTCGAGGAGTTTTATGATCTGACTGCCGATCCCGATGAAGTCCGCAATCTATTTAAGGATCCTTCCCAGCAATCCCGAATTGCTGACTATACGCACAAACTGGACTCATTGATCCTCGTAAATAATAACTAGCTGCCAACTGCCGACTGCGGACTGTCCTACAGCTCAATCTTAATGACCAACTTGCCCTCCGGCAGGTTTTGGAGAAAACTTTTAAGCTCCTGAGGCTTGTTGGTGGTGAGAGTGAGCAGGCGGCCACTGGTCATGCTTATGGTGACTGCATACTTTCCTCCGAAATTCAATTCCGTCCGGTTCAGGTTTCGGTTAACTCCCATGCCGGAGAAGGATTTCCAGCCTTTGGGTTTGCTAAGTTCGATGGCTGTGATCTTTTCAAAGGAAATCACTTT
>CAYHCO010000131.1:0-1660 GCA_964355105.1 uncultured Porphyromonadaceae bacterium
TCCTGAGAATACGGTCGGAGGCAACCTCCAGTCCGCCGGAAACCGCGATGCATCCTGATTTTTTCAGCAGGAGGCATAAATCGCTGGTAAACCGGGTTTCAAAACGGATGTTGGTCCACCAGGCTACAGTGAGGTTTCTCCTCAGGATCTCCAAGGCCAGGTCACGCAGCAACACGGGAGGAGCGGCTTCATCTGTAAAATGGAACCCATGATGGCCGGTCTGGGAAATGATCCGTTCGATGCGGTCGCAAATCTCTGCCGGTTTTCCGGGGTCGTAGCGTTGGATGTAATCGAGGCTCACATCGCAGAAGGTGCATTTGCCCCAGTAGCAGCCATGCGCCAGCATCAGCTTGTTCCACCGGCCGTCGTTCCACAGTCGGTGCATCGGGTTGGCCACCTCCATCACCGAAAGATAGTCCTGAAGCTTCAGTCCGGCGTAGTCGGGGGTGCCTGTTGCGGACTGAGCCACATCCGGTTCCGTGGATCCGTTTTGGAATACAACCGATCCGTTCAACCGCATAAAAGTGCGTTTCAGGTTTTCCATTGAACGGCATCCGTCAAGATATTCGACAAGGCAAAGCAATGGCGCTTCACCGTCGTCGAGGGTGATGAAATCGACAAAGTCGAACACCCGCTGATCGGTGAGCGACCTCAATTCGGTATTGACAAAACCACCGCCCATCACAATTTTTATCTCCGGATGATGCTGAGTGATCCATTGACCGCATCTGAGCGCGCTGTAGAGGTTGCCCGGAAAAGGCACGGAAAGAGCGACGAGGGTTGGGTGGTACTCCGCGATTTTTTCTTCCAGCAGTTGATTCAGAACTGATCCGATAAATCCCGCCGGCTGCTCCAGCATTTCCTGCAAATCATCGAATGATCCGGCCGATCTTCCAAGCCGTTCGGCATACCTGCTGAAACCGAATTCCGGGTCGATGGTAGCCGTGATCAGGTCGGAGATATCTTCAAGGTACAGCGTGGCCAGGTATTTCGCCCGGTCATGTATCCCGAGATGGCCGAAATCGTGGTCCAGGTCGGTCGTCTGGCCGAATCGCGATCCTTCCGGAAGCCAGTCACCGCCACAGATGAGATGGGCAAGCTCAGGCTGCCGGCCCTGCAAAAACGCCACAACCAGCCCGATGGTGTTGATATATTCATCCTTCAGCGCCACCATGCGCCGCACATCGTCCGCCTGTATACCCGTCCTCCCGTCCTCCCGTCCGCCTGTACGCTTGTCCGCCTGTGCGCCTGTCCACTCTTCGACCCGTTTAAAAAGCCCGGTTAATCCCTCCTGCGAGAAAATCTCCACGATCACCTCGATCCCCAGGTCGCACTGGTGTGATGCGATATTCTTCGTATTCATAAACCCCTTCAGGCAGGCAGTCGCCGGGTAAGGCGTATTCAGCTGCGTAAACGGCGGTGTTATAAGAAGGATCGACTGGCTCAAGCCGGTTAATTTAAGATTGTCTATGGCATGTAAAGATAGGCAACCTTCCGGTTTGAACAGTCCCCCGGAAAATATTTTTCATTCGCCTATTGTAAAGTAAAAGACTTTTTGTATTTTTGCACCCCGAATTCCTCCTTAGCTCAGTTGGTTAGAGCATCTGACTGTTAATCAGAGGGTCGCTAGTTCAAGTCTAGCAGGGGGAGCAGGAATGAC
>CAYHCO010000132.1:0-1616 GCA_964355105.1 uncultured Porphyromonadaceae bacterium
GCAATTACAGCCTTTGGTCAGCAGGACAATTCCCCGCAAAACCTGGCTTCCGTACTCCTGTCCAAGACCAATCAGAAGCTAAATATTGGTGGATACGCTCAGGTGGATATGACCAGCCAGCTTCAAACAGGTAAAAGGTCCAATACCAGTCTGGATGTTTCCAGAATGGTTATGAGCCTCGGCTACCGGTTCTCAGAAAAAACACAGTTTTTAGCTGAAGTGGAATTTGAGCACGTCAAGGAGCTATATGTTGAGCAAGCCTTCTTAAACCACAATTTCTCTGATGCGCTGAGCTTTCGCGCCGGATTGATGATCATCCCGATGGGTATTATCAATGAGTATCATGAGCCTACGACTTTCAACGGGGTATTGCGCCCGATGGTGGATAATCTTATCGTACCCTCGACCTGGAGGGAAATCGGAGCCGGATTCACCGGAAGATTTCAGGAGATCGGACTCAAATACCAGGTTTATCTGGTTAATGGATTCAGCAGCTATGGTTCCGACTCAAAAGGAACACTGAACGGATCAGGCTATCTGCGCAATGGTCGCCAAAAGGGGGCAAAATCATTTCTTTCTGCTCCAAACCTTTCGGCAAAGGTGGATTATTTTGGAATCAGGGGGTTAAAACTGGGATTGGCCGGATATTTCGGGGATACCCAATCGGCGCTGTTTAATAACCTGGACAGGTCCAACGAAGCAGCGATTGCCAGGGCAGATTCTACTGTCGTGGGAATAGGAATGGTTGGATTTGATGCTCGATTTGGCTGGAAGGGATTTCAGTCACGGGCACAGGTGATTTATGCCAAGCAATCCAACAGTGCCGCTTATAACGATTTCACCAATAGTGATCTTGGTAAATCTGTTCTCGGCTTTTATATTGAAGAGTCTTATAACCTGCTCAAGCTCACCTCCAGCTCACATCAGTTGAATGTATTCTGCAGGTTCGAGTATTACGACACCCATTTTTCAGTGGATGAAAGTGCGGTGCGCCAGGAAAAGTGCCGTGTAAATGAATATGTTTTTGGGTTTGGCTGGAAACCTGCCGAAGGGGCGGTCTTCAAAATCGATGCGCGTTTGCGCAAGGCCAAAACCGACAGCAATTTTACTCCTTATCTGAATGCCGGCATAGGTGTATGGTTTTAATAAAGTTCAATCATGATCAAGTTAATACTTATCATAACCATTTTGGGTATTCATGCCGATATCCCGGACCAGCCTTTGTGGACCGCTCACAGCAAGCAGGTGGACAAAGAGCTTGCGAAATTGTCATCAGCCTACGATAGATCAGAATACCTTAAAACCACCGACAACAGGGAGTTTTACCGTATCAGGAACCACTCCGGGGAACAAACCGGAACCCTTGTACTGACTTCTGCTCAAGGCAGGTTTGAACGATTTGATTTGATGGTAGTTATTAATCCTCCGGGCACGATCAGTTTCATTAAGGTATTAAAGTACCGATCAGAGTTTGGATCAGAAATAACCAATAAAGGCTGGCTTTCCCAATTTTATGGCAGCCCTGACAAGAAGTTTGAATTGCACAAGAACATTGATGCTATTTCAGGAGCCACTTATTCATCCCGCGGCCTGATCGATGAAATCAATTCCCTCCT